>JBDNHI010000036.1:0-6040 GCA_041694635.1 Gemmataceae bacterium | reverse complement strand
ACGGGCACAATATTCCCCCCCAAACTCATCGTCCCCAAAACCACCATCTGTTGTTGAATCGGCTTTCCAATCAGGGAAGATGCCAAGGCAACAAAAGTTGCAAGCGTCAAAGTATTCGCTGGCCCAGAGTTATGCAACTCAACCACATGAAGATGATAATCGTGTTCGCTCGACTTAATCGACCCACTAACTCTAGTGCCATTGGCTTGAAAATAATCATAGCCAATTTTAACCGATTCTTTTGCCTGCGAATTTGATCCTAGACCAGAGGTTTTAAACGCACCGTAGCCAGAACTGACTTGTGTTTCAAGCCGATATAAACCCAAATGCCCACTAGAACCCGTAGCAACGGTATGAAGCACCCCTGGATTAAGTGGCGACTCTGGAATAAGCGAGCCTCCTCCTTGTTCGGGTACGCCGATATATCGTTCTTCCAAATTCTCAAGATCGATATAGGAGAAATGCACATCAAAGAACTCCATACCACCTATTTTCTTTAGCTGTTCTTTAACTCGACGGCGGCCTTCCAAAGCATATTCCAAGCATCGCCTTACAGCTTCCTTGTCATAATCGCCGTGTGGGTAAAGAAGCTTCAGTAATCCAGATACAGTTTTTTTAACAGCGATAGTGTCACGCTGGTTAAGGTCTTTACCGAGTTTGAAAAACTTGAAGATTGCGTCAGAGAAGTTTTGCTTTCGCATTTCTCTCATCCACTCAGCCAGATAATCAGAGATCATCCCAAAGGCGTTGGTGAAGAATTCCGGACGCATCTTTGGGATTTCCCAGCCTGGAAGATAAGAGTGGAAGCGATCAAAGAATGCCGAATCGATCATCACATCAGGGAATGGGGCAAATAAATGGCTCGTTTTCACCAGAGTATCAACCTGACTAATATTCCCTACAAAGACCATAGAAGCCTTAGCACTTATCGAGTCTCTCCCCCGTGCGAAACTACCACTTGCCATAAAGTCTTTCATAATCTGAACACCATCGTTGTCTTTGAAGTTGATACCTGCCACTTCATCGAATGCAACGACATCCCAGATGCCAACGAGGCCAACCTGCCTGCGTGCCATATTGTAGAAAAGGTTAGCAACGGTGGTTTGTCCGCCAGAAACTAGAATGCTATTGGGTGAAATTTCCTTATAGATATGGCTTTTGCCTGAACCTTTAGGGCCAAGTTCTACAAGATTGAAGTTATTTTCGACAAAGGGAATCATACGGGTAAGCAGATGCCATTTGACCCTAGTAATCAGATTTGCAGGCTCCATCCCAGTTGATCGCAAAAGCACATCAATCCATTGTTCTTCGGTAAAGCCTCTTCTACCTTGATAGACTTCATCCATATCTAAGCCGGGGATTTGAATTGGCTTTAAGTCGCGCAGAATAAAGGGCGAAGATCGCTGTTCCTCTTCGTAAAAGTATTCCAAGGTAACGATGCACCAAATCCCCCCGGCTAAAAGTTTTTCATATTCTTTGACGAAGTTGCTAGGGACTTCGACATTTTTAACGCCTAGATTTCCGAGGAATGCTTCATAGACATCTCTGCGATCATTCAAGGTAACCGTAACCTTGTCAATGATTTTCAAACTGCCCCGTTCGCGAATACTGGATTTAACTTTCTCAGCTTCATCTGGCCGGACATAGTTTTCGGACAGTACTTTTTTTACTGTTTTAAGGCCTTCCTCAATGATGGCCTCATCATTAGAAGCGCAGTAGTTGCCTAGCAAGTACTCAAGCACATAGACAGGAACATTAGCCCCTTCTTTTAATAGTTTGGTCAAATCCTTGCGGACAACCTTACCTTGGAAATGTTGGTTTAATAAGTCATCTAGAGACGGAACCAAAGGTTGATCAGAAGTCATCGAACACCATCCTGTCTATAATTATTTCCACACTTTGCTGTTCAATTCCAGTTTCGACATCGATTAAAGTAAGCCGGTAGGGTTTCTTTTTATCGAAGCTTTTGCCTGTAAGAGTGAAGGTAACCCATTTTTTTCGTTCCTCCAAGTTGCTTGTTTCGCTATCGAATTTCACCATTTGAATATCGCTGACGGGCTTATCAGCTTCATAAATACCGATACGCAAAGTTATGGGCTTAAGCTTTTCGCCCACAGGCTCCATCTGAAAAAGTTGGAATCTGCAAACACCCGTAGTGATACGATGATGGGTGCCAAGCACCTGAACGGCAACGACCTTTGGTTTTATAAGGTCTCGAACTTGTTTGATGGTAAGTACAGGAACGCAGATTTCCTGAGGCATTGCGCCCCCATGGATGAACCTTGCACCGCCTATGAAGTGAAAAAGGTTAGTTCCTCTTGGGATCAGAAATTCGGTTTCATCATCAACGGTTGCGGTGGTGCGAACCTTACCCTTCCACACGCCATCTTGCGCATCAAGCTTGTTGCCCAGAACATAGCGTTTCTTTGTAATAAAGGAGTTGGAAGGCTTCTCGCTTAACTTGGTTCTATCAGTCTCGCCTGGCGGGGTTTCGGTATAAAGGAAACCATGATCCGCAGTAACAATGATGTATCCTGCATTCAGGTTATTGCTGAGGTAAGAAATAAGATTGCCTAGCTCATCGATTGCCTGTCTGACGGCTTCGAAGGTTTTGCCCTCGGTTTTAGAGTCATCACCAGTAGCATCAACCACATCGTGATAGATGTAAACTACTTTTTTATCTCTTACGAAATCTCTGCCCTCTTCTTTTTTCATAGTCATCAGTGCTGAAGATTTACAAGCGACCCCGCCAACCTTTGCCAATATTTCCCCACGGTTAGCAGCGATGCTAGATATTCCATCCACTATAACTTCGGTGCCGTTGTAGTTCATGTTCTTGTGGGGTAGTAAGCTTGCCATACCCAAGGCGGTATAGGAAGGCAATACGCCCAGTTGAGAAGTAAGGGTTGCCCCGAGTCGGTATTTATTGTTGATAATGCCGAGCAGTTCTTGTGCAGCTTCGTATCGGAAGGCATCGCTGATGATGATAAAGGCCTTAGCGGTTTCCCTTGCATCAATCCAAGAAGCGACATTGCGTTCATAGAAACGATACTGATTTGGGATAGAGCTAAGCTGCCAGTTGTTAAGAAGGCCATCAGTTGCTTCTAGGAATTTGCCCCAGGATAAAGATAAAGAACTTAAAAAGCCATTGACATAATGCAATTCGATCATTGTGCGAGTAGGTTTGGCGATATCCCAACCAGAAGCTTCTGCGATATTCGCAGCTTCAGAAAAATGGCGGTAAAGCTGATCGAATTTGTACAGCTCGGTTTCATAAGCACGGTATAAGTCTAAAGGGGTTAGAAACTCGAGCCTGTTTTTGTTTTCTTGCCAAAGCAGTAGAAACTCTGCTGCTGCCAGAAACGCATCGTAGACTGCGTGAAGCCCAGCTCTGGGCGCATATTTGTTATCCGCTAGGGCACTGCTCGCCCAATGCCCCGATTGCCTTTGGCTAATAATCGCCCGGATGGGTTC
The DNA here is from genome assembly GCA_041694635.1 of Gemmataceae bacterium. Lineage (GTDB taxonomy): Bacteria > Planctomycetota > Planctomycetia > Gemmatales > Gemmataceae > UBA969. Next base: position 2,566 of record JBDNHI010000036.1, on the reverse strand, counting down.
TATCTGGATCGTCTCTTCACTTTCAGTAATCAAATCTCTTACACAACTTGCAAGGTGCTTCTCTACTTCCAAGAAAGTATGAACCCGCACCAACTGTTCAGAACTGTAATGGGTTAAGTGATTCTTTAGGTGGATAAGATTCGCAACTTCGTTTGAAAGCATATCATAGCTTTCAAAACGAATAGCACTATCTCGCCAATGAGATAAACAAACGACTGCATTCTGCCAGCCTTTTTCAGGCAACATCAGTGGCTTTAAGCCAAGTGGGATTTCTGCGCCAAGTTTCCGTGCAAAATCTGTCACCAACAAACGAATCAAGAACTTTTTCAGACTAACGGTTTCCTCTTGGTAACCAAAAGTGTTTTCAACCATACCCCAAAAGGCGCCATCTAATTCTAATTTTTCAACCTGCCCCCACAGCGTAGGTGATACTTCAAGGTCGAATACTGAGGCATCCAGCCAGCCGTGAAAGAAGATATGTATTAGGTGAAACAGTTCGGGTTGATCTGCTCGGGCAACCACACTTAACATTTTTCGGTCGATATCGGTTTCATTATCTTCAGGCAGGATAATTGCCTTCAGCTTGTTTAACCTATCTTTCGAATCGAAGAACTTTTTCCTAAGGGCAAGATGGCTTTTTAAACTTTGCTTTGTCAAACCTAAATCTTGAAGCAGTATGCTAGCTCGGTCGGCCCTAAAGTTACGGCTATATAGTTTAATATCGAGTAGCCAATCGGATTCGTAATCGGGTTCTTCGCTAGGCGCATACAACAAAAACTTCTTATCAGGCTCGTTCTTCTCTATACGAATTTTTACTTCCAGGTGGCTTTCCTGATCGAGTCGAATGGTGGTAATCCCTTCTAGCTCTAGGGTTTCAAGTAGGATTATAAATTCTTTATCGGGGTCGTGCCAAAACACGATGCGCTGCCCCTCTTGGAAAAAGGCTTTCTTTAATGTATCTTGAATATTTGAAAGGTCGCTCATAGTTATCCAATTACCACAATACAGGAACGGAATACAAAGCGAACTTTCGGTCGGCACTTACAAGCGTCATCGCTTCCACCTGTGCCTGGGAGATCAGCAACCGATCAAACGGATCGGCGTGGCGCTTTGGCAGTCCTGCCACATGCAACGCATGAGACAAGTCGATTGGCAACACCTGAATCTGATAGGCAGCAGTCCACTTGGCGATGTACTGAACCAAAGGATCGTTAAGCGTGAGTTGAGGATTTGTGCGACTTGTTTTGATCGACAATTCCCAAACTGAGGCAACACTGAGAAACAAGGCGTTTGCGGAATCGCCAAGTGCCGCTTGAGCACCAGTGCTAAGATTAGGGTTGCCATCTACGAGCCATAGCAAAGTATGGGTGTCCAAGAGGAGTTTCATTCCATGTACTCCTTCATCTCGTCCAGTGGCTCATCAAAGTCAGGGGCCATGTAAAGAATGCTGCCCTTTCCCAATCCGGGTGGTGGGCGTTTTATGGGTTGATCCAACTCGCCTCGTAGTCGTGCAATTGTCTTGTGTTGCTCAGTAATTATTATTTCATCGCCGGGAGCCAGTTGGTGAACCAACTCCTTCAGTTTCGCCTGAGCCTCTTCAATCGTTACGGTTATCGACATTTCATTCTCCTTGTTTTGAACCACAAAATACCACGGAATACACAGATAAGACACCGACTGGCACAATTTCGTTCTATCTCTCTTCATTATCAGTGGAATCTGTGTAATCCATGGTTCAATCCTCTTCCTTTGTACCACAAATCGCTTTGGACTCGGCCAACAGGTCGCCAAACTTGGCGTAATTGACTTTTACTCCATCATCTAAATCTAATTTAATTCTCTGATCGGCATAGTCCTTTAACTTCTCATCGAAGGCCAGCATTTCAACTTGCTGTTTCTTTAAATCATCCTGCTCTTTTTGGAACTTCTTGCGTTGACTTATACTGCTTGCTTTCAACTTATCGCTTTCTAATTGTTCTATTCTTGAAGAGATCCTTCCCTGAAGGGGAATCACATATTCCGTTCGCATTCGAGATAGGGTGCCTTCGGTGTAGCGGTGCAGGTAGACGAGGCACTGGAAGGCTTTTTGTTTGCCGCTGCTGAATAACCAGTAGATGGGGCGTTTCTTATACATCGACAGGTGATGCTTGTAGAACCCCGTAGCAAGGAAGCGACGGATTGTGTCCCGTGGCTGCTCACCGGGGTTCGAGCCAAGGCTGTCGGCGACGAACTTCAGGTTCTCGTCTAGGTAAGAAGAAGTTTTGACCACGGATGACACGGATGACACAGATAAAGAATCGCCGGGCTTTGCTTCTTTTTTTTCATCCGTGCCATCTGTGCTATCCGTGGTTGTATTTCCCGGCCAGCATACATTGATGAACTCTACGAAGCGATTCGTGGCATCGTCCCGGATGCCCCAATCAGTTTCGAGAATGGGGATGATGCCGTCGGGGTCGGGGAGGAATTTGACCACGGATTTCACGGATGACACGGATAAAGAGAGATGGGACTTCTCGTCTTCTTTCTGATCCGCTTTCTGATCCGTGCCATCCGTGTGATCCGTGGT
>JBDNHI010000035.1:0-7116 GCA_041694635.1 Gemmataceae bacterium | reverse complement strand
TTATGCCCCGGAGATCCACCATCATAGGAAACCGAATAAACTTCGGTACCGTTGGCCTCGATTAAAGATTGCAAAGCGGCTTCATCAACTTCCATTGCATTACTCCTAAATTTATAGGGAAACCAAGCTTAGTAGAATAGGTAGGTTAAGGGATTGGCTGTTTCAAGAAATCTCCTTAATTCTCTAAAGCTCATCTCCTCTTTTAATCTGAATCAAGATTATTGCCAGCTTAGCAGCAAGGATTTGAGTTTTTCTTAATTACTAAGGGGGCCATTGCCGATAATTACTAAAGTTCGGTTTTTGCGTTTTATTAAAGTCTGCAATCGCTAAGGTGTATTTTTTGAATTCATAGTAAACAGCTCCCCTTCCAGAATAACCATCGACATTAGTGGGGTCGATTTCTATCACTTTGGAATAATCAGCGAAGGCCTCATCAAATTTTTTGAGTTCATAAAAGCTATCAGCCCGGCAAACATAAGCATCTTCAAATTTAGGATCTAGCTCTATCGCTTTGGAAAAATTCACAATCGCCTTGGCATAATCTTTAGCATTATAATTGCTTAAACCTTTTTCAAAAGTTTTATCGGATTCGCTTGGTATTTGAGACGATGCAAGAATAAACGAACAAAGAAGCAGTGGAATACTTAAGATTAAAGTTTTCGTGTGCATCTTTTACTCGGCGAGGTTTACAAAATTGCTTCGCACTTTAAATGATTATGACATTTTCAAAGGGGAGAATCAATTAAATACTCCTACTGATTTTTAAGTAGGGGGTATCTTAAAGTTTGCATTTTTATTCAAACCCAAGCCGATGCAGAGCTTGGTTCAAGCAAAGTGGGATTGGTGACCCAAGGAGAAAGAGACTTTATGGCAAAGGTCATTGAGGTGAGATAGTTTAGCTATTGGAAATAATGCACTTTATCTTGAAGCCGGAATCACTGCGGTGAATGGTATCAGTTTGAATCCAATTAGCAGTTTTAACCCAACCCAAGTTGCGCCAACCATTGGTGGTGTCACCGAGGCCGATGTTGCTTTTCGAAATCGCATTATAGGCAATGTTACCCTTGGTAACACTTTGGCCCAGCTAGAGCTAGTGATGGGAGTTAAGGACTCCATTCGTGCAGATGAGGGAACTCCTTTTGCTTTTGGAACTATCAGATCAATGGCCGACCGCGTTACCGTTCACGCTTTAGTAGGATCAGGTGTTGTGGCTGGTAACAACAATACCTTCGGTACTAATGTATTAATTCATGGTGGCGCAGATACAGGAAATAATAATGCTGTGCAAATCACTCTTGGCAGTAATATTACCGTTGGTGATGATTCTGTTATATTTAGATCAAACATTGGCGATGGTGTAGTTATTGGCAAAAAAGTTTACATTGATAATTCTCAGATTGCAGCAAGTAGCATAATTGCTGATAAATCTATTATTATTAACAATCAGTTTTTAGGTTTTGTAGAATGGTAATCTGAAGCTCAACTGTTTGGTTGCTATTTGATTTCTAAAGATAGTTATTGCGCCTCGTAAAGTGCAATAAATATCTTTTTATTTGACCCATCTTGTTAATAAGTTTGGAGATGAGGGTAAAAGTTCGCAAAGCATTTGCTTTCACGGCTTATTTGGTAATAGGTGTGAAGAGGACCCCAAAAAAGTTGGCAATTTTGATAAGGTATTTCGTAGAAAGTTCTCTCGTAGATAAGTCGCAGAGGGTAATCTAAACCGCACATAAGAAGCGGTAAAGCTTGATAAAATTGCTAGCGATGCAGGTAAAGTGGATGGGGGCATAGGGGCAGAATTTTAAGCAGAATCAGAATTTGCTAAGCAAGGTTACTGACAGAGCCTATTTCATTCGATACACTTGATAGGGTATTAAACTGGGACGAGAAAACCGCAATGCCAAAGCTAATTACCCGAGCTGTTCAAGATTACCTAAAGGTGATTCACAGCCTAGGCGGGTCTGAAAAAATAGTTTCCCCCATGGATGTTTCTACCAAGCTTGCGGTGCGGTCTGCCTCGGTGACCGGAATGCTGCGTAGATTAGCTCGTGATGGCTTCGTGGAGTATCAGGTAAGCCGGGGCGCCCGATTGACCCCTAGCGGGATCACCGAAGCTAGGCATGTAATAAGAAGGCACCGCCTGGTGGAATTGTTCCTGACCAAAGTTTTAGGTTTGGATTGGAGCGAGGTAGATGCAGAAGCGGAATTACTCGAGCACGCCATTTCTCCTCGGTTAGAACAGGCCATTGCTAAGCATTTGGGGGAACCGGAGGAAGACCCGCATGGCCATCCTATCCCCTCGCGCGAGGGAAAGATTCCCCAACGAAATCTCAAGCCGTTGCATGAATTCCCGATCGGAATTTTGGGAGTGATTCGAGAAGTTCATGATGAACATCCGGAAAGATTAAGGCGTTGGTCGAATCTTGGATTACTGCCCGGTGCCGCAGTAAAAGTTCTGAGCCACCAACCGCTGGACGGGATCTATGAAATCAAGGTGGGCGAGCGAGTGATAACCTTGGGGTTGGAAGGTATGTCTGGATTGATGGTGGAAGAAAAGGCAAGAGTTAAGAAGTCTAAAGCCCGCAAGTTGTCGGGTTAAAAGAAACAAGTTTGCTAAAAACTAGGTTGGATGTGGAGCTGCTTAACTGCGCCTTCTTTAACAATTAGTCTTGACTAAAAACATAATTATCTTACGCTACTAATGAGCAGGTGCAACGGGGGTAGGCTTCCTGAATATGGGCCGCCTCCTTTACAAATACAAAGGAGATAGGAATGAGCATTGTTTATCCTGACTATTGTCAAACACCAAAATCGACCAAATCAATCGCTGGTTTTACTCTCATCGAGCTGCTTGTAATCATTGCCATTATCGCGATCCTGATCGGCCTACTACTTCCCGCTGTCCAGAAGGTTCGTGAAGCGGCTGCCAGGTTGCAGAGCACCAATAATCTCAAGCAAATGGGTCTGGCCCTGCATAGCTACCACGACGCCAACGAGGTATTCCCAGCCGGTTACCAGTCGAGCCCGACTGGCCCGAACGTCAACCCCGACACCCAGGATGGCCCGCTCGGTTGGGGCTGGGGCGCTCGACTGCTCCCCTACCTGGAACAGGATAATTTGCACAGGCAATTGAGGTTTGATCTGCCGGCCTGGGATCCGGCCAACGCCATTCTGGTGAAGACTGCAATCCCGGTTTTCATCAACCCCGCCGCCCCGAATCAGGGGGGCACCATGTTGGTGAAGACGGAGACCGGCACGGTGCTCGCAGAATGGGGCCGCTCGCATTATGTGGCCAACAACGGTCAGGACGAGACATGGGCCTACCCTACGGGTGATCTGGCTGGCTTCCTCGGCATCGGGCCGTTTTATCGTAACAGCAAGGTGCGGATGACCCATGTCACCGACGGGTTGAGCAACACCGTGTTCATCGGTGAACACACGACCATCAGCGAAAAGACATGGGTCGGCGTCCACCCTACGGCAGATTGCTGTCCGATCGATCCGAGCCGATACCCATTTACTGTCTGTGACACCGCGGCGACATTGGTGCTGTGCCATAGCGGACCGGCCGCGACCGAGCCTGGCGTCATCCATCCCCCCAGTTTCCCTACTTGCCATGTCTGTCAGATGTACGCTCCCTGGAGCGCCGGGGGCGGACAGGTGATGTTCGGGGATGGGCGTGTCCAGTTCATCTCTACTTCGATCAACCTGAACACTTGGGCAGCGCTCAGCAGCATGAACATGGGAGATAACCCCGGTGGATTCTAACCACGACAATACCCCCGACCGATGCCGGATTTGGTGGCTGAGCGGAGCGGCTGGGCTGTTAGCCGTGCCTTTGTTCGTGCTCTGGTGGCCGGGGTGTCGGCAGTACCCGCCGGTGACGAGCAAGGAAAGCCTGGGATTGATGAAGCTGCTGTATACAGCCTGCAACACGAAAGACCCAGCCCGACTCGCCAAAGTCGAGCAGGGCGTGGACAAGGCGATCAGCCAGGGCAAGATGACGCCTCCGGAGCAGGCGGCGTTCCACCAGATCATCGGCCTAGCCAAAGCAGGCGACTGGAAAAGGGCCGAGAAAGCTGCGTTCAAATTCGCCCAGGACCAGGTCGGCCAAGGCTCGAACGCCAGCCGCGGCAAATAGGACCATCATGACCAATGAGGACGCTTGCACCAGATCGCTGTACACGAATAATATCTTATCATTGGCCGGTTTTTAGTCTCATCGAACAATAACATCAGCCGAACCTTTATTGAGGGTAATAGAATGCGAAGACCACAACACAAAGCTTTTACGTTGATCGAGCTCCTGGTCGTCATCGCCATCCTGATCGGCCTACTAGTTCCCACTGTCCAGAAGGTTCGCAGAGCGGCCGCACGAACGCAGTGCCTGAACAAGCTCAAGCAAATGGGGTTGGCCCTGAACAACCACCACGACGCCAACGAGAGGTTTCCCTCAGGGTACATCGCCCAAACCCCAGCGCAGCCCGGCCACGATCTGCTTGGCTCGTTCGAGTGGCGACTTTGAACTCGCATCGGAAGCCGGCCCGACTTGTTTTACCAGATTCACATGACTGGCCATCGCATCAGTCCTTACCTGCACGCAGGATAACACGATATCGAACGCAACCGAAAATTCAATGGCGTAGTTGACAAACCGTTTGCCGCATTGTATGTTCACATTCAGTCGGCTGCAGTGAGTTCGTATCGAACTAGACCGCACGCGGCTCACTCAACTGTTAGGCCGCTGATATATGCTTCCACCCTTGTGCCACCGCATTTGTGCCCGACCGATGACGATTTCGTTGGTGCTCGGCACATTGATGCTTTGGATTCCCGCCACGATTTCTCTTCGTCGCGAGGGTGTATTCCCGGCTGTCTTCACCGAGGTTACATCCGTCCTTTGTCTTTTGCTCGCTTACGCCTGCCTGTCTGGACTTGGATACATTGCTGTTGCCTTTACCGTGTCCTGGCTCGTTATCCGCGTATGCCGGTATATCAACGGCGCTCCGTTCATAGTTGGCGATTATGTCGCCATTCTCACCGGCCCCAGAGCGGGAACTGTCGCAAGTGTTTATGAGCTTACCGTTGGTCAGTGGGGCGACTTGTTGCCACGCCTCGACCTCGGAGCTGAGGTTGCGGCCAAGTATCTCGACATTTTCGACGACGACTCTTTGCTACGTCAGTCCAGCGACGACACACATGGCATTTCTCACACAGACAAATCCGATGTGAATGCGGCCGAACTAGGCGCTGCAGCAGACTAGGTAAAGTGCCATCTTCTCTCAGGCGACAGAGTTTTCCAGGTCCAGCAATCAGGTCATATAAAAACTGGGGTTGGCCTGAATTTGCAAAAGTTCAGATTTAATTTTCATTCTAATATCCTCTGGACAATAGAAGCAACTTAAAGAAAAGATTATTTAGAAGACAATTCGTGTTTTAAAACTGTGGTTAAATTCAAGCAGCTAAAACATAAATCCAACGAGCTTTGGACTTATAGTCTAAAGGTGTTGGGTTTTTTGTTCTAAACCGAATTACTTTGCCTTGACACCCGATAGGGGATGGGTGCTGACCGTGGTCCAAGCAATTTCTTGTAAAAGCTGATTTAGCTTGGCTGTGATTTCTTCATTTGCGCTGCCTTTAAGCGAGGGAGGAACAGGCAAACCAACGGGGGATTTGCACTAAAATTTGTGAGTAGTAACAGTAGGCTACTAAAACAGCGAGAGGTGGTTTAGCATGGCCAATAGGATCGGTGAATAAATCGGTTTGTTTGGTAAGCCCTGGCGCGGTGCCCTCTGCGATTTTGTTGCGAAGAGTTAATACTGCTTGACCAACGGGGGCGATAAAAATGGCAGGTTTTCCACCATAGGTTTTATTCATAGCGTTCACTTTTTCATCGATAGCAGCAAAGTATTTGTCGTGTTCTTCTTGCAATTTTTTCGCATCGAAAGTATCGCGGTTGGGTATACCTGGTTTATCTTTACGGAAGTTGATATTTACATCAAAGGGGAGCCAAAATTCTTGCACCAGCACACGAATCTTTGGGCTTTTCTCGGATGCTAGCTTGATGAAGTTTTCAATTCCAGCATCGGGAAGAAAAAGAGGGGCTATGGTTAATATATCCAGGTTGCCCGATTCCAAGGTTGCTTTTGATTTGAATTTATCTTCTGCGACATCCCAATGCTGAATCACATAGGAACCACCAATAGAGGAAAGCCCCACTTGCTTATGGTCGGCGATACCTGCGGATTTGGCGATTTGGTCCAAAAGGTTGGGCATGAAGACATGGAAGCTATGGCCAATGGAGTAGACCTTCAGCCCTTTAATGGGTTCTTCTACAGCGCGCACTGCAGAATTATTTAGGGAGCAAAAAATCAGGGTTAGGAAAAAACTTGAGCATAAGCAAAAGGAAAAAAGCTTTCAGGTGATTCTTAACATTAGACAATTCGTTTCTAAAAAAATGTATAGGAAGGTTTAGTTTACTTTTGGAGGGCTTTGGCTTTATTAAAATCTGCATTCGCACTACGATTCGTATATAAATCCGAATGCCTAAAAGAATTGTACCTTGATCAAAACCAAAGAACAATCAGTTTTCCTGCCAATAGCAAACGGCTTGTGCGCTCGTTTAGCAATGTTGTTGTTTAGATAAGCGGGCATCACAAGGGTAGTTTTTTAATGCTTCATTCTGGGGCTGTAGTGTTTAGAAATGGCCCCGGCTTTAAAAATCAAAGTGGTTAGCAATCAATTATTTCAGGCGATACGAATGCCGAGGTTATAATCAGGTTCGGTGGGGAGGATGAAATTCTTAACCACAGATTGTTGATAAGAGGCATTGAAATTAAAAGCCCCGCAATAACAAATATTTTTCCTCCAGCGGCCCTTTTCCCCGAGGGGCACGAATTGCTTTGGAAAACAAAGTATAGCTCTAGAATTGAAAAAACACCTATCTAATTTTACCTAGCCGTTACTCTCTTAACTTACTGTGGATAAAATCGGGTGTAGTTTAAATTAATTTATTCTTCATCTTCATTAAGGACAAGTTCGCCATCTTTGTTTACCACCCATTCTTCCTCGTTAATTCTAACAATATGGCCGGTGGAACAATCAAGTTCCAGCTTT
>JBDNHI010000034.1:0-14222 GCA_041694635.1 Gemmataceae bacterium | reverse complement strand
GGAGTTGGTCCAAACGGTTTATATGAATATAGTGATTTGCAATTCACGATTGCCCAAAACTCCCTTTCCGCCATGACGGCCAATTCTTCCGCAGGGATTCCCGGGGTGTTTCCGTTAAAGGGGATCAATGTTTTTGCACTTCAATTATTTACCCGGTTGGGGATAGATGCCAGCACCCAAAAGGAATATCTGCGTATTACGGGAACTATTGATTACTCGGGCGCCAATTTGGCCACTAAAAAGAAACGGGATTTCACTTTAACCTTTGCGGGCGATGGTATTGTGATCCGGGATGGTGCCATTCAAGACTGGGATGCCCAGATCGATGGGCGAATTGACCTGGCCAAAAATTCCCTTGAGGCTAAAGCCACCCGCTTGTGGCACAAGTCCAGCGATAACTCCTACGGTTTTTCCGGCGTTCTGTATCTGACTCTGGATGGCTTCAAGAAATTCACCCAGGGCACCAAGGTGATTGCTTCGGAGCCCAAGAATTATATCTCCGTGGATTGCGGTACCAAGGAAAATCCTGGCATCCTCATTGTGGACGGGGAATTGCGCCGGGTGGATGTGGCGTTAAGCACCAAAAACGGCCTGTTGGACCTGGGAGGTTTCACCTTCCGCATCAACAATCTGGGACTTGTTTATGAAGCAACTGAAGGGGGCGGTACCCGAACTTGGGGGTTATTTGGCGCCATCTCGTTGAACAATCGTTCTCCTTCCCTGAAGTTGGGGGATCAGGGTGTTAGTGCCGGGATTTCCCTGGGGACCCGCTCCAATCCGGGCCTGCTCATCACCAGCGAATGGAATGAGGAAGCAGGTCAGTATGTTTCCAAAATCGATCTGCGTGATTTCACCTTTAGGATGGCTGGATTGTACATCGGGCCGCTGCGTATTTCCGAGGCGGAATTCCAATACAAAACCAACCCGACTAACCCGGATCTCGTAACATTAAAAATCACACTGGCACTCAGTTTCAAGGGGGTCATGCTGGGAGGTAGCATCACCTTCAAGGATGTGTTTGACGAAACCACCAAGACCTACAGCAAGCAGGTCGATGCCTTTTCGGTCAAGGGCGGGGCGGACCCGGGCGCAAACCTAGTGGATTCCAAGTTTCCGGGAATTCCAATTGCCCCGGGGGTTTTTCTTTACCAGATTGAAGGCATTGTAGAAAACCTGGCCAGCCCGGATGACCTTGTTATAACCGCTATTGCCACCTTTTCCGTGGGCCCAAAGTTGCCAGGTGTCGTCAAGGATGACGGCAAGGTCATCAACACCAAGATCCACTCCGCCATTGTGCGGGGTAAAATTTCCTGGAGCGGCAAGACTATCCAAGGCCAGGTTGATGTTTTTCTGGTCGCCTATTGGGATGAGGCAAACTACGCCGCCCATTTGGAACCGTGGAAAGCTATCGCGGGCAAGGGAACCGGAACTTTTTTGATTGATTGGGGCAATAGCATCTATGAAGTCAAATTTAATGCCACCTTGATTAGCTTAGTCCATGGCGAATTTCATCTGCTGATCAATGAGCAGGGGACGATGATTTACGCAATGATCCAGGTAAAACCAGTCCCCTACGGGCCCTTCGACTTTTGGCCTGTAAATGAAATCGACGCATCAGGCACCGTCCTCTACCTGGCCACCGAGGAGCGGCAGGTGATTGGCGCCTGGGTGAAGGTGCGGATTTTTGGTTTTAATACGACCACCGGGGCGGGATACGATTTTGTCAATCAGGACGGCTTTCTGGTGAATTCGGACGATGTTGCCGATTTCATGCGGTGGAAGGGGGAATTCCTCGAATCATCTGAAAGCCCTTACAAACTCACGCAGACTTACACCGTTCAGGTGCCCCAGGGAGCGCCGGGGGTCTATAGTTCAAGGATTACCGCCACCATTCCGTTTGTCACTTCGAGCATAATTCTCAACAATAACTATGTCAATGATCGTCAATTTGCGGCAGCCCTGACCACCAACGACATCCTGGTGGAGATCCCCACAGGAAGCGTCACGAATCCCCTGCCCAACGGGGTAAGTTTCACCTATCGGGTGGAAATGGGGCAGCCAAACCTGCAGGGTTACACGGCGGGCGCCATCATTGTGGATATCTTTCCCAATGCCAATCAAAAGCTGGATTACAGCAAGACATTCTCCGTGCTGGGAGTGGACAAGCTGAAAGTAGACCTAAAGGTTCGCTTGAAGCAGAACTCGTTTTTTTACAACGCAGGGGCGGACCAAAATGAATACCTGTACGAAATCAAGGCCAAGCCGGAAGATTTCCTGAAGGGACTGGATCTCACCAAATCGGGATTCGACATATTCGCCCTTGCCACTTGGGATTCCGCCAAGAAGGTTTCGATTAGAGGTGGGCTCCCTAGCGGTCGGGCCCTTCCATTGATTCCGGAAATGTTCACGACGGTTTTCCTGGCAGATCCCACAATCAGTCTCACCAACGGGCAACTGGTCAGTGCCGAGGTCAACTCCTTCACCAATAAGACCACCTTTGCCTTCCAAGTCAACCCCTCCACCACCACCCAATCCAGGGGAACGGTATCGCTGTTGGTTCTTGATGATGCTGGGGTTTTGGCAAACCGCTGGCTGGTGCAACAGACCGGCGCGTGGACTTATGACTCCGCCACCGGTTATGTGGCCCCCGGCTTTGTAGTGGAGCAGAACCGCTTCAACCAATTTGAGATTATTGCAAACAAAGTGGATCTTCCGTTTGCAGGTGGAGCAGAATCCGTGGGGATGGAGGTGCTTTTCTTTAACAGCACCCGGGATACGGTCAAGGGCGCCATCAAGGCTGTGGGAACTAATAGCGTCACCATTGAGCCTGAATCGGGTGGAAGTGTGGAAATCCCCCGAGAACGGGTCAAGCCCCTGTGGGCCCAAAAAGTTCGGGTGATGTTACGAAACTCGCAACAATTAGGCACAAGCCCCGGGCAGGTGTTTGAAGCCGCCAATGTTCCCACTGGTTATGCACAAGCTCAGACATTAGAAGCTGCTCTTGCTAATGGAGGTGGCATTGTATCCGACACGGGGAAGAATTATTACGAACTGTTCAACACGCATTCCGCCATTCGTTTCGGCAATCTGACGACTTACAACTCCAACAGCATTCCCAAGGATTGGCTGAAACTTCCAACCCTGCCTCATTTCGTCACGGATAAACAAGCAGAGTTGGGGGGAAACGGCACCAACCAGTTCTTCCCCCTCGATGCAAACAGCGGGTTAACCACTATGCAAGGGGGCATCGTGTTACCCCTTATCGGCTTGAATGGCTCGCCCGCCAACGGTTCGTCTATTGTTGGCTTGAATCAATTTCCCTCCACCGTTGGGGGAACCATAACTTGGAGCGAGAAAGGGCTCACCCCCACTGCGAAGTGGGCCTATCTCATGATTGACGATGGGATCAATCCGCCCGGCTACAGCGGCTTTTCCCGGTTCACTCCCTCCGTCCAGGTGACAGGCAAGGCCCTATTGCAGGAAGCGGAGGGGATAGCTGCACCTTACAGCGGCCTGACCGTGTACATTGACACCAACCATAACGGGAAATTTGATTCTCCCGAAGCTTTTGATGACAAGAATTTCAACGGCATTTACGACAACGGGGAGCCCTTCGTTGATCTCAACGGCAATGGCGTTCGCGACACTCTGAACGAGCCTAACACCGTCACCAACTCCCAGGGAATTTATTATTTCTACGATGTGGCTTCTGGGACCCACACCCTGGGCTTTGACCTGCCGGGAAATCGACTTCCAGCATCTGGTGGACCTGCAGCGATTACCATCCAACGAGGCTCTGAGACACTTACCACCGTTGCGGATTTCACCGCGGTCATGGTGTTCCCGCTTATTAAAGGCCGGGTCACCGTTGACGCCAACCAGAATGGCAAGGCCGATCCGGGCGAACCCGGGTTTAGCCAGGCTTGGGTGACGGTCACGGGCACTGGCGGCAGGATAATCCGGAGCCTTACGGACAATGAAGGGTATTATGCAATCCCGGTGGACGATGATAATTTCGGTTCCACACTCACCGTGAGCCTGGGGGGTGGGGCCCTGAATCCGCAGGTGAATATTTCCAGCACGGTTCCTGAAAAAGTCAGCCAGGAAATCACCCCCGTTGACTACCTGCACCCCAAGGTTTTCACCAGCGACTTCTTCGTGCAGGCCAATCACGAATTCAAGTTTGATCCGAATGCCAGTCCCTTTGAAAACATCTTCAACTACTTTCAGCTTTTCATCAATGGCCAGTTCACCGGGGTAAGCGTGCGGACGGGGGGATTCGAGTTCCATGTGGACCGGTTCAAACTCCTGCCATTTGAGGCGGATAGTCAGGGGCTTGAAACCGCCAAGGGTAGGGTGGTGATCAAGGGACAGACCCTGAATTATGAACTCAAGGGGCCGCGCGGCCTGGTCTCCAATGGTCCAAAACTTCTCGAGATGAATGCCGCCTTTTCGGGCAAGTTCGATATCTTTGGCGCCAAACTAGATGTGGACAATCTGGCTGTCCGCTATGTTGCGGAAAACACCACCACTGGCACACCCGCCCGGTTCATGCTGACAGGCAGCACTTCGCTGGACATTGATGGCAACCGGGTTTCGGTGGAACTCCCCGGGGATGGTCTGGTTCTTTCCAATGGAGGAATCGAATCTCTTAATATCAAACTGATTGCCGGCCTGAAAATCGCAGGGTATGAAATCGACCCTTCCACCCTGGCGGCAACCTACAATCGCACAACCGACAAGTTGATTCTGACCGGATCCACCAAGCTTTTGCAGTTTGGTTCTAAGGAGAATGGCAATTACATCGGGCTTGAGAATGTACAAATTGAATTGGGAGGGGTAAGTAATCTCGGGACTGTCAAAGTTTTGCGGTTGGAAGGGACTGTAGCGGCAGGCCTTTCTCTTGAAGGGGTAAAGTTTTCAGTCGACCGGCTGACGGTTCGTTACCAGTTTGAACAGGAGGCATTGCAAATTCTGGGCATGTCCACCCTGACGGTGGGCGAAAACATTTTGGAAGTGAGCCTTCCTTCTCCGGGAATTCAGATCGCCGGGGGAGTTTTAAGCATAAATGCTTCTGCTCAAGGGCAGATAGTGGCAGGCGGCTACACCTTCAAACTTGAAAATGCTTCCATCATCTATGGCGCTGCCTCGCTGAAAATCGCAGCCACTACCATCTTGAATGCCGGGGTGGATAGGCTGGCCATGGCTAGCGGGGAAATCGTGTGGAAAGCCGGGGGTATTGCCAGTGTTTCAGGCCAGGTGAGCGGGATTCTTCATCTGGGCCAAACTACTTTGGATTTGCAAAACCTCCGCGCCCTGCTGGACATTGAGAAAGAAACCTTGAACCTGAACGGGTCATTTAAGATCGGTTCGCTTGCAGGGGAACCGGCCGATCCATGGGTTCGCGTTGCCGGTTCCATCAGCTTGGTGGGTGGCACGGTGGTTTCCGCCTCAGGCAAGTTGGAATCAGGCGTCTGGGAAGCGGTTCCTGGTTTCACCATTCAACTGAATGGATTGAACTTTGAATACAAAACCCTGGAACAAACCTACCGCCTTTATGGGGCCTGCACTGCCATGCTGTTGGGCGGCACGGTGGGAGTCAGCATCGCTGAACCCGGTTGGATTTGGCGCAACGGGTCGTTTGAATCGTTTGGTGGCGGGCTAACAGGCACCTTTCCCATCGATTTGGACAAGGATGGTAAAAATGACTTGGAATTGACCGTGGAGAATCTGGGGTTCCTCTACGAAGTGAACCCTTGGCGTTTGACCATTCAAGGTGGGGTCAAGGCACGGCTGGATGGTCCTATTTTGGCGGGTGGCAGCCTTAGGACAGATAGTCAAGGGATTGTTTTTGGCGCCAACGGTTTGGAACACTTCTCGCTTTTGGGTTCCATCGGGGCTAATTTTGGCGAAAGTTTTGTCGACAGCAATAAGAATTTCATCAAAGATACCAGCGAAACCTACACCGATATCAATGGAAATGGAAAGTACGACATAGGGCTGGCCTTCTATATCGCAAATGCTGGCCTTTCCTATTCCCAAGCAAAGAATGGATCCCCTGCGAATTTGCTGTTAAGTGGCATGGCCCGTCTCGCATTTGATACTTCCGCATGGGGAATGGATGCCGATGCCGGCGTTTCCGTTGATTTGACCAACCCTGGCATCACCATTGTGGATGGAAAAATCAAGGACTTTTCGGTAGTGATTGGTGCCAATATCCAAAATATCCCAAATATTCAAAATGTTGAAATTGGCGGGTTGGACTTTCAATCGAATGGCTCGCTAGGTTTGCGCTATCTTTCTGGGCCGGATCAATGGGATTTATTTGGCAAGGTCAATGTGAAAGTCAGCGATGTGGGCTACGGCCTGGCGTTTGGAGACAGTCTGGAAAGTCCCGGGATTAGCTGGGTGCATGGTGTCATCGTTCGGGCCGATGCGGCCATCTCTGGATCGGTCAATTTGGGGGATTTTGAAGCAACCCTCAAAGATGCGGGTTTAACCTGGGACATGGCCAAGAGCCAATGGGCTGTCTATGGCTCCGCAAGGGTTAGAGTTGGCGTCTGGATCGAGGCTTCCCTTGGCACCCGGGCCAACCCGGGGCTTGTGATTGACACTTCCAAGCCGGTTTTGGATTCTTGGGACCTGAATGGTGTGGAACTGGCGTTTGGCGGGATTAATTTGGGAGGGTTTAAACTGGAGGAGACCCGTTTTGGTTTCACCAAGGTTGGAGAATCCTTTTCCGTGGTGGCCACCTGCGGGTTGACGGTCAATGGGTGGGGTCTGGCGGGAAAATTCGCCTTCACCGACAGGATGGTAAGCGAAATCATCGTGGAAGCTCGAACGATGATCAACATCCCCTCCACTTCCATTTTTATCAACCAATTCAATGGCACCATCCGTAACATTGATTTCCTTGACCTTTCAAAACTCACCTTCACAGCTCAGGTCGGAATTCTGGTGGGTGCGCAAGTAGACCTTACCGGAGTGCCAATTATTGGTGGTAAGTACGCCCTTGCACAATTCTTCGGCACCGCCATCATCAGCCCCAGCGGCATGCGGGTTCAAGCGGATGCCTATATCCTTGGAAAAGAGGAAGGGCCGATCGGAGCCAGAATATGGAAAGGCCTGCTCGCTCAGGGAACCGCTGGCATCACCTTGGATTGGTCCAAGAACGAGTATTTTGCCGATGTGGATTTGCGTGCCACAGACCCTTTGATTCCGTTGTTTGAAATTCGCCTCAAGGGTCGCATGGCTTTTGATGGTAATGGCCTCAGTCTACGGGCAGGCGGCACCTTGCAACTCCACAACCTGATTCCTGTGCTAGGCGAACTGGAGATCGGAGGCGCCAATTTCTATCTGGAAATTTTCCCCAACCAACATCAGATTGGCATCACCGCCTGGTTTTCCTACAAGGATCCCTTTGATTGGTTCAAGTACAAAGACGCGGGCCTGCGTTGGGACCTCTGGAACAACCGGGTGGATCTTTTGGATGACCGGGGGGTTAAATCGCGATTAGGAACTTCCTCGGTGGCGACCTTGGACAATTTTCAGCCTATGGCCCAACTCTCCCTTGTACCGGGGGGTAATCTGTCCGGTGGTTCGGGCATGACCGAGATGAACTCAACGATGCAATCCCATTCCTACCAAGGGCAATCCAGCCCGGTTCCAGAAACCGAAGTGTTAATTGGCGAGTATGTGGTCCACTTTCGTGTGGAAGACCCCTCTTTACGAGCGAGCCATCTTTCTTGGTTGAACGCCGTGGACTTCCGGGTGTCGCCTGTGGCTGGATTAAAGTTTGAACCCATGGGTGCCACCTTCGATCCAGCCACAGGCTTGGGCACGGTGGGGGTTCGTGTAGTGCCGTTGGCTGGGCAATATCTGCCCCGTGGCTTGGTGTTGAATTCAAGGCTGACCAGCAAGGTGGCATTGGCAGGCACGCATCCTGAGCTTCCTTCCTACAACTCCGAGCCGGACATCGAGGCTACCTGGACTAGGGCGTTTGAATACAGCGGCAAATTGTCTGCCATCGGCACGGATTCCAATGGGCAAGCCATTGCCAACCTGAATGTGCTCAGGGCCAAGTATCTGTTCAGTTTTAAACCACAACTCAATGCCAACGGCCTATTGCCAGAAGATTGGTTGCAGTCCATCCGAATTTATGTGGATCCTCTTCCCGATACCACGGTGCAGATCGGGATTCCCTCCTACGATGCCGAAAAACAATTAGGATCCGTCCTGGTCACATTCAGGCCTGAAAACGGAACCAACCGTGGGGGCAAATACATCCCCTCCAATCTGGTTCCCCGGGCCACCATCCGTAGCAAGGTGGAACTGGTTGGATCGGATGTAAGTTTTGGATCCCCGGTTTCCCCTGATGTTACTGCCACCTGGCGAGCGGAACCCTCGAAAATCGAAGCGACCGTTGTTCCTGATATCCTTGGAACGGGTTTGGTGGTGACCAAACTTTCGGGCCGGGTGTATGACCCACGGATTACCGAAGTACAGGTCAGTCTTTTCTACTCCTTGGATAAAGCTGGCGAATTGGAGCATCGGGCAACCATGGCCAATGGGGAACCCGCTGTCCAGATTCCCGTGGTAGTTCAGCCTGATGGATCCTGGTCGGTGGATGTCACCTGGGATTCCTCCAACCTGCCTTCGGGAAAGCTCTGGCTATACGGCTTGGTGGATGATGCTGCCCTTTGGCCGCCGATTTATGGCGTATCGACTTCATTCACGCTGCGTCACGATGTGGAAGGGATCGTTTCCAGCCCCCTTGGATTGGTCAATGGGGCAACCGGTTCCAATCCTGATGTTGGCAGCAACCCAGTCCAAGTGCCCATGTCGGGCGTGCGGATATTTGCAGACCTGAACAATAACGGCAGTGAAGACCCCGGTGAGCCGGTTACCCATTCGAATGAAAATGGGCACTACTTCCTGGATGTTGATGGACAACCTGCAAGCCTCTCCGTAGTTTTTGTGATTCCTTCCCACTATTCGGCAGGTGTGGGATTTGCGCCAAGGCGGGTGGTTGATTTAAGCCAGGGGTCAGTCAGCGCTAATTTGCAGCTTGTGCCAAATGACATTGTTTTGCGTGGCAGAGTGAAAATCGTAGGCGATTTGGGCCAACCCGTGGGTGGCATTGGGATTATTGCCACAGGGCCAGACGGATCGACCTACCATGTTTCCTCAGATCTTCTGGGGCTTTTTGAGATCCCAGTGACGACCCCTGGGGATTATCAAGTAAAGCTGGACATTGCGGATGCCCGGTTTTTCAACTTTCGCTTGCGAGCCTTGGATGGCTCGGCCCCAATCAAAGTTCATGCTGCTTTCAATACCCCGGAGATCATTCGCCTGGGGGATATCGCTGTGGATTCCGTGGGTGTCGTGACTGTGGAGGGCGAGGATGCCCAAGGGACGCTGAAAACTCTGGTGCGGCAAGCCAATGAAGGTTTCGTTACCTCGATTAAGTTTGATTCTTCATTCCAAGGGAAGACACTCACCCTGACAGGTAGCACCGCACCCCTTGCCGCTTCCTTTATTGAATTCGATTCCACGACCCATTTTTGGACTGTTGTTCCACCTCGATTGCCTTTGGGGCCCGATGGCCTTCCTGATGACAGTTCACTTTACGGCCCCAGTGCCTTCCGGATTTTGGATGACTTGCGGATTGACGGGGGCAATCTCGGAATCACCCTGCAAGGCGATGGCTCTTTCCGCGCATTTTTGATCCGACCCGGGGTAGATTTTGGCCTTGCGAACCTGACTCTGAGTGGTTTTGCCTCCCTTGGCACCAATGGCCATGACGGCATATCCGCCATTCCTGGTTTGGCTGCGGGTGCAAGTGGGGGCGGCGCGGGTCTGGGGGGAGCCATCTTGAATCAGGGAAATACCACCATTTCCAATGTGCGGTTTGTAAACAATGGCGCCCTCGGAGGAATTGGGGGTGATGCTATGATCCCCGCCATTGGCATGTTCATGAGAGACCTTAGTCAGGGCGGTGCGCCTTTTGGTCAGAATGGCGAACGGACTGGTGCGGGTGGCGCAGGTGGCGGTTATTTGGCGGGATCAGGCGGGATGCCAACCAGCGCAAATTTCAACTACACCTTGTCCGGTGATCCAACTCTGTTGAGTAGCCAGATGATCCTAGTTGGGGCGGGGGGTGGTGGTTCTGGTTTGGGAGGTGCTATCTATAATGCCTCTGGGGCCAAATTAACCATTGCCGGCCAAACGGTCTTTCAGTCCAACTTCACCCGGGGCGGCCAGGGTGGCGACAGCCCGGAGTATGTCACCAATATTGCCAACGCCGTTGCGGGCGATGGTGCTCAAACGAGGGATGGGGGCATCGCCTCCATCAACACCGATGGCACGAATGGTACCGGGTTAGGCCAAGCCTTGTTCAACAATGGAGGCCATGTGGTTATTGCCCCTTCCGTATTTCGGGCAAACTCCCTTTCGGATTTGAGGGCCGCCGTCTTTAGCCTGGGAGGCAGCTTGGTCGGGATGCCTGCTATCCCGCCCCCTGGCTTTACCCCTGTGATCGTCACCACGGGGAGCCAAACCTCCATTCGGAAAACAGACGGCTCTTTGCAGATAATCCCCCTGGGTAATCAAAGCGGGGCAATTGTCCGGATGGCAGTCCTTGATTCCACCAACACCCCGCTTGCCGTGGTCGCTCCCATGTCGGGGAGCACGCCGATGCTGAAAATCATGAACCTTTCCACAGGCCAGATGCAAAAGGAAATTCAGGTTTTTGATATGGCTTTCCGTGGTGGAGTGTTCATGGATGTAGCTGACATTGATGGAGATGGCGTGGATGAGTTTTTGGTGGGAGCGGGTTCGGGTGGCGGCCCCCATGTGAAACTGTTGCATGCCGATGGTTCCGAAATGCTCTCTTTCTTTGCATTCACCCCCGAATTTCGTGGTGGTGTCAGGGTGGCCTTTGTGGACATCAATAATGATGGTGTCAAAGAAATAGTGGTGGCGGCCGGCCCGGGTGGTGGCCCCCATGTGAAAATCTTCAGTGCCAATGGCGCACTTCTGAGTTCCTTCTTTGCTTTTGATGTAGACTTTACTGGTGGCGTATTCGTTGCTGCGGGAGATCTGGGGGGAGATGAACGGGTGGAGATCGTCTTGGGTGCAGGCTCTGGGGGCAGTCCCCATGTGCGAATCCTAGATGCTCAGACCTTGAAGAGCCGATTCGATTTTCTTGCTTTTGATGCCGCTTTTTTGGGTGGGGTGCGCATTTCCATTCAGGATTACGATATGGATGGCAGGCTGGATCTGCTGACAGGGGCCGGGCCAGGTGGCAGTCCCCATGTGAAAATCTTCAATGGCCGCACCCTGGAGTTGGTGGACCAGTTCTTCGCCAATGATTTGGATTTCCGCGATGGGGTTTTCGTGTAAATGTTCTCATCGTCGCCGAAAAGTCGTTTGTGCATTCAGCGCTCATTATTGCACTGTTTAATAAAAGAGGGGAGGTGCAAATTTAATTGCGCCTCCCCTCTTGTGCAAAAGAACATCATGCTCGGTTATTTGCAGCTTATGGTTTTTTTCTTTAAAGAGCTTTCACGAAGTGGAAAAATTTGTAATTAGAATGAAAACATAGGTGGCCCCGCCTCTTCAAAACTAATTCAATCTTCCTCCCGGGCTGCACGAGCCAAGTCAAACAAGTTTTATTCAAACCACCTAAACTCTCATTAGTTTAGGATGGAGAAATTGGGTAAGTCAGAAACAAGGTGTTATTTTACTTCCCGCCAAAGGATTAAGAAGTTTTGCGGTAAGTGCATTGAATGAATTACTTCCTGCCTTGACCTAATTTTTCGAATCTTGTTATATGACAGGACTATGGTTTGCCTTTAATTTAGCAAGGAAGCTAAAAAAAGGGTAAAGCGAGAGGAGTGTTTGGGGTGGAAAAATTATTAAAACAACAAAAATTCGGCTCTTGGCCTGCCTTTCTTGCTCTATTTGTCGGCGTTTCACTCTCCGGTTTAGTCTTCGCGGTTAATCCTAACGAACGAGAAGTCAAGCCCGGGCCTAGTCCTCAAGATAAAGATGTTATTAACAAGGCTGATAGTAAAATTTGGGTCCTCGATTTTAAATTTAAAGACCCAAGGCTTGTCAAAGTTGATATCCCGGGGCGGGGCCAAAAAGTTTGCTGGTACCTCTGGTATCAGGTCATTAATAATACCGGGAAACCTAGGCGTTTTATCCCAGATTTCGAAATCCGTACCGATACTAATACTGTCCATAAAGATCAGATTATGCCTAAAGTTCAGAAAGCTGTAGTTCGGCTTGAAGACCCCACCGCTGACCCTGATGATCAAGATTCAGGATTCTATAAAATTAAGAATTCCGTCACGATTGCAAAAGATGAAATTCCAGTCTCTCAACCTGGGGTTGCACCAAAAACAGTGACTGGCGTTGCTATTTGGGATGATGTGGATGCAGATGCCAACCGCTTTAGCATCTTTGTGACCGGATTATCGAACGGCTGGGCCGTAACCGACCCGATTCCACCCGATGTAGAGCCGGTGGTTCGTCGTAAAACCTTACAGGTTAACTTTAAGCGTCTAGGCGACAAATTTAATCAGAAGAGTGGGGAAATTCAATTTATACCCCCAGCTAGCTGGATTTATAGAGCTTCCGAGCTAAAAATACCCCTAATTGGCGCAGTTCCTAAAGTTGATGCTGGCAAAAAAGAATAATTCTTCTAGAATTTCTTTGGCAACTTATAGAATAACTTACCCACCCGTCCTTGGGTTGGGTAATACTGTTTTTTTGATGGGAGAATTAAGTCATGGCACATAAAAAAGGTCAGGGATCTGTAAAAAATGGGCGCGAATCTAATAGCCAGCGCCTTGGCTTTAAAGTCTTTGGTGGTGGCAAAGTTACCACTGGCTGTATCATTCTTAGGCAGCGTGGTACCAAATTTCACCCCGGTAAAAATGTCCGCAGAGCTAAAGATGATACCCTTTTCGCTATGGCGGATGGCACTGTCTTCTTCGATCATAACAGCAGGCGCGTTAATGTTCTTCCTGAAATTGCTGCTGTTTCCGCTAACTAACTTAACCTCAATTCTTTGAAGTACACGCCGTCTGGTTTTTCCCAGTCGGCGTTTTTTTTCTCCTTCCACTTTACTTACCAATGTCCGAACCCCAATTCCACCTCTCCAAAATTCTTAATCTGCAACAGTTCGAACCTGCTGCTAAAAAGATTCTTTCACCAATGGCTTACGCTTATTTCTCTGGGGGTGCTTGCGATGAAATCACCCTGCGCGAAAATAGAACTTGCTGGGATAAAATAAAACTTTGGCCCCGTGTTCTTCGTGGGGTCAACGATCCCGATTTAACTTCTCGTTTATTTGGCAATAAAGTCACACTACCTTTTTTACCCGCCCCCGTTGCTATGCTTAAACTTGCTTACCCAGACGGAGAATCTGCCCTAGTTCGGGCCACTAATCTTGCAAATATCCCTTGTATTGCCAGCACGATGGCTACCACGAAGCTGGAAGATATTGCTAAAGAATCGAAAGGGTATCGCTATTTCCAGCTTTATTGCTTTAAAGATAAAGGACTGACCAAAGCTTTAATTCAGCGCGCAGAAGCTGCTGGGTACCAAGGTTTAATCGTGACGGTAGATGCTCAGATTCTTGGAAAAAGAGAAGCGGATACCCTCCATAAATTTCATCTTCCCCCCGGCTTGAAACTTGAAAATTTGGATGACAGCTTAAATGGGATTATGCAGCAAGCAGAAGGTTCAGGCGCAGAACGAATTTCAGCCCGTTTTGATACCCATTTAAATTGGAATTCAATGGAAGCAATCTTGACGCAAACTAAATTGCCTTGGGGTCTTAAAGGAATTTTACATCCGGATGATGCCAAGATTGCAGCTGACCTTGGTGCTCATGCTATCTTCATTTCTAACCATGGGGGCAGGCAACTTGATGGCGTTCCAACTGCTCTAGATGTCCTTCCTTTAATTGACAAAGCTGTGCAAGGAAGGGCCGAAATTTTTATGGATGGCGGCATCTTTAGGGGTACCGATATCCTCAAAGCCATTGCTTTAGGAGCTAACGGCGTTTTGATCGGAAAACCCTTTGTTTATGCGTTGGCAGTTGCAGGGGAAGCAGGCGTTTCTCATCTATTTCACATCCTTTTAGAAGAATTAAAACTTGCGATGTGCTTACTTGGATGTCAATCTTTATCTGATTTAGATCAATCTTT
>JBDNHI010000033.1:0-19249 GCA_041694635.1 Gemmataceae bacterium | reverse complement strand
TTAAACAACTGGTTTCCCACCTTCGTGGGAATGACTGCAAGCGGGCTTTGGGGCAATTCTTAAATTTACTCTGCGGGTGGGTTTGTTTCGTTTTTACCACTTTCTTGAACCTTTTTATGCAGCGTATTTCGGTTAATACCCAGCCTAGTTGCAGCCTTAACCTGAATATGGTCGCATTGTTCAAGAACTTGATGGATTAATTCACGCTCGACTGCGCCAACTATCTGGTCGGATAAAACGCCATCGGGCAGGGAATTAATCCCAAGCTGAACCACTTGCTGAATCAGTTTGGCAAGGTTTGTGCCATTTTCAACAGGACTTTTGGCAAGTAAAGGTTTATAGCGTTTAACCTTTTTCCCGGGTGGATCTATGCAAGAAGCAGTAAGGGTAGAGCCGTTCGAAAGTACAACCGCCCGAGCCATGTAGTTTTCTAGCTCTCTAACATTTCCGGGCCAATCGTGCTTTAACAAGATTTCAAACATTTCGGAAGTAAGTTCGGGGACCTCGAGTTTATTAGCGGTGGCGTGGCGTACTAAAAAGAATGTTGCAAGTGCAGAGATGTCGTCTTTGCGTTCCCTTAAAGGAGGCAGGTAAACAGGGACGACATTTAAGCGGTAATAAAGATCTTCTCTAAATCTGCCCGCATCAATTTCATCTTCGAGAAACTGATTAGTTGCAGCAACAACCCTGCAATCGACGCGAATGGTTTTACTTTCGCCAACGCGTTCGAATTCGTTTTCTTGAAGAACGCGAAGAAGTTTAACCTGCAGCTTAGGGCTCATACTAGAAATTTCATCGAGGAAGATAGTCCCGCCGTGCGCTGCTTCAAACCTGCCCGTTTTGTTTTCGACAGCGCCAGTGAAAGCGCCTTTGATATGACCAAACAATTCACTTTCAAGGAGGCTTTCGTTAAGTGCGCCACAATTAACCCTAATGTAAGGCCCATCATTTCGTTTGGAAAGGCAATGGACAGCCTTAGCAATAAGTTCTTTGCCTGTGCCTGTCTCGCCTATGACCAAAACGGTGGCATAAGTGGGTGCGACTTTTTTGATAAGATTGTAGACTTCTTGCATTGCCTGAGATTGACCAACAATGTCAGCCAATGGCGAAGAATTCCCCTTATCGGCGTGATGAATGCCGCGGCTCATTCTTGGTGCCTCTAAAACCTAGCTAGTCCTTAGAGTATATTAAACGAAAAGAAGGGCGAATCGTCATAACAAGATTAAAAATAGTTAATTATTTGTTGAGGTTGGGAGGTAAAAGGCCTTTTTTTGCAAGTAAAAGGGCGAGATTTTCCGCAGATAATCTGGGTTCATCCAGCATTAAAGTTTCCATTTCGGTATTTACAAAAGTTTGCAAATCGTCGCCACTCCATCCTGCGTTTAGAAGCCTTGTTTCAATGATGGCAAGGCAATTAGCACGAATTTTATCTGTCAGCCTTGAAATATTACTTTCGTGAATGCCAAGAAAAGTGGCTGATTCTCGCTGAGATAAGCGGTACCTTACCCTAAGCCCAAGCAAAAGTTTTTCTTTGTCGGTTAGGGTTTCAAGCCATTCCTGAGCTGCGAACCGAAATTCTTGATGCCAATGCTCATCTGATATCTCGGGGGCGTGCCAATACATTTCGTCGGCTTCATCTTCTGCCAAGGGTCTACCCGTTTTTACTTGGCGTAATTTCGAAAGGTTCGAATTATGAAAAACACGAATCAACCAAGGGACTAGCGGCCTTCTGCCATCATATTTCTCGAGCACCGAGGAAGAAGTTTCTTTCTCCCCGGTAAGTAAGAAGCCCCAGAATTCTGAGACTGCATCATCTTGCCTAGTTGAATCGCAAGGGAAAAGTCTGGTGGCCCTAAACCTAAGAGCATCGATAAGTAATTGGTCGTGTCGTCCTGTTTTGGAAGCGAATAAAGTTTCCCAAGCGGTGTCTAAACCTTCGAGGCAGGCAATTGCAAGGTAAAAGTCTAGGTAATAAAGGCCGTCTAGAATTTCTTTCTCGGGAAGTCCTTTACCTTTGTTTTTCAAGTTGAATAAATCTTTACACCGGATTAAATGCGCTGCAAGAAGTTCGAATGCTAAATCGATTCTTGGAAGATGTACCCGACAAAATGCATAAAGCATTTTGGCTTCTTTACTAGGTAAAAGATTAGCCTGGTTGTTTGAACTTTGCATCGACTAGCCTCGGTTGATGTAAACTAGTAATTCGATACGAGAGCTTTCAGATTCTGTGGAAGGTTCAATCCCGGGGAAATTTTTATCGCCTAATCCCAATGGGGTTATTTTGCGCCTAGAAAACCACCCTATCTTGTGAATGGAATGGTTGTTCTTTAAATAATCGGTGACCGTTTCTGCTTGCTGGCGTGAAAGCAATAATTTTAAAGCGTCTTTTTCGCTTGAAACCGCAGAGTTTAATGCCGCAATGACAATATCGCTTTCTTTAGGAAAGGTCGAAATCCACGCGGGAACTTTATCTAAAACTTTTTTCCCTTCCGCTGTCAAAATAGCATTTCCTGATTCAAATAAAGCAGAACAATTTATCGTCTTTCGTTTCATTTCGGCATTCGATCGTACAATCAGTTGCATTGGGTCTTCGATATACCCGCCTATAATGGGCACTCTTTTAATGGCATCGGCATCTTGCTGGAAAGTTTGCATAGTTTGTTGGGTTTGATTCGCTAATAAAACAATCGAGTCGTAAAGTTTAGAATCTTTGGTAAGTTTTCCTAATGATCCTTCGCCATTTTTAATACCGGTAAGGGTATCCGAGAGTTGGCCTAAGATTTCGCCAAACTCGGGTGAGTTTTTGCTAGCAATCATTTCGTTGTTAGTAAGGGTAGGAGAAGAGGGCGACCCCGGAGAAATTTCTAAAACCTTTCCGCCTAGTAAACCTTCTGAAACTATTGCTGCTTGGGCATCTTTTCGCAGTAAATTGCTGAATGTTCCACGAATCCTTAAGGAAAGTATTACCGGGGTACCCGGGCCTTCCGGTGCCTTGATTCCTACCACTTCCCCCGCATCCATCCCTTGAATTCGTACCCTTACCCCAATATCTACACCTCGAATATCGAGAAAACTTGTTTGCAGGGTTAGGGCATCTTTACCATACCAACCGCGTGATCCTATCGAAAAAAATGCCAGCGAAAATAGCACGATTCCTATTAAAATAGTTGTGGCTAGCACGAAAAGTTGTTTCTTATTTAAGGCTCTTGTCATTAGCGTTCTTCTTAGACAATGGTTTAATTTTTAGATTATAACTTGGATTACTTAAATTTGCACCTGAAGAAATTTCATTTTCTGCAGGATTGAGTTGGGTATTTGAACCCATTATAGGGTAAGATTATTATAGATTTAGATTAAGTTAATGGCTTGGTAAGTTTGTTCAGGAGTTGAATTATGGCAGGTAGTTTTAAACAAAAGTGTTCCAGTTGTGATTCTATGGAAACCGTAAAGGATGAAACCTTGATCGGTAAGAAGCTGGAGTGTACAAAATGCAAGTTTCGATTTGTAGTAGAAGCGCCTGGAAAAAGCGATGGGGCTAAAAAAGATACACCTGCCAAGCCAAAAATTACTGGCAAGGAAGCTGCTGCTAAAGCTAAGCAAGAAATAAAACAAGCTGAATCAAAACAAAAACCAAAGTCCTCAGCAAAAATGAGCGATAAAAATAAGAAAATGCTTATGATTGGCGGCGGAGTAGGCTTGGTTGCCTTGGTTGCAATTGTTGCTGCACTTTTTCTATTTCCAAAAGATTCCCCACCTAAAGATGGCAAGGTTGCCAGTAACAGATCTAAGTCAAGGGGGCCAACCGGGCCCGATACTAAAGTTGAAGAAAAAGAAGAAAATAAAGACATTCCAAAAGTAGAAATGCCAACGCCCGTTGTAACAAAAAGTGATAATGTCGACCCCGACCTTTCTAATCGCCTTCCAAATGATTCTAAGTTTGTTGCGATTATGAATATAAAAGAATTCTTCGATAGCAAAATTGCACCTACTTTATTTAAGCCCGGCGCCTTCCGAGATTTAGGCTTCAAAAAGACTTTTGGCATACCTTTAGAAGATATTGATCAGATTATGCTTGCTCGCAGTGCTGGCTTGGGATTACTTCCCGAAATCAAACTGCCCGGAATAAAGAAAAGCTGGAAGATGGCAATCATTCGATCCGATAAGCCATTTGATAAAGCGTATTTAGAAAAAAGTATTGGCCTAACACAAGAAGCGCCTATTGAAGGAATATCTTGGAGTAAAATAGAAGGCCAGCTAGATCCACTAAGTTATTTATTACTTGGATTTGATTTAGGAAAAGAAAAAGTATCTTTTCTTTTGGCAGATAGCAGAACGATAGTACTAGCCTCAGAAGAAAAGATGAATGATTATCTTAAAAAAGATAAAGCAAAACCAAGGAAAATTTCGAGCCCACCTCCGCCAACCGAGGTAAAACCTGCAGGGGATCCTAATAATCCAATGCCGGGTTCGGTACCGCCTGATAATCCGATTGCGCCCGGTGGGCCAGCGCCGATTGCTCCCCCGGGAACTTTGCCAAATGCCCCAGCAGATCCAAATGCGCCTACCCCGGGAGTTCCACCCAATGCCACGCCTAGCGTAGCGGGCAATCAATTTCAAACGCTGCCTTTAAAGTTTTCGCAACCCTTTCAGGCGGTATTGCGTGAAGTTGCAACATCTTCCGAGATAAAGCCAAATCATAAATCGATCATAAATATTGGTGTTGATCTTTCAGAATTGGCTGCGGTTATTCCACTTGCGACAGTATTTTTAGGCACGGTAAAAACGCCCGGGGGCGCGCCCATTCCCCCAGATGTTGTAAGCCAAGTGAAAAATTTATCGAAGTTAGAGTTTGGGTTTATATGCCTTGAAAGATTAGATAAAGAAATACAGATGCTAAATTTGCAAGTATTTAGTCAAGACCGTAAAATCGGCGCTGATTTTGCTAAGCTTGTCTTCCCATTTATTAATCGAGTGCCTTTAATTTCAAAGTTAGCCAAATTAGATATTTCCGCTTCAACGGAAGATCTCAGCGCTGACACAACCACGAATCCAAATGGCACACCAAATAATCCAAGTATCTCACCCCTTGGTCAAATTCCAGTGGGAACCGATGCTGGAAAACCCTCATTAAATGGCAATATTTCTGGTTTTGTAAAGTATCGGCCTAACTTATCTATTACTTCGATGGGTATGGAAATTTTATTGAAATTGCCTGACGCTATGACTTTACCCTTCGAGCAAATGGCGGCAGATTCTGCTGTTTCGATGAAAAATAGTTTTGAAACTTTAGCGATGGGGAAAAATGCAGAGCCAATGGCAAAAGCTCTTACAAGTTATGTAAATGAAAAGAAAGCATTTCCTCGTGGTACTGCAATCGAAGCAACCAACAACCAAAAGTTTGGATTGAAAATGGCACCGGAAAAAAGAGTGGGTTGGATCGCAGAATTATTACCTTATTTTTCTGATGGCGATTACAGTAATTTTGCCAACCAAGTTGATAAAACTAAACCTTGGAGTGATGCTAAAAACCTTCTCGTCGCTAGAATTTTTGTCCCCGATCTCCTTTACGCAAGTCCCTTGGTGGAAGGACAATCTATCGGCTTGGAACCTAATCAGTTTGGCACCACTACCTTTATTGGCGTTTCGGGGGTAGGTTTTGAATCTGCAGAGTACCCTGAAACCAACAAGCAACGCGGTATCTTTGCTTACGATCGCCTTACAAAATTAGAAGATATAAAAGATGGGCCAGCAAATACCATTGCGTTACTATTAACCCGTCAAAACAAAAATCAGGTTTGGCTTTCCGGGGGCGGTGCCACCATTGCGGGTGTTTCTACAGGTCCCGATGCTTTAGAACCTTTTCTTTTCCTTGAACGAATCAATCGGAAAAAAGAAAAGGAACTTTACGGAATCGCCATCATGGCAGACGGCAAGGTTCGAGAAATTTCTACTAAAATTTCTCCCGATATCTTTCGGGCCCTTTGCACCATCGAGGGAGGCGAAAAAATCGTTAACCTCGATGCTATCGCTCCCCTTGTTAAATAATTCAATGCAACTTCTAGGAACCCATCTTTATAAGTTGGGTTCCTTTCTTCTGTGACTTTAAAGTTTGCTTATTCGATATCCAGGATGATCTTTTGTGAAAAGTTCAGGCAGTAACCTGACTCCTAACCCCGAACCCATGGGTAATGCTATTTCGCCATTCTTTACGGTAACGGTATCATCAATTAGGTGAGAATAAAGCGTTTTAATATGGGCTCTTACGCTTTCCTGATAAGTAACATTCGAGCACGATGCGGAAATTTGTAGCCCTGCAAATAGCGTGAGGGGCCCGGTGCAATCGTGCATGAGTGCGGGCACATTAAACGCCTGAGCTAGTTCCGCTGATCTTCTGGTTTCGCTGATCCCGCCTACCCAGGTTGGATCGATCATTACATAATCTGCTGCACGCTGTAAAAGCACCTGACGGTATTCCTCGCGGCTTACGAGCATTTCACTTACAGCAATAGGAACGCCTGCCCGATCACGAAAATCTGCTATGGTATCAATGCAGTCGGGTCGGATGACATCTTCGAGCCAAAGAGGTTTAATTTCTCGCATTGCTTCTGCAATACGAAGTGCAGCGGGAAGTGAGAAGAAGCCATGGCCATCCAGCATGAGTTCCATTTTCATGCCAACACGGTTGCGAATTTCATGCAGGGGTTTTAAGGCGTGTTCTAGATCGGGCCAAGAAACACGGTGCCCACCAGTTTTTTGGTAGACCTGATCAAGCGACCAAAGTTTCATTGCAGTATAACCCTGGGCAAGTAATTCTTCCGCAAGGTCTGCAGCGTGAAAGACGCTGTTGTAATTGTCTTCAAGGGGTCCGGGTTTTCCTAGGTCGCCATGCCCGGGCCAACCTTGTTCTGTGGGGGCATCCTTGGGCCGTCTGCCGTAACTTGGGCCGCCACAACTGTTGTAAACTGGAATGGAAGATCGGACGGGCCCGCCTAACAGTTTCCAAATGGGTTGTTTGGTTAACTGCCCTAAGATATCCCATAAGGCAAGATCAATGGCAGAGATGGCTCGTAGTTCAGATCCTCGAACGCCAAAGGCAGAAGCGCGCTCGTAAAGAAAGCGCCAATGGCTTTCGATTGCGGTAGCGTTGGCCCCGAGTAAACGGCGTGCCATCCAGTCGTGTAAAACCGAGGCGACAGCGTGAGGAATGTAGTAGGTTTCGCCGTGGCCGATCACGGGGGTGCCATCGACTGTTCCCGCATCGGTATGAATGCGTAAGAGCATAAGCCCCGCCATAATATCGTGAGGAACCAGAGTTTCGATTGCAACAATTCGTGGCCCATGTAGATAAGCGTGCTGCTGAGTAGGGCTAGACGCAAGCCCAAGGTAGTCAGTTTTTTCTGGTTCGGTAGGATTTGTTTTCAAGGTGAACCCATTGGTAGCCATTGAAATAGGATGGAACAATTATGTGCCATCCTTGTGATGATTAAAATAAAACAGATGATGAGGATCAAGCTTGTTTTGGTTTTAATTTTCCTGAAAGGTTGGTGGTATTTTGGACGATTCTACTGCTCATCCAGAGGTTGCGTGGAATAAGCCCTAAGCCAATTAAAGCAAGTTGACTAATCCAGAAAGCGGTAAGGCCCCAAGCAAGTTGGTCGTTAAAGCCATAGGCGTGAAGGCCAACGCCAAGTTGGTTAGTGCCAAACCAAGACCACCCAGTAATCATATTGCCGCCGATAGCAAGGAGAGCAACGCCGCGATTTTTTGCCATCCCACCCCACCGGGCGTGAAGGATAAGAGCGTTCCAAATAACAATAAGGAGCGCACCATTTTCTTTAGGATCCCAGCCCCAGAAACGACCCCAAGATTGATCAGCCCAAATACCGCCTAGTACGGTTCCTACAAAACTGAATAACATTGAAAAGCAGACGACCCCGTAAATCATTTGAGTCAAAGATTTATCGCGCGCTTCTGTCAGGGTTGTTGTGAATAAACCCATAAAGACATAAACGATTCCTAGAAACCCAGCCATAAAGGTTGCGGTGTAACCAAGGGTGACACAAGTTACATGGGTAGCGAGCCAAAAATTGGTATCTAATACTGCTTGCATCATTTCAAGCGTATCGCCCTCAGCGGAAAGGTGCTGCGCAATTAATAATGTTAAGGAACCTGTGATTGATCCAACGATATTTCCAATGCCATTTTTATAAATACCTTCAAGCATTAAGCATCCTAAAACGCAACCCCACCCAATAAAAATTGCAGAGGAATAGAGGTTGGTAACTGGAGGCCTTCCTTGTATGTACATCCGTGATCCTAACGCCCAAGTATGCACGATCAGAGTTAATAGGCAGAGCCAAAATGCAGTTTTGTTTAACATTTGAGGCGATGTTACCCAGGCGAAACACGATATCAAAAACACAAAAAGATATAGCACGATGCAATGATAAAAAGGTGCGAAGTGATTAAAGAACACTTCAAATTGTGAAATCTCGGTTTCGGTTGGCAATGACTTTGTTACAAGTTCTCGGTATTCAACAAGCGACTTGTTAAAATTTGCGGGCTCATTCTTCATATAGGAAAGTATCATTTGCCCAAATGCTGCAACTGCGGGGTCGTTTTGATTATTGTTTCTTGATTCCAATGCTGCTTGCATAAATGGTTTCCAATCTTCGCCTTTGCCCGAAGGAATAACCAAAGGAGTTTGCATAGAAGCGATTTCAATAAAGGATTGCAAGTGGTGAGCAAGTTGCAGCACGCTTTTATCTAAACTATCTCGCTTTGCAGGTTCTTTTTGATCTGCTGATTTACCTGCTTTTTCAAGTTCACCCATCTGCCCAGCAAATTCTTCAATTGAATAGCGAAGCCCCGGCCTTGGTTGTAAGGATAACAACCCAAGTAGCTGATCATTTTCAATGCGAAATACTTTATGTTTTTCTGCAACTCGATTGTCTGAAAATCGACTTGTCATTACATCTAGCATCCAACGAATTGCGGGTAGTCTTTTTCCTTTAGCTTCAAGTGTTTTTAAACTTAGATTTTCTTCTGCGGAGCGGTTCGTACTTCCTTTAAGCCTTGCTAATTCTTTTTGATCAATTTCAGTTAGCTCATCTTTGTAGGTTTGAAAACCATCGTTCATTACCATTAGTGACACTCGGGCGAAAGTATCCATTGGTTTAATACGCCCACGATCAACCACAGGAAGTCTTGCAAATTCTTGTAGATGAAATCCATCAACGGGGTCTGAGGGCTGTGCTGCTTGGGTGTATAAATATGAAAACCCTAAAATCACAGCGATTATTGGTAATATGGGGAGTGTTTTATTCATTGGTATTCGCCCTCTTATTTAGGAAGGTATTTAAGTGTATTCCAAAGTGAATCAGCATTCCTAACGAAACAATTACGCACGATAGGTAGGGCATTAGCCAACCGGGGTTTCGCACCACTTGTAGAATAGTTCCTTTATCGTTTGGCAGAAAGCCTGATTGATAAAAAGTTTCGCCATCATAACGAAGGGGGTTATTCATCGAGATTAAAGTCTCTCGATAATCGTTGTTCGTATCACCCATCAGTTTAATTTTACTTGAAAAGTTTTTAGGGGTGTTGGTTCCTAGATAGCGATCGTGCTTGAATTCGATAAGTTCCATTGAAAAGGGTTTGTAAGAGCGTTTAAAGCGAAGTCCGAGTTCGAATTTTTTACCATCTTCTGAGGCAACCAATTGTGTTGGTTTTAATGATGAAAGAGAAAGCCAGATGGAAGCAAGATAAGTCCCAACACTTTTTCCTGATGTTTTGTCGGTCAGGTTAATGTAGGCCGAGGGCAGGTCAACTTTCTGATCTTTGTCGGTGCCCGAAGCTTCATTTTTTTGATTTGCTAAAATTCTGAGTCCATCACCCGCTGTTGCAAGGTTAAGTTTTGCATCCGCTTTATCGGCATCGATTTCTTCAACCGATGAATTAGACATATACTTTACAATTTCGATATCGAAGGGGAGTTGGGGGTCGGAGATTTTAGCACCTGTTTTTAGCATATGGTTTGGTATTACCACTACTTTTTCTTTTTTTGGTGTTGATAAATCTGAGAATGAAAGTTCTGGCCCATTTACCTTGCCCATAAACCCAGAGGTTTCTTTGAGTTCTAAATAATTCGTTGCACCACCTTGCTCAATGGTCATATTTCCTTCAATTCCAAAAATCCCAGTTACTAGCTCGCCTAACATCAAAAGAATAATTCCTAGGTGGATAGAAATAATTCCGATTCTTTTTTTGGATAATTTAAATCGAACTGCGTGGGCTGCAAACAAATTTGCAAGCATTAAGCCGCCTATTGTCCAACCACCTGGAAATGGAAACGATCCAGACCATTGTGCAGAAGGCGATACCCAGCGAAAGGTTTGGCAGAATCTTGCGAATACTTGATTGGGTACAAATACATAAAAAGACCGAAAGTAATCGCTCACCGCTGTCCAGATTGGGTTGTCTACCTGAGCTAAAGTCCCTGCGAAAACAAGGATTAGCGATAGAGCAAACAGAAATACGGTTAGCCTAAGCGAAGCCAGTCCCTTTAACAGGTTTTTGATGTTATAGGGCGAGGGTTTTGCGAGGAAGTTTTGGAAGTCGGTGTTATCGTTGTCGCTCATTATTTGCCTCCATTGGCAAAGTTTAGGGAAGATACAAATTTTTCGAAACTCTGCTTCTGAGCTTTTACAGAAGCATTGGCACCCTTCATCTTTACAAACCAAGTGTTTTCAGCGGTGCTTATTATTGCTCCTGTTATTCGTTCTGAAGCTCCTTCAATATCGATACATAGTGCTTCGCCTGATGTCGTGGGGATTTTTGTCAGCGAGCTTTTTATTTGCTCTGGCGTTTGTGGCGCTAGGCCCAACTGTTGGCGCCAGCGATTGATGTTACTTTCTAATCCTCCAGCGGGGCCGGCCAACGGTGTCAGAGTGATGTCTGCTTTTCCTGATGCATCGTTTGCTTTAAAAGTTGCAACGCTCATTACTGAATTAGGAACTTGCTCCCAAGAATCTGGCTTCTTAAACTCTTTAATCATTGGCGACGATTGGTTGGAAGGAGGAGTCGTTTTTGGTATGGGAATTGGCATTTGTGGTCCTGATTTTGCAAATGGCGGCATCATTGGCCCTTTTTTCCCTCCTACACCAATGTAATCTGCTAGCACTACATTGACACCATCTATATCCTCTTTCTTTATAACCGACGCTAGGTCTGCTTCTGTAACTGCCCCGAGCCCAATTTGTTCACGCCAGCGATTTATGTTTGCTAAAATCGTACCCGAATCTTTCCCCAATTTTGTTACCGCTAGTTCAAGCTTCGGGTTTTCTTCGGGGTCAATTAAAAATGTTGCATAGCGTAGTTCATTGGTTATTCCGGCTTTCCAATTACTTGGCGCATTCCATTCAATAGGCGGGGTAGAACCATCAGCTTTTATTTTAACACTTCTCACAAATTTCTCAAAGTCTTCGGTCTTGTTTGATAGCTTAGCGACTGGGCCCACTAATTTAAAAAACCAAGTTGAATCACCCTTTGAAAAAATGGCAGCTAGTAACCTCACCGGTTCGTTTGAACCGCTAGTTTTTTCGGTAGGCTCTATGCGTTTTACCTCATAAGAAGTAATTTCTTCTCTTTTACAACCCCCGTTTATTAGGATGACAAGAGCTATAAGGGCTACCTTGATCCATTCCAATTTACTTATTCTCATTCTTTTTCCTGTTGAATTCATTCTGATTATATCTTAGGCAAGGGCATTAACCTAATTGGAAATATACTCGATTTATTATGTTATGCCTATTGAAGATTGAATGCTTGCGGGTGGGTTTTGTGAATTCCTAAACAAGGCGAGCCTTTACAATAGAGGTCGAGATCTTCTTACGAGGTTTGAGTTTAAGAGTTAGGGGGTTTTTCATCATTAAACCGAAATTCTTCAATTAAAGGCTTTTCTTCCATCTTTCTCGTACGATCTCGTTGTAACATTGCCTCTCTTAACATTTCATCGTGTTTTCGGTAAGAAGATGCCGACCATAGCCTTGCCCCATTCCAAGCCCCTAGTGTTAATGCTAACCAACCTGCATTAATATAATTTTCACCTACCCTTATGCCGGGGGCAGCGTTTCCAGTTAAGGGCTCATAGACCAAAAGCCCTAAACCTATTAAAATCCAAAGTGATCCCAAAAAAATATTCATAGTCACCACGGTATTTTACAAGAAATTTATCACTTACCTAATTATCCTTTTAAACTTTGAAATGTACAATCAAAATTATTTTGTTTCTATGCTTCATCTATGATAATTCTTTTATGTAAGGATTTCTATTATACATGGAGAATGTTATGAAGCTTGAAGTTTTGACCCCCGAAATAATTGTTCTTTTAAGAAAATATGACACCCCAACGATTTGTAATGTAATTGAATTGTTTGAACTTAGGCCCAGTTCTTCTGGTTATATGGATAAACGAATCCAAGCTTGTTTTCCATCTTTGCCACCTATGGTTGGTTATGCCAGCACCGCAACTTTTAGGTCTGCTGCACCGCCCCGAGGTGGTAATGTTTATGCGGGGCTTTCTGGTCAATTGGAAGATTTTAAAAAATATCCTGGCCCTGCTGTGGTT
Organism: Gemmataceae bacterium; assembly: GCA_041694635.1. Lineage (GTDB taxonomy): Bacteria > Planctomycetota > Planctomycetia > Gemmatales > Gemmataceae > UBA969. The sequence goes on along the minus strand of JBDNHI010000033.1, from coordinate 6,620 downwards.
GTTTTTCAAGACCTTGATGACCCTTCTGCTTCTGCAACTTTTGGCGAGGTTATGTGTACGACTTATAAAACCTTTGGGTCTTCTGGCCTTATCACGAGTGGAACAGGCCGTGATCTAGATCAGGTAGCAGCTATCGATTTTCCCGTCTTCACCTCGGGAACTGCTTGTGCCCACGGTTACTGTCAAATTTTGGAAATTTCTAACCCAGTCCATGTCGGTGGCTTGACCGTTTACCCAGGCGATATCATTCACGCAGATAGAAACGGCGTGACGACCATTCCTTATGGAACCTCCGCACTTGTTGCAAAGGCTTGTGCAGAATACATGGCAGCGGAAGCCATCATTATGGATTATTTGAAAACTTCAAAGCCTACTGTTGAAGGTTTTACCTCTGCTAGGCAAGAATGTAAAAAGCGCATCGATTCCCTAGGTGTTCAATTGCGCGAAATGGTCAGAAAGTAATTTACTTTGTCCAAAATGCTATTGTTACAACGGTTGATTTATCCGTCGGGTTAAAAACAATTAACGAAAGGGCAGCAAGCGGTTTACATCGGAATGTTAGTGATGGGGCATCACCTGTTTCATCTTCGGTGGCGATGCTTTCGTTGCTCTTGTCGATAACCGCTAGGTCGATATCTTCTGAACCGACGCTTCCAGAGGTGACAGCAAGAAGCGGGCTAGCAGCAGCTTCGAATTCAATAACTCGAGATCCTCCGGGGCCAAGGTTGAAGCTTTGGGAGCTTTTTGCCAAAGTTCCTTTCAGAGGTTTGTAGCCTACTTTTGTAAGCTCTGCTATAGCGGGGCCCATTTTTTTATTCGAATTTGTTTCATCATTTTTGGTTGGTTCATCTTCTGGGTTCATTACTAGGTTGTCGTGGTTTTTATCTAATAATTCGTATAAATGCGGGATTTCTAGCGCAAAGTTTAGCGCTTCAAGGGCGATCCCACCTCGGTCGCTGCTTTTTCTTATGATGAAAGTGTTGATTCCAATCACCCTGCCATAATCATCAAATAAGGGCCCTCCACTATTACCCGGATTTAAGGGCACCGTTACCTGCAGAAACATCGAATTCATTACTTTTCTTCCTATTGCAGATATGATCCCATTACTTAATGTTCGAGTTAAGATTTTATCGCCACCGCCTGGGTGACCTATTGCAAAAACATTTTCTCCAACTTGCGGCGTATGCTTTTTGGGGGAAAGGGGGACAGGCTTAATACTTTGTTCTTCCAACATATTTCTTGCACCGTGTACATCTATTAATGCAAGATCTGCACTATTGTGAAAATTCACTATCCGAGCAATTGATGGGTTTATTTCAAAGCTTTTATCGTTTCCAGTTCTGCCACCATTAAAGAACTTTACGGTTACGCCTTTTTGTTTTGCTCCTTCTACCACATGCCTATTCGTAACCACATAGTATTTGTTTTTATAATTGACAAGAAAACCAGAACCTACACCAATTCCTGGATTGATTATTAATGGGACCGAAGGGGCAAGTTTTGAAAAAAGTTCTTGAAGCGGAAGTTTTTGATTTCCCGGTACTGCAGTCCCAATACTGTTTATATTCACCGCTACAGGATTTCTGTTGGCTACCAACAGTGCCCCTGCATTTGTCGAATCTTGAACCAGTGGGGTTAGCCAAATTGTTTTAGATGCAGAGTTTACAAAAAACTTAACTGCAGGTGTAAAGTTACCTTTTGGTTTTCCATCTAAACCGGGTGTGAATACCGTGTCACCCGAAAGTAAGTTCTTTCTTCCTAATTCCTTGCACAAGACTTGAAACGACGAAGCAAACCCGTTTCCTGCTGGTTCGGTTACCACCTTTTCTTCGAAATTACTGCCATACATTTTTACTTTGATACTTTGATTTCCATTTTTATCTGATTCAATTCCTTTCTCTAAGGAAGGCCTTTCTTTTAACCCTTTAAACAAATTAATGATTTCTTCTCGGTTCTTGAATTGATCTTTCCCGTGTTCTTGCCAAATTTTTAATAAGTAACCATAGTCTTCTAAAGCTTCATAGGTAAGCCATTGCAGTGTCAGCATTTCAGAGGTCAGGTCAATGGGGGTAAAGTTTTTAAATTCTTCTAGTGCTTCGGGAGGCAATTCTTTTATTAGTTCGGCGGCTTTGGTTAAAAATCCTTGACCGATTCTTTCCGATAAATACTGCCAAACTTTTTCTTCAGCGGCTTCTTTCCCCATTGATCCTAGATCCGATAGCGCTTTGATTGCTTCTTCGCTTTGAAGTAAAGTGATTGTTTTTTTAAAGATTCCTATTTTCAAATCCCAAACTTTTTGTCGGTGGATTAATGCAGCATTTATTATTTTCTGATTATCGATTGGCTCTGGTTTTTTATCTTCGACTACTTTAATCGGTTTTTTTTCAGCCACAGGATTTTCTGTTACCACACCAAATATAAATAGCATCACACCAGACATCAGTAGCAAGATTATTCCACCTACCAAACCTAAAAGGGCGAGTATGGGTGCTTGGCGTTTTACTTTTTGATTGTTTGAATCTATGGGTAAAGCCGGTGCATTATTAGAATTCGAAAAATTTGGGTTGGCTCGGGTGGGTAGGGCAGGGGGCGAGATAAATGCAGGGGTTTGTTTTTTTCCTGCTTCCATTGCAGGCGGTTGAATTAAACCTGATTGTTGAATTAAACCTGATTGTTGAATTAAACTTGGTTGTTGTATTAAATTAGGCGGTTGTATTAAACTATTTGGTTGTATTAAACCAAACGCTTGAGTTACTTCTACTATTTTTCGAAGGGGCATCCAAACGATATTTCCAACTTCGCACACTTGGCCTTTTAACGAAACGCTATTACTTTTTACCTTCGCTTCCAACTGATTAACCGTAAATGGCCCAGTCGTTTGCTTACCAGGTTCGTTTAGCCAGTATTGTTTCATAGTTACCTTATGCTTACTTCGAAACTATATTTTCTAAGCAACCTACTATATTACTACTTTATTTTAACTTTTAAGCTTCACAACTCCAAGTAAGATCTTGGAAATGATTGCTTTCATTTATCTTGATTTATTTTTACGATTCCAATATCAGTTGCTATTGTTAATTCTTCTGACTTGGGCAAAATAAACAATATGCGAAATTATTTAAACTTTATCGCTAATAATAAGTTTGATCTTTTAGTCATTGGCGGCGGTATTACTGGTGCAGGTGTGGCACACGATGCCGCTTCTCGGGGCCTTAAAGTTGCCCTTGTCGAGAAAAAAGATTTCGCTTCTGGCACTTCGGGGATTTCCTCAAAACTTGTTCATGGCGGTTTACGATACCTCGAACACGGCCATTTATCTCTTGTTTATGAGGCTTTACAAGAACGAGGCCGTTTGCTTCGTAACGCCCCTCACCTTGTTAAACCTCTTTCTTTTTTATTACCCATTTACCCTGATTCTAGAGTTCCTGCATGGAAATGGCGCACCGGACTCAAACTTTACGATGCTCTTGCTGGCTTTGCTAATATCGCTAACAGCAAAACTATTTCTCCTCTTCAACTCAAAAAACAAGCCCTTCCCTGGAATCGCTTTCCTTCTCACTGTTTGCAATTCTTTGATGCTCAGATGGACGATTCTCGACTTTGCATCGAAGTCATCGAAGCCGCCCGCAGACACGGTGCCTTGGTTGCAAATCATCTTGAAGTTATGGCTTTAGACCTTTTCCCGGGTAGGCTTTCCAGAATTCAACTCCGAGATGCCTTCTCTGGACAAGTTATCGAATGTCATTCTTCACTTATTCTTAACGCTACTGGGCCTTGGACCGATCAAATTCGAAAACTTGCTGGCGAAACTACACCTAACCTTGTTAAGCCAACCAAGGGCGTTCATCTTGTCTTGCCCGATTTTGGGTTACAATCGGCTTTACTGCTTTTGCACCCCAAAGATGGTAGGGTTTTCTTTATCATTCCTTGGTTAAACCGTACCCTTGTTGGTACTACGGATACCGAATGGGATGGCCAATTAGGCAAAGTTTTTGCTTCACCCGAAGATGTGAATTATCTCCTTGATGGTTTTTGTCATTATCTTAAACCTGCTATTAAGCCTTTGGTGATTCAATCTTTTGCTGGGCTTCGGCCTTTATTAAACGCAGATGCTTCTCCCTCTTTTCGTTCTCGTGAGTTTAAATTGCTCCTTGGTCGCACGGGTATGTTTTCTGCGGTGGGTGGTAAATACACCACCTTTCGTTCGATGGCGCAAGAAATTACTAACTCCCTTTGTTCGAAGTTAAGTAATCGTAACCCTTGCATTACTATGAACGAGATTCTTCCGGGAGGGTTTTCCATTAAGCGGAAGTGGTTTGAAACAAATGGCACAAGGGAATTACTTTGGAAGTATGGCCTAGATGCTACGACTTCAAATCACCTGCTTAACAGGTATGGCAAAAGGGCGTCTCTTGTTGCCCAATATTGTTTAAACCGCAAAGAGCTGGCTTCACGGATTGATCCACATTTTCCTGATATTATTGCTGAATTTGCCTTCCATCGAGATTTTGAGATGGCTGTTTTACCCGAGGATTTTCTGTTCCAGCGGACCAGACTCGGATATTTGTTAGATGACTCAGCACTTGCAAACGCTAAAGAAGTGCTCAAACCTTTTTGCCAACCTCTCGTCTAGTTTTAACCTTTTCCTTTTAGCAAACTGCTTAGCAAATTATCTTGTGGGTAGCTATGGCCAAGGTGCTGGCGGAATCCTTCTGCTGCGGTTACCCCGATTAGCTTTCCTTGTTCCATCGCAAAGTTGCGCATCGATAATAGATACTGATCCATTCCGTGATGTTTTAAAAGCCAATCTCTTTGGCTGGCATGAGCAGCAAGCATTTGTGCTTTTATTTCAAGAGTAGAAGATATATCAACTCGAAATTGTGGCTCTATTTTTCTACCCATAGGATCAACCCCTTCGATCGGGTCGCAGTAATAGAGGTGCGGTATATGATCGATAGGCTTTGGCCCTTTGCTAGCGAAGTTTGGTATCGGAGCATTAAAAGTTGCTGCCCTTACTATTGCGCTTGTTTGCTCGTGATCCAGCATATAATCCGAAGGGCTGTGGGTAAGAATTATCGTGGGGTTTAATTCTCGTATTAGTTGGGTAACTTTTATAAGCGGCGCAGGAGAATAAAATACAAGCAGGTCGCGTTCTTCAATGCAGTGGTATTGGCCCTTTAGAATTGCTGCAGCTTCTGACCCTTCTTTTCTTCGAATTTCCGAAATGACCTCAGGGGCTAGGCTTATAGAACCGCAGTCGCCTGGCGTCATCGTGGCGATATGAACTTTAAAGCCTTGTTCTAAGGAAAGGCGGGCAAGGGTGCCTGCGCATAAAAACTCTGCATCATCGGGGTGAGCTAATATACAAAGCACAATTTTAGCCATTCTTTTGCCTTTAATTCACTTTTACTTTAATTAGGACTTACGCAGTTGCCGTATCTAGCCTTCGAAACCAAGGTCTTACCTTGTTGGCCCGGATGGTGTCTTCAACAACTCAATTATTAATTCTAACCCAGTTTATTCCTGTGTGGAAACAGTAATTTTCAAACACCAGAAGGCGTGCAAGACGAAACCAATGTGGGCCTGCTGGCCTTTTGGTGTACTGTCACGAAAGTGTTTATTAAAAAGGTGCCTGTCCCTTTTGTTAGTGCCCACGATCTCTTTCCCCTCAGAGCCGGAAGCGTCTTTCAGAGCCGGAAGCGTTAGCGACGGTTTGTCCTACAGCTAGGTTCCGTAGGTGGTGAAGGTGATGAAGTAAGCTAGATCCTTACCGTCGCTAACGCTTCCGGCTCCGTTTGCGTCCTTCCTGTCCGTATTTTCCTTCAAACCTTCGTGTCTTCGTGGCTTCGTGTGAACCAAAAAGACGCTGAAGGAGCGGGACTCACATGCTGCGAAAATGCGTTCGATGCTGCAACCCCAGGCTTCTATCTCACTGGCACGAAAGAACGGGTTCGCAATATCGGGATTAGGCTCATTTGACGGATGCTTGCCGAGGAACCTTTTCAGCGTCTAGCCCTGCGGCAAGTGACCGGGGTTCCACAGCACGATCTTGTTTTCGTAAACGCTGATCTGGATCGGGATGCCGCTGCTGTAGTCCTTGTGAACGATGGCATTCAGCAGAGCTTCACGCAGCGCACCATCGGGATACAGGAAGGTCTCCACTCGTTGCAGGCCCTCGTAGCGGATGTAAGCCTTCAGATACTTCGTGTGCAGCAACTCCAGAGTCTTCTCCACTTGCTCGAACAGGTTCCCGTGAATCTCGTCCTGATACCGAAGGTCGTCGTCGGTCACGAAGAACCCGATCTTGATCCAGGCTCCGCTGACAACCTGTTCCGGCCTGTCGGAGAACAGCAAGCAGGCGGCCCGTTTTAGACAGTGTGGCTCGATGAGTTCCAGATTACTGAGCACGGCCTCGCGACTGTCTCGCAACAGGGTGCGATCCATCCGTCGGCTCTGTGTGGCCCGTAGTTTGAACAACCGCAGTGCCTTAGCGCTGCAACTTTTTGCCGTGAACGAGGGTTCTGGCACACCGTCCCAATGCCGCCCGCGCTTTTTCAGAAGAAACCGTTCCAGTGCCGCACCTTTCAACTCTTGCTTCGTGCTGCCGCTGCGGTAGT
>JBDNHI010000032.1:0-27011 GCA_041694635.1 Gemmataceae bacterium | reverse complement strand
TTTTTTTAGGGGACTTGATATGAATCTTTTAATTACTTTTTTAATTACTTTTATTCCCAATGCAGCACCGGTTGAAATTCGCAAACCTAATATTATTCTTGTGGTTGCAGACGACCTGGGTTCTGCAGAACTGGGGTGCTATGGTCAAAAAATTATTAAAACACCTCATCTTGACTTGATGGCTCAAAATGGACTGCGCTTCAATCGCTTCTATTCTGGTAATGCGGTTTGCGCTCCTTCTCGTAGTGTCCTGATGACTGGCCTTCACTCTGGGCACACCCCTATCCGTGATAATCGTGAAGCTAAACCCGAAGGCCAGCACCCTCTTCCGGATGGAACCCTTACCCTTGCAAAATTAATGAAACAAGCTGGTTATGCCACGGGCGCTATGGGGAAATGGGGCTTAGGTGGCCCCGATAGTAAGGCGCATCCCAACCTTATGGGCTTTGATCTTTTCTATGGCTACAACTGCCAACGAGTTGCCCATAATCATTATCCAAAATATCTTTGGCGTAATGATAAAAAAGAAGAACTCGAGGGCAATGATGCAGGTGTCACAGGTAAACAATTTTCTCACGACCTTATGGAAAAGGAAGCTCTCAAATTCATAAGCGACCAGCAGAGCAAACCTTTCTTTTTATTTCTTCCTTTTATTATTCCTCATGTGGCCTTGCAGATTCCTGATGAGCTTCTCAAAGAATACAAAGGGAAGTTTGAAGACCCAGCTTATGTAGGGGGTAAAGGTTACCAACCTCATCCAAGTCCGCGTGCGGCCTATGCAGCTATGATTACACGGCTCGATAAAACTATGGGTAAAATTAACGCCCTGCTTAAAGAACTTAAACTTGACCAAGATACGATCGTAATGTTTACCAGCGACAATGGGCCTACCCATGGGGGTGTAGGTGGATCTGATTCTGAATTTTTCAATTCTGCTGGCATTTTGCGGGGTCTTAAGGGCAGCCTTTATGAAGGGGGTATTCGGGTACCTTTGATTGCTTATTGCCCGGGGAAAATTCCCGAAGCTAAAATCTGCAACACACCTTTTGGGTTTCAAGATCTCTTACCCACCTGCTGCGAAATTGCAGGTATTGCTGCTCCTAGTAAAATCGATGGAATTAGTATGCTCCCCACCTTCGTCAACAAAGGTGAACAAAGAACGCACGAAATGCTGTATTGGGAATTCCCAGGGTATGGCGGGCAGCAAGCTTTAATCCTAGGTAAATGGAAAGGGGTCAAGCAAAAGATGGGTCAGGGTAATAATACCTTAGAACTTTATGACCTAGAGTCTGACCCATCAGAAAGCACCAATGTTGCATCAAAAAACCAAGAAATTGCAGTTAAAATGGAATTAAATATGAAAGGACAACATACGCCTAACAAAGATTTTCCGCTTCCTATCGTGGATTTCGAGCCCAAAAAGAACTCCTTGAATAAAAAGAAATGATAAGGGTTATTCTTTTTGGGTTTCCTTTGTAACTGCTTTTAAAGGATTTTTACCAATGACCTTCTGCAGCCGTTTTTTCCTCTCTCTTGCAATATTTGCCTGCTACTTATTGCAGCCAAGCATTGCCCAAGCACAGCCCAAAGAACTGGTCTCCTTTGAGGGCCATACCGATGCGGTCAAATGCGTTGCCTTTAGCCCCGACGGAAAGCTAATTGCAAGCGGTGGATCTGACAACCTCTTGCGAGTTTGGGAACCCAGAACTGGAAAGAATTTTTTTATAGGGGTTAGTCATAAAGCTCCCATCTGGGGCGTTGCTTTTAGCCCAGATGGCAAACTCATTGCTACTAGCAGCGATGATATGACCGTGCAAATATGGTCGGCAGCAAACGGCAAAGCTTTGCAGGTACTTAAAGGGCATCAGCGATCTGTTGGCGATGTCAATTTCAGCCCAGATGGGAAACTTCTTGTAAGTGCTTCCAACGATTACACCATCAAACTTTGGGACATTTCTTCTTGGGCCGAAGTTTTGCAATTGCCTGAACACCGAAACTGGGTAAGTAGTGCCTGTTTTAGCCCAGATGGAAAAACCATATTAACTGCAAGCTACGATTTTGATATTCGCATCATAGATGTAAGAAAAGGTGCTGTGTTAAAAAGTTGGAAAGCGCATAGCGATTGGGTGACTTGTGCGGTGTACAGTCCAGATGGGAAAAAAATTGCCAGTTCGGGGGGCGATCGAATTGTCAAACTTTGGGATGCTGCCACCTATAAAGAATTATTCACCTTCGAGGGTCATTCAGATATTGTTCGTACTGTTGCTTATGCTCCCAATGGAAAAACATTAGCAAGTGCATCGGGCGGTGAAAATGCTATAAGAATCTGGAACCCCGAAACAGGGAAACAAATTGTCTACCTCAAAGGGCACTCTCAGGAAATCATTCAAGTTGCTTACAGTCCCGATTCTAAGCTTATTGCAAGTGCGGGATCGGATGGACTGGTAAAGATCTGGAATATTGCAACTATTATAAATAAGCCATAGCGACCGTGGAGAACTAATATAGTGGAAGATTTGTTTGGATCCCTTGAAAAAGAAATCAATGCATCAAAAATCTTGGGGTATCTCAACTTCTCAGATGGAAGATCTGACCCTCGTTGGCAGAAACAATTAAGCGATGCCTATGCTTTTCTTGCAGATAATGGTGATAAACAACCTTGGACAAGCCTATTAGATTGGCTCGAGCAAAAGTTAGAAGAGCTAAAAGCAGAAGGTTCGGTTGCGTTTAAAAACGATAAGCAGGCACGAAAAATCCTTGAGCTGATGCCCTTGTTTTTAGAAAATTACCGAGCCTACCATTCCGATTTATTGGGCCATCTCCCCGATTCAGAACTATTCCTTCCCTTCTTTCTTGCCCGAGCTTTCGAAACACTCTTATCACTCGCTTTAGAAAAAGGGTTCCCCAGACAACCCGAGGCATTCCTCAAAAATGCCATACTTCAATTCAACGACTTCGTTGGGTATCGGCCTGTTGCACTGCTCGAAACCCGACCCTCAGGCGAACCTTATCCCCACGAGAAGTTCCGCTGCGTGCCCCTCTACCTTCGTAACGCTGGTGTTTCTTTTAGTCCCTACAGCGAATTAATTCAACAGGCACTTGCTATTCTCGAAAAGGTTGACCCTTCCTTACTTTCAGAAGCCCATTTTGATTTTAATAACCTCGATGAACTTGCTATGGATGTTCGAGGCTATGATCATTCACACCCGGCCAACCTCAGACCAAATTATTTCTTTGGCGAATGGGATCCACAATATATCGATGAGCAAGGACGATTCCGTAGGTTTGTCGTACGCAAAGCGTTGCTTGATGTTTTAAAAGAGCGGATTAACGAATCTGGAGATAAAAAAGTTGAAAGCGCTTTTGAAGCTGCTGTTGTTCTTTCAGGCACCATTTTGATGGCGGCAACGGTAAGCGGCAGAACCGCAGATACCCACGAGGCTTCTGCCTCCTTGGCAAAATTAATTCCTGGAATTGCCCGAGTAAGAGATACCTTTTATGAATACCTTTTAAAAAAAGCTCCCGAAACACAATTGCAATTCTTGCTTGATGAAAAGACCAGACTTAAGCAAGCGTTTGGCGGGGCTAGGCAGCACCTCAATAATTTATTAGGCAGAAAACGAGCCTCTCATGTCCAACACCGTTTCTTAGGTTTACTTTTAGCTAATATGGGCTACCTCGATGCTTCCCGTGCCCAAGCCAGAAAAATTGAAGCCGCTTCGGGAAGAATGTTTGCTGAAATCCTTGGCTTTCTTCGCCTAGGCCAAGTTGAAATTGATCGCTCGCTTTGGGCTCAAGCTGCCGAACGACCCAATCAAGCCTTTGCCATTTTACAACGAGGTATCGAGTGTGGCGCAGTTGCCGACCCTTGGAATGTGCTTGGTTTTCAAGGGCTTTTTCCTCTCTCTCCCGCTCGGGAAGATAGCACCCGCGACCCTAGGATTGATGAACTACTCATTATTATGGAGCAAATTTTTCTCCTAACTACCAGACTCATGTGTGAGGCCGCTGCCAATGGCGATGAAGCTCTGGTTCAATCTCTCGAAAAAGAAATGGACACCAAAGCCAAGTGGTGGGATCGCTTCGCTACTTATCAAGTTAGTGGCGTAAGGTCGGTTCGAGGGGGCGACGCCCTAGGTTCTGCCAGAATGATTTCCAAGGCATTACTCAAATGGCACCATCGAGGCGAGACACCTGCCGACCTTCCCTTTTGGCGCGAACAACTTTCTTCCCTACGAACCCCCCGCGCTTTTGCTATGGTAGTCGAAATCTTACTGCGCCAAGCCGATCAAATCGCAGCTTTAGGCTTACTTATGAGTTGGCTTGGTCAAGCCGACAAAGTTCCACTCGAAGAGGGCGTTCATTCGTTCCATTCCTTAGCAGCACGCTGGTTACTTGCAACCGCTGTACACCGAGAAAAGCTACCCACGAAACAACTAGAACAAAGGCACCAATCGGTTCGTAAATTCTTCATGCAACTTGAAGCTAATGCTGAAGAATACTGGGGCGTTCCTCAACTCGAGAAACAAGCGAAGCCTACAACCAATAAAAATGATGGTGACATTTTCGATGCCGCATACGATGAGGTCAGTTACCTTGATACCACCAACAATGATGATGAAGATGGAGCGATTTCAGATGGGCCTAGGTATGCACCATTTGAACTTGAAGAGGAAGCATCCACATTAGAAAAACGACTCCGCTTTTTAAACTCTTCTTCTAAACTTTGGCAAGTTGCAGCATATTACCTCGGTTCCAGAACCGAACTTAATCAAGAGGATCGGGTTGCACTTGCTAGTTGGCTTGAGGCTGCTTCCAGCCGAATGGTAAAACTCGACTTCCTCATTGATAGCTTGCACCGGGAAAAAATCCCTGACCCTGGAACCGATCCTGAAACCATCATTGAATATGACAGACAGCGAAGCTTAAAAGAAAATCTGATAATGGAAACCATTTCCACTAGGGTGGAAACGGCGATTGCGGTTAACTCTATGCGTGGGGCTTTAGGCGTTAATGCGGAGAAAGAAACCTACCCTTGGGAACCTTCTTACCAGCTTCTTGAAAATGCCTTACTACGAGGGAATCCAGAAGCTGCTTCCCAAGCACTTAAGCTCTTTCGTAAGGGATTTGCAAAAGAACCCCTAGTTTATACAACGCTGCAAAATGGAGGCGACCCCCACTTAATCGTACGAGTAAGGTTAACCCAAAGTGCGCTTGATTTCCTCCTGATTAATCTGCCTCGGTTGGGGCTTATAAAAGAAAATTTAAACCTTCTTAACCTTGCCAAGGATATGGAGAAAAAAAGACATTCCAAAGCTAGGGGTGTTTCTGAATACAACCGACATTTTCAAATAGGTTTTCGGGCTGTTATCGAAAACATTATCGAAACCGCTGTTGACGAACCAGACCCAGTAGTTCTTGAATTACTTGAAAACACCTGCAGAGTTTTTGAAAAAATTTGGATCGAACATAGTTGGACGGGTCAACTTTCCTCTGCGGAAGGATTCATTCACCAAAAAGCTTTCGACGAAGTCTCTCAATTTATTCAATCCTATGGTAAAGATATTTTTCACGCTCGCTTTATGACCTTTGCTAACCTTAGGGGAGTGATTCATTTAGGAGCCGAACGATTCTTACAAGAAATACTTAATAATCCCGATCCGCTTCAACCTATTAAACTTGCGGACGACCTTGGAAACAAGATTCAGATGAAAGATGCTGCCCGAATCCTTGGCGGTATCATTCTTACCATCACTGAAAATTACCAAGAATTTAAAGATTATAACACCACTTGTACACTCTCAGATTATGGTAATATGCTCCATATTCTGCTTGGTTTCCTAAGGGTAAAGGCACTTTTTGATCGCAAGGCTTGGCTGCTTAAACCCCGTATGATGATTCATGAACAACTTGCAAGGCTAAAAAGAACTAAAGCCGCAAAGCGCTGGCAAGAATCTCTCCATTCCATCACCAAAGATGAAGCTGCTGCACTTTTAGGCCTTCTTGATACTACCGAAAAAGATACTGCTGTTCGCATTGTTTCTATTCGCGATCGAATTGAAGCTGGGTTTGTAGGAAACCTTGCCGCGGATCGACTTTGTTCTTTAGTAGAACCCGCAATGGGTGAGGCACGCAAAAAAAGTGTTCCCCGGGCTTTTCGCACTTTCCTCGAAGAACTTGAACTGCAAGCTTCTAAACCTTCAGGCGTGGGCAGAGATATTCCCGATTGGCTCGTTAGGCTAGAAGCCGAGGTACAACGGGTTCAGATGTCGCATACCGCAATCGTACAACTTGCAGAGGGACTTTATAAAATCAACAAGTTCCCTCTGAATATGGAAAACATTGTTAAACAAATCGAAGAACTAGGCACCGATACTGAACCAACTAAGGCGTAATTAATTCACTTTATTCCGATAAGGCCGTATCGCTGTAAGATAAACGATCACGCCAATACTCACAAAAAGAATGCCCGAGTAAACTTCTGCGTGATGTTTATAAACTATATTGCCAGCGGTGTCGGCGTGAGTTGCAAAGAACATATTGCTTAATACACAGGCAGGTATCACCGCATAAAGCAGTGGTGTAAACGGGTAACCCCAGCATTTGTAGGTCCGAGGCGCATCAGGCATAGTACGCCTAAAAACAAAAATAGAAAGCACGCCCATTGTTTCGAAAATGACCGCACCAAACATCGAAAAATTAGTCAGCAAATCAAAAAGAGATATTCCCATTCCCAACGATGCCCCGATCCCGCCCAGTACGACTAAGATGGAAGACCATGCGCCTAAAACCATAATTGCAACATAAGGCGTTTCATACACCGGATGAACTTCCTGCAATATCTGAGGTGCCATCTTTTCCTGACCCATAGCATAAAGCAATCGAGGGCCAGCTAAAATATTCCCGTTCAGCGAACCAAAAACAGAAATCATAATTGCAAGGGAAGCAAACAAAACCCCAGCAGATCCAAAGCCCGCTTTTAATGCTTCAGTTGCAACCGTAGAACCTGCAGGCATTCGAATAATCGATTCCATAGGTAGTACTAAATGATAAGCAATATTGACCCCAACATAAAGCAAGGTAACTAACCCAACACCACCAAGTAAAGCCAGAGGAATATTTCGCTGAGGGTTTTTAATTTCTTCTGCAACAGGAGCGATATTACCCCACCCGTGATAGGCCCAAAGAATTGCTAAAAAGGCACTAAACAAATTGCTGAATCCAAAGGATCCTTCCTTGGCCCACCAAGGGTTCAAATTCTCTAGAGTTGCTTTTCCCTCGGTAGGCGAGATAAAGAAAAAGTAAAAGGGAATCAATGCGATTAATCCAAGCGATGCTACTTTGATGATAGTAAGAAATACTTGCAAAGAACCGCTGATACGGGTACCACGAACATTAACTGCGGATAAGGAAATTAAAACGCTAATAGTAATTGCAAGCTTACCCCAAAATGGAATGGGGATATTAATGAGGTCACAAAACGAATCGGTAAAAATACTAGCAAGCGCACCTAGGGAAGCAGCTCGGATCATTACAAAATCTACCCAGCCCCAAAGAAAGCCCCACATAGGGCCGTACGCTTCTTTTAGAAAAGTGTAATTGCCACCAGCCCGTGGAAAGAGTGTGACAACCTCTGCATAAGCCAGTGCTCCAAGAAATGTGAAGATACCACCACCTATCCACAGCATAAGAATAACGCCAAAGTAGGGTGTATCTTGAGAAATGGCATAAGCTTTTTTGAAAACTCCAGAACCTATGATGGTGCCCACCACCACAGCAATCGCCATCACTGGGCCAAGTACCCGAGGCAAAGATCTGGGGTTGGCTGCTGATTCTTGATTAGCCATCAAAATATCTCCACAAACTTAATAGGTAAGCAAAGATTCTAACCCAGATCGAAGACAATCTCCAAACTAAGAAAAAGAAAAAGATCAGCCTTTTAGACTGTTCCTTTTAATGTTTAAAGACTTGTTGCAGTTATTAATCAAGGGTCTAAATCATTATCCAATGGCGTAGCAGAGGGGAAAATTCCTTTATCAGGAATAATCTGCGGGACAATTGCAGGGTCCTTAACAGCGGGGTCCTTAACAGCAGGGTCCTTAACCTTGGGATTAGGTACCGGAGTCGTAGCAGCATCCGTGGGGGCATAATCAGGTGAATCTTCTTCAGGACCCTGATAAGTCTGATAATAACTAGGAAAAGAACTTGAAGAATTATAAGTAGCTTCGCTAGGATTAACAGAATAATAAGGAGTGGAATAAGAAGATCCCATACCCATCATGCCCATGCCTAACATACCAATACCTAAGCCCAACCCTAAGCCCAAACCACCGTAGCCAAAGCCGCCATAGCCAAAACCACCATAACGGCCAAAACCGCCATAGCCGCCATAGCCATAATGTCCGTAGCCACCATAGCCGCCGCCATAGCCACCATGAATATTATTGTAATTATAGTGGTTGCCGTTGTTGCGGTTGCCGTTGCCGTTGCCGTTGCCGTTGCCGTTGCCGTTGAAATCATTGTGATTATGATTTCCATTTGCGGAAGCAGAATGGTTGTTAAGATTGGCACCGCGGTTGGTTCTACCGTTGGCACCAGTATGATTGTTTTGGCCATGATCGGTATGGTTAGCAGAATTTGGAGAATGGGCACCGCCATTACGATTTTCTGTATGCCCAGCATGCGAGGCATTGGTATGGGCACCTGCACCACCAGCGCCAGCACCACCGGTTCGAGCACCAGCGCCAGCACCACCGGTTCGAGCGCCAGCACCACCAGCACCAGCCCCACTAGGGCGAGCGCCAGCACCTGCACCTGCACCTGCACCACCACCGGAAGGATGATACCCACCACCAGCAGAGGAAGGATGAGCACCGCCACCCGAAGAATGGGCCGCACCGCCACCGCCGGAAGAATGCCCACCACCACCACCGCCTCCTCCTCTAGCAAAAACAAAAAGGTTGAAGGAAGAAAGCATCGCAAGCGAAAGAGCAGATTTAAAAAGAATAGTCGTTTTGTTCATAGAATGAATTCCTAAATAATAAATTAGTTATCGTCGGATTTTGGAAAAGAACCAAGGGCAGTCTTTGCAGCCTGACTAAGTCCGATATCATCACTCTTTGCAGCTTCCTTGAGGGCATCAAGCACCGTGGGGCCAGCAAACCCAATTGAACCAAGCGCGTGTGCGCATTCTTCCCGAACACCGATATAAGTGTCAGATTTAAGCGCTTCAACTATGGTAATAACCGCAGGCCTAGCACCTGCCCCGATTTCATTTAGTGCATAAACAGCAGCAAGCCGAATATGATCGTTCTTGTCATTACTTAAAATTTCTCCAAGTGCGGTGGAAAGGGCTGCTGCAGCGGGGCCCATAACGCTAACCGCATCGATTGCATCTTTACGAATTTCTGCAGAAGGGTGCTTAAAGAACTTTGCCAATTCTGGAAGTGCTGCCTTTGCATCAGGCCCGATTTCCCCCAAGGCATAAATGCACTCACGAACCACTTCTTGATCTGAATCATTTAATGCAGCTATTAATGCGGGCACTGCTGCCCGGGCATCACGGCCGATTTCTGCCAGAGCATACGCTGCTGCATATCGCATTTCAGGATTCTCTTCTTTTAAAGCCTTGGCAATGGAAGGAACTGCACTTCGCGAAGAGGAGCCCAGCTTGCCCAAGGAAGCAATTGCTGCCTGCCTGACCATTTCTTCCTTATCATCTAAAGCCTTGGTCAAGCCACCGATCGCGGAACGCGAAGCCAGCCCAAGCATACCCAATGCAGTTGCAGTTTGGGCCCGCAAGCTTGCATCTTCATCATTTAAAAGTGCAGACATATCAATGATTGCAGGGCCTGCATTTGCACCAAGATTGCCCAACCCCTGTACTGCGGTCTGCCTGACTATAAGATCTTCATCTTTAAGCATGGCTTGCAAAGTAGGAACGGTTTCTTTTGCAGAAGCCCCGATTGCTGCAAGTGCAGCTGCAACGGAAACGCGCAACCCGGTGTCTTTATCTGCAACAGATTCTGCAAGCGCAGAAGCAGATTGCCTTGCCAATGGCCCCATCGTACTTAAAGCAAATGCACAGGCCCTTTTGACCCTAACATCACTAGTTTTAAAAGCATCAGTAAGAGCAGGAATGGCATTTCTTGCTGCAGGCCCCATATTTCCTAAAGCAATTGCTACAGATCTGCGAACCGTCTGATCTGTATCCTTTAGTGCGGTTATAAGTTCGGGCACAGCGGCCCGGGCGGTAGGGCCCATTCTACCCAAAGAGTAAGCAGCGGCTTTACGAGTTGCAACATCGGTGTTTTTTAACTTCGAGGTAAGATCTTCAACTTGAGCAAACCCTTGTGAAGTAAACAGTACGGTTCCCAGCAATGCAATTCCCGACCAGCGTAAGAATGTAAACATCTTTAACCCTTCTAATTAAAATTCAAACTAATATATCTGATACTATATTATCTGATTCTAACCTGAAAGGAAGTGATAAGCTCCAAACGGTACTCCAAAAAAATGATTAAGAATAAATTATTTCCAAGATCATTCTTGCATCCACCGTCTCGGTCTTCTAACTTGTGCCAATTACACGATAAGGAGTTTTTATGAATCAGATTGATTTAGCTGGAAGAAATGCGGTAGTAACTGGTGGAGTCCGGGGCATAGGATTAGCCATAGTAGAAAGGCTTTTAGCAAGTGGGGCCAATGTCTGTATCTGGGATCGAGACCTTGCAGCGTTAGACCAAGTAGTTCCCGGGCTTAATAAGCAAGGGAAAACTCACGGGGCGCAAGTCGATATCACCCGTGCAGAATCGGTAGAGCACGGCTTGAAATCTGCAGTCAATAGCTTTGGGAAAATTGATATTCTTGTCAATAACGCAGGAATTGCTGGGTCAACTCGAAAGCTCTGGGAACTTCCCCCCGAAGAATGGCGCCAAGTCATCGAAATTGACCTTGTTGGCGTGTACATGTGCTGCAGAACCGTCGTTCCTCATATGATCGAAAACAAGTATGGCAGAATTGTAAATATCGCAAGCATCGCAGGTAAAGAGGGTAACCCCAACGCTTCACATTATAGTGCTGCCAAGGCTGGTGTTATCGCCCTGACAAAATCTCTAGGTAAAGAATTAGCCCAAGCGGGAATTCTGGTTAACTGCATCACCCCTGCTGTTATCGAGACCGATATCCTAAAGCAAGTCACGCAGCAGCATATCGATTATATGCTTTCAAAAATACCTATGGGAAGGTTTGGGAAAAAGGAAGAAGCTGCTGCAATGGGGGCTTGGTTATGCTCGGAAGATTGCTCATTCACCACAGGCTCAACATTTGATTTGTCAGGCGGGCGAGCAACCTACTAACCCCATTCGCCGAAATACCAGCGCTTCTTGTATTTGGGTGCATAGCTAATGCCAAATTGTTTCATCGCAGTATCTCGAATAATCTGCGCTGCTTCTTCTGGTGAATCTGTAACAATAAGTTTGTCTAAATCTTCATGGTCAATGGTTTGCTGTTTTAAAAGAGTATTTTTGATGAAGTCAATTAAAGGGTTCCAATACTCTTTACCCATAAAGATTAAAGGAAAATCTTTAATTTTACCGGTTTGAATTAAAGTCAAACATTCAAAAACTTCATCGAGAGTTCCAAATCCGCCTGGCATTGCAACAAATGCATAAGAATATTTAACCAGCATCAGTTTGCGAATGAAGAAATACTTAAAAGTAACAAATTTATCAAGGTAGGGGTTATGCTTTTGTTCCATAGGCAAGGCAATGTTACAACCTATCGAAGCCCCGTTAACATCCTTCGCCCCACGGTTAGCTGCTTCCATAATACCTGGACCACCGCCTGTCATAACAGTAAACCCAACCTTAGAAAGTTCTTTCCCCATTTCGCGTGCAAGAATGTAATAAGGATGGTCTTCTTTAAAACGGGCAGAGCCAAAAACCGTAACACAAGGCCCAACAAAGTGAAGAGTTCTAAAGCCGCTCATCAGTTCAAGAAACATTTTAAAAGCACGCCAAAGTTCAAAGCCACGGCGTTGGGGGCCTTGAAGAAATTTATTTGTTTCAGGTGCGGCCGTTGATGCATCTTTACCCCAGCGAAAAGGGTTAAGCTGGATCAAGCTTGTCAGTGTTTTTTTATCAGTATCACTTGCCATATTTCTTATCCTTGCCTGCCGAATGTTAGCTATTATATTCTACGGTGGTAAAGGCTAAGCAGCGGGGTATTAAGAAGCGAAAAGAATAGAGAAATCTATCAAATAATAGGTTTGATGTCATAATCGGTATAAAGAATCCAATTTTAAACTACCTTTGAGCCATTCTTGGGAACGATTGCTTTACAATCTTCCTAGAACTTTTGGGTTTTTGCACTTGGGGAAGTTCAAGCCTTTTTGGAGGGAAATCGCAAGAAGCAACACTACTATTGGTATCGTTTAGTATTTCATCTACGGTGGTTTTATGAAACGATTCTTCGATCATAGCCATCGCATTATCAATGCGCATGTGTAAAACGCAAAGTTTTATGCCGTGTGAAGCTAAACCCATTGGGCATGTCTTAATGCGTTTAACGGGGTCAATTGCGTTTATCACTTGCAGAAGAGAAAGTTTTTGCGGAGTAATTGCCAAACTAACTCCACCACCAAGACCCCGCTGAGAATATAAGATTTTAGCTTTAACTAGGCTTTGTAAAACTTTGGACATATAAGGCTTAGGAACTTTAGTGACTTCGGCAATTTCCTCACAGATGCTAGGAATGGGGACATTTTTGGCCAAAAAAACAATAGCGCGTAAGGCATATTCAACTGTTTGCGAAAGCATAAAGCTCTTTATCTGGGCGAAGTGAAATTAGACTAACTCAAACAAATATCGTTCAAAACATCCAACATTAAAGATTATAAACCCTCTCATTAGAAAACCAAGAGGGATTTTTAAATTTTAAAAACTATTTTATTTTTAGGTCAATATGTCTTTTATTACATTCCCGTGGACATCCGTTAACCTAAAATCCCTTCCTTGAAACCTAAAAGATAGCTTTTTATGGTCGATCCCCATTAAATGCAGCATCGTGGCGTGCAGATCGTGCACAGGCACAGGCTTTTCCACCGCACTATAGCCAAACTCATCGGTATTTCCATAAGTCATTCCACCTTTAATTCCACCACCCGCCAGCCACATTGAAAAACCCTTAATATGATGATCCCTGCCATTACCCTGAGCCATAGGTGTTCGACCAAATTCTGTACCAAAAACGATAAGGGTTTCGTCCAACATTCCGCGTTGTTTTAAATCTTCAATAAGGGCAGCAGCGCCACGATCAACTTCCTTGGCGGTACCTAAGGAATGATCTTTTACGGATCCGTGATGATCCCAATCACGGTGATAAAGTTGAATAAATCGTACGCCACGCTCTGCTAGTCTTCTCGCTAACAAACAATTGCTTGCAAAAGAACCATCGCCTGGGTTAGCCCCGTAAGCTTCTAAAACTTTTTTAGGCTCTTTTGAAACATCCATAAGTTCGGGAACACTCCCCTGCATCCGATAAGCCAATTCATACTGAGCGATTCGTGCTTCGATCTCGGGATCAGCAACCACTTCATTTTCTAGTTTATCTAATGATTGGACAGCTTTGATTAATTCTGCTTGCCTAGATTCATCGACCCCTTTAGGGTTACGAATGTAAAGTACGGGCTCGCCAGTACCTCTAAACTGAACGCCCTGAAACTTGCTAGGTAAAAACCCCGAGTGCCACTGCCTTGCAGCAATAGGCTGGCTTTGTCCGAATTTCCCCGTTGAAACCATCACTACAAAACCAGGCAGGCTTTCAGTCTCTGACCCTAACCCATACCAAAGCCAAGATCCCATCGAGGGCCTTCCATTAATCATCGTTCCCGTATTCATAAAAGTATGTGCAGGATCGTGGTTGATCGCCTCGGTGTAAAGGGAACGAATAATACACATATGATCTGCAGCACGAGCACCTAATTCAGGAAAGATACTACTGAATTCAATACCGCTTTTTCCATACTTCTGAAACGGATGCTGCGGGCCTAAACAATTAAGCTTGGCACCCTGCAACTGAGCAATCTGCTGGCCTTTGGTGACCGATTCAGGCATAGGTTGGCCATTCATTTTTGCAAGCGTAGGCTTCGGATCCCAAGTTTCAAGATGGCTCATCCCACCTGCCATATACAAGTAAATCACCCGTTTAACCCGCGGATTATGATGCACCGGATTGATAACACCCTTAGAGCCTACTTGTGAAGCGTATGAAATCTTTGGGTCGAGCATCGAGGCAAGCGCCATCGAACCCAGACCGCCCGCAGAGTATTTAAGAAACGCTCTGCGAGCAAGCCGATCGTTAATAATCTGGTTCATATAAAATAATCCTAGTTTCTGGTGATGGTTTCGTGAAGATTGAAAAGCGCACGAGCTAATCCGCCCCACGCTGCAACTTCAATTTCAGCCAAATCTTTACTTAAAGTCCTATCTCCTACCGCCAGAAAATCCTTAGCGGCTTTAGGGTCTGCGGTAAACGACTTACGATAACTTACAACAAGATTAAGCATAACTTCTTTTTCTTTGGGTTTAGGCAATCTTGAAACAGTTCTGCTAAAGGCGTAATCAACTTTATCAGCATCAGTATTTCCACCTTCTTGCAAAATCTTTTCTGCAAACACCCGGGCAGCTTCTACTTCACAAGGATCGTTTAATAACGCAAGTGCTTGCAATGGCGTATTCGATCGTACTCGATCAGCAGAACACTCTTCTCTGCACGAAGCATCAAAAGCAAGCATAGCAGGGTGAAGGTACTGCCTTTGCCAATGGGTATATAACCCCCTACGATAAACAGACTCTCCATTATCTTTTTGCCATTCCCTGCCGGGGAAGTTTAAATAGGCCCAATAACCAGGAGGCTGAAATGGCTTCACGCTTGGCCCACCTTGTTTGTCTACCAATAAACCACTGATGGCTAAATAATTATCACGGATAAACTCGGCTTCAACCCTAAAGCGCGCTTGCCTTGCAACCCATTTGTTAAAAGGATCTTTCTCTGCAAGCTCCGCACTAGGAACCGAACTCTGCCTATACGCCCCACTCATTACCATCAACTTAATGGTTTTCTTGATATCCCAATTGTTATCAACAAGATAAGAAGCAAGAAAGTCGAGAAGCTCGGGGTGGCTAGGCCATTCACCTTGAGAACCCACATCATCAAGTTTTTTTGATATGCCGGTTCCAAAAAAGAGCTTCCATAAACGGTTGACTAAAACCCTAGAGGTTAAAGGGTTTTCTCTACTCACCAGCCAAATAGCTAAATCCTGACGATCCAACCTTGGCTTATTCGCAGATTTAATTGCGGGTAGAAAAGTGGGAATATTAGGCAACACCACTGCACCAGAATCATCCATCCAGTTACCACGAGCCAAAACCTTGATCGTTCTAGGAGCCCGAGCAACGGTAACTAAAGTCGTAGAGAAAGACTTTTCAATTTCATTTCGCTTATTCTGGGAAGCAATTAATTCCTTGCGTGAGGTTTCTAAAGCTGGTGCAAGAGAGCGATAATGACTTGCAATTTTTTGCTTCTGTTGCTCACTTCGTTTTAAAGGATCAAGTGCAAGAATTACAAGCACATCTGCAGGTAGCGATGCACCTTGCCCCGCTTTAACCGGTTTAGGCGCCTCGGTAATAGAAATACGAAAGTTCCCCAAAGTATGAAACCCTTTGCCATGATTTTGCTCAAGCACTAAACTCAAAACACATTCACCTTTTAAGTTTTCGTTTAATTGAAAGACGGCGTGCTGCGGTTTATTTACCTCGGGAAATATCGCCCAGCCCCAACCATCACCCTTAACATCGCCATCAATCGCAGAACTTGCGGTCCACTTTTTATAAGGATTGGTTTCACCTGCAACATCCTGTTCAAAAGTAGCACTGGCATCGACTAATGCAACAACTTGGGTTTCTGTTTTATTCATCAGATTAACTTTAAATTCAGATAACACGAAGTTACCATTACCTGCCCTTCCAGAACCCCCAGCAGGTAGGGAAGGATGAGGAAGTGCTTCAATTTTTAAAGCGGTAAAGGTTCCCCCGGGAAGTTTTAGGTTAAGGGTGTAGGTATCTTTTTCAGCTTTTTTACCAGATGCAAGAACAGAACCATCATCGGCAATAGTAAGCTTTGCACCGCCCTTTGAAACAGCTTTTTCAGGCTTAAGAATCTGCCAACTGGAAGATTCTCTAACAGATGTTTCCCAAAGTAGTTGCTGTTGTTCAAGCGCAGAAGTATTCATATCTAAAACCTTTTTCAGGCTTAGAATTTTATCATCAAGGGAATCAAGTTGCTGTTGTTGTTCTGGCGAAGGTAAAGATATGCGGGGCCCAAAATCGCTACCATTGTATAACCCTCTTTCAGTAATATCTGCAAAAAACGCTTCCATACTGTAGAAGTCTTTTGCGGTAAAGGGGTCAAATTTATGATCGTGACATTCAGCACATCCTAAGGTGGTTCCCAGCCAAACTCCACTGACATTTCTAACCCTCTCGGATGCATACTTTGCTAAATATTCTTTATCTTGAACCCCGCCTTCTGCGCTCATCATCCCTAATCGGTTATAGCCGCTGGCAGTTTTATTTTCGATGCTTGCATTAGGAAGCAAATCCCCCGCTATTTGTTCAATCGTAAAACGATCGAATGGAGTATTTTTGTTAAACGATTGAATCACCCAATCGCGGAAGGGCCAAACCGTAACTGATTGGTCGCCGTGATAACCCACGCTATCTGCATAGCGCACAAGGTCGAGCCAAAAAACCGACATTCGTTCGCCATAATGAGGCGATGAAAGAAGTTGATCCACCAAATTTTCATACGATTTATCCCCCTTATCCCCAGTAAAACTTTTTACTTGCTCCTTGGTTGGGGGTAACCCTGTTAGATCAAAACAAAGTCTGCGCAATAAGGTGATACGATCTGCTTCCTTTGAATGCTCCAACTTATTCTGTGCTAATTTTTCTAGAATAAATCCATCAATATCATTTCTAACAAACCCTTTCGAATTTATTACCTTTGGCACAGTAGGATTACGCACAGAAATAAAAGACCAATGACCTTCCCAATTGGCCCCTTGTTCAATCCACTTTTTAATCAATTCTTTTTGTTTCTCATCTAATTTTTTATTGCTCTTAGGCGGGGGCATCTGTTCGTGAGCATCTACTGAAACAATGCGCTTATACAATTCACTTTGCATCGCATTGCCTGAAACTACTGCTGTATTTCCTTTTCGCTTAGACTTAGCACCTTCTTCGGTATCTAGCCTTAAGCCTGCTTTTCGAGCTCCAGAATCGGGGCCGTGACACGCATAGCAATTATCTGAAAGAATAGGCCTGATGTCACGGTTGAATTCGATCTTGGCATCTACAGCGTGAGCATTTACGCCAAAAAAAACAAATAGCAAAGCACACGGAAGCGAGATTATTTTTTTCATGTTGGTTTTCATCTGAGACAAAGCTTGAAGGCAGGGTAGCCAAATTCCATAGTTCAATTGTACACGGTCTGGTTTTTATTAAGCAAACTTTTTGTTAATTTCACAAGTGAATTTTTGATCTTACACCCCATACCCTCATGTAACAAACCCACCGACTGCGCTCGGTTGGGTTTCTTTATCTGTGTGTCTGTCGGATTAATTAAATTAAAGCAACCTAGGAGATCCAACCCTAAACCTTGGAGGAAGTAGCATCAAACCCTGAACTTCTAGGTTTGATTTTATAATGTGAGATTTCTGAAGATGATTAGCAACTAAACAAGCTGCTACCAAAACGGCGTTAACAAACTAGCCAGAAACAAATGGTTACTATTTCTTAGGGGCTGGATCTCTAACTTTTAAAGATTTAAGGGCTTGTAACAACTTTTCATGATCAGATTTATTTTCGGATAGTGCTTGTGCTTTGAATGCGGGAAGAAGTTTATCCCAAACTAAATTTAACTGGGCCTGCATATTCCCGGTATTTGCAGTAATTGCAATAACAGCATCTTGTTCAGGCAAAACAATACAAAATTGCCCATCCTTTCCGTCACCTCGGTAAGCGCCATATCTAGATTTCCAAAATTGGTAGCCATACCCCTGGCCCCAATCAGAATTAGGCTTAGGTCCATTTTCAACTTGTTTAGAAGTTGCAACTTCGACCCAATCTTGAGGAATAAGTTGTTTCCCATTCCATTTACCTTTTTGCAAATAAAGTTGCCCAAATTTCGCTATATCTTCAGTTTTGATAAAGAGACCCCAACCGCCAATCGAAACCCCTTGAGGACTTTTATCCCAAGTAGGATTTTTGATACCTAGTGGTTCAAACAACCTAGGTTGCAAATACTCAAGCACGGTTTTACCAGTGACTTTTTGCACAATTGCAGACTGCATATAAGTTGCCTGAGAATTGTAAACAAACTTAGTGCCAGGCTTATGTACCACTGGATGAGCGAGGAAAGTTTTTACCCAAGGTTCTGTTTGAATAGCGGTTGCCCTAGGTTCTTTATCGTGCCCAGTTGACATGGTAAGCAAATCTTTAACTTTCATAGCTTTGAGATTTTCAGAAGGTTCAGCAGGAGCCAACTCAGGGAAAAACTTTAACACCGGGTCTTCAACACTAAGTTTGCCTTCCGCAACAGCAAGACCCACCGCAGTGGAAGTAAAACTTTTACTGAGCGACCAAAGCACATGCTGGGTTTCAGCCGTCTGAGGTTGCCACCAGCATTCTGCAATCACTTGGCCGTGCCTTACGAGCATAAAACTATGCATTGTGTTGATTTCTTTATCCGCAGCTTCGATAAAAGCCTGAATAGCAGCAGAAGAAATCCCCTGGGCCTCTGGTGTACTGCGAGGCAATGCAACAGTTGCGCTATTTTGGGCCCAAGAATTTGGGCAAATTATTAATGCTAGAATCAATGCACACAAAAGGTTTTTACTAGCTATCATTTTAATCCTCATTTAAATTCAAATTAGAGATCAAATTATAACGCAAATAAAAAGCTATTCAACAAATATTATCTTACCATACATTTGTCGAAGTTTGGTTCTAGTTTCATTAAGGAAGAAGTTATGCATTTCACTGGCCTTAAAGTTATTAGCGTCTTATTGGTTTCATTGCTTGTTGCAGAGCCAGAAAAAAACACAGCATTTCAAACACCTTCAATTCGTATAGAGGCAGAAGGCTGGGGTGATGCTTTAACAGTAGACATAAAAAAGGTACTAGAATCTGCGGGAAGAGAGTTATTAAAACGCATTCCCCCAGATAAGCCAATTCGTATTTTTGTAGTTGCTTCTAAAACAGTTCCCCAAGTTGATTTCAAACGAACTGAAGAAGGAGAATTTATTGTTCGCCTAGCGGTAAGAGACAGCTACTGGGCCCAATATGCCTATCAATTTAGCCATGAAATGGGTCATATTGTATGCCATTATGAAAGGCGCAATGATAATAAAATAGGGTCTGAAAATTTATGGTTTGAAGAAACCGTTGCAGAAACTGCATCGTTATTTGTCTTAACCCGAATGGCAGAAACGTGGAAGACGAACCCTCCTTATAATAATTGGAAAAGTTTTGCCCCCGCACTTGATGACTATGTTAAAAAAATCATAAGAGAAGTTGGAGTTCCCACTGTTAATAAAATGCCCTCGTGGTTTAAAGATAACCAAACTGCTCTTCGTGCAGATGGACATCTTCGTGAACGAAACAAAATAGTAGCAATTCACCTTTTCAAAATGATGGAAAAAAACCCGAGTTATTGGGA
Organism: Gemmataceae bacterium; assembly: GCA_041694635.1. Lineage (GTDB taxonomy): Bacteria > Planctomycetota > Planctomycetia > Gemmatales > Gemmataceae > UBA969. The sequence continues at coordinate 7,232 of JBDNHI010000032.1, read as the reverse complement.
AGCCTTTCGCTATTTAAATTTAGGCCGACCTGATGCAACTAATAGTTTTGAAAGCTATGTAGAAAATTGGTACTACAGCGTACCTAATGACTACAAACCTTTTGTAAAAGAAGTGGCAGATTTGCTTGGATTAAAAAGCACATTAATCAAGAATCATTCTGAGAAATAAAACTTGATTCACAAAGTTTGTAATTTAATACCCAAGTTACAATTTTAAATAAAAAATTTTACATTCCTACAAACTACTTACAAAAAATCGTTAGGCAAGGAGTTTCATGCCGCTCCAGCAGTGGCGAATAAAAAATATACCTTCTTAATAATCAAAATTTATGGCGCATCACGGCGAATTGATAAAGATGCTCAATTATTTCTTCATCAAATCACAACCAAATTATCTTACTATCGACACATAATTTATTTGCAAACACATCTATAAATATTTTTGCTATCTTTTTTAAACTGTTTTTATCAATTAAGAGGGATTCAAATGAATCGATACCGTTTTCGTAATGCGTTTACTCTCATCGAACTTCTTGTTGTGATCGCTATCATTGCCATTCTTATCGGCCTTTTGCTCCCCGCAGTCCAGAAAGTTCGCGAAGCAGCAGCACGCATGCAGTGCAGCAACAACCTCAAACAACTCGGCCTAGCAACGATGGGTCACGAAGGCAGCTACCAGTACTTCCCGGTAGGGTGGCAGCATCCGACCCCAGGTATCACCCAGACTGGGGTGTCTCAGGACCCGCCGTTTTCAGGCACACCGCGATACACCAACTTGTTCATTGAACTGCTTCCGTACTTAGAACAAGATAATTTGCAGAAGCGATGGGATTACAATGTTGTGGCGAACAACCTCGGCCCCGCTGGGTCTACTGCTTCGCAGGTGATCAAGATTTTACTTTGCCCGAGTAGCCCCCTTGCTGCTCTGCCGCAAGCAACTGTGACTGGGAATGTTTACGGACTTAACAGCTATGGTGGGGTGGCAGGCAAATACTCATTCCGCGCATACACTGCCAGTTCGTTCACGATCTCGAACGATGGTATTTTCTATATCAACAGTCGTATCAAGATCTCTGACATCACCGATGGGGCTAGCAATACGATTATGTGGGGCGAGCGGTACCATAAGGATGCGAACTTCGATAGGATGTACACCAACTATCCGATCATCGGGTGGTCCGGGTGGGCATGGTGTGACCAAGCCAATGCGATTGGTGACTACCTAGTAGGGGCGGCCCAACCGATTAACTGGCAGATCCCAGACACCGCTACTGGGGCGAATAGTTCGTCTAACCTATGGGTGCAACAGCGACTCTCTACGATGGGCAGCGGGCACACGGGTGGGGCGAATGCTGGTCTGGCCGATGGCAGCGTGCGGTTCATCCGTGATAGTGTTCCGCTCGCCACGCTACAAGCGTTGTGCACCCGCGCTGGCGGGGAGATAGCAAACCCCGACTAATGCACCAGCCGCACCGCCATAATTGTCGGTCGAATTCAGAGCCACTTGAGACCCGGTTGGGCTTGGAATCCAATAGTGAATTTTTTTAATAAAGATGGCTTGCCAGCGATCACCTTCCGAACCTATGAATAACATGAAGTTTGGTCCTAATTACATAACTTATGGGTAGTTGGGAATCGTAACCAACTATAAAAGTGTGCTTATTAAGTGTCGGTTTGTTGAGGGCCGGCGGTATCTGCAAATTAAAGATTCATTCGGGGCGTGGCGCAGTTTGGTAGCGCGCCTGGTTCGGGACCAGGAGGTCGCAGGTTCAATTCCTGTCGCCCCGACTTGTTTTTTGCACTATCCAAGCCCCACTGAAGTCAAGCCGCACACTCGTGCAACGAGGACCGCAAATTATGCGTAGGCACGGGGCATACTCGACCTTGAGAAGGTATACCCCAGCTGGGCCGTCCTTAGGTTGCCATTCCACCTGCCACACCGTCTCTCGCATATAACACGAGTTATAGTCGATAAAAAGTTTTGAGTGTTACCCCCATAAGGAATGACCTCGCCTTCACGATGCGAAACATACCAAATGCAGCAGCCTTTTTGAATGCTCAGCAGTCTGGGGAGTACAAGATGGAAAACAAGGTAAATTATTAATTGCCACGGTACGAATTACTTGGCTTCGTAGACTCGGATTTCAGGTCCATCTTGGCCAGCTTGCTTGGGAACGCCCAAGTACACTTTCCCACCGGAAAAGGCACAGGTTCGCGATGATTTCGGTGTTTCGATTTTAGCGGTCACGGCGTACTTCTCGCCTTTCTTCTCGATCACGCAAAGGAAGCCGTCGCCGCACGAAGCGTAAACGCGGTTGAGTGTCTTGTCGAAATGAATGTCGTCGATGCCGGCAGGAATTTCGACCATCTCTAATTCTTTGCCCGTCTTGGCATCAAATACGACAACCGCTTTCTTTGGGCAGCCCACGAAAAGCAGCCCACCTTTGTTATCGTAAGCGACGGGGCTACCTGCGTCCGAGAGCATCAGTGGGTATTTTTCTGTGACCTCATTCTTGGCCATATCGACTACACCGATGAGGCTTGGGCTCGTCAGAATCGTGAAAATTTTCCCGGCCTTGGCATCGATCTTGAACCCGTGTACCGAGCCAGGAAGTTCGATCGTCGTTTTCATTTCGCCGGTCTTGGCATCAAGCATCAGCATCGTTTTGCCACAGCCGACATACACGGCCTTCGTTTCCTTGTTGAAATGCACATTATCCGCTTTCGGAGCCTTGGTACTGAACACAAGCTTGAAATCACTACACGAGAAACCGTTGCAGGTTCCGGCACCATTCCCGGCATAAACCATATCGAGTTCGGCGGAGTAGGCGATGCCCGAGATTTTTCCCTGATCCTTGATCTGCTGCACGAGTTTGCCAGTTTTTAAATCGACAACATCAAGCGTGTTGTTTGGCTTGTTTGCAACAAACAGTCGCTCGCCTTTGGAATGGACGGCGAGGTGATCCAATTTTCCATCGATGCCCTTGAGCGGAATGGTCATCACGAGTTTGAGGGGAGTCTCTTCGGCGGCTTGGCAGAATACTGCACATAGTGTTAACCCAGCGAACAAGAAGAAACTTTTCATCGGGAAATCTCCAAAGGTAAAATTTTAAATAACAAGCACCTATCCACACAATTAGGTTAGTGAATACTCCGAAGCTTTTTATGAAATATCCGAGAAGAGAAATCCAGATCGAAAGGCGCCCCGAAAAACGCCTTTCAAAATAGCTTTAGGACACCGTCGCTCAACCGCCTGCAAAACTCACAAGTACGGTTTGCGGAGGTTGTACGCACTGGCAAAATGATGAAGATGCAATTCAAACGGAATAACCATTTAGGTCGCCCTTACGCATCAGAGTATGGCCCGCTTCAACCTTGAATGGTTGAATAAAAAGTAAACAAATCGCAAGTCAATTCTTAAATAAACATGTTAAATCAGATTTCTTGTGGGGCAATTTCTAGCTTAGAGCATGATTACCTCTGGTAATTTTAAGTATTTAAAAATCTTAATTGTAAGGTGTTAATTGCCATCAATTTATGCCAGTTATTTCAACGAAGGCATGGTTCTTTAAATGAATAATTTTTGGAAATAATAGAAACTATTTTTCCTAAAAATGCCGACCCTCTTGCAATTACCATTTAATAAAGTATCATTATGTGATACCTAATTGGTATAACATAGTAAAACTTGTTTTTGGTAGATTATTTAGTTTAGCAATGCTTTGAATATTTGCGGTTTGTGTCTTTTTCCACATAAGTTCATAGGCAGACGCTGACTAAGGCGCCGTGATTTTCGTGATTAAGGCAGCGTTGAAGTTTAATTGTGCTCATTAATAAAGGGTTGAATTATGCTTAGATTAGGTTTCCCCTTTGGTTTGGTTGCAATGGCCTTCGCACTTTTAGTTCTGGTGGGTTGTTCGAATCAGGCGCGACGACCAGGAAAACTGCGTGTAGTAGTTACCTACAGTGTGCTGGGCGATCTGGTCAAAAATGTTGCTGCAGATTGTGCTGAGATTGTTATTCTTGTCGGCCCGGATGGGGATGCTCACACCTTTGAACCTACTCCGAAGGATGGCATCGGTCTTGCAGATGCTGATTTGGTTTTTGAAAACGGAATTGGATTCGAGCCTTGGCTCGATAAATTACATGCGGCATCAAATTCCAAGGCTAGGCGGGTTGTCGTCACACAGGGTTTAAAAATTCTTGAAGGCGAGTGCAATCATAATGATAAATTAGGCGAAATACATGAACACGAAGATGATCCGCATGTTTGGCATAAAGTCAAAAACTCGATTCATATGGTGGGTATCATTTGTGACAAACTCGCAGAGGCTGATCCGGTCAACTTAGAAAAGTATAAGGCCAACACAACAGAGTATCTTAAACGGCTTGAGGCGCTTGATCTCTGGGTTTTGGCTCAGGTGGAAATATTACCCAAAGACCGGAGAAAACTGGTTACCAGCCACGACACCTTTGGCTATTTTGCAGAAGGTTACGGATTTCAGGTCTTAGGTACTTTGCTAGCGTCTTTTTCTACTGAGGCATCGGATCCTTCCCCAGTTACTTTTGCCAAGCTGGTTGAGTCGATCAAGGCTGCTAAGATACCCGCCATTTTCGCTGAGAATATTCAGAATCCAAAAGTCATGGAGCGAGTGGCGAGCGAGGCGGGCGTGAAATTGGCACCACCCCTTTTTACTGATGCCCTAGGCAAACCGGGCACCCCAGGCGATACATATGAAAATATGATCCGTAGTAATGTAACTACTATTGTGGATGCGCTAAAACAATGAGCGAACCTAGGTTTCCTTATTCAAGCGGTCGTCATGCCGACCCAGTGATAGGCGCACCTTCTCTTCTGGCCGAAGATATAGTCGTTGGTTATCCCGGTGCGCTGACCCCGGCGCTAAGAGGTGTGAACCTAGAGATTCGATCTGGCACTTGCACGGCGCTTGTTGGCCCAAATGGGTCGGGTAAAAGTACACTCCTCAAGGCGGTGGCGGGGTTACTTCCAGTGGTTTCCGGATCTATCCGTGTTTACGGAAATTGCGTTGGGGCTTGCCATCATCGTGTAGCTTACCTGCCTCAACGGGGTGAGATTGATTGGGCCTTCCCCATCTCTGTCGAACGCCTTGTACTTACTGGGCGATATGTTCACCTTGGTTGGTTGCGAATGCCCACCATCCGTGACAAAGATATCGCATCAGCTTCCATTGAGCGCCTTGGCCTTTCGGGGCTCGCAAAGCAGAGGATCGGCAATTTGTCAGGTGGCCAGCAGCAGCGTGCACTACTGGCACGAGCTCTAGCACAAGAGGCCGACCTCTTATTGTTGGATGAACCTTTCAGTGCTGTAGACGCTTCTACCCAAGACACCATCTATGATGCCATGCGAAATCTAAGACAGCAGGGTAAGACCCTTATTGTTGCAACACATGATTTTAATCGATTGACCGGGGCTTTTGATATGGCGGTTTACCTCAAGGCTGGGAAATTGATTTCACAAACTGATGCTTCACCCTGTTTTCTCAATCTGGAAAAGGAGCAGGTATGGACTGGTTGACCGAGCCTTTTCGCTACGCATTCATGCAGCATGCACTAGTCGCTACTTTGCTCGTCGGCATTACCTTTGCCATGCTTGGAGTACATGTGGTTCAGAGGCGGATGGCGTTCGTTGGGGATGCACTGGCACACACCACGCTACCGGGGTTGGTTGTTGCCCACCTCTTTGGAATGAGCCTATCTTTTGGTGGGATTGCTGCAGCTTTGGTGGCAGCCTTGCTTATTGGTTGGGCTTCACGAAGGCAGACGGTCAAGGAGGATACAGCAATTGGTGTTGTGTTTACAGGAATGTTTGCGCTTGGCGTGCTGCTTATGAGTCGAACCCGGTCTTATCGTGACCTTACCCATATGCTTTTTGGGAATGTTTTGGGTGTGACTACTGGCGATTTGTGGTTTATCAGCGGTGTAACTCTTGTTGTGTTTATCGTGTTAGTGCTTTTTCACAAAGAGTTGGAGCTTACCGCTTTCGATCCTACTCATGGGGAAGTTATCGGGCTACATGCAGATCTGATGCGATTTCTCCTTCTCGGACTTTTAGCTCTTGCGGTCATTATTGGTATTCAAACTGTTGGCGTAATACTCACCAATGCGCTGCTGATCACACCCGCAGCAACTGCCGCATTCTTGTCCGATCGCATGCCTTGGCGCATGCTGTTCGGTGCCGTGCTTGCTTCCATTTCCTCGGTTGCAGGCCTTTTATTTTCTTATGCTGTTGAAACCTCCCCTGGTGCAGCAATTGTCCTTTCCTGCACTGTTGCTTTTATTGTTGTTTTTGCTTTCAACTCTGTTTTTAGAAAGTTTAGAACCACAGCCTCTGATTTAGTCCAAGTGGATGAACTAAATGCTGCTGCACTCCCCGAGGATATTTCCCAATGCAATTAACTACGAAGCGGATGGCGCTCGCCCAGATTGTTTTCTGTGAAGGTTGTTGTTGTGGTCATACGGATCGCGGCAAGCCTGAGTTTCCTGCGGATCAGCTTAAAGACATATGGCGGAACGAGAAGCTTAATCGCACGGTGCAATTAACGATTTCTGGGTGCTTGGGGCCCTGTGATCTTACCAATGTCGCACTTGTCTTGACACCGGAAGAAAATGTTTGGCTTGGGGGAATGGCTGGGGAGGAAGTTTATGAGTCGATCGTAACTTGGGCTCGAAGTTGTCATGTTGAGGGTAGGGTGATTCCACTTCCTGAGATATTGACAACGTTGCGGTTTGAAAGGTTTCAAATGAAGGAGGTTTTGTTATGAAAACGATGGGGCTTTCTGGGACAGAAAAAATATCGGCATGGGATACTAAGGCGGTCGCTTCCTTTGATTTCGGGCAAGAAGATATCTTGGTTTTGAAACGGCTGCCCCTGCCTAGGATCGAAGAAGTAGTTGGATCGGCACTCGTGCACGATTTTCGTTCCAAAATCACAAGTTTATCTTCCCTTAGTATTGCAACACAGTCGCTTAAAGCCTTGAACATCAACTGCCCCCATTTTGTATCAGACATCGCATTGCTAGCTGATACCTTTTTGGCTCAATTTGAAGTGGCAGAAGCTTTTCTGAGGGTTGAAGTAGTATCCAAGGCGACTTGCCCAAAATTTCATTGCGACAATGTGAGAGTGCGTTTGGTTGCAAATTACTCGGGCCCTGGGACAGAATATATTCATACAGATTGTTTGGAGGAAGTTT
>JBDNHI010000031.1:0-28119 GCA_041694635.1 Gemmataceae bacterium | reverse complement strand
TCGGCTGGCTCATGGCATTGTCACTGGTTGCGGGTGCCGGTTGGTTGTGTTGGCAACAGGCAAGATAATATCCCGCCAGCGTTGTTCTGATCTGGGATTTTTTCTAATCGACATTGCTTGTTCTCCTTCGAGTTATTGAAAACTCCAAGGTTAACATACCCCGCAAGAAGGGTTTCCATTGAACGGTTATGCTAATTGGATTGGCTAGTGCAGCTTTTGGTAAAGCCTTGCTTAATCGGGGAGGAAAGAATAGGGCTTAACGCCATAAAGTATTGGCAAATGCTACATGATGCAGGCAAAGGTTGGGCTAATTCTTAAAGCATTAATTTTACTTTTTTAATTCCTCTGCAGTTTTAAAATCAGCATTAGCTTCTGTAGTTTTACCAATTGCCTTATATGCAAGTCCACGGTTATTGTAAGCATCTGCATAATTAGGATCAAGTTCGATAGCTTTAGAGAAATCCGCAATAGCTAGGTCATATTTCTTTAGGTCGTCATATGCATTTCCTCGTTTGTAGTAAGCAAGTGCATATTTAGGATCAAGTTCGATAGCCTTAGTATAATCAGCGATTGCTCGGTCATATTTATTTTCCCTGTTATAAGCAATTCCACGCTTGGTGTAAGCACATGCATGTTTAGGATCAAGTTCGATTGCTTTATTGTAATCAGAAAGTGCTAAGTCATAGTTCTTTTGCGCCTCATATGAACTTCCACGGCTGCAGTAAGCATTTACATATTTAGGATCAAGTTCAATTGCTTTATTGTAATCAGAAAGTGCTAGGTCATAGTTCTTTTGATTGTTATATGCTCCTCCACGCCATATGTAAGCCTTTGCATATTTAGGATCAAGTTCGATTGCTTTAGTATAATCAGCAATTGCTAGGTCATATTTATTTTGCTCATAATATGCAAGTCCACGGTCGTAGTAAGCTACTGCGTCTTTAGGATCAAACTCTTTACCAATATCTATATTAGGTGATTTTCTTAAATCTGCATCAACTTCCCTCGCAAGACGGAACCCAGTATCGTAGTACGGGCCATCAGGCGGGCCGAAGTGGTCGCGGTCGGCCAAGCGAACACACCATGCAGGACTACGCCAAGATCCGCCACGGAACATACGCGTTTCCCCAAAATCTGGGCCTTTTGGATCAGTTACGGATCCCTTAGGATGTCGGCCAGACCAATCCGCAACCCACTCATTTACATTCCCTTGCATATCATACAACCCAAACGCATTCGACTTATAACTCCCTACTGCTACTGGCTTATCATTCTTTGATTTATAGTTCGCATCCTCAGGCGTGATACTATCTCCAAACGAATACTTCGTAGTTGTTCTTGCCCTACCAGCATATTCCCACTCTGCTTCCGTAGGTAACCTATAACCACCCTTAGTCTTTGCATTCAATTTCTGGATAAATTCCTGACAATCATTCCACGATACATTGGTAACGGGCAACCTTACACCCGTTTTAGCATTTGGGTTATTTCCCATTACCCCTTCCCATTCCTCCCGCGTAACCTCATACTTACCCATATAAAATGGCTTTGTTAGTGTTACTTCGTGCTGATTTTCATCATCATTTCGACCCTTTTCCCCTACAGGCGAACCCATCACAAACTTGCCCGCAGGGATTAATACCATCTCTAGCTTAATGCCATTTACTAGATCCTCTTTTTCTTCTACTTCTCGCTTTATTATTTTAGCTGCACCTTGAGATTTCGGATTCATTTCTTCAGGCTTGGTGGTTATTGTTTCTGAACCAACATCTCTTGCAAGCCGAAACCCATCCTTATTATCAAAGAAATCAGGCCAGTTTTTTTGGCGACGAAAGAAAGATTCTCCCTTACGCAACACCCGGTATTCTCCTGAACCCGGACCCTTTGGATCAGTTACGGCTGCCTCAGGGTATCGACCATACCAATCTTGGCACCATTCGCCTACATTCCCTTGCATATCATACAACCCAAATGCATTTGGCTTATAACTTCCTACTGTTACTGGCTTATTATCCCAATTAGCATCCCGGGAACGTAATGGAATCATGTTCCATAGCCTCGCTTGCTCAAATGTTACTGGCTTATTATCCCAACCCCTACACGCATATTCCCACTCTGCTTCTGTTGGTAATCGGTATCCACCCTTAGTCTTTGCATTCAATTTCTGGATAAATTCCTGACAATCATTCCACGATACATTGGTAACGGGCAACCTTGCATCCTTTTCAGCACTTGGATTATTTCCCATTACGCTTTCCCATTCCTCCTGCGTTACTTCATACTTACCCATATAAAATGATTTCGTTAGCGTTACTTCTTGCTGTCTCCGTGACTCAGCTAATTCCTCTAAAGCCATACTTAACATTGCTTCTTTCACATCCTCCTTTAATTCTTTTAAAATCTTACCATCCTTCATTGCTTCTTTATAAAGTAAACCTATTTTAAGGTCGTCTGCTTCTACTGCTTCCTTCGTTAACCCCCTCAACCCCATCCCCATCACAAACTTCCCCGCTGGAACCAATACCATCTCTAGCTTAACGCCATTTACTAGATCCTCTTTTTCTTCTACTTCTCGCTTTATTATTTTAGCTGCACCTTGAGATTTCGGATTCATTTCTTCAGGCTTGGTGGCTATTGTTTCTGAACTAACTTCCCTCACAAGACGGAATCCAACATCGTCGTACCGGCCATCAGGCGGGCCGGAGTGGTGGCGGTCGGCCAAGCGAACACACCATGCAGCACTACGCCAAGACCCGCCACGCACCATACGCATTTCTCCAAAATCTGGCCCCTTGGGGTCAGTTACGGATCCCTTAGGATATGATCCAACCCAATCCTCACACCACTCGCAAACATTCCCTTGCATATCATACAAGCCAAACGCGTTTGGTTTATACCTTCCTACTGCTACTGGCTTAATCTTACCCTGTTGATATTGGTTTCCTGTCTCTTCAAAACTAATAAAATTAGGATTATAATTCGCATCTTGTAGAGTAATAGTATCACCAAAAGAATATGCCGTGGTTGTTCCTGCCCTAGCAGCATATTCCCACTCTGCTTCTGTTGGTAACCTATATCCGCCTTTAGTCTTTGCATTTAACTTCTTGATAAACTCTTGGCAATTATTCCACGATACATCCGTTACTGGTAACTTTGCGCCCTCTTTAGAACTTGGGTTCTTTCCCATCACTGATTCCCATTCCTCCCCCGTCACTTCAAACTTGCCCATATAAAATGATTTCGTTAGCGTTACTTCGTGCTGATTTTCATCATCATTTCGACCCTTTTCCCAGACAGGCGAGCCCATCACAAACTTGCCCGCTGGAATAAGTACCATCTCTAGCTTAATGCCGTTTCCCAGATCCTCTTTTTCTTCCTTGGGCGTCGCCCCAGATAACAAATTAGGAGTTAATTCAATTTTCATTCCGGCTTTAATAGCAGACTTCTGGGTTTCAGATAATACATTTAAAACCGATTCATCAGCAAATTCCTTTATTGCCTCTTTATTTTTATGAAATTTAATCACTGCATATCTTCTATCCTTTACCAATTCCTTAGATGACAAATTAATTGTCGATATTTCTTTTTTCGTCGAATCATTTAGCGTATTTAATTTTAAATAAGTGCTTTTCTGGATTTCCTTGATTTTTTCACTTTGCTCTTTAGATAACTTAATTTGGTCTCCTAATGTTTTTAGCAAAACCGCTGAAGTTAAGTCATCTTTAATGCGGGATTGTAAGTAAATTGGGTAAAACTTATTTAATTGATCCGAATTTAGCAAAGACAACATTTCTCCTGAAACTTTCTTTTGCGGAACATTATAAGAATCAATAAAATCAGAGTTTTTCAACGAATTCTTAGTTTCAGGATTTGAAATGTTTTTAACATAAAGATCGAGTTTATCATAAAAAACTTTTCTATAATTCGAGTATAAAAGTTCAATTTGTTTCGATTGATCATCCGATAAACCAAGGGACTTTTGCAAATCAGACTCTAGCAACAAAGTTGCGTATAATGGATCAAATGATTCAATTAGATCTTGCGATATTGGTTTTTGACCGAAAACTTTTAACGAAAAACTCAAAATAATTATTGATACAAAAACCAAAACTTTAGAATTAAAAAAAATTATTCGTGCTACTTGATTAATTCTGATTTTGTTACTTCCCATTATTCATCCCCCAAAAACTTTAAAAGTTATTATTAAAATCTTTTCAGATATAATAAATTATTTAAACCTTATTACAAACAATTAAGTAGTAGGTAAGCAAGAAATATTCAGGTACATTATCTTTAAGAGAGAGAATTAAACGCTTCATTTGTTCGCCCTCAAATCAAAGTTTCCAATGGATTCTTATCAGTACCCACTTAAACCATCGCTATTTACGACTATTGAAACCCAAGTTAAACTAATAAACCTAATTGAAAAAGGTTTTCACTTCAATTTTACTTATTTCGGAGGTTCAGGAGTTGGTTCGATTTTGTAAAATTCAGCCGAATCAATAACTTTGCAAACATAACCTTTTGCATCTTTAGCTGTGGAATTTTTTAGGGAATCGTACGCCTTCTTATAATACCCACCTGCGACAAGTTTATCGGCCTTTAGAAGAGCATCTGCGCGCGCTTTGTAATAATCAACCCCTTTTTTGAATATATAAGATTGCCTAAAATTTTCGCCCAATAAAATATCGGATAAATAATTTAACTCTTTTGGAAGTAAGCTAAAGTCAGATGGCAAATATCCATTGAATGGGTTTTTCGTTTGGTCACGTGATGTTAAACTATTTGCATATTCCTCAGTAAATCGGTCACTCAAACCTTCAGCTCTCAAGCGACTAATATTCCCACCATTTTCATGATACGCAATTACATTGCCTAACTCATTAGCGAGATTTAATTGGATGTTAGGATCTGAAATACTACCATTAATATAAATAATATTTTCTTTACCAGTAGTAGTAGAGGCCCCTGGCCCCTTCCATTTTTTTATTTGAACTTTTACCGGATTGCCTTTGATGGTTAAGACTGTATCTGTTATCTTTTCAGGATTCTCATAATAATTATTATTGTTATTACTATTATTAGCCTTAGCGCAATCTTCTTTAATTTCCTCAAGTTGTTCTTCTGGAGATTTAACCCTTGGCAAATTCCTATTTGCTAAAATTGTATCCAGATTCGATTTGGATTTGCTTGATCCGGTTGCGGTAAACTTTACTTCCACATCTTTTTCTTCAACTTCTTTCCCCTTTATTCCATTTTCATAGTGTTCAACCTTATAAGAACACTTTCCGCGCATAACAACCTTAGGAATGGCAGCAGCGGTTAACATAGGTTTATCGATTTTTAAATTGGTAAGACTAATTTTTACTACAGAATGCTTTCCGGTGACAGGAGTTCTGCCCTCACCCTCAACCACGTTATGCGCACCGCTTATATTAGTAGAAATCTGTGCCCCAAAACCGGAGAAGGAGAAGAAAGAATTAGCCCAGTTGGTCGAATATCTTTTGCCATCTTTGGTAATCGCTTTAACTTCATCAGCGGTGAGACCTTTTCTTTTATCGTAAATGGAAAAGGCCTCCTCATCGGGAAAAAATCCGATTGTCTTATCTTTTTTAAATTCTAATTTGTTCTTTCCCTCTTTATCAGCAAAAATAGTACCTTTATCCCACTTCCAAATATAATCGGATGGCTTTGGATCAGCGGGTTTGGTTTCCTCTTCCTGCCCTTGCAACATCGGTAAAAACATTAAGGCTAATCCAACTACCATACTTCCGTTTATTAATGCTTTCATTCTTCACCTCTGGAAAGTTATGCTCTTAAAATACTAAAACTAAACTTTGTTTACCTAAGCGTGGTGTCAAATTCTTGACACCAATACATTTTTTCTTTCAACACCCATAACATTCTACTTTTGTAAAAAGTTTTGATACCCATTATATAAATCACCGAATTGCCAGAGTTCACGACAATAAAAATATTTATTTTTAGAGAAAACAACAAAACAATTTGCTTAACAATACATTGCACAAGTTGAGATGATGGGAAGGCTTGGTAAATTTGCAATGTTTGGAAGTGGCTTTAACAATGAAATTATGGCAAAACAAAACCCCGAGAGACTAATCTCGGGGCTAACCAAAACAAAATCCGTAAGCTATAAAGCAGTAAATAACCAAGTAGTAATTACGGAGTCCTCGCAAGCCGGAACCCGAAGCCGGCGTCCCGTTTGGTCGGCGAGTGGATGTCTCGAAACGACGATCGGGAAAGACTTATATAAGCGGCGAAAGTCCCGCCACGACGAATACGCTCTTCTCCTGAATCTGGCCCCTTTGGGTCAGTTACGGATCCCTCAGGATATTCTCCAAACCAATCATCACACAACTCCGCCACATTCCCGTGCATATCATATAATCCAAACGCATTTGACATATAACTTCTTACTGCTACTGGCTTAATCTTACCCTGTTTAAATTGGTTTCCTACCTCTTCAAGACTAATAAAAATATGATTATAATTCGCATCCTGAGGGGTGATACTATCCCCAAATGAATACACTGTGGTTGTTCCTGCCCTACACGAATATTCCCACTCTGTTTCTGTTGGTAACCTATATCCACCCTTAGTCTTTGCATTCAACTTCTTAATAAATTCCTGACAATCATTCCAAGATACGTTCGTTACTGGTAACTTTGCACCTTCTTTATCACTAGGGTTACTTCCCATCACACTTTCCCATTGCTCCTGCGTCACCTCATACTTACCCATATAAAATGGCTTGGAAATTGTTACTTCGTGCTGCCTCTCTACCAAAAAAAAATCCTCGACCAGCTTACTTACCCCTCCCTTAAATTCTTTAGACAGTAAATCACCTTTAAATACTGCTTTTAATGCTTCCTTCGTTGAACCCATCATAAACTTCCCCGCAGGGATTAATACCATCTCTAGATTAACGCCCTTACCTAGATCCTCTTTTTCTTCTACTTCTCGCTTAATGCTTTTAGCTGCTACTTCCTGGCCAGATCTTGCCTTTTCTTTGGAAAATGGTGCTTCTAACAGTACTTTAGAATCTAATGGGGGGTTTTCTTCCGCGCGCGTTGCTACTTCTGCTCCAACTTCTCTCGCAAGACGGAACCCAATATAGCTGTACCGGACATCAGGCGTGAGGACGAAGCGAGTGGCAGAGCGGGTAAGCCCAGCAGCATCGCCGAAAGACCCGCCACGCAACACACGCTTTTCGCCAGAAGCTGGGCCCTTGGGGTCAGTTACGGCGCCCTTAGGATATTCTTTATACCAATCTTCACACCACTCGTATATGTTGCCGTGCATATCATATAAGCCAAATGCATTTGGCTTATATATTCCTACCGCTATTGGCTTAATCTTACCCTGTTGATATTGGTTTCCTACCTCTTTTATACTAATAAAATTATGATTATAGTTCGAATCCTTAGGCGTAATACTATCTCCAAATGAATATTCCGTGGTTGTTCCGGCCCTAGCAGCACACTCCCATTCCGCTTCTGTTGGCAATCTATATCCGCCTTTAGTCTTTGCATTTAACTTCTTGATAAACTCCTGACAATCATCCCACGATACATTCGTTACTGGTAACTTTGCTCCCTGCTTATTACTTCGGTTTACAAACATCACCCTTTCCCATTCATCCTGCGTCACCTCATACTTACCAATATAAAATGGTTTGGAAATTGTTACCTCGTGCTGTCGCTCTGACTCAAACACCTTCTCTACTTGCTTAATTACCTCTGCTTCTTCTTTATCCTTGTTTGATTCTTTAAAATATAAATCATCTTTAAGGGCTGCTTCTACTGCTTCTTTGGTTGATCCCATCACAAACTTGCCCGCGGGGATAAATACCATCTCTAACTTCACGCCCTTACCTAGGTCTTCTTTTTCTTCTACTTCTCGTTTTATGCTTTTAGCTGCTACTTGTTGGCCAGAGTTTGCCTTGTCCTTGGTAAATGGCGATTCTAACATTACTTTAGATTCTAATGGTTCTTCTTCTTCCGTGCGAGTTGCTATTTCTGCTCCAAATTCTCCTCTCGCAAGCCGAAGCCCATAAGTGTAGAACCGGGATTTAGGCAACTGTTCAGAGCGGACAGCCAAGCGAATTCGCCTATGACTAAGTTCGAAAGACCCGCCACGCAACACACGCTTTAAGCCAGAAGCTGGACCCTTGGGGTCAACTATGGCCCCTCTTGGATATTTGCCATACCAATCCTCGCACCACTCCCATACATTACCATGCATATCATACAATCCAAAAGCATTAGCTTTATAACTTCCTACTGGTTCTGGATTAGTCACACCCTGTAGATATTGGTTTTCTGTCTTTCCAGCAATAAAATTACTATTATAGTTCGCATCCGTACGCATGATGCTATCTCCAAATGAATATGCCGTTGTTGCTCCTGCTCTACCAGCATATTCCCACTCTGCTTCTGTTGGTAATCGGTATCCACCCTTAGTTTTACCATTTAACTTCTTGATAAATTCCTGACAATCATTCCACGATACATTCGTTACTGGTAACTTTACGCCCTCTTTATCACTAGGGTTATTTCCAATAACACTTTCCCATTGCTCCTGCGTCACCTCATACTTACCAATATAAAATGCTTTCGTTAGCGTTACCTCGTGCTGTCTCTCTCTTTCAAACTCGCTCTCTGCAATCGCATTTATCCTTGCTTCTTCGATGCCGTTATTCTTATAAGCTTCTTTAAGGACTGCTTCTACTGTTTCTTTCGTTGACCCCATCATAAACTTCCCCGCAGGGATTAATACCATCTCTAACTTAACGCCCTTGCCTAGGTCTACTGCTTCTTCTACTTCTCGCTTAATGTTTTTAGCTGCTACTTCCTGGCCAGATCTTGCCTTTTCTTTGGTGAATGGCGCTTCTAACATTACTTTAGAATCTAATGAGGGTTTTCCTTCCGTGCGCGTTGCTACTTCTGCTCCAACTTCTCTCGCAAGTCGAAACCCATAATCATGGTTCCCAATATCAGGATGGCCGATGGCGCGGTCGGCCGAGCGATTACACCTAGAATTAATGAAGAAAGACCCGCCTCTCATCACATGGAATTCCCCGTTGCCTTGGCCTTTGGGGTCGGTTACAGACTCTATAGCATAATGAAGATACCAGTCTTCACACCACTCCCATACATTTCCGTGCATATCATACAATCCAAATGCGTTTGGCGAATAACTTCCTACTTGTACTGGATTAATATTACCTTGTTCATATTGTTTATCTAACTCAATAATACTAATAAAATTATTAACGTAATTCGCATCCTTAATAGTAATTTTATCTCCAAACGAATAGGCTGTTTTAGTTCCTGCCCTACAGGAATACTCCCACTCAGCTTCCGTAGGCAATCTATAAATCCCCTTGGTATTAGCATTAAGATTCTTGATAAAATTCTGACAGTCAATCCATGTTACATTCGTTACGGGTAATTTCGGGCCTTTTTTATTACTTGGGTTATTTCCCATTATGCTCTCCCATTGTTCCTGCGTCACTTCATACTTTCCCATATAAAATGGCTTCGTTAGTGTTACTTCGTGCTGTCGCTCTCGTTTAACCACTCCCTCTATTATCTTACTTACCTCTGCTTCTTCCTTATCCTTTACTATTTCTTTAAAATATGGATCCGCTTTAAAAGCTTCTTCTACTGCTTCCTTTGTTGAACCCATCATAAACTTACCTGCAGGAACAAGTACCATCTTTAGCTTAATGCCCTTTCCTATGTCTATTACTTCTTCTTTTGGCTCTGCTCCTTGCAGCATCGCTAAAAACATTAAGCCTAAGCCTAATACCATACTTCCGCATACTAATGCTTTCATTACATTCTCCTTTTTAAAACTAATCATCCTCATCTTATAAATCACCGAATTGCCAGAATCTCGGACAATTAAATTTAAATTTTTAAAATTACGATTCGCGCAGTATATTCAGAGAGTTGTCTCGTTAAGCTTCAAGATTTATTGGACAACTAGTGAAGAAAATTCGACAATCGACTATGTTCCAACGCAACACCCCTTTGTAGAACCTACATAATAGGGTAATCGGCGGAGGGGTTCGCTATGATTTCTCACACACAAAAGGGTGCGCTGGACGACCTCGGCTGCTTCACTTGATCTCGGTCAGCTTAGCGGGCGTACTCGCAACAATGCTTCAACCTCAATGGCTCACGACATGACACAACCAGCAGAGATAAAGAATCTCTTCTCGTCCAAAACTTGGATAGCACCCGAAGCCTTACCGCAGCTCAAAAAAGCTGCTGAATTACCGGGCATGGTCTATGTGGCTGCGATGCCTGATCTTCACCCCGGCACGGGGAGCCCAGGCGGCGTCGCATTCATTAGTAAAGGACTGATCCATCCAAAGCTCATCGGTGGCGATATCGGATGCGGAATGCACCTGTGCAACTCGTCAATCGATCCCCACACCAGTATCAAACGACTTGGCGATCGCCTATCAAGTATCGACGGAGTGTGGGACGGCGATCCCACAGCAGTCATACGCAAACACGGCTTAGTTGAAAATGGATACGAGGCTGCGCTCGGAACCATCGGGGGCGGAAATCACTTCGCGGAGCTTCAAGTGGTTCACTCCATCCTAGACAAACAAACGGCTGCGGAGCTTGGCATTTCAACCACAAAAGCGCTGCTCCTTATTCACAGCGGCTCGCGAGGTTTTGGTCAGGCAGTGCTTAACCAGTACAACTCCGAATCGCGCGGACTTCCACTAGATCCGAATTCGCCTGAGGGGTTGCGCTATCTCGCCGGACACGATCAGGCGATGCGCTACGCAAAGGCGAACCGGGAGATAATCGCCAGCCGCATCATCGATCGGCTTGGCGCAACATCGACTCCGCTCGTTGATTTGAGCCACAACTACCTTGAGAGTAAGATTACCGCGCATGGCGAAACGTGGATCCACCGCAAGGGAGCTGCGCCATCAGACCAAGGGTTAGTGGTGATTCCCGGATCTCGAAGTTCATTCACCTACCTTGTTCGCCCAACGGGCAACGGTGAAGTGAATGCCCACTCTTTAGCACATGGTGCGGGTCGAAAGGTGTCACGCAGTCAATGCGATGAAAAATTTGGCAGATTGCCACCTGACGACCTTCGACGCCCCAAAGATAAGAAGTTGGGGATCGATAACTTCGTGATCTGCGAAAATAAAGATCTGCTGCGCCAAGAGCACGGAAAAGCGTACAAGGACATCGATCAGGTCATTGAAGATCTTGTCCAGCTCGGACTACTGGAGGTTGTCGCGGTATTCAAACCAATCCTGACCTACAAGACCCGTGCCGAGAGTAGGGATGGGGAAGGCTGAGCCTATAAAACTTAAACTGTAGCATGGGGCGTAAGCAGTGAGAGCTTCCGCTGGATCGAGGCTCTCACACCTCAAAACTCAGGCGCTCATCTCTTGGGGTTGAGCGTGGCCTTCTGATGGAGCCCAGTCGCTCCTTCATTGTGAGTCAAATACATTACACCCTCTTGAATGGCTCGAAGGTTAAGAGCCATGTCGGCACTGTGGAACCATCCGCTTGCACGCTAGCGACTTTTTTTTCAAGAAACTCTAGGATTCTCTGAATCTCGCTGACAGGATCTGCGTTTGGATCTATCTGTGAGTATGAGTATTCCCAGTCAAAGTTGCCGCCTTTCATATCCTCCGACTCTCTAAAGACCTGGGTTCTTTCGTACGAGGTCAATCCGAAGTGGCTAATCACATGACTTTTTAACGATGGGGACGGTCCCCCTTCACCCTCCAACATGGCTGCGGATAATGGGTCGCCTATGCTCGGTGTTGCTGAAATAATACGAAATTCGGCCGGAAGGTGCCCTTCCTCATGCAGCATCCGATATAATCCATCAGGATGGGTGTGAAAAAGCTCTACCTTTGCGCCCTCTCGAAGAAGGACCGATCGCATAAATGTGTCAGATTCCACGCCATATTTCTGTGGTTTGGTGCAATCATCGATCCACAGCTCAACCGAGGGCAAAAAGATCCAAGGATGCTCGTCACTCCTATCTAGAAAGTGCTTGCGGATCTCATCTAGGCCATCGGCGCGGCTCTTGTGAACCAGCACGACCGGCTCGGAGTAATCCTTGCGCCTAGGATGAAGAGAATCACGGACCTCAAACCGATAAGGTGAGTTAAGCGAAAGCGCCCAGGCGCCCAACAATGCTTCATATTCCCCTCTCAGGGCTCGAGTCGACGCATCGAGCACGATCTCTATGACATCATCAATGGAGCTTAGACCTCGGTGAGATGGAAGGGCGCTTGGCGTCTTCAAATCCTGTAAATTCCCTGCTGGCTCAGCGGCACTTGTTCCAGAAGCGTTACTTCGACGGTGCCTGTTTTTACGCTTTGACATGGTAGACCTCCCGAGACTGGTAGCCGGAAGAAAAGACGGGGATTTGGAGAGGCTTAATATGCCTGAGTGTCGCCATCTATTTTTTTTTCGAGGCGAAAAAAAATAGTAGCGCTAGTCGCTCACGAGTGATTTCTGTAGCTTCAGCCTCTTTTATCCACGCGCCGGGGTGAGGGGGACAGCATCCCGCGCGAAAACATGATGCCGAACCGAGAGATACTAATACTACAGCGCCGGCTTCGCACCATTTCAGTGGTGTTGCTGACCTTAAGCCATGCTTGTTTTTACACCAAGGCCCGAACATTCGTCGCTTTGGCAAACAGCCATAAGGTTTCTGAAAACATTCATCTTTCAGGTTTGGCTTTCAGAAAGACCTCGGCTATTTCTTTTTAAACTTATTCACCTTGGCCCCGGATTTTCCAGTTAGCCCCAAATATCCCTTGTGCCTGCTGAGTGCTTTTGAGAAGATTTTCCACAGCACTATTGAATGCAAGTAAGAATTGAAACGCGGAGCATTTAGACATAAACAAGGGAGATAATTTCTATTATGATTATCATTAAAAATGGCAGCCCCACCGACTTATCTGAAAGTTCGTTTGCAATCCGCGATCTTGGATTTGGCGATGAGAGCCTTCGCAATCCATTGCATAAATTCGTTTTAATAGTCAAAAAAAGCCATTTTGAAGCGAGCCTGCGCGCCCACTACGACGACTGGCTTTCAGATCAAAAAAAGCAGGATGACTTCTATGGGCAGGACGAACCGCAATATTTAAAACTTTTGGGTTATCCAACTCTTTCCGAATTTATGAAGCACCCGGCTGAGTTCAACGATTTTTTCACTAGTTTCTTAGCTACGGACTTGCTGTATGCGGTACTACTAGGTAAGAGGGACACGGGAACCTTTGACTTTGTAATAAACTCTGTTGATCGTGTTGAAGCGGAGGGGAACTCGATCAACATATCAATCAAGGCATATTCAAGGATACGATGATTTCGCCTAAGGATCAGCGGCCTCGCTGGTTTGCGGGAACTCAAATGGGGCACAGGCACCAGCGAGTTATTGAAGCATCTGGATTCCTTGGAGGAATTGTTTCGCCAGAACCCGCGCGCACGCCTATGCGCCAATAAGATACCATTTGGCACTTCAGAATTTCCAATGACAAGATCAAGATTGCCTTGATGAGAGAGGGCCGCCTAATGCCTGGCGCACATGAATCAACCAATCAACGGTCGGACAACTTTGCTCTGACTGCATCTTCTATCTTTTGGTAATCTCGCGTTAATAAGCCAGCCTTAGCTGCTTGACTAATAAACCACGAAGTAGCCGATACATCCTGTCCAGTAACTTTGCCGACCGTTGTATTGTCGATAATCTGGAATAAGATAAAAGTATCCCAATCAGTAATCGACTTAAACAAAGCGTCTAAACGGCTCTGGGGGATAACACCAGAGCTCTCCCGCTTTTTAAATAAGGCGAACGGCTCATCGTGCCGCTGTACCATATTAAGGAGAGACTCATCCGCAGTATAGGTAGCAAGGAATGCTCGGGCCAATGAGGCATGGCTAAAGGGGGCCATAATTCCGACACCAGCCTTTGCTTGCCCCTTGAATGAGTCGTGGCAGATGATCAAAATTTGAATCGCTGCAAGCTGCTCCATGCTAAGCATGGGTCCGCTAAGGCCAACCTCTAGAAATTCAACCACTGCTAACAAATTTTCATTAAGTTCGTGTACGTGCGCCTCGATCGAACCCTCTGGATGGCCGGGGCGAGCAACTCCAAATTCCAAATTCTGCATCAGCTTCTTATCCTGATAAAGGGCATCTAAAATTTCGATAAAGTATGGGGAAGACGCTTCCCGCCATTTGGTTATTCTCTCTTCGAACTCCGAACAATCAATCGACTTAGTTAATGCGTCCAAAGCAAGTTCGAAATTTTCGGCATGAAGAGCCTGCACCACCCGATCCCTCCACTCGTGCGAGACAAGGTCCCGAGACTGTACGTCATCTCTAATTGCACCGATGGCTCTCAGATCCGAAAGGGTCCCGACTTTATAAGCTAGGGAATCGGCTCTCAGAGCTGGCTCACGGTCAACCCGCTTGTAGCCCTCAGCTACTTCAGATAAAACGCTCCGTTTATTATATGCAATCTCATCAAGCACTATAAGGATTGCTTCACGATGTATGCTCATTGGATTAGATGTTCCTGAGGCGCTGGTCTCCGCACCGGCAGCGGGCGTGGCTTCGCTTTTATCTCGATTTAACATACAATCATTTTCTCCTAGAATTCGATATTGATCAATTGGGTTATACTCCATGAAAGACACCAGGTGCCATAATAAGGTTACTTTTGGGAGCATTTCAGCTTTTTCAAGTATCACCGAGTTCCTTTGCTCGCTTAAAGAACGGCGCAAAGGTTTGAGTTTGCGATAGCTTAGCCCATTGTCAGAGACCGCACGGAAGCTTTTCTCTCTATACCCCCGGGTAACTGTCGCCGGGGCCGGCTCTGCGATCCCGGCCAGGTGCAGCGCCTGGACTGCGCGAAAACGTTTGGACGCATCAGGGGAGCGGGGGCAGGGTATTACGCAGCCAGACCGAAACCAGTGCAACCGTGAGCAGCGCCGTCATGGCAACAAACGGCAACACAAATAATACGGTTCCGATCGCGCTCCACGATAGCGGCAGGGCGGGAAAGTGGAACTCAGGCCGGCAGCCGAAGAACCAGCCGACTTTGCCTGGCAGTCGCCGGAATCCGATCCGCAGCACCCAAAACCCCGTCACTTGGAAGTCGGCGCGGTAAACGATCCCATCGTGCAACCGCTCCACCGACCGGGCGAACTCTGGCAACTCCGCGGATAAGGCCGGCACGACACGCGACAACTGAGCCTCCAAGTCCGGCTCGATCCCATCGTGCGTCGGGAGCAACACGAGCGGGGTGCGATCTTCGATCAACGGAACCCGGTAGTATGTTCGCTCCTCGGCGTCCTCCATGAACTCGGGGATGTGGACGTGGGGGGCTGTGCAGGTTGGCAGCAGACGCTGCCATTGGGTGTTCAGCGTTTGGTGGTGGACTACGCGACCGTGACCGGAGCAGTTGGAGCATGTAACTTCGTAGTTGCGGGTCCGAGTGACCGACTGGCCGTTCGAGTTCTCCGTGTAGGTTTCCGATCGCTGCTGACGGCCACTGCCGCCACAACCGGGGCAGGTGCTCACGATATCCCATCCCGAGCCGAGGCCAAACGGGTCGAGCAAGTTGACGAATCCGGTGGGCGGGCGCAGTGGGAACAGCGTCTCGTTCCACATCGGAACGATCGGGTGCTGAAGCATCCGGAACGTGCCTCCGCCTCCGGACATGGTGACGAACCGCCGGACAGTCAAATACCGTAGCATTGCGGCGGCGAACTGCTCGTACTCGATCCGCACCAGTGCGAGGAAGCAGGCCAAGTTGCGGGTCACGAATAGGCTGGCTTTCTCCACGTTCCGGCAGCCGCGGGTGATTCGATCCCGCAACTCGGCCTCGTCGAGCGGGCGGAGCCGGCAGTCCGGCCTGGATTTCAGGCCGGACAGCACCGGGGCCTCGTCCGCGATCCGACCGGCTATGGGTTGGGACACGCTGCGGACGCGGGTGAATCGGGCGGCTCGAGATAAGTCGCTCGCCCATCGCACGGCGAACGCCAGACCAAGTCCGCCGACCATCACCCCGAGATGCTCGTCAGTCGCATTGAGGAGGGCCGCACACGCCCACCCGACCACAGCCAGACCTCCGACGGCCAGCAGAGTTTGTGGGAAGCGGATCAAGGTGTAGGTGTGGTTGAAGAACAGCAGGAGCAGTAACCCGAGACCCGCTGACGCCCCGGCCACGACGGTCTGGTGAGCCGGGACGGGCAACAACAAGCCCTTCGCTTGTCGAACGCAGTCGATCCCGGCCCCGTGCAACCCGTTCTCTCGCCCCCAGTCGGTGGCCGCTGCGATCACGAATGCCAGGCACGCGAACCCTGCCATCATCAGAACACCCCGGACCCACAGACCGCATGTATGGCCGTAGGCCAGCATCTCGGGGAACTGCTCTCGACCGAGGTTGGCCAAGCGATACAGGTCGATGCCTTCCACCGTCTCGACTCCCCGCACCGCAACGGCCGGGGGGCGGTTGTCCGGGACGTGGATCAGTAGCCGAAATGCGACCCAACCAGCTAGGCTGGCCAACACGCCTGTACCTGCGGCGGCTAAAGCCGCGGTTCCGTGCTGGTTGCCCGAGGTTGTGTAGTAGGCCCATCCGTACTGTGCGGTCACGACGAACGCAGCAGCGAAGGCCAACCAAATCCCGATGTGTACAGCATGGAAGATGAGACGGAGCGGCGGCAGTTCGTAGCAGCGAGTGCGCGCTAAGTAGAACGGAGACGCACCGAATGCGCTGCGAACCAACAGGCACCAAAGGGTGATGCCGAGAGTGGCCGTTGCGTAGATGAGGTAAATGTCTAGCCACATTCTTTCCATTTTTAATTCTCCAAGTTATTGGGTAATGTGGCCGTTGCGTAGATGAGGTAAACGTCTAGCCACGGGCCGTTCACCTCAGCCGCCGCTGGCACTAGCACGCCCATCGGTGCCCCTTTTACGCCTAGCGCAAAAGCTCACCTGCCGGGGCTGTTGGAGAGCCGTTGAAAACTAGCAAGTCGTAACGCGCCCCGGTCTAGGTGCAGCGGCTTGTTAGACAGGTGTAGTATTTTCTGAATTAGGATCTGGCCAAACTACCGCCTATTTGCCTGACTGATTGCCACTCCCGCCATGGCGCGAACTTTGTCGTATGGATCGGTTTGGGCCAATTTCTGCAAGGTCGGTTTTGCCGAAATGGCTAACGGTCCCATTTCACTTAGAGCAAAGACAGTCGCCAGACGGACATCCCTGTCATCGTCATTCAAGGCCTTGACCAATTCCGAAACGTTTTTTTGCGGCCTAGGCACCTTGGCCCCTTTGTTCTTTCCCGCTGACGGTGCAACCGCAGCCCCGCCAGAAACGCCAAAGCCTAACGGCACCTTGGCACCTTTGTCCCTTATCCCTGATTTTGGGATCTCAAATCCGCCAGAAACGCCAAAGCCTAACGGCACCTTGGCACCCTTGATCTGTCCCCCTGATGGTGCTTGGGCATACACATTAGATTGCGCAACCGCCCATACCAACAGCCCAATCGCACAAACGATTCTCATGGCAACAGCACCTCCTGAATTGGAAGGCCTAACAGGTATTCGTTTGCGCAAGCTATCTCGGTCAACATTGCGCCCGCTTGACATCAACACATTTTTTCTTTCAACACCCATAACATTCTCCTTTTGTAAAAAGTTTTGATACCCATCATATAAATCACCGAATTGCCAGAGTCCCAGACAATTAAAATTAAATTTTTAGAGACTAAACAAAAAACATTGCACAAGCTGGGGCGATGGAAAAAATTAGAAAATTTGTAATGCTTGAAAGTTGCTTTAACAGTGAAATTATGGCAAAAATAGTAACCGTTCTGTGAAAACCCTTCTTGCGCGATATGTTAGCCTTGGGGCTTTCAATAACTCGAGTGAGGACAAGCAATGTCGATTAGAAGGAATCCCAGATCAGAACAACGCTGGCGGGATATTATCTTGCCTGTTGCCAACACAACCAACCGGCACCCGCAACCAGTGACAATGCCATGAGCCAGCCGAGGATCCGTCGAAGCCTATTCCCGAGACAGGCGATCAGAACGCCAGCAGCGGCCGAGGCGGCGAACGATTCTCGTGAATAGTACTGTCCGTGGCTCCAGCGGACGATGGTAAACTCGATGGCCAGCATGCCGGCAATAAACACCCACATTGGCATGCGACCGTCAAGAACGCGGACGGTTGGCAGTCGGATGAGGGCGAAGGCGGCGATCCCCCACCAGAGAGGTGCTAGCCCCCAAGGCATGATGTTGAATTTCCGCTCCGGTCTGCACAGTTCGACCAGTTCGAGTCTGATGCCGGCGAGTCCGCCCTGGGTTTCCATCTCGGCCCACCCGGCGAAAATCAGGAATGCCGCGTTACCAACCGCGCACGGTAGGAGCAGAACCAGTAGCGCCGTATACCACCGGAAGGCGTACTCGATGCGAGAGAGGATAATCCAAAGGCCTACCCATGCGCTTAGTAATACCAACCAATCAATGATGAAGAGTAGGCAGGTGATAAGGGTGTAGTACCGGCCGTCAGTCATCGCCTCAGTGCTGAGCAGTCGGTTGTCATAGAGTTCGAAGAACCAAAGCTGAAACTGGATCGGCAGTTTGCCGGCTTGGCACAGCCGAAATGTCGCGTAGCAGATGGCCTGAGCCCACATGATGACACAGGTGACTGGGTAGTCTCGGACATTCCAGGCCAGGAACGCGCCGCCTGCTTTGAGGTCGTAGAGTCGGTCTTCGCTGCTCATGGGTTCCCTCTATCGGACATGCTCTGCCGCCTAACGACCCCGGTCAGCGGTCCGGGAAGGGCGACCGATAGCGGGAAAATCGAATGGATCATGGGTGACTCCGTGGTGATGTGAAGGGATATTCGATCCAGCCTGAAACAGCAATCCTAAAAGAACAATTTCTACAATTTGAGAAGCCTCAGGTTACCCAAATGATAATAAGGAGGGAATAAAAGCTCTAAAGTGAGGTAAATTCCATACTAACATTTACAACCTTTAAATTTTATTCCCTTAAAGATAATCTCGGCTGTTGAGATTACCTTTTTCCAAATTTGTTACTTTAAAATGATCTGATCACTATCAAGCAGAATTCTTCCGCGAAACAATGAGACAGAGCCTTTATCAAAAAATTTAGGGGTATTTTGAATCTCAAAGAAAAACCTAACCAAACCGTTCCCGAGGTTTTGATATCCGACAAAAATTACAACTTTCGTCACTTTTTGAACTGCAAAAATATCATCCTTGAGGTCTTGAAGAAGAAATTGAAAAGCAACTTGATTTTTTCCAGCAGGTCCCACTCTAATCACAATAAAATCTTTAAGCGTTCCTGTGCAACTGAAGCGAGTAGGTCCTCTAGAACTACCAACGATAAGAGTCGGTCCTCCACCTAAAATAGAGGCACCCTGCACAGGGATTTCATCACCCCCAAAAACAAACCCACAAAAAAATATCATAAAAAAAGTAGCCAAGCCTGAAGTGTAATTACGCATTGAAAGTATCTCCTAAGAAAAAAATCTTTAAAAAATATAGTGGAATCAGTTACAATTTATTTCTGAATTTATCGTTTATCCAGTATTTTTATACCTCCTTTTGTAAAAAGTTTTGATGCTCATCATATAAATCACCGAATTGCCAGAGTCCCAGACAATAAAAATATTTATTTTTAGAGAAAACAACAAAACAAGTTGCTTGACAATACATTACGCAAATTGGGATGACGGAAAAACTTGGTAAATTTGTAATACTTTAAAGTGGCTTTAACAATTAAATTATGGCAAAAACAAAGCCCCGAGAGATTATTCTCGGGGCTAACCAAAACAAAAAGCTGTAAATAGCCAAGCCATAATTACGGAGTCATCGCAAGCCGAAACCCACAACCATCGTACCGGCTATCAGGCGAGTTGTCGTTGCGGACGGTCGAGCGAGTATGCCCAGCATAAAAGATGAAAGACCCTCCACGCAAAACACGGCGCTCTCCAGAACCTGGACCCTTGGGGTCAACTACGGACCCTTTAGGATATTTGCCATACCAATCATCAACCCACTCCGACACATTTCCGTGCATATCATACAATCCAAACGCATTTGGCTTATAACGCCCTATCACTACTGGCTTAATCTTACCCTGTTGATATTGGTTTCCCGCCTCTTCAAGACTAATAAAATTATGATTATAGTTCGCATCCTTAGGGGCGATACTATCTCCAAACGAATACTCCGTTGTTGTTCCTGCTCTACCAGCATATTCCCACTCTGCTTCTGTTGGCAACCGATAGCCACCATTCATCTTGGCATTCAACTTCTTAATGAATTCCTGACAATCATTCCACGATACATTCGTTACTGGTAACTTTGCTCCCTTTTTATCACTTCGGTTTACAAACATCACACTTTCCCATTGCTCCTGCGTCACCTCATACTTGCCTATATAAAATGATTTGGAAATTGTTACTTCGTGCTGTCTCTCTGACTCAAATACCACCTCTACCATCTTACTTACCTCTGCATCTTCCTTATCCTTGATTAGGTCTTTAAAAATTAAATCACCTTTAAGCCATGCAACTACTGCTTCCTTCGTTGATCCCATCATAAACTTACCCGACGGAATTAATACCATCTCTAACTTAACGCCCTTGCCTAGGTCTATTACTTCTTCCTTTGGCTCTGCTCCTTGCAGCATCGCTAAAAACATTAAGCCTAAGCCTAATACCATACTTCCGCTTACTAATGCTTTCATCTCTCACCTCTGGAAAGTTATGCTCTTAAAATACTAAAAAGAAACTGTGTTTATCTAAGCGTGGTGTCAAAGGAATTAACGCAAAAACCTTAAGCAGTAAAGCAGTAAAGAACCAAGCAGTAATTAAGAAGTCCTCGCAAGACGGAACCCATAATTGCTGCTCCGGAAATCAATCGAGCCGTAGCCGGTGGCGTCGCGGTTGGCCGAGCGGGAATACCTAGCACTATTGAAGAAAGACCCACCACGTAGCACACGGCCCTTTCCAGAATCTGGCCCCTTTGGATCAACTACAGCCTTTGCGGTATATTCTTTATACCAATCACCACACCACTCAAATACATTCCCGTGCATATCATACAACCCAAACGCATTTGGCTCATAACTTCCCACTTCCACAGGTTTATCAAAACCTGATTCATCATAATTTGCATCTTGTGGTGAAATACTATCACCAAAAGAATAGGCCGTTGTTGTTCCTGCCCTACAGGAATATTCCCACTCTGCTTCCGTTGGAAGACGATAAACTCCGTCCTTCTTATCATTCAATTTCTTTATAAACACTTGGCAATCCAACCACGACACATCTGTTACTGGTAATCTCGATCCCTTTTCAGTACTTGGGTTGCTGCTTCCCATCACTCCTTTCCATTCCTCCTGCGTAACTTGATAAATCCCCATATAAAATGGTTTGGAGGTTGTTACCTCGTGCTGATCTTCATTTTCATAACGGTCTTTTTCATCTTTGGGCGACCCCATCATAAACATACCCGTAGGAATAAGGTTCATCTCTAGCATAACGCCATTTCCTAGGTCTGTTACTTCGGTTTTCATCCTGCACCTCTGGGGATTTATACCTCTTAAAGTCATCCGCCTAAGCATAGTCTGTGTAAGTGCTGGGTTAAAGAATATTATGATAAAAGCAAAAACCCCGAGAGATTAAGCCCGGGGTTCATATCTAATCGAGATTTGCACTTTGGTTCTCGCTTTAATAGTACTGTCGTAGATAACTAGTAGACATAAAGCCCGACCTAAAAGGTGGGGCAACATCGATGGTAAAAACCTAAAGTGTGTGATGTGCCCCAGGGTTATTAACTACCAGCGAAAATTTCTAATTCCGTTCTTGTTAAATGTTGTCCCCCCAATCCGACCAAATCCTGCGGAAGGGTAGTAACCCACATACGGGCCGAGCCTAATGTTTCCAGTTCCAGTGCCGTATCCAAAACCATTGCTGGTCTGGAATCCCCCTAACCCTGCTGAAAACCCCCGAGATCCAGGCGAGGAATTATTTCCTCCTCCCCTTTGCGCGCCCGATCGATTACCTGTTGGGACAAAATTTACGGATTCAGCATCGGCAACAACTGGAGTTGGCATTTCTAATAACTGATCGCGCTGTTTTTGCAGCACCTTCAGTTGAGCCGCCATGCCCCGCCGCGCGTCTAAGTTGGTGGTCTTGGCCATCAGATTGGCTAAGCTGTAAATCTCCGCAGACAAGCTTTCCACCGACTCACCAGCCCAACAGGGCTTGAGCGAGGAGAGCAGCATTGTCAACAAGACGATTCCAAAAAAAGTTCTCATATTTCTTCCTTTCGTAAGAAGCCATGCATCTGGCTGTAAACACTTACAACTCTAAAGCACCATCACCGAAAATAAATCTCCGATCAAGGCGCCCAAGAGTTGCTAATAAAACATCTACCTTCGATCAGTAATTACGGAGTCCTCGCAAGACGGAACCCAACATCGAAGTCCCGGTTATCAGGCGAGATGTAGGTGCGGTAGGCCGAGCGCGAATCCTTAGCAGTCATGTCGAAAGACCCGCCACGCAGCACACGGCCACTTCCAGAATCTGGGCCCTTTGGATCAGTTACGGCACCCTTAGGATATACTGCATACCAATAATCATCACACCACTCGAATACATTACCGTGCATATCATACAACCCAAATGCATTAGCCTTATAACTTTCTACCGCTACTGGCCCATCAATCTTTGAATCCTTATAGTTCGCATCCTCAGGCGTGATACTATCTCCAAATGAATAGGCCGTGTTGGCTCCTACCCTACACGCATATTCCCACTCTGCTTCTGTTGGCAACCGATAGCCACCTTTAGTTTTTGCATTCAACTTCTTAATGAATTCCTGACAATCATTCCAAGATACATTCGTTACGGGGAACTTAAATCCCTTTGTTTTACTTGGGTTATTTCTCATCACTCCTTCCCATTCCTCCTGGGTTACTTCATACTTACCCATATAAAATGACTGGGAGATGGTTACCTCGTGCCGGTCTTCATTATCTCTACGGTCTTTTTCCCCCACGGGCGAACCCATCACAAACTTCCCCGACGGAATAAGTACCATCTCTTTTTTTATTGAGCTGATGGATGCTTCTTCCTGCTTTAGCCGCACCATCTCGGCTGCCTCTTCCTGCCTTTGCCGCACTAGCTCGGCTGCAACTAGCCCGCCTCTCGCAAGCCGAAACCCACAACCGTCGCTCCGGAGATCAGGCGAGTTGTTGAGGCGAAAGGCTGAGCGAGAAGACCAAGCATTAGCGTCGAAAGACCCGCCACGCAACACACGGGTTTGTTTAGACTTATAGACTTCCCAAACATCTTGGTGTATTGGGTCAGTTACGGGCCCCCTTGGATATCTGAGATAATAATCCTCAACCCACTCCGCTACATTTCCGTGCATATCATATAAGCCAAACGCATTCGGATTGTAACTTCCTACTTTTACCGGCTTACCAATCTTTGAGTCTCCATAGTTCGCATCCTGTGGGGTGATTCTAGCTCCAAATGAATATGCGGTTTTAGTACCAGCCCTACAGGCATATTCCCACTCTGCTTCGAGTGGTAAAGTATATCCCCCCTTAGTCATCTGATTTAATTTCCAAATAAACTTATGACAATCCTTCCACGACACATTCGTTACGGGCAACTTTCTTCCCTTTTCATCACTAGGATTGTTTCCCATTAGTTCATACCATTGCTCCTGCGTTACTTCATACTTTCCCATATAAAATGACTTCGTTAGCGTGACTTCGTGTTGCGGGAATTCATCTGCATCCCCCTCTGGCTTTTCATTACTGAATGGGTCATCAGTTTTACGTGCACCCATCTTAAAATTTCCTGCAGGAATAAGTACCATCTCTAACTTTACGCCATTTCCTAGGTCTATTACTTCTTCCTTTGGCTCTGCACCTTGTACCATCGCTAAAAACATTAAGCCTATCCCGAATACCATACTTCCACTTACTAGTGCTTTCATTACATTCTCCTTCTTAAAAATAATCATCCTCATGATATAAATCACCGAATTGCCAGAATCCACGACAATAAAAATATTTATTTTTAGAGAAAACAACAAAACAAGTTGCTTAACAATACATTGCACAAGCTGGGGCGATGGAAAAAACTTGGCAAAACTTGTAATGTTTGGAAGTGGCTTTAACAAATAAAATAAACTTATAAAAGGAAAGTGCCATAGTTATTAACTATGGCACTTTGAAAAAAGTTTATTAAATAAAAGGTTGCAAAGCCCCTAAGTTGTTTTTCCGCGGATCCTATGCTATTTTTGGACTCGAATCACCAAGAGCTGGAACACCTGTTCTGGATTTTGTGTCGTCACGCCCGTCGCCCTGCCTTTATAGTAGGCAGTGCACTTATATGGACCCAGCGGCACCCCCACGAACACGCACTCCCCACCCCTTCCCGTATAGCCAGTCCACAACTTGCCTGTTCGTAAATTCCCTATAATCACCTTCGCACCTACCAGTGGCGGTTGGGTGTTGTTGTTCAAGATCCGCATCCCCTGCACGATCACGGTCATCGTAATCGTCTGCCCAGAGGTATATGCAGAAGCCACATTTGCAGAGGCTATTGACAAGGAACCTGCCAGAAGGGCTACACAAAAGCCTTTTCTTGTCATCAACCCATTTTCTCTTTCCGCACTCATAACATTCTCCTTTTGTAAAAAGTTTTGATACCCATCATATAAATCACCGAATTGCCAGAGTTTCGGACAATGAAAATATTTATTTTTAGAGAAAACAACAAAACAAGTTGCTTAACAATACATTGCACAAGTTTGGACGATGGAAAAAATTAGAAAATTTGCAATGCTTGAAAGGAGATCAAACAGTACAGGAGGGTGAATCCGGATCGAAGTGGCAATCGGGCTGTTAGTAAATGCGCTATTACCGCAACTGGTACGGTTGTCCATCTCGAGAATTACGGCATGGCGAAGGTATTCCGGATCTTATCCACGGACGGTAGGGCGGAACACTGGGCCACCAAAGATCTCGACATGGAAGAACTGGGTCGGCTTAAACTTGCCAAGGCAAGCTGGAAAATCGAGGAGTACCATCGGGGACTGAAGCAGGTTACCAATGTGGAGGGATGCTAATGCCGCAAGCCAATGCTCAAGGAGTCCGCATCAGTCTCGCCTTGCGAGCCTTGGCTGGTATTTGAAAATTACTGCTTCCACACGAGAATAAACTGGGTTAGACTCAAGGTCATAGCCGTTGAAGATGCCTTCCGGGTCTACAGGGCAAGATCTTGGTTTCGACCACCAGCACAGGCAACTGCGTAAGTCATCTCTAGTTTAGACTCCAGTTTGAGCGCCCTGTTTTTCGAGGAATATGAGCCATGGACAAGAAAATAATTGGTTTGGATCGAGCCAATGTCGTCGGCCAATGTGGAAATATTCACAATACTGACAGCCCAAGCCAACCTTCGGATTCCTTCATGGAGGTCATGGCTGGATTGAACAAAAAAGACGAGGGCGCCGCACGCGTGATTTACATGCGGTATATCAGCAGCGTTGTCCGCCTGGCCCAAAAAAAGCTGGACCCATCCTTGGGAGCCCGCGTGGACCCGGAAAGCGTTGCCCAATCGGTGATGGCCTCGTTTTTCGAAGGTCATGGCAAGCGTAAGTATGTCATAAACGGGTGGCCGGCGCTTTATGGCTTTCTGGCCAAGGTGACCTACCGGAAAGCCCTGAACCGAAATCGCCTCCAGAACCAGTTGAAACGCAATGATAGGCTGGATCCCCAAGGTGTTGAGCGTCCCCCAGCAGTCTCTATTGAGGAATACCAGGCTGTATGCAAGGATCCAGGACCTGCCGAAGAAGCCGAGATGAATGACCTCGTGGAATCGGTGCTGCAAAACTTCAAGCCCGATCACCGGAAATTGCTGGAAATTTTTTTGCAGCACAAATCCAAGGAGCAAACGGCGTTGGCGACCGGGTACACTATCCGCACTGTGGAACGGGTGACCGAGGAGTTCTGCGACCGGATTCTTGAGCAGGACCGGGAGGATGGGTGAGATGTCGGACTCGACATGCGACTACCTGCGGCCCGGTTTCCTGGAAAAGCTGGATACCTTCGAAGAGGTCTGGCGAAAAGGGGAGGAGCCGGATTTGTCCGGTTTTCTACCTGATGCCGGTCCGGGTTATGCCAGAGGCATGGTGGAGCTGATCACCCTGGATATGGAGATGCGTCTCCGTAAGGGAATGCAGGCCAACATCCGCCAGTACCTGGACCGTTTTCCAGGGCTGGCCCTTTTTCCCGTAAATATCATCCAGTTGGTCGAAAGGGAAATCCGTATCCGCACGGCCTTTTCTCTGGCTGTTCCCGATCTGGAAGCCTTCATCAGGGATTTTCCCGAATTAGCAGAGCAGTTGAGTCGCCTTTTTCGCAGGTTGGGAAGCATTCCGCCTGAAATTCCGGATTTTGAGAACCTAGAGGAAATCGGCAAGGGAGGAATGGGTGTTGTTTACCGAGCCCGCCAAGTGTCTCTTGAACGCGATGTTGCTCTGAAAGTCATCCGCCCCGACCATGTCTCCGACCCTGCCGAAATGGATGGGTTTCGAAACCTGTTCCGTTTCGAGGCCAGAAAAATGGCTAGGGTAAGCCACCCCAATGTAGTCCAGATTTTCGGTACCGGAGAATTCGGGCCGGATTTGTACTTGGTAATGGAGTTGGTGGAAGGAAGGTCCTTAAAGAAAATCCTGGAAAGCGAGGGTGTACTCGATCCGTTGGAGGCTGCTAGGTTGTTGATTCAAATTTCGGATGGGGTGGCATCAATCCATGCGACGGGAATCATCCACCGTGATTTGAAACCTGACAATGTGATGGTAACAGCCACCGGCCAAGCCAAGGTTGCCGATTTCGGGTTGGCCAGGCAAGTTTCCGCAGAGGGTGAACTTTCCACAGAGGGTGGCACACAGCAGGGGCATTTCAAGGGAACAGCCGCCTACTCTTCCCCCGAACAGGCAGCCATGGACGGCCGTGAGCTGACGGAAAGAACCGATATTTATGGATTAGGAGGCGTGCTATACGCGGCTTTGACGGGCCATTCCCCATTCCCCAACGAAAAAGATTTTCTGAAAACATTGAATTCGGTTAGGAATCAGCCGGTAGTGCCGGTGCGGAGGCTGCGCCCTGACTGCCCGGTGGATCTGGAGACTATCTGCCTGAAGTGCCTAGAGAAGGAACCGGGTCGGCGGTACCAGACGGCAGTGGAGCTGGCGGATGACCTGAGGCGCTATCTGGATGGCCGGCCAATCATCGCCCGGCCGGTTGGCAACCTGGAGAAAGCCTGGCTGTGGGCCAAGAGGAACCGTGCCTTGGCGGCGTCGTTTGGGGCGGTGGCCGGGATTCTTCTGCTTTCGGCTATGGGATTTGGCGGACTGAGCTGGTGGGCACTGACGGAAAAAGGGCGGGCGGACCAAGAAAAAAGCAAGGCGTTATTGAGTGAAGGGATTGCTTTGGAAAATGAGGCTTTGGCCAAAAGGAAAACAGATGAGGCGGATCAGGAAAAAAGCAAGGCGTTAATGAGTGAAAGGATTGCTGAGGCACAGCGCGAAAAAGCGGAAGACAACCTGTACATCAACAAAATACAAAGGGCGGCAGCGGAGTGGGGAAATGGCGGTCCCGGCATGGCTCATGGCATACTAGCCTCCATTCCCTTTGGCAAACGGGGGTGGGAACATTTTTTCTTGGCAACACAAATCCAGAAAAATCAGGCAACTTTTTACGGGCATTCGGCCGGGGTCACCAGTGTCAGTTTCAGCCCGGATGGAAAACGCATTGCCAGCGGGAGCTGGGACAGCACCATCAAGCTCTGGGATGCCAACACCGGACTGGAAATCCTCACACTGAAGGGGCATTCGGAAGGGGTCCTCAGTGTCAGTTTTAGCCCGGATGGAAAACGCATCGCCAGCGGGAACTTCGACAAAACCATCAAGCTCTGGGATGCCACCACCGGACTGGAAATCCTCACCCTGAACGGGCATACTG
>JBDNHI010000030.1:0-44564 GCA_041694635.1 Gemmataceae bacterium | reverse complement strand
GATGCTGGCAAAAATCCGTCGAAAATAACTGCAAAAACAGGTTCTTCCGGTGAATGCGCATGTTGATGCTTGAAAGGGGGACATGGTTTCCGTTCATGCCGCGTACGATGCGAGCCTCGGTTGTCGATCCATGCTGGCCGATCCCCAGCATCCATGCAGGTGAAACGGTGGCAACGGAATTAGCGTGGCACTACCGCAGCAGTTGCAAGTGCCCGGTGCGTCCGTGCGTCGGCGCCCGTGGCTCCTGTTTCCGCGCGGACCGTCGGCCAAGGCAAGTCCTTTTCCTGAAAAAAGAGTGGCCAGCGAGCGGTGCGCCGTTATAATGGGTCAAACGGGCAGTGTCCCGGTTCAGTGACCGGGAATTGCTGGTATAATAAAGCTTTACGGCTTAACTTCATGGCATTCGATTCAGACACCTTTTTCTTTGGTAATTGAGTCAATTAAGAATCATTTTCAGTAGCAATTTTTTTATAAAGCTCGATTGCATTAAGAAAAGTCTTTTCAGCTTCAGGGCGCTCTTTTTCAGCAATGGCATTTTTCCGAACCCGCCATAACTGCTCGATCACTCCTATACACCATTTCGCACTATCTCGTGAAACTCGAATAGGCTTGTTTTCTACTTTAATATTAACCGGATTGGTATGCATCTGCGGATACGATCTTAATGCAAGCCAAGAACTTTTAACAACATCCTGCTCAAATGCAATTTCATGAACCTTACCATCTGCGGGAAAATTCATTGCCTTGACCACTTTGCCATTCAAAACAAATTCGACCAAACGACTATTCCCCACCGGCATATTAGCCCCTACTGCAGTACCTAATGGTAAATCAGCTGCAAAGGAAACCTTGGCGGAAACTTGTATCTTGCCAGACTTTTCAAGAAGGACATCCTCAAAACCAGGCTTTTTATTATTAACCTGAAAATCGAGCGCATGAGCATAACCATCGGAAACATAAGAACGGCCTTTGGCAATCCCCTGGCACCAATCAGCAAAATCAATCCGGTCAATCTTTCCGAGATAAACATAAACCCTGCCCTGCCCAACCCGGGCACCAGTAATACAGGGGAAATCTGTCTCGCCACTGACCTTAAGAGGAAAGCCACAATTCATCAAATGGTACCAGCAATTCCATTCACGAACTCGATGCGTATCCATCGCACTAATGAAATCACAAAGCCCAAGTGAAGTGGTTACGCAAATTTCCTGAGCCCCAATGCCGTCCATTTCTGGAATAAGCAAATTAGGTAAAACATCATTCATGCGTTGATGAGATTTCAAGAATTCTTTCAAATCTAAGGAGGAATCTTTGTCGGCATCGATATCCAAAAACTTCTCGGTCAAAGGAAGGAAAGAAGCTTCAGCCTCAGCCTTACTAATTTTGCCATCCTTATTGGCATCCATACCATCAAACAACCGCTGAGTCGCCCTTTCAGGAAATGCAGCAAGGCCGTTAGCGGAATGCGCATATCCTGTGACTGCGCCCTGAGCCTTGGCCCATTTCATAAGAGGAGTTGTCCAAGTTGGCCAACCTTTAGTCTTAGTTCCTTCAGAACCTGGGTAGGTCTGGTCTTTTAAATTCAACAAGCAAACATGACCCAACGCCTGCGAACCAAAACCACTAACTTCAATGTCATACTTGAGGATGGTGAAAGGCTCGCTTTTTTTATTGATGCCCGGTTCAAAAAACTGTCGTTGAAAATCATAGCAAGGGCCCCAAGTTAAATTACAGCCAACATTAAGCCCCTCTCCCTTCACATGCAAAAACATATCATCTGCAAAAACACCTTCCGTTGGGTTTGTGTAATGCGAACAACCCGCAGCATGAATATGATGGTCACCACTATAAAAGCCATATTTAGCAGCATCGATCCAGCGTTCGAGTTTAACTTCAATCGAAAAAGGTCCTTTCTCGGGAACAACCACTTTTCGCGAAGTATGAAAATACTCGGGGCCCCTGCCGGTTATCATGGTGTATTCACCAGTAGGAAGAAGAACCTTCCCTCCATCCGCTCGATAAATTTGTTTTTGGAAGAAGAAATCCGGAGCGAGTCGTTTGCTTTGAGGAGGAAAGATATGGCCTGCCTTATCCATAAAAATAAAGCTGCCTACCGTTGGCTTACCAAATTCATCGAACACTCTAAGTGTCACATCAATCGCAGGGCGGACACGAAACAAAACAGGGACTTCACTACGAAAACCCAAATCCTGAGTCCCCTGGCCGACATCAAAGCCCAAATTCACTTCCCGCATTCCCGCTTCACTGCTATACGCCAGAAGAATGACATATTCCACCTTCAATCCACTCAGGTTAGGAGAAAGAGGAGGCAAGCTAAAAATTTCACCTTGAAAGAACTTGTCCTTTGAACCAAGAACCTTGCCTGCAGCGCCACCGGAATAAACAGTGCCAGCTTGGGGCGAATTAACCCGAATCGAACCAGTGACAGAAGCTTCATTAACCACCTTGACCAGAAAAGGAGCAAAGCCATGCTGCTGAATAGCGGCCTCCGCCTTACCTCGAGCAACCTTAACTCGGGCCTCAGGGTTAATGCTAATGTTTACCAATGTTTTTTGGTCAAGAATGTTTTGGATAGCAGCAGCATCACGATCTTTAATCGCAATCTTTAAATTATCGGTAGTGGTTTTATCTAAAGGCGCGCCTAAAAACTCGAGAGCATCCAAAAGCCGGCTAACTTGTGCGGAAAGAGGTTGCCCTTCTACCTTCACAACTTCATAGGCGTGCAAGGAAGACGAAGCAAACATAAAGATACAAAAGACAAATTTAGTTTTGAACACAACAAACCCCTTAAAGTTATAAACCTCAAGAAACCATCGAAAGTCTTTGGCAGAAGGATTCAAAACAAGAAAGGTTACTTTCCTTTTTCTGGTGCAGCATCAGCAGGAATCAACCTGATCTGCCTAACATCCATAACAGCGCTTTTGGCTTTTTTAACAACCCTGATTTCCAAAGAGTACTTGCCTGCTTTAGTAATTTCGACTTCCCCGATAATCCTAGGTTTGAACATCTGAAAACCCCCAGTATCTTCAACAACAAAGGGGAACTTCTTATCGCCAATATTTATCGAAACATCACTGCCCCCCTGCCCGGTGCCACACCCTTGCAGTACTTCAATCTTAAACTTCTTGGGCATAGTAACTACGAATTCCCAACTGGCCCAGTCTTTTTCATTCACCCAAAAGCCAAGGGTGTTTTTATGAACCGCAGGCTCATAACGCAACATCACGCCGTGAACCTCAGCAGTTTTAGAATGAAGAAGAACAGAACCATCAGCAGCTTGAGGGTTAGGCTTATAATTAGGATTTGGCTTATTAGGCTGAGCATCGACTTGACCACGCCAAGCAATTAATCTAGAGCTAAGGTCTGTAACAATCTCAGGTTTATCGAATGCGAGATTTTTATTTTCGGAGATATCAGAATCGACATCAAAGAGTTCCATCCTACCCGTTTCAGCAAACTCGATCAGTTTCATTTTACCAAGTCGGATAGCAGATCCTGGCTTACCGCCCTGATTTGCATAATGAGGATAATGCCAATATAACGGCCTTTCAGTATGCATCATCTCGCCCTTGAAAGTGGGAAGAAAACTCACACCATCAATTTTGCTATCGTGTTTAACTTCACAAATATCCAAAATAGTAGGGAACAAATCAATGCTAGAGATAATACTTTTATTCACAATCCCTTTTTTCTCAAAAGATGGAATCTTCGCAATCATCGCAACCCGAATCCCCCTTTCATAAAGAAAACCCTTACCTTCCCTTAAAGGAGCATTGGTAGTAGCAGGGGTATTATTTCCCTCGACAACACTAAGGCCGCCATTATCCGAAGTAAAAAAGATGGCGGTGTTATCAGCGATCTTAAGATCTTCAAGCTTCTTTACAACCTTACCAACTGCTTCATCCATACTTTCCACCATAGCGGCATAGACAGGATTATTTTGACTACCCGGCTTTCCATCCGTTTTGTACTTACTAACTTTTTCTTCCTTAGCCCTCATAGGTGTATGAACCGAATAATGCGGAAGGTAAAGGAAAAAAGGTTTGTCTTTATTGGCTTCGATAAACTTTTCGGCTTCAATTGCAAGCCTATCGGGCAAGTATTCACCTGCCTGAGCAGATTCTAAACCGGGCATAAACTTACCCTGATTGTTTTTAAAGGGTGCAAAATAACTAAGGGGTGTGCCTGTATGATCGCCTGCAATGTTCACTTGAAACCCCTGCTCCTTAGGACCAAACCCTTCGCCCCCTAAATGCCATTTACCAATATGGCCAGTTACATACCCAGCTTTAGAAAGCACCTCTGCAATGGTGATTTCCTCGAGGGGTAATTGCTGTTTAATTTGTGGCCGTAAAAGCTTTTGATCAGGTCGATCTCCCCTTCCAGGAAGCCAATCGGTGAGATGAAGCCTAGCAGGATATTTCCCAGTCATAATGCTAGCACGCGTGGGGGAACAAACAGGGCAAGCAGCATAAAAATCGTTAAAACGAACACCAGAAAGAGCAAGTGCATCGATGTTAGGGGTCCGATAAAACTTGCTGCCATAGCAACCAACATCGTTACGACCCAAATCATCAATAACAATTAGAACGACATTGGTTTTAGGCTTTGGGGCAGCAAAAGAAAAGGGAGATGAACTAACTAAAGTAAGAAAGGAAAGAAAGAATAAAAAACGAGGACATAAATTTAGCATAGCACCAAGCTCCGTAACAAGAATTTGAGAATAAGCAAAAAACACGAACTTCCCTTAGCAACGCCAACCCTATTTTGAAGGAATAAAAGGCTGGGTCCAAGCAGTTTCAAAATCACCCTTTTGAAAAGGGTTAGGGTGTGGTTTAGAAGAAGTAATTTTAGCACGAACATAAAGCTCACGACCAGTGAATTTATACTTTGCATTAGGTTCGGAAGTTTCTTTAACCACAACGCCAATTTTCCCTGCATAATTTCTAGTAACAATAATGGGTATACCATCTTTATCTAGAACCGGTGAACTTTCAAAAGAGGTATCCGCAAAGGTTGCAATAAACTCGACGCGGTAAGAAACATTTTGCTCAGTTTTTATTTTTACAACCAATTCATCTGCGACTTTTGCAACATCGGTAAGAATAACACCTGATGTGGCATAAAAATCGCCCTGATACATGGCTTGTAACAAAGCATCTGGAGCAAGATTTTTCGCACGCACCATCACCCAACCTCTTCCCGGGTTTGGTTTCCCAATTGCTATATCGTGGTAAAAGTGGGCATCATCCGTTGCCAACCCATAAATCAAAGGTAAATTTAATTTGCCCAATCTCAAAGCAAGGGCAACATCCCAAATTTTTTCAGTACTAGGAACATTAACTGCACCGTAATTACGCACTCCGGAATGGCCGTTATACACTTCAAAAAACTTAACTTCCGAGCTATTAGCAATATCCTCCGCCGGAATCGATTGTTGAAAGTTAGGATGATTAAGAAAGCCCAAAGTAATATTCCCGGATTTTTTCGACTGCTCTTCTAGGTTACGAAGATTTACAGTCATCGTTTCTCTGAGGCCCGCACCATCAATAGGCTTGATCACCTTATTAAGGTTAAGAGCATTCATATGAACGGGGAACTTTGCGAACTTATGAGTAATTTCTTCAGCGGGCACGAACAAGAATTTTCCAGGTTGCTCGAGAATTTTCTTACATTCGGCCAAGGTTTTGAGTCGAACTAATTCTTTCCCTTCAACCGTTTTTCGCTCGACACCGTTTTCGCCAAATCGAGCAAGGTATTTTTCCAAAGCAACAGCTTTCTTAGGGGCAACCCATTTCTCCCCCTCCGCCAAAAGATTATGCTCGGTCAATGCAAGAAATTGATACCCCTTGTTCTTATACCAATCCGCAATCATATCGGGATAGTCATCGCCATCACTCCAAAGAGAATGGGTATGAAGGTTTCCCTTCCAATAAACTGCTTTGGTGTTTTTAGCAGAAGTATCAACTTGATTAAGTGTAAATGCATAAGGAAGAAATAGAGCAAGGCTAAAAATTCCCAAAACCAAAACAAGTGCAATTTTCTTGCGCATCATTATCTCCAAAGGCAAACAGGTCCCTAATTAAAGCAAGTAAGTAAAAGCATAACTAATATTGGAACAGAAAGAGATGAAATTTAATTAAAAGGAGCGATTAAAAAGCAAGGCATTGAATTTGAATGCAATAATTAAGCCAATGTATGAACCCCAAAAACTAATCTTGGTTTGTAACTTCGCCACCATTGCGGGTGACATAGGCAGCAATATTGCGAATGGAAGTATTTTCACTTAAGAAGCGAACCGTCCCATCAGCAAAGGCAAAATTAGCACCACCATTATGAAAACTGTAAAAGAAATGGCCCCATTCATTGGAGTTATTGATTTTCATGGTGCCAGGAATAGTCCCTGTGGTGGCACTCCAAGGAGTTCTTCTACCAATGCCGTGAGCATTATCAGTAGTGGCCCAAGCGCCGCCGCGAGCCCTAGCTACACCGGCTCCAGTATATTGAACAGGGGTCATAATTTTTCCCCGCCAAACATCCTCCCTACCAGCACATTCCCCAAGAAGGATGGTATTACTAGTCCCATCAACAATGTCATTAATACGATTACTATAATTAAAAGCCCAAGGGGTGGTTGCGTCTTGGCCATGCCAGCAAAGCGCCCCGCGTAAATCTGTATTAGCAGGAAACCGATCAGCAACAGCAAGCTCATTATTCATTTCAGAAAAAACGCCAGACGGAGCAAAGTAATCTCCACACGCACCTTCCTTATTAACCACTTGCATTCCAGAGGGAGTAGGAACAGCAACTGTTTCGGGCTTATTTTGCATTCTAGGCTGAACCGGAGTTGTGGGACAATTAAATGCTTTCAATTGTGCTTTAACAATATCTTGATTAGGCGGAACCCACCAGTCGTAATAAAAATTGTAGTTGGTTAAGCGATTTCCTTCTTCAAGGTAAGGCAACAAGTAAACCACCCAATTGTGCCAACGAATATTTGGGTCACTTTTATCGGTGTAAGCTAGGGGCAACTTCTGGTTCGTATTTTCGTAGTTTAAAAGTGCAAGTGAGATTTGCTTAAGGTTATTAGTACATTGGATTCTGCTAGCTGCATCGCGAATTTTTTGAACCGCGGGCAACAACAAACCAATGAGAATAGCAATAATTGCTATTACAACAAGTAGCTCAATCAGGGTGAAAGCCTTAACTCTACGCATAAGTGTAACTCTAACTCAAACCATAATATATTTCTAATTTATAGACGAAGAGAAAAAGTAAGTCTAACAAAAATAAGCAGAAATGCTTAAAAGAATGCAAGTAAGAACCAATTTTAAAGATTTACGAAGAAGGCCTTAATCAATATTTGTCTCTTTAACGAAAAATAAAGGGCGGTTCTTGACTTGTTCATAAATTCTACCGATGTAATCCGCACAAATACCTTGGCCAAAACTAATCCCGGAGGAACAGAAAAAAATCAAACTTCCCATAAGAATTGAACTTCGTTGGCCCCATTCTAACCCCAAATAACTTGCTACAACAAACCAACCAAAACAAACCACCGACAACATAAGAAACAAACAGCTTAAGCCATAGATAACCTTAATGGGTGCCTTTGAAAATGAGAAAAAAGCATCTAGAGCATAACTAAACAACTTCAAAAAACCAAACTTTGTCTGGCCTGCAAATCGTTGTGCAGGCTTAAAGGAAACAACCGCAGTTGGGTACCCAATCAAAGAAACTAACCCTCTTAAATACCGATGCGACTCTTTAAATTGCAGTAAAGAGTCAAGGGCTCTGCGAGAAAGTAAACGATAATCAGAGTACTCCGCTTTTAGACTTTCAACGCCATTACCTACTAGAGTAAAAAACACTTTACGCAAAAACTGCTTAGGAGAAAAACCCGTGGGCAGATCCTGTCTCTTACTCAAAACCACATCATTACCTTGCTTCCAAAGTCCGAGCATTTTTATTATTAAGTCGGGGGGGTGCTGCAAATCAGAATCTAATGTGATAATCACATCACCCGTTGCTTTTTCAAGGCCAGCAGTAATTGCAGCTTGATGGCCAAAATTCTTACTAAACGAAAGGTAAAAAAACTTGGGATCAGATAAAGCGATCTCGCGTAATACCAAGAGAGTTCCATCACCAGAGCCATCATCCACTATAATTATTTCAAAATCAAAACCGCAACTTTGAAGCACCCGCGTTAATTCGCTATAAAAAGCCGGTAACACATCCTGCTCCTGAAATGCAGGACAAACAATGCTAATTTTAGTTTTAACTCCCGTTAGCATTGCAGAAGAATCTTCCTCTTCCTTAAGAATATATCTTTTTTGCTTCATTGTTTTTTACCCCTCCAACTCGAATCCAAATTACCGCAAGAACTAGATACTGAATAAAAAACAACAAGGCTCCTAACGGGTGAAAACCCATAGCGTGAATTTTCGTTGTGCCAACAATAACGCCACCACCTAATGCAAGTAAAAATAAAATAACCCCAAGGCTTGAAAAAATCCACAAAAAACTATGAACCGATCTTTTTAAATAAATCAAAGCATAAGCAATTGCTGGGGCTAAAATTACATAAGTACTCGATTCCGATGATGGGCCAAATAAAGTCAGCCAGCAAGGCCCAAGCCCCGTTACCAACAGGGCAAGCTTGTTTCTGCTCAACCCTTGAACCCTGCCAATTAAAATAACTGCACAAACCCCAAGTGCAGTTATTAATTGAACAACCTTGTATCCAATTTGCGATATAGGAAGTCCGTAATATCTAATGACTAACCATAAATCTCGGTAAGACTTTTCTAATTCCCAGTTCGATCTATCGCTAGAAGTGAGGGATTCAATCCATTCGGTATACTGGGAAAAGACAAAACTTGGGTATTGAAAGAAGAAAGGGATAAGTAAAAAGAAAATACCTCCGGCTAAAAATCCAACTAAAAACCTAAATGGAAATGCCAGCATAATTAGAACGACAAGAAACAAAGGGTAAATTTTTAGCACCACCGCTAAACTTAAACATAATCCTGCTAAAAAGTGTTTTCCCTCTTGAATCAAACAAAGGCCCATAAGAAAACCCGACATCATCAGAAGATTTACTTGCCCATTATTTAAACTCGTTAAAGACAAAGGCATAATAAGTAAAAGGAAAACTCCAAGGCGCAACTCATTCTTTTCAGA
Source organism: Gemmataceae bacterium (assembly GCA_041694635.1). Taxonomy (GTDB): domain Bacteria; phylum Planctomycetota; class Planctomycetia; order Gemmatales; family Gemmataceae; genus UBA969. The sequence goes on along the minus strand of JBDNHI010000030.1, from coordinate 35,360 downwards.
ATTGCAAAAACACTGAAACCACCGAAATGAAGCCCAAAGAAACCACAAGACATTTATCCAACGCCAAACCACACTTCCAACTGCATCTCCCAGAAAATGCAAGGGAACAAATAGCACAGTAACCCCAGGCGCATATCTATAAACATCTTGCTCCCTTGGAGCTTCTGTAAAGTAGGTACTCTGGCCAGAAATCCAGTTGGAAACAGCGAAACTATAAATTGGGTAGACAGAATGATTGTAAGGTTTTAAAAACGCCCGAACCGAAACGATGATGATACAAACAAGCCAAAGAAACAAGGCTATCCGGAAATAATCAACCTTCCATTTCTTCACAACAGTTGAACTATGCTGCATTGGTAAAGACCTTACCAAAGTTTCTTAGTTCAGCAGAAGAAAGAATGCGAAACTTATTTTGATTGGCAAGATTCTGGAAAGTTCCATCTACTAGGAATTGCAATTCATTGGGTCGCATCTGGATAGAAGGACTGTAAGCGTTTCCATCTCGACCAATAAGGGAAGGGTCAAAAAAACCAGGATGGCACATCCATTCGACTAAATCGCTTTGCAAGTTTTTTAATCGTGAAGCATAAAAATCAGCGCTTGCAGTTTGCAAGGGGTCACATAAGCCAGCAAGGGTAGATGCGCCTGGAAAACCTAATGCATCCAGCTTTTTAGAATAGGCCTTTCCTAAAAATGACAACGCAAATCTTTTGAGCCTGCTACCGGGCAAATACAACATCGATCCAGTTTCTTCGCCCACTCGCCTAACCCAAGGCCTCATCTTATATTTTTGAAGAAGAAGATTTAATTTTTCTCCTACTGGAGAAAAAACTGCAATGTGCTGGTGCGAATTAATGAAGGTAGGGAATGAACCTGTCAGTTGTTTAAAGCGAAGTAGTTGGGCCTCAAGTTCATAAAAAATTTCGTCGTGATTGAACTGCCCCAAAAGCCATTTAGAAATAAAACGATGTAGGGGAAAGAATTTGCCTTGCTTATCCACTAGGCTTGGTACTTGTTTACAATTTAAAATGGGTTTATCCAAAGTTAAATTCGGATGCCAGCCAACCGCCAGATCAAGTTGGGACTGTGCCAAAGAATTCATTGCAGATTCTGCATATGGACTATTTGCCAAAAGTACTGCACCACTCAAAACATCTTTTTTTTGAGCAAGGTGAATTATGCCTTCGGAGGTCTTCGTTCCGATTCCAAAGTCATCAGCTATAACGACTAATCTTCTATGCAACAGAACCTCGAGGGTCAATCTAAAAGGACGCCATATAAATCGCTAGAATTGTAAACAAATATAGGAAAATGAGTAAACTGCAAAAGGATTACAAATATGTAAGGAAAGTAGATTTCAATAAAAAAACTGGGGAACTAGGATTCGAACCTAGACAAACTGCTCCAGAGGCAGTTGTGCTACCGTTACACTATTCCCCAAATTAGCCAAACTTTTAATACTTGCAACCTATTACCAAGGCTTAATTTTACAAGAATTATTAAATAAAATCAACCTACTGTAGGATTGTTAAAATCTGAAAAAATACAGTGATTAGCAAAGGTTTACTTGCAAAACTATGGCAAACATAAGATTATCAATCTGTAATAATCTTTAGATAAGGTTATTAGTTCGTGATGCCCAATGAGCAAAAAGATGAACAACAAAAGCTATCTTTCAGAAATTGATCGCTTAATTTATGAAAACCAAAATTTAAATTCTATGCCCCTTAGTTCAAAGGTGAAAGACCTTTGCAAAAACAATCCAGAACTAGAAGAAGAAGTGCGCCTACGCCAGCAAGCATTACAGAAAATGGATTGGTTGTCAAAGTCAACAAAGCCTAAAAATTTAAGCACTGATAGACCTCTTGTTACCAAATTTGAACCGGGCGCTGAACCCCTCCCAGGCGTTTTCCTTAAAAACATTCTTGGCCAAGGAGGCTTTGGAGAAGTCTGGAAAGCATCCCATCCTTTATTTTTAGATGTCGCAATTAAAATCTTACCAAAGTCTAAGGACTCTACCGCTGTCGAAAAGAAAAACTTAGAATGGCTTCAAGCCATCGAACACCCCAACCTTTTAAAAATATTCGACCTTAAAGAAACAGATGATTTCGTGCTTGTTATTATGGAACTTGCAGATGGCACCCTTCTCGAACAAGCCCGCAAATTTAAAAGTTCTGAACCCCTTCCACTTAGCACATTAAAACCCTATATGGAACAAGCAGCAGAGGCTATCGATTTTCTCAATATGGCCCAACACGGTGCAGAAAATCAAGGCATCCAACACCGAGACATCAAGCCTCAGAATTTACTTTTGGTAGGCAATATTCTTAAAATTGGTGATTTTGGCCTAGCCCGATTACTTTCACATACGATGACAAGCCACACAGGCACCTTGACCTTAAGTTATGCACCACCCGAATTCTTTGATGGCAAAACCTTTAAACAAAGCGATCAATATAGCCTTGCCTGTACCTATTACCAACTTGCAACCGGAAGACTTCCCTTCGAAGGATCTTCCGCAGAAATCGTTGCAGGCCATCTGATGGGCACACCAAATCTGAATCTTTTACCACTAGACCAACAAGATGTTTTAATGCGGGCGTTATCAAAAAAGCCACAAGATCGCTGGGAAAACTGCAAAGAATTCGTTAACAATCTTGAACATTCTACGCTATCAAAACCGATCCTCTCTCGCAGGGTATTACTAAGAGGTATAGCAAGCGGATTAAGCTTGCCCTTACTTTATTGGGGCTATGATTCGGTTAAAAATATTACAAATACAACGAAATCCTTAGCCAAGAATAATGGCGAGCCTTGGTTTATTCACAAGCTTACACCGCAGCATCATATAGGCCCGGTCCGCGAAATCGCTCTAAGTCTGGTGCAATCTAAAACGAAAGCTTCAAGGAATATTCTGGGAATATCCAACGGTTCCAAAAGCCCAGCCATCTGGAATATTGAATCAGGAACCTTAATAAAAACACTAGGAAATGAGCAAAATGGTGGCGCCTGCGCTGCTATTGCACCCTTTGAATTCCCCACCGCGGTCACCGGTGCCGATACCAAACTAATTACCCTCTGGAACTTAGATACCGCTTCTAAAATTCACGAATTTAAAGGGCACCAATCTAGTGTTAATAGTGTCTGTTTTTCACGGGACGGATCAAAAATAGCTTCTTGCGCCTGCGATGGGTTGATTAAAATTTGGGACACAAAGTCTGGCGAAGAGTTAGAAACATTTTCAGGCGAAACTCGCATCATTTATGCCATTGCGTTTGGCCCAACAGGCAAATGGGTAGTAACCGGAAGTTGGGATGGAAAAGTTCAACTTTATGATTTAACCACTAAAGAAAAAACAACTATTGGAACGCATTTAGGAAAAGTATGGCGCATTCTTGCCCCTGAAAACAGTCGAACACTCATTTCTTCGGGCACCGATGGATTTGTCAAAATCTGGGATATTGCAACCCAAAAAGAAACCCACTCCCTCGACCATCCACACGAAATTACTGGCCTTTTTCTTTTAGAACAACATTACCTTATAGCCGCGGGTTCTAATAAAGTTTACATTTATTCTTGGCCTAACTTACAAAAACAATTCACACTCGACTTTACTAACGAGATCGAAGCGGTAACTGCTTGCGCCAATGATTCAGACTTTTTTTACCTTGCAACGGGGACAAAAAGTGAGGGATTATTCATCCACGGCTTACCCAAGGCACAAATTAAAAGCTAGGTTTTAGCTTGATTAGATTAATCAAATTGTTGCTTAGCTAACCCCTTAAGGTTATCAGAACTAATCCTTTGAACCCTAGCAGAATATTGAATATTCCAGCCTGCTGGGGTATCAGGTGCGCCCCAAAATCTTAACTGTTGATTGGCAGAACTGGCTTTTGCTGCCATCGATTTTAACTTCGCATTATCCTGATCTGAAATAGGGCCCGTGCCTTTCCAAGAAAAATGTTTCGACCAAGGTTCACTAACCCAAGGAATCATTTTTGCATTATTTTTTTCTCCTAGATCGGCTTCCCTACCATCCAGCCTAATCAATAAATTTTTCTCGGATAAAACCCAGTCTCTTGGGGTGTTCCCAGAGAGCAGAACTTTAACTGGGGCTTTATCATTTTTATTAATTTCTTGGAAAAGGCCTGGGTAGCGTTTGAGCTGTTGATGTAAAAGTATCGCAGTGGCTTCCGCATCCTTCGATTTAATATCAACCATCAGCCAGATATTTTTAAGTTTTCCTTCTTTATGAAGCCTCGCAAGGGGTTCTAGATATAAATTTTCTAAAGTTCGTATGGGTTTTATATCCCATAAAAAATGAGCAACCATCAACTGGTTATTAACCAAAAAGACATCAGCTTCAACACTATCAAACCCCTGCTCAAGGGCATCTAAAAGGGGTCGGGTGTGCAGAAAATCATTATGGGCATGAAAAAAAGGTTTAGTTTGATTTTCGAAAGGAAGAAATCCAAGAAGGGCTAAGAATAAAAGTTCCATAAGTGTGCTTCTTATTTTGGTTATTGGCTTCCCACGGAGGATGCCATAAGAAGGGTTTCCAAATCGGGCCTTCGTACAAGCTGTGAAGACTGTTTGCTGGAAGTTAGATCAAATATCATAGGAAGATCAAGGGTTTCACCTAGAAAGGTTCTACAGTTTTTATGTTTAATTAAGGCGTGAGAAAAGGAATTTGCTAGGCAAGATTTACAACTAAGGGCGTAGGTTTTTAAATCTTGTGCGCCGCCATCACTCCATCGGGAAGCAATTTTAAAAATAGCAGATTCAGAACAACCTAAATTTAAGCAAATAACTTTATAGGGATTCATAGGCATAAAAATCACGCTAATTTGACATTAGGAGTTTCGGTCTGAATGAAGTTAAGAGCATTTAAAGCGGCACTTTGCTCCGCCTCTTTTTTATTTTTACACCAAGCGCCTAAAAAACTTTTTCCATTAATTACCACAGCCATCATAAAACACTTGCTGTGGTCTGGGCCATTTTCTCCCTGCAAAACATATTGGGGTGTGCCACCAAAATCTCGCTGTACCAACTGCTGTAAAACCGACTTCGCATTATCCTTTAGGTTACTTGTAGCTACCTCATCGATGTAATCGGAAAGGTGAGTAAGGGCAAAATGTTTTGCAACTTCCCAACCACCATCTAGATAAATTGCACTTAAAACCGACTCGAAAACATCTGCAAGAATATTAGCAGGGATTTCTACTTTGTTGTAAGCAACCCCTCTTCCCAAGACCATAAAACTTCCAAGTTTTAAATCCGCGCTGATCTTTGCACAGGAAGGCTTACTGACTATCACCGACTTTATTTTTGTCATTTCCCCTTCCTGAAAATCGGGAAACCGGTGGTACAAAGCCTCACAGCAAATAAGGCCTAAAATTGCATCTCCAAGAAATTCAAGCCGTTCATTAGAGGCCAAACGCGAATTAACACTAGAAGCGTGAGCCAATGCCGATTTAAGTAGATCTACCTGTTTAAACCTATAGTTAATGGCATTTTGACAATCCTCTAGGACCTGATTTTCGACGGGTTGATTATTATCACTCATATACTTCACACTTAAAAACCAACACTTATATAAAGGAAGCCAGAAGTCTCTGACTATAACTAAATTATAGAGGTTTAAAGGCAAAAGGATTTTTTACACTTATTTTTTAAGTAAATACTACTTAAATTGTTGCTGGAACTGGCTTTATATTGTTTTGTTTTTTTTGAACTTTTTGACTTTAACCTTCGTAAACAAATCAGAGTTTTGTCGATTGACACAATCGGGTATAAAGATTTGACTGAAGTTAATATTTTACAAGGAGCGTTTCTAATGAAAAATATGTTTGCAGTGGCTCTACTATTCGCAGGATTAGCAGGATTTGTAATTTCCCCTTGGATTCAAGGGCAACCTTCCCCCGCTCCAACCACCAAAGGTAAAGATATCGTTTCTTACCGAGATGTGGTAAAGAAAGTGCTTCCCTCCGTGGTTAGCATTGAGTCAAAAGCAAAACCTGTTCGCCTTAAAGATCAGGGTCAAAAAAGAAGAAATCAACTTCCGGACAACCCCCAAATTCCTGAAGAGTTTAGAAAATTCTTCGAGGAATTTAAAAATCGCAATGGCGAAGAATCTCCTAATGAAACTCCAGGCGGTTTTGGCTCGGGCTTTATTGTCGAACCCAATGGCGTCATCGTCACCAATTATCATGTGGTTGAAGGGGCAGACAAAGTTGAAGTTACACTCAATGATGGCAGAAAATTTACTTCCACAGACATTAAAGGCGATCCTAAAACCGATTTAGCTATCGTTCGAATTAATGCTAAAAACCTGCCTTTTCTGCAGTTTGGTGATTCAGATGAATCTGAAATAGGCGACCGGGTGCTTGCTTTAGGTGCCCCTTTCGGCCTCACCGGGTCGGTCACTTCAGGGATCATCAGTGCCAAGGGCAGAAGCCTTAAACTTAATTTCTACGAAGACTTTCTCCAAACCGACGCCGCTATTAATCCCGGTAACAGTGGCGGACCTTTAGTTAATCTTGATGGCCAAGTTATTGGCGTTAACTCCGCTATTAAAACCAAAAATGGGGGCTTCCAAGGCGTTGGCATGGCTATTACCTCCAAACTTACCAAAACTGTCAAAGAGCAACTCCTTAAAGATGGCGTTGTTCGGAGAGGATACCTTGGCGTTGCGATCAAGGACATTGAAGACGAACAGGTTGCAATAAAGCTTGGTCTCAAAAACCCCAAGGGTGTAATCATCACTCAAGTTATGGAAGACGGCCCTGCTGGAAAAGGCGGGATTCAATCAGGCGACATTATAATCGAAGTGGGTGGCAAGATTATTCAAGATAGTAAAGACCTTCAGTTTTCCGTCGCCTCACTTCCTTTAGATAAAGCCTCCGAATTCAAAGTAGTTCGTGATGGCAAGGAAATAAAAGTGAATATCACCATAACCGAACAGCCCAAACAATTCGGGTTATCTCGTGGATTAACCCCAAGAACACCTGAAAAACCTACTATCGAAGGGGATACCAACCTTGATAAACTTGGAATCGAAGTGGGCCAGCTAAATTCTGACCTAGGTGAAAAATTTGGCTACAAGCCAAACACTCTAGGAGTGATCATTATCAAGGTTGACCGTGAAAGCCTTGGTTATCAAGCCGGTTTACGCGTTGGCATGGTCATCAATAAAGTCGATAAAAAAGAAGTTAAATCATCCACCGAAGTGAAAGAGCTTACTGAGAAAGCTAATTATACCGAGGGTGTACTTTTTCAAGTCTTACTGCCCGATGGCGCCAAAGATTACATCCTTGTAAAGAAGGATTAAGTCGAAGTATAAAAACTCCAAGAGCCACGAAAGCCATCTTAAACGCTTCGTGGCTCTTTTTCATTTCTCTATGTATTAAATTAGGCTCATGAGAAGATACAAAGCAGACCGCTGGAATTTGGCGAGGAAAGGGCTTTGATGGCGAATCGGATTCATTGTCATCTTGCAGAGAATTAATTACTGGACTTTTGCAAACTTGAGTTTGTTCTTGGCAAAATAGGGCAATTGGGTTCAAATCAGATGATAGAATGCCGTTTCAAGGTGGACTACAGAGGGTCAACCTATGCTAGGAATCGTGGCTTTTCCGCAGGTGTTGCAGGCGGCTCTTCGTGAGTTTGGCAACTTATTTTCCTGTGACCCCGCGTTAACGGCATCGGTTCGCTTCGTCCCCTGATAGAGTTCGCACGAGGATCCTAACGATGAAGATAACGAGAATGTCTGCGTGGTTAGTGGTCGTCGCCCTCTCGCTGCTGATCGGCACGGTCGTCAGTTCATACTTCGCCGTCCGGGCCTCCGCCCGAGAGTTGGCCGTGGAAACAAACCGAGCAAACGACAAGGCCGAACTCAAACGCAAACAGCGCGAGCGAGCAGACAAGAAGGCCGAACTCGAACGCAAACAGCGTGAACGAGCAGAAGCGAAAGAGCAAGAGGCTCGCCAGGGGTTGTATGCCGTCCAAATGACGCTCGCTCAGCACCATTGGGAGAGTTCGGAGGTCGGACTCCTGCTCGATTCTTTGAAAAAGACCCAACCGCAGCCGGGCGAGCCAGACTTGCGCGGCTTTGAATGGCATTACTGGAACCGCCTGGCTCATTCCTATCAGTTGAATCTTCAAGGGCACACCCACAAGGTCTATAGCGTGGCGCTTAGCGCGGACGGACAACGGCTGGCGTCGGCAAGCTACGATAAGATGGTGAAGGTGTGGGACGCCACCAGCGGTCAGGAGATGTTCACTTTGAAAGGGCACACCCACAAGGTCTATAGCGTGGCGTTTAGCGCAGACGGGAAACGGCTGGCATCGGCAAGCCGGGATAAGACGGTGAAGGTGTGGGATGCGACCAGCGGTCAGGAGATGTTCACTCTGAAAGGGCACACCGGCGAGGTCTGGGGCGTGGCGTTTAGCGCAGACGGGAAACGGCTGGCATCGGCAAGCTACGATAAGATGGTGAAGGTGTGGGACGCCACCAGCGGTCAGGAGATGTTCACTCTGAAAGGGCACACCAGCGGGGTCAGTAGCCTGGCGTTTAGCCCGGACGGACAACGGCTGGCATCGGCAAGCCACGATAAGATGGTGAAGGTGTGGGACGCCACCAGCGGTCAGGAGATGTTCACTCTGAAAGGGCACACTAGCGATGTCAGGAGCGTGGCGTTTAGCCCGGACGGACAACGGCTGGCATCGGCAAGCCACGATAAGATGGTGAAGGTGTGGGACGCTCGGACGCTGACACATGAGCCAAAGTAAAACGCAGGTTGGCCGGTCACGATCCCAAGCTCCAGCGGAAGGGCGTGCCAATCCGAAAGCAGTATTTGTTTCCCGATGAATCTAACATTTCTGCACCTAACCCTTGCGGAATGTCCATCGCCATAGATGCCAAACTCAGGGGGCGGGCAACTGGCAGAATCTCCAGATGCGCTAACTCGGGCAGGGTCGTGCGCATGATTGGGCACTCTAAAAGCTGACTACCAGCGGCGAAACTTTGTCGGGCATTCCTTCGGAAAAACACTTAAAGGTACATTGTCTTGGGCCATCTTGTAGGCGACAGAGTTTTCAAGATCCAGCGATCAGGTCATACAAAAACTGGGACTGGCCTGAATTTGCAAAAGTCCAGATAATAATAAAGAGCACTTCAAATTTCTCTGAAGCACTCTTTTTTTTTAAACTTATTTCAAAGCCTTACTGTAGAACGAGAGCCTTTTGTAGGCATTACCTTGAAGCGACACTTTTTAAGGCAAAGGCAAATAGACTCTTTTCGGTTCGCAAAAACACTTTACCTTCTGCGACCGCAAAAGAAGCAAGGGTTCTGTCTCCAATATCAGAGCTAGCAACTTGTTTGAAAGTTCTATCGGCTTTGAGGATCGTGGTTTTACCTTCTTCATTTTGAAAATAAATTTTACCATCTGAAACAATGGGAGAAGAAGAGTAAGCCCCAGGGATGCGTTCTTGCCAATGAATTTTTCCTGTGGCAGCTTCAATAGAACTTGCCATCCCATTATCAGCCACCATAAAGATATCTTTCTTTTCAGAAACTAGGCAGGGAGTATGAGGGATACTTTTATCAAGCTTCCAAGCAACATGGGTTTCGGTGACATCGCCTTTGCCATCAGGTTTAATGGCATAAAGAGAAGGCTTATCGTAACTAGTAGAGACAAAGACTAAGCCGTTAGAGAAAATGGGTTTAGGAATAACCGAATAGCCTTTGTACTTAACGCGCCAAATTTCCGCACCGGTTTTAGGGTCGTAAGCAGCAACCATATCGCTACCCGGGCTAACAACCATTTTCTTGCCATTAACTTCAATAAGTTCGGGGGTGGAAAAAGAAAAAGGTTTAGTAGGGCTGGCATTTCGATCGGTACTCCAAGCAAGAGATCCGTCATTAATTTTAATAGCTACGACTTTTTGAGCATCGGAGCCATCGCAACTAAAAATCAAAAGGTCGTCAACAAGGATGGGAGAACCACCATTACCGTGAACGGGTTTGGAATAAAGCCCAGGGACTTTCCAAATAATTTTACCTTGCTCATCAAGGCAAGCGGTTCCCATATGCCCGAAATGGACATAAAGTTTTCCTAGGTGCCAAATAGGAGAAGGAGAAGCGTGGCTATTTTTTCCGTGAATCTTAGGCGCGGTTTCGCCTTTTTGTTCTACGATTGGGGTCTTCCACAACATCTTGCCATCACTGGCACTTAAGCAGATTGCTTCGAGAGATTGATTTACTTGTGGTCCTTCGCCATTTGGAATAGCGGTGGTAAGAAAAACTTTGCCTGCAACGACCGCAGGAGTAGACCAACCTTTTCCAGGAATAGTTTGCTTCCAAAGTTCTTGGCCTGATTTAAAACCATCAGGAAGTTTGTAACCTTTAACCTGCCCATTATCAGAAGGACCTCTGAAACTAGGCCAAGAATCAGCAAAAGTTTGGGAGACAAGGATTGCCCCGGTAAGCGAGAAAGCACAAATAGAAAAAGATGAGATTAAGTTTTTCATAGGTTCCTCTAATTTAAGGTAAATCAAATTTCTTTAACTAATTCAAACAAACCACGACCTGCGGGCTTTAGCTTTCCTTGCTTGACCAACTCTTGCCAGATTTCAGGACCGAAATCGACCGGTGGTTGGATCGCAACAATGGAAGAATGGCTGCCGCCAGACATAGGGCCCCTTCCTAGGCGAGAATCTTCATCGAGTTGGGTAATTTTTAGCCTTTTTTTAAATGCTTTGAAAGCAGTTTTAACCATTTTAGGGTCTAAAGGCTCTGGGGGCGTGTTTGATTCCATAGGTCAAAGAATTCCTTATTTTACTGGCAAGAAGTAGGAGTATAACCGATACAAACAACAAATCCAGTATTAAGACAGCAAACTTGGTAAGGTTTAACGCTTTTTTTGCCTTTTCCTTTCATTCCGTGTTTAATCGTTGTTACAACTCCAAGGGTTATCCTATTCCCCCTCACAATTCCTACAGGGGTTATCACTAATTTATATGTTTCAACCAGATCAACAAAGACGAAATAAAAACCAGTCATAGGATCAACCCTGATTCCGGGGGGAATCATTCGGGGATGATTTTAATCAACAATCCGTCAAGGAAGATGGATTGCATTTTAAGGGAGGGATTTCCATGCTAAGGCACTGGAGACTACAACAGTTATTGCCATTAGGAATTTTCGCACTCGGATTTTTGGGAACAGGCACAAAGGCGTCTGAAATTCCTGTCAAAATAACACCGGGAGAATCCTTGCCAGAGTTAAAGACTTCTGGTGAATCTAAAAAAATTACGCTCGATGTCACAAAAGATGGCGCAGAGAAAAAGGACCTTAACCCCGAACCTACACCCATTTTAGAGGAAGTCTCTCGGCCTAAAGGGTCCGAAAAAATTTCCTTTAATGCCGAATACCTAATGTGGTGGATGAAAGGCGATAAGATTGCCACTCTTTCTACAACCGGTACCACAGGCATTCTTAATGATCCTAACACTTCGATCCTTTTTGGAAATAATTCTTATGGCGGGGAAATGCGTAGCGGCGCAAGGTTCAATATGGACTACTGGCTTTCTAAGGAACACAACCTCGCTTTCGAAGCTAATTTCCTGTTTCTTGAAACTCAAATGGACCAAATAAATCTTGCTTCGCCTGGGGCGCCTTTACTTGCAAGGCCTTTTAACAATGTTTCTCTTGGAGTTCCTTCTGCACAAGTTCTTTCCTCTCCTTCTACTAATGCTGGGGCTTTTACTTCAACCTTTGATAGCAAACTTTGGGGGGCAGAAGGCAATTTGAAGCACAACTTCATCAATGGCGCTTCTATGACGGTTGATGGTTTATTCGGTTTTAGATATCTTGGTTTAAAAGAAAGCCTTGATATCACTGGCAGCAGTTTTAACCCCTTGCCCGGTCAGGTTATCTCGGCTTCAACCGATAACTTCAAAACCAACAGTGACTTTTATGGTGGTCAAATTGGTGCCAACATTCAACTTCATAAAGATCGCTGGTTTGTAAATGTTATTCCTAAGCTTGCGATTGGTAGCACACAACAATCGATTAATATAACAGGCCTTACATCCTTTACCAATGGTTCTACTTCATCTACAGCGCCTACAGGTTTCCTTGCTGCAGACACCAACATTGGTCAATACTCCAAAGAAAAGTTTTCTTTTGTTCCCGAACTTGGAGTGAATCTGGGCTATACCTTCCGAGATTGGATCCGAGCCTACGCAGGGTACAATGTAATTTACTGGTCTAGTGTTTCTCGGCCTGGTTCTACTGTAGATTTGAATGTAGGAAATGGCCGGCCTGCCTTTAGCTTCAACAGTACTGATCTTTGGCTCCAAGGGATCACTCTTGGAATCGAGCTTTCTTTTTAAGTAGACCCCGGCGCCCAAAAAGAACCCCCAACTCCCTTGGGGTTTTTTTTAAATGGGTGTATTCTTTTAATAATGCTTAGGCATTGTGGCACTTTTTAACCAAGCGCTATACCAAATATCCATAGTAAGCTGAACCCCCATTCTGCAACGCTCGGTTATAAACTTTTTACTTTCTTCGTTAGGCTGAACAAAGGCATTTTGTTTGTCGAATTCATAGCAGGTTTCGACATGACGATGCGAATCGCGGATCGATTCAATGACTTTATTCCAGACCATATCGGGGTCAAGCTTGTTAGCTTTAAGCCCTTTGGCTAAGTCAGCGACTTTGAATTCAAATTTTTCGGGGAAGCTATCGATTCTTGCGTGAATGCCCTTCTGCTTGATTTTTCCATCAATTTTCTTGCCATCGTAATTCACGGTGGTATGCAAAGGCATGCAAAGATCGGTAGTAAAATGGGCCATTACCCCGGCGTGCAAAAGGCACTTCCATTTGATAGCATCTTTTTCAATTTCGGGAGTGTTTTTATCAAGCTTTCTAAAATCGTAGAAGGCACAAGCCAGGCGTTCATAATTTTCGAGAATGGCATAAGGAAGCATACCCACATTTTCTGGCCTCTTTTTTATCGAATTTAGTAATTCGATTGCTTTATACCTATCAGAGGGAAGGTCTTTGCCTTCTACATCTTCGAGGTCGAGAAAATGATCCGCAGAACTCGAGGCGCGAAGAAATTTCGAGGTAGGGTTTTTCCAGCGATCGGGGTCACCAACGAAGTGAGCAAGAGCTTTACCCCCATTGCGGAAGAATTCGGGCATATCATCAGGTAAGGCAGAAGCAGCGGCTTCGGTAAGAGTTGCGTGCCCATTTACCCACCAACCTTTTGCCATACTTGCCAAGCTTACCCCAAACAACATTAATATAAAAAGTCTGCTTAAAAGTGATATTTTCATCTTGTCAAACCTTAAGAAGAAGTACATAGGGCCGGCCTTGAATTACTCTACCCGAAATTTACTTTAGGGTCTGCTTAATTTAAATGGATTCGGTTTTGAGCTTACTTTTTGAAAACAAGTTAAGCTTCGATTAAATGCTAGGCAAATTGATACGCAAACCGGGAAGTGAGATTGTGCCATTCCCGATGGAGAGAAAATTATGCTTCAGAATATTCAACCCAGCAAGCTTCTCATTAAGCTGTACTTGGTAGGTATTGGAATTTTAGTTGCACCCAATCTTACTTGGGGCCAAGAAGGAATTTGGATGGGAGCGAACAAACGACCTGCTTTAACATCGGGGGGTGGCGCAACCATTGGTCAACCCTTACCACTTGGAGCTTCAACCTCGGGGAAGAGCCCAATAATATTAACGCAAGGAGAGGGGGCAGTTCCCCCGGGTGCGATGACACCAAGCGGAGTTCCGCCTGCGGTACCAAGTAATGTTGCGCCTACATTTCCACCTCCTAATTATGGAAACCCACCATCCCCTTATATTCCAGGATCCACGGGGATGCCTTTAGACAACCCACCAGCAGCAAACAATCAGAATTTTTTAGATTCTGCCAGGGAGTATTTGGGGAATGGCCCTTTTGCTGGGGGCACAGGCCGTAAACTTTTTGAAAGCGACCACGCCTTCGATAATTTTGCCAGCCCGACTACCAATTTATTTTTATTCGAAGACCCAAGGGCACTCACCGAGGTACGCCCTTTATATATGTACCAAACTATTCCAGGTAAAAATGAAACCCTTCAAGGCGGAAATGTTAATTACCTAGGTGCTCAGGCGAGGGTAGCAATCACAGAAAGAATTTCTTTTGTTATCAGTAAATTTGGCTGGATTTCTCTTAATCCAACTGAGCAAAATGCTGGTTTCAACAGCGATTTGAGTTTTTCGGAAATGTGGTTTGGGGCTAAATGGACCTTCTGGCGGGATGAGAAAAACAACCTAGTTGCAGCCACCGGCCTTACTTTTGAAATCCCTAGTGGCCCTCAGCGAGCCTTCCAAAACACCGGCAGCCTTTCTCTTACTCCTTATATTTCTGCTGCTTATAGCTTTGGCAGAAGTTCGTACGGCAGCTTCGATGTGATGAGCGTTCTTAATTGGAATATTTCCACCAACGATGCACGGTCCAACTATTTAAACCTCAGCGCACAGATCGACTACGATGTTTTAAACTGGCACCGCTTTTACCCTATGCTTAATTTCAACTGGTTCGTCTACACCAAGGGTGGACAAAGCGTTTTTAATTTCGATGGCGTTGACCTTGTTAACTTTGGCGGACAATCTATCGGTGGACAAAGTGTTGTCACGCTTGGCCCGGGCTTACGCTACAAATGGTCGGAAAGAGTTCAATCGGGAATTGGCCTAGATTGGGCTGTTGTAGGTAACAATTATCTGCAAGATTTCCGATTGAGTTTTGATACTATCATTCGTTACTAATGCAAAAAATATTTAAGCTTTGCATTTTTAATCTAACTTCTAAATCGTTCTGCGTATACTTTTCTAAACGACAATTAGGAAAGGATTGCATATGAATGTTTTTTTACCCGGGACTTTTGATACCAAAGGCACTGAATTTGCTTTTCTCAAATCGCTGCTTGAAATTCGAGGGCTGAACTGTATTTGTGCGGATGCAGGGGTACTTGAGCCTGCAACCTTCACCCCGGATATTTCTCGCGATGAAGTTTTTTTAGCTGCTGGAACCACTTTAAAAAAAATCTTGCTCGAAAAAAACCGAGGCAAATCCATTGAAGCCGCATCCAAAGGCCTCACCAAAATTGCTTTAGAACTATTCCGTCAAGGTAAGATTAACGCTGTTTTAGGTATGGGGGGCTCGGCGGGCACCACACTTGCTACCGCCGTTATGCGATCCCTTCCTTTTGGCATCCCCAAACTTATGATCAGTACCCTTGCTAGCGGCCAAGTTCGACCTTTTGTTGGCGTCAAGGATATCCTTATGATGCACTCGGTAGTCGATATTAGTGGACTTAATCGCATTAGTAAAAAGGTTTTAGTTAATGGCGCCAATGCAATGGCAGGTATGTTAAAAATTCGTCCTGAAGATAACACCATTGACGCTAACAGTTCGGAAGTCCAATTGCTTGGCGCAACTATGTTTGGGGTTACCACACCTTGCGTTGAGTTTGCGCGTAATCTTTTAGAACAAGCGGGGCACGAGGTTTTGGTTTTCCACGCCACGGGTACAGGTGGCTTAACTATGGAATCCTTTATTTTAGATGGGATTATTAAAGGGGTTTTGGATATCACCACCACAGAAATTGCAGATGAGCAAGTTGGGGGTATTTTAAGTGCTGGCCAAGATAGATTAACCGCTGCAGCTTTTATGGGCATTCCACAAGTCATTTCGGTTGGCGCACTTGATATGGTGAACTTTGGCCCTCGAGATAGCGTGCCCGAAAAATTTAAGCATCGATTGCTTTACCCTCATAACCCCAATGTCACTTTAATGCGCACCACACCAGAAGAAAACGCTTTGATGGGTAAGGAAATTGGATTAAAAGCAAGTGCGGCAAAAGGTGCAACGGCTCTGCTTTTTCCCAAAAACGGGATTTCTTCGCTTGATGCGGTGGGCCAACCTTTTTGGTGGCCTGAAGCGAATAAAGCATTATTGGATAGTCTAAAACTTTGGCTAAGCCCAGATGTTGAATTGATTGAGTTTGATTTGCATATTAATGATTCAGCTTTTTCAAAGGCCTGTGCTAACAAGCTGCTTGAATACCTTAGCAAGAAGAATTAGAGCAAAAACGGACTAATCAACTTTAGCTGTTTTCTTATCATTTTCTTCGATCGTCTTCAATTTTTCCTGAAGAAAATCGCGACCTTTATCAACATCGGTGCTTATTTTCTTGGTATTAAAATCAATATTCAAATTGCGATTCCCATCAGAGGAAAGATTTGTTTTGACTTGATACCAACCTTGGAAATAACCCACTGTTGCGAAAGTAATAACGCAAAATGCTGCAAGTGCTAAAAGATTTCTCATTGTAAATCACCCTAAAAATCATCGGATAAAATTTCTTAACCTGTCTTATTCCTAGTCTTTTATCAAAGGCGTAATAAGTATTCCATACCATTTTTGCAACCCCCATAACAAACGCTATCCCATTTTAACAATAGGGCAAGCCTCTGCAATTAGACCCGGTCTTGACCTTAGCTTATCTGGTTTCGTAAAAGAAACACAGGCTTATTTATCGGATGGAATCTAAACAGAGTGACTATGCTTACGGATCAGGAAAAAATGCAAACCAAAACTAAATGGCTTGCTCTTACGCTTATTATCGGTTCGGGGTTACTACACCTACTTTACTTGCTTTTTTTCTGTCCCTTAAACCTTGCCCCCGATGAAGCACATTATTGGGATTGGTCACGCCATCTTGATTGGAGTTACTACAGCAAGGGTCCTATGGTTTCTTGGTTAATCCGATCAAGCCTTGAATTATTTGGGCCAATAAGCTTGGCTATTTCGGGTTCGGAAATGCCCGCAGTTCGATTTCCTGCAGTTATCTGCGGTACTCTTTTAGTCTGGGGCATTTATGTTCTTACGATGAAAGCTACCAACAATTCCTATGCGGGATTGGGCGTGGTTATCATCTCGGTTTCTATTCCTCCTATCGCTGCAGCAGGTTCGCTTATTACCATCGATGCGCCCTACACTTGTGCTTGGGTTTGGGGTTTAGTATTTGGATATATGGCATTATTTGAAAACAAAAGCTGGGCTTGGCTTGCAGCAGGGGTAACGATTGGATTTGGGATTTTAGCGAAGTACACAATGGTATTGTGGATAGGTTCGCTGGCTTGTTTTTTTCTATTCACGCCAAATTATCGGATTTATTTTATTAAGCCAGGCCCTTGGGTATTAGGATTAAGTGCAGCCTTTTGTTCGCTTCCTATACTTATATGGAACATTCAAAACCACTGGATTTCATTTCATCATGTAAGCGCACTTGCAGGTATGCACGAGGGGCCTCGTATTCAATGGTTAGGCCCCCTGACCTATATAGGGCAACAATTTGGATTACTTTTAGGTTATTGGTTTATCTTATGGTCTTGGGCGATTTGGCATTTCCGCCCTTGGAATCAAGAAGACCCAAAGAAGCAATTTTTATGGTGGATGTCAGCAATCACCTTTTTAGTGTTTTTTGGATTCAGTCCAAAAACCGGGGGTGGAGAAATGAACTGGCCAGTGACGGCCTATCTTTCTGGATTGGTTTTAATGATTTTACTAATTCAAGAAATAATCGCAGGGCAGAATAAATTTTTGCAAGCTTGCTGTAAAATTTTCATTCCCACTTTCATTTTGTTTGGGCTTGCCATTTCTATTCTTATGCATCAAAGCGAATGGATTAGGCCACTCTTCTTATTATTTGCTGATAAACCCTCTGCTTCAAATCCATTTCCTTTAAGAAAATTTGACCCCACTTGCAGGCTTCGTGGTTGGATTTCTGTTGCTAAAGAAATTGATAGGTTAAGAGATCAATTCACTGCTAGCACAGGAAAAGAACTCGTTCTTGTAGGAGGCAGTTGGAATGTTCCGGGCGAAATCGGATTTTATTGCAAGGGACATCCTCAAGCTTACTCCCTTGGTTTAATGAATGGCGATAGGCACAGCCAATACGATTTATGGCATAATCCCATCGACCACCCTGAAGATTTTCTTGGCAAAGATTTTTTAGTTATCGGGATTGTTTCTCCTACTGCAAGAAAGGCGTTTGATTCGGTAGAGGAATTACCCTGCTTTTGGTATTACGAAAATGGGCAACCGATCAGCGTATGGCAATTTCATATTTGTAAAGGTTTCAAAGGTTTTCAACTCTTGGGGAATCAAAAACACTTTTAAGCAATCCTACCTAGTTTTTCAATGAGTATTTTAGTTTCTAAGGTGCAGAATTATTATTTAAGGTGGAGTTGGAAAATACCGATTGAATAGTTATGTGTGTCTTGATTACTTCAGGGTTATTCAAGCTATTAGGGTAAAAATGGATATTTTAAAAAGTAAAATAGTTTGTTCGAATTGCAAAAAAAGCTGGAATGTGCCTATTTCTAATTCCGTCTTTGAGAAACAACGGATTGAATCTTGCCCTTGTTCACATTGTGGCTTAAATACTCTGGTCTATCAGGAAAAAGTAGCCAAAAGAAAACATAACGACACAAGTGACCCGATCATACCTTGGGCCAACGCTTCTTAATTTAACAAAAAAGAAAGACCCCAAGGCGATATACCTTGGGGTCTTTTACTATTTGAAGCTGCTAGACGGGCAGCCCGTCAGCCGCTCTAAAGCAGCCTCACCTGGATCATTTTACGCATTAAAATCACCTCACTTTCGCAAGAACATTCCCTATTTAAGCGAAGTCCAGTTCGCCCAAAGTCGGGCTCTAATAAATCGTGCCACGATAGCACAACCCGAGAGATAACATTTGCATTTATAGCAAGTGCAATTCAAGTTTGACAAGTAAAGAACTAATTATTTTTAAAGTAATTAGTTCAAAGAGAAAATTGATATGGCAAAAAATGACCCCAAATGATCACAATACTGTTGGCTTTTTTCCAAAGTTGATGAGGTGATTGGTATGTTGCAAACTTTAACTATGATTATTTTGTCAACCTTTGGTCAAACTGCTGCAACTCCATTAGAATTTTTAAATGTTCGCACCCCAATGGGGCTTTATGGTGCCAACCGTCCTGACTCGAAGAATTACCATCCAGGCGATAATTTTATTTTAGCTTTCGACATTAACAATTTAACCATCAATGCAAATGGCAGAGGCATTTATAGCCTTGCTGGTGAACTATTTAACAAAGATGGTAAATCAATTTTAAAAACCGTACCCAAGGAAGTTGAATCTTTTAATCCTCTGGGGGGTTCTCGGTTGCCTGCCTATGCTGCGACCCCCATCGGTTTAGAAATGCTTCCCGGTAGCTACACTTACAAGCTTATGCTTACCGATTTAACCGATAAAAGAACGGCTTCTCTTAGCCATACTTTTGAAGTTTTGCCTAAGTCGCTTGGGTTTGTCCTTTGGCATATGGTTGATGAGAATAATTTTCCCACTCCACCCTTAGGGGTACCGGGGCAAGAATTTGTTCTTCGATTTTGTGTTACCGGATTTGAAGTAGACCCCCAGACTAGAAAACCTAATATGGCTTTCACCATTCGAATTCTTGACGAAGCAGGCAAGCCGACTTTGAGTAAGCCTTTTACGGGGGAAGCCAAGGATCTTCCGGAAGAATTCAAAGATATCTTCCCGATTAATTTTCCGCTCCGGCCCAATAGACCGGGGCGATTTAGGGTTGAAGTTTCTGTTACCGATAATCTCACCAAGGCGCGCACTACCATTAAGCAGGAAACGCCTTTTCTGATTTTAGAACCCAAATAGTTTCGAATTATTCGAATATATCTTTACAATAGAATTAGGGGCAATCAGCCCTTTATTGTATTCCTTAATTTTTATGCTCATAGGAGTTTATATAATGTCAGAGCTTGAGAACCGCATCACACAATTTCAAAAGATGGCCAACGATGACCCTGATAATGAACTAGGGCACTATCGCCTCGGGCAACTTTACATGGAAAACAAGCAATTTAGTGAGGCAGTTGCTGCCTTTAACAGGACTTTAGAACTCAGCCCTCAATTCTCGAAGGTATTTCAACTTTTGGGCAATTCCCTGATTTCTCTTGATAAAAAAGCTGAAGCCGTTTCCGCCCTGCAAAAGGGTTTTCAAGTTGCGGATGAGCGGGGCGATAATATGCCACGCGATGAAATGGCTCGGATGCTTAAGGAACTAGGTGAAGCGATTCCGGAATCAAAAAAACCAATAACCCCAGTGAAGACGGGAACCGGCGAGCAGGGAAATATACAATGCCAGCGCCCCGGTTGTATGGCGGGATCCAAAGCCAAAAAACTTAACTCACCTCCTCTTAAAGATGAACTAGGCAATAAGATTTTCGAACTTATCTGCACCGATTGCTGGGTTGATTGGGTTAAAAATCAAAGCATTAAAGTTATTAATGAACTTCGCCTCGACCTTAGTTCCGAACGCGGACAAGCTGAATACGACAAGTATATGTATGAATTTTTGGGCCTTCCTCAAGAATAATTATGAACACACCCTCCTTAGAGTACTTAGTTCGATACGGAAAAGCAGGTGATTTCGGCCGCTTCCGATCTCACCTGCCTTTACAACTTACCCGAGGCGAACTTGTCGTAATCGAAACTCACCGTGGTATCGAAGCAGGCGAAATCATCTCGCCTTCTTTCCCCACCATTACAACTTTTTTACCGAACACCACCGTTGGTAAACTGAATAGAACCTTCTTGCCCTCGGATGAAAATCAAACCCTTATCAATCAAACTAATTCAGAACGGATATTTTTTGCTGCGCAGGAAACAGCAGCAGCGTTAAACCTTCCTGCGGCTATTATGGATGTAGAAGTTCTGCTTGATTGCAAACACGCCATTCTGCATCTTGCAGCAGAACCAAAGTGCGACCTAAGGGATTTGGTCTCAAAGATTTCACAGGATTTCGACCTACATATTTTTGTCGAAAACACCAATCTTCCACTTCAAGAAACTCCACCAGAAACTTCCTGTGGATCAGGTAATTGCGGTTCCAAAGGCAGCGATTGTGGTTCGTGTAGTAGCAAAGGGGGCTGCGGTTCTTGCAGTAGTAATGGGAAAGAAAAAAAGCCTAAGCTTGAGGATGAAACCCCCAAGCTTAGGCCTTGGTCATTAGCATAATACAAATCTTACTTGATGCCCGCTGCAGCTTTTAAGGCATTTGCTTTATCTGTTTTTTCCCAAGTGAAGTTTGGTAATTCGCGACCGAAATGGCCATTTCTTGCAGTTTCCTTGTAGATTGGCCTGCGCAAGTTCAAAGTCTCGATAATGCCTTTAGGCGTAAGCAGGAAGTTCTTGCGAATGAGATCAGAAATTTTGTCATCGGTTAAACCGTGCTTCGCTGTTCCAAAGGTACTAACCCAAATATTGATTGGGTCGGGGTAACCAATGGCATAAGACAGCTGAACTTCACACTGACCAGCCAGCCCCGCCTTGACAACATTTTTAGCAATATAGCGACAAATGTAGGCAGCAGATCGATCAACCTTTGTTGGATCTTTACCACTGAAAGCACCACCTCCGTGCCTGCCTCTACCGCCGTAGGTATCGACAATAATTTTTCTACCAGTAAGGCCACAGTCGCCGTGAGGACCGCCTTCAAGGAAAATACCGGTAGGGTTGATGTGACATAAAACGACATCGTCAGAATATTTTTTAGAAGTTTCGCCGACCGGAACAATATAAAATTTGCTTTTTCCATCAACAAGGTCTGGGCGTTCTGCCTTAAGAGTAGGAATAATTAAGGTGTTAAGAATATCTTCGCGAGCCTTATCGGAAAATACTTTTTTCTTTTTCTTGATATCAACAACGGAATCATCGTGCTGTGTAGAAAGGACAACGGTATGAATCCGATGTGCCGAGCCATCGGGTTTGTATTCGATGGTGACCTGACTTTTCGCATCGGGTCGGACGAACTTTAGCTTGCCATTTTCGCGCATTTTTGCGTGATTTTCAACTAATCGATGAGCCAAGAAAATTGGTAAAGGCATTAAAGATTTGGTTTCTTCACAAGCAAAACCAAACATCATCCCTTGATCCCCAGCCCCACCGCCATCTACCCCTATTGAAATATCAGGCGATTGAGAATGCAATCTGCAATCAATCTGACAAGTATCTGCTGCGAAACCGATGTTGGGGTCAACATAACCGATTTCTCGGATGGTTCCACGAACAAGCTTATCAACAGCAGTGCGAGTAAGCGGAGCCTTGGTGGTTATTTCACCTGCCACGCAAACATAATCAGTTGTAACTAAAGTTTCACATGCTACCCTGCTAGTAGGGTCATGTAGTAGACAGAAGTCTAAAATGGTATCACTAATTTGGTCTGCGACTTTATCGGGGTGCCCCATAGAAACAGATTCGCTGGTAAAAAGATAATTCTGGTTCACAATGTTCCTCATTTTGTTAAACAATCCTAATCCATCACGGTGTGGAAATTATAAGAAAACATGGGTCATAAAACCAATATCAGAGTAGAAGAAATAAGGCTTTTATGAAAAAAACTCCTCCACTGGTTTTAATCAATGCCGTTGGGCTAACGCCCCGACTGCTACCCTTTGCCCCCCGATTGCAAAAAATTGCCACCCAAGGCTGGATGCGACCCTTGAAGGAATCGCTTCCCGCAGTCACTACCACCTGCCAAGCGACTATACTTACCGGAAAAGAACCGTCTGTCCACGGAATTGTAGGAAATGGCTGGTTATTTCGCGACACTAAAGAGGTCAGGTTTTGGCAACAATCCAACCATCTTATCGAGGCCGAACCAATCTATAAAACAGCCAAGCGGATGGCTAAAGCTAAGGGAACTGACTTCAAATGTGCGAAAATGTTTTGGTGGTTTAATCAGGGGGCCGATCTTGATATCAGCGTTACTCCAAAACCTTATTACGGTGCTGATGGTAATAAAGCCTTTGGCATTTCGGGAAATCCACAACCGCTTGCAGATTCGCTCGAGCAAAAGCTCGGACGATTCCCCTTCCCTTCGTTTTGGGGACCGATGGCAGGGTTACCCAGCACCCGATGGATTGCCCAAGCTTCTGCTGAAGTCATAAAGGACGAAAACCCAGATCTCACCCTTATCTACCTACCCCACCTTGATTACCAACCTCAGCGCCTAGGTGTTTCTGGTTCAAATATTCCAAAACTTGTAGCCGAACTTGATGAAGCGTCGGCCCCAATCTTGGAAGCTGCAAAATCGATAGGGGCTCGGGTTTGGGTGGTAAGTGAATACGGTCATTGCGATGTCAAGGAAGCAATCGAGCCCAACAAAATTTTGCGAAAGAATGGCTTTTTATTGACTAGGGACGGCCCCTTTGGCGAAACTATCGACTTCTTTGCCAGTCGTGCTTTCGCAGTTTGTGATCATCAAGTTGCACATATATACATTAAAGATAATAAAGATGTAACACTTGTTAAATTTTTATTGGAAGCCACGCCGGGTATCCAAAAACTGTTGGACAAAGAAGATAAAATCGCACAAGGACTTGACCACCCCAGAACAGGCGAGCTTGTTGCCTTATCAGATCCCGACAAATGGTTTGCATACCCTTATTGGCTAGATGAAAAAAGAGCTCCAGACTTCGCCCGCACCGTAGATATACATCGAAAGCCAGGGTACGACCCTTGCGAATTGTTCTTTGATCCCAAGTTACTTTTCCCAAAATTGAAGGTCTTAAGAAAACTACTGGGTAAAAAATTAGGCTTTAGAACCCTGATGGATCTGATCCCTTTAGATCATTCAATTGTTAGGGGAAGCCACGGACTTATTTGCGAAAACGATGAGGATTGCGCACTTTTAATCGGGGATGGCCCCTTACCCACTCCTGGAAAAATCCCAATGACTAGCGTACATCAACTGCTGATGAACGCCCTAGAAATAGCAGGGGTATGAATTGTTTTAGGCTTGAGGTTCGACCGAGTTTTCGACTTCAGCAGCTAATTTAGCTTCCGCAATTTTTTCTGCAGCAGCGGCTAATTTCGCTTTGTTTAGCCTTACCACATCCGTTATTTTTATATTCTCGGCGGGCTTCTCCGCCTCTTCTACCTTTTCTTTACTAGCTGATTTAACAGCCACAATAAACGGCAATGCGGTTAATGCCTTTAAGCCAATATCGGTTCTATATTGCATTCCGCTGTATTTGATTAAGTTGACAGCTTCATAGGCTTTGGCGCGTGCGGCCCCCATATTATCACCTAAGGCCGTAACGCTAAGAACCCTGCCCCCTGCGGTGACGATATTTTTGGCATCGAACTTAGTAGCCCCGTGAAAAATCTGAACATCTTTCAGCTTTGAAGCTTCATTAAGGCCCGTAATGGTATGATTTAAATCGACAGTACCTGGGTAACCTTTTGCAGCAAGCACAACGCAGACAGCGGGCCTAGGATCCCATTCAATTTTACCTTCAAATTCGTCGAGGCGATTTTCGACCGCTGCTAACAAAAGCTCAAGCAAATCGGTTTTTAGCCTCATCATCAATGGTTGGGTTTCGGGGTCCCCTAGCCTGCAATTAAATTCTAACACCCGAGGCCCTTGCGCAGTTACCATAACCCCAGCATAAAGAATGCCGTGAAATGGCATTCTTTTACGCTTCATTATATGCACCGTAGGGACCAATACCCCCGCATCAATTTGATTAAGAATTTCTTTGGTTCCTAGGGGGGCTGGGCAATAAGCGCCCATTCCACCCGTATTGGGCCCAAGGTCATTATCAAAAATAGCTTTATGATCTTGGCAAGGTTCAAGAGGGATGATAGTACGCCCCGAGACAATTGCAAGTACGCTAAGTTCCTGACCAATCATCCGTTTTTCTATCACGATTTTTCGACCCGCAGCGCGGCCAAACTCCTCGCGCACCATAATTCGATCCATCGCCTTTAAGGCTTCTTCGTTATTCGAACAAACAATCACGCCCTTGCCTGCTGCCAACCCGTCTGCTTTTACCACCAGCGGATAATCTCTGGTGCAGATCCAAGCTCTTGCCTGATCGGGATGGTCACAAACCTTGTAATCTGCGGTGGGAATATTAGCATCACGCATAATAGATTTTGCAAAGACCTTGCTTGATTCCAACTGAGCTGCAATTTTAGCTGGTCCAAAAATAGGTAGGCGCTCTTTATTAAATGCATCCACGATTCCAAGGGCAAGCGGCTCTTCTGGCCCCACCACCGTTAGCCCGATTTTCTCTGCCTTGGCAAAGGCAACCAAACCCTTTATATCATTGGGTTCAATTGCAATATTCGTTGCTATCTCGGCTGTTCCTGGGTTACCCGGGGCACAATATATTGTCTTTGCCCTTGGGGATAATGACAACTTCCAAACCAAGGCGTGTTCACGCCCACCTTTACCTACTACAAGAACTTTCATTCAATTGCGCTCACGATCTTAGGATGCTTTGGCAGGAAGAAGGCCCAAAAGGTAATCTTTTCCCGTTCGATTACAATAATCACCGAAGGTTTCTTTTCCTTCTCTTTTCGCTTTAAAATCAACGAAAAGGCATCGAAGCATCGGAACTATATCCGACTTTAATACCAAATCTTTCAACATAAAGTTTAGGCGATTCCCATTCACATGGCCGCCCACAAACATCATATACTTCTCTCCACTTCGACCAACAAATCCTATCTCACTTTGATACGGCCTGACGCAACCGTTAGGGCAACCCGTCATCCGGACATTAATAATTTCATCTGCAAGGCCAAGCTCGGAAAGGCAGCTTGCCATTTCTCTTAATAAACTTGGTAATGCCCTTTCAGATTCAGAAATTGCTAAGCCACAAGTTGGAATAGCAGGGCAAGCAAGGCTATACTTTTGCACCTGCGATAATTCAGATGGTTTTGCAACTCCATATTTTGCAAGCGTTCCTTCAATCTCTAACTTTGCACTTTCAGGCATATCGCATAAAAGAATATCCTGAATTGCGGTAAGCCTAACTTCCGTATTAAACTTTGAAATGATTTCACGCAGGGCTGTGCGCAGTTTAAAACTTCCTTCATCCTTAATACGGCCACTCTCCACGCTTACGCCATAAAAATACTTTCCATCGCCCTGAGCTTGCCAGCCAAGGTGAGTATCATATCCAGTAATTTTTATATCCTTAGGCAAAATAAGAGGCTTAGGAAGATAACCCTTAAGCACTTCCCTAAACTTTTCGACGCCCCAATCGGCTACCAAGTATTTGATTCGAGCCCTTTTACGATCCGCACGGTTGCCGTGATCTCGGTATAAGGTGATCACAGCTTCCGCGGCACTAAGAACTTCATCCCTAGGAACATAAAAAATGGAAATTGAAAGGTGAGGAAAAGTAGTGGCTTTACCGTGGGTCATACCCATCCCCCCACCAACCAAGACATCATAACCAATGACTTCGCCGTTCTTAATATCAGCAAGAAAGCCAAGGTCTTGGCTAAAAATATCGATGCAATTATCATTAGGAGCAGAAATGCCTATTTTGAATTTTCTGGGCAAATAAAGCTTGCCATAAATCGGCTCAAAATCATCAACAGGCGCTGTACTCTGCGACTTCCCATTTAGCCATATTTCGTGGTATGCAGTCGATTTTGGCGCTAAATGCATCGCTAACGCATACGCATCTTCCTGCATTGCACTATGCACTTTATCTTTCTTAAAGGGCGCTGGGCAAGCCATCACATTACGGTTCACATCGCCACACGCTGACAATGTCGAAAGCATACATTCATTGATGCCCGCAATGACGCCTTTCAAATTGTTTTTAAGAATACCGTGAAACTGTATACTCTGGCGACTTGTAAGCCGTATTGTGCCGTTTGCGTGAGATTCTGCAAGCTTATCTAACTCTAGGTATTGCTGGGCGGACATAACACCACCAGGGATTCTACCGCGAACCATAAACATATAATGCTTGCCTAAACCTTCGCTCCTACGATTTTTACGAGCGTCACGGTCTTCCTGCTGATAAGACCCGTGAAACTTTAATAGTTGTTTAGAATCATCAGAAAAATGATCATCTGCACTTGCAAGTTCAAGGCTTAAGCTACCCCGAAGAGACTTACTATTTTCTTTGATAATCTCAACTGCAGACCTAGTAGGGGCAACAGTTTCGCTTGCAGCGGTTTCAATTTCATTTGCCATAGTTTCTGTTCCAAGTTGTTAAACGACATCACCAATCCCGTTGTTAAGTCCAATCCAAACAAAGGGAAAAGGAAGTAATTCCTACATACTCAATTTAGGCGGGTTAACCGTTAAATTCCAGTCCAACAAGGAGTCAACTTTAATGATTACAAGGTTTCAAGTCAGGCTCAATCTGCCAAATTTAAAATTTTGACGCTTTTTTAGCCATATTCAAGTTCTTTCCCCGTTCATCCGAACTAATTAATTAGGTAAGAAAACCTTACACCTGTATTTATTTGCTCCAAGCTTACGAGAGGCTTAAGGTGACTGTGACGACGGAATCGAAACTGCTTAACCCCCAAACGACCCTTCATTTTGGATTCTTGACCATAAACCACGATACCAATGGGTTTGTAGGGGCCTATCTGATCACCAACCGCTGGGCACGCCCCATCGAGTTTCGTATCAGCAGCGCAGTCCAACCCAACAAAGTCCAACACATTTTGTACGGTGAAGGGCTTAAACCATTTATTTTTTCAGAAGTGATTGCAAAAGCTCTGATCGAAAAAAGCTCTCAACTTGTTGATTTGGTTGTAACCGATCAACCCGAGGTTCTTGGGCTTCGCAGAAAAGTTGATATTCCTGTGGTTTGCCTCGCCAAGGCAGAAGACCCCGTCCCAGAGGGAACTCAGGTAATTGCTGGCCCAAGAGGGGTTGGGCTTCATCTCAAAGGCAGTATCGAAGAAGCTCAGCTTTTTTCTACGATTTTTGAAGCTATGGATATCGATCTTGCAGAACCCTTTATCCGCATTCGAGATGCAGTTTTAGAAACCCGAAAATCTTCGACAAGATCAACTTCCGCTGCTTAAACAAGCACTTATGGGGCTGTCGTTCCTTCAATGGTCACCACGACAGGTGCCTCTTGAAGGTCGGTTTTAATCTTCAACTGTTTCTTAAATTGCCCTTCTTGCTTAATCGAACATTTAAAGGTCACTGTTTGAACCATCGCAGGTTCCACCGCAGATGCTGCTCCTAATTCTATTCCTTCTCCCAAGCCTTCCACGCCTAATACCTTAAACGGTTTACTTGCCCTAACTACCACCCTACGGGTTAAGCTTTCGTCGGGCTTTATCGTTCCTAGCGATAGCAATGGCGGCGACACACTAATCGATGACTGGATGGTCGCTTCCACCAAAACCGCAAGCAAAGGTGTGCTGGCATCGTTAGTCTTTAAATGAATAAATTCTTTTAAATTACCTGAGGGCGCATTAGGCTTTAAAGTGACAGAAACTTGATAACCAACCTGCCCCGGCTTACGGTAATTTTCTTTGAAAGTAGCTTCCAAAGGGGTGTCCTTGGCAATAACTTCGGTGATCTGCCAATCTTGGTTGCCTGCATATTCAACCTCAATGGTTTGTTCTGCTTTCTGCCCTTGCGAAACCACGCCAAAAGTAACTTGACCGGGGTTAAACACAACATCGCTACGGCTATTGCCGGTTACCCTAATTTCAGCGGTTGAGATGAATTCTGGGCCAACGGTAATGTAAACGATAACAGTTTTAGGGCCAGAAAAGCGTCTGGCATCCATTGTAACATCAATGGTTGCAGATTCGCGGGGTTCTAAAACCTTAACCGAGGAAGAAGCACTGGTACACCCGCAACCACTTCTTATGGTCACGATTTCCATTTTAACCGCATAAATATTAGTAATGTTAAAGCGGTGAAAAAGCTGCGCACCTTTTGGCACCACGCCAAAATCATGCACTAAGCCATCCTTAAACATCTTTTCAGCCCACGCCTGCGCAGACACGGTATTTACCGAAACTAATATTAATATTAATGCTATTAAAGCACAGCGAATAATTGACACTAAACCCTCCTTGGATCGACCGAAAATAGTCTTTATAAAAATAAATCTAATAAAAATAGGTATTTGGGAAAAGGCTGATTCACCCAAAATACCCATAAAACCTTTTACTTATGCTTATTCCACTTCTCGTGAATGAACTTAAACCCATTCACATAAACATCTTCGGGAGAAGGAAACATATCGCGCCAAATCTTCGTTGCCGCTGCTAAGTCAGGCAAAGCCCTACCAAATGCCTCTATTGTTAACCAACCGTCGTACTTCGCCTTTCTTAACGCCTTAAAGGTCTCATCCCAATGCACAAGGCCGCTTCCCGGCGTTCCCCGGTCGTTTTCACTAATGTGAACATGCACATAGGTATCTTCCATCGATTCAATCGCTTTGGTTATATTTTTTTCTTCAATGTTGGCATGGAAAGTATCATACATAGTGCCAAAGTAAGGGTGGTTGATTTCCTTAACTAAATTCCTTGCATCAAGGGCATTGGTAAGAAAATAGCATTCGAAACGATTGAGGTACTCTATCGCAATTTTAACATTGACTTTTTGGGCGTGATCCGCAGCTTTGCTTAAAACTTCAACTGCTCGTTTTCGCTCTTCTTGGGTCGGGGGTTGACCAGTAAATTCACCCAAAGCCGAATGATAAGGCCCCGCCAATACATCCCCGCCCAAGGCACTTGTCATATCCAAGGCCCATTTAATTCTCTCTAAACTGGCCTGACGAACAGCCGCATCTGGGCTAATTGGATTGGTGCTTGCGTTAACGACAGTGACGGCGGTACAGCCAAGGCCAAGGTTATCGAGTTCTTTTTTGATTTTTTTGTAGTGTTCAGCATCTCCGTCGAAAAGTGGGATTTCCACTCCATCGTAGCCGGTCTTCTTGATCTTTTCCAAGATAGGAAAATGCTCTTCGGTAACATAAGCAGTCCACAACAGCAGATTCATTCCGACCTTCATACTAATACTCCGCTTAAAGATGAATTAAAAGCCAAGGTAGTATCTTGTGCTAAATTGGTTGAAGATGCAAGAAAGTGATTCAAAAAACTTAGCAATCTAGCTTGATCTCGCAAAGAAACAGGTTTTTATCATTTAAAATATCACTGTAATACTTTTAAAGTAAAAGCCCCTACATATTTAGGAGTTACGCAGTTGGAACTAAATCGCCCCTATTCGGGTGGAATTTGGGAAAGACAGGATGATCAGAAAAAGATGAAAACTGCCTAAACAACCAAATTATGGGCAACTGCGTAAGTCCTAATATTGTTAATAAAAATAAATGATTTCGCAGGGCAAAGTGGCCTTTATACCTTAAAATGTTTATATTCTAGTATCTTGCATTGGGAACTCGATGGATTCTATGAATGTACTATTGTTGCATTACTTGATTTGACGATTATTATTGTACCACTATGAACAGCCTACTTATCTGCCAACTGACTTTGCTCTTACTGAATGCAGATTTTGCTGATGTAGATTTTTTTGAAGCCAAGGTTCGCCCTGTATTTATCGAGCATTGCGAAAAATGCCATAACGCATCCAAGCAACAAGGTGGCTTTCGCCTCGATACAAAAGAACACTTTTTTAAAGGCCCCGACTCTGGCCCCATTTTCAACCCTAACAAACCCTCAGAAAGCAAAATATTAAAACTATTGCATTATCAGGGTGAACTTAAAATGCCCCCTAAAGGCAAACTTCCCGATCAGGTGATCGCTGATATTTCTGAATGGATCAAAAAAGGCGCACCCTGGCCCCTTAACAATAAGCCTAATTCTATTTCCATTACTAAAGCTAGTACCGATCACTGGGCCTTTGCCCCTATCACTAAACCTGCAATTCCAAAAATTATAAATGAGTCGCTTGCTTCAAACGAGATTGATTTCTTCATCGAATCAAAGCTTGAAAAAAACAATGTTACGCTTTCAAAGCAAGCCGATAAACGAACTCTTATCCGCAGACTTTCTTATGTATTAACAGGCTTACCACCAACACCTCAAGAAGTCGAATCCTTTCAAAATGATAAAGCTCCAGATTCTTACAACAAGCTGGTTGACCATCTGCTAGAGTCTTCCCATTTTGGCGAA
The DNA here is from genome assembly GCA_041694635.1 of Gemmataceae bacterium. Classification (GTDB taxonomy): domain Bacteria; phylum Planctomycetota; class Planctomycetia; order Gemmatales; family Gemmataceae; genus UBA969. The sequence goes on along the minus strand of JBDNHI010000030.1, from coordinate 4,303 downwards.
CGCTGGGCCAGACATTGGCTTGATCTTGCCCGCTACGCTGATAACCGTGGTTATGTTGGGGTTGGCGTCGACCGCACCTACCCCTATGCCTACACCTACCGAGATTGGGTTATTAAATCCTTCAATAAGGATCTACCTTATAACAAATTCTTAACTTATCAGATTGCTGCGGATAATCCCAAATCGGGAGCCGCTCGGGCAGACCTTGCTGCACTAGGATTTTTCACCGTCGGCAGAAGATTCATCAATAACCAAAATGATATCATCGACGACCGAATCGATGTTTTAACCCGAACTACAATGGGGCTTACCGTTACCTGCGCTAGGTGCCACGACCATAAGTACGATCCCATCCCCACCAAAGATTACTATTCTTTGTATGGCGTGTTTGCAAGTTCGGAGGAACCCGAAGACCTTCCGGATTTAGGCTTAGACAGTACCGGGCCCGACTTTATTGCTTTTCAATCTGAACTAGCAAGGCTTAACAGCGTAAAGGAAAAGTTTGAGAAAGATAATGCCGAGATTAAAATCAAAGAGCCACGAAAGTTTTCTGAAAACATCAAGCCATACGACAACCGCATTAAGCAACTTAAATCTAAGCATCCGGGTTCACCACCCAAGGGCATGGCCCTGTTTGATAAGCCATCACCTGTAGAACCAGTCGTTTTTATTAGGGGCAATCAAGGCAACCGCGGGCCCCAAGTACCTAGGCAATTCTTGGAAGTTATCAGTGGCAAAGATCGCATACCTTTCAAACAAGGTAGTGGTAGATTCGAAACTTCACAAGCAATCATTGATATTGCTAATCCGCTTACCGCTCGAGTTTGGGTCAATCGAGTTTGGGCGCATGTGTTTGGTAACCCTTTAGTAAAAACACCTAGCGATTTTGGCGTGCGCAGCGACCCACCTTCCCACCCAGAACTTCTTGATTTTCTCGCTAAAGCTTTTCTCGAAGATCGGTGGTCTACTAAAAACCTGATCCGAAAAATGCTCTTATCTTCCACTTTCAAGCAAGCCAGCGACTCGCGGCCCGAACTCCAAAACATCGATCCAGAAAATTCACTCCTCATCCGAATGAATCGGCGAAGAATTGATTTTGAAACGCTTCACGATGGGTTGCTTGCTGTTGCAGGAACACTCAATCCATTGGTGGGCGGGAAATCTGTTGAGATGTTTACTTTACCCTTTAGTAACAAGCGAGCTTTGTATGCTTTCATCGATAGGCAAAATCTGCCCGGCATTCTTCGCACCTTCGACTTCGCTCTGCCTGATACCCATAGCCCACAACGCTTTATTACCAGTGTACCTCAACAAGCTTTATTTTTACTTAACTCACCCTTTATACAAGAGCAGGCCGATTCATTAGCCCGAAGGTTTAATCATTCTGAAAATAATGTAGATCGAATCGAGGCGATGTTTAGATTAGTTTACCAGCGAAAACCAGAAGCACCAGAGTTGCAAGCTGCTTTAGAATTTCTTGATTCCGCTAGAAATGACGGGTTTAAACAACTTGCTCAAATTCTTCTTGCAAGTAACAGCTTTCAATTTATTGATTAGCCGGGGGTAACTTTTATGTTGAACCGAAGAATGATGTTAGAAAAATCTGCGCTGGGGATGGGGGCCCTTGCTCTTAATAGCCTAATGCAACCTGCCTATGCTTCTGATTCTAATCCACTTACTGTTAAAGCGCCTCACTTTAAAGCCAAAGCCAAACGAGTTATTCATTTGTTTATGAATGGTGGGCCTTCTCATGTAGATACATTTGATCCTAAACCATCACTTGCGAAATTTGCTGGCAAACAACTTCCTTTCGATAACCCCAAAACTGAGAGAAAAACAGGCGCTGCTTTTCCTTCTCCTTTTAAATTCCAAAAATACGGACAATCTGGCATCGAAGTTAGCGAACTTTTCAAACACACCGCACAGCATATCGATGACCTTTGCGTTATTCGTTCTATGCACGCCAATGTTCCCAACCACGAGCCTTCCCTTTTACTTATGAATTGTGGTGAAGCAAGGTTAATTCGACCTAGTTTGGGTAGTTGGCTTACCTACGGTTTGGGAACTGAAAACCAAAACCTTCCGGGCTTTATTGCTATGTGCCCAGGTGGATACCCCATTCAAGAATCTCAAAACTGGCAGGCTGGCTTTCTACCCGGTATCTTTCAAGGAACCTACATCGATACCAACCAAACCAGCATCGATAAGTTAATCGAAAACATTCGAAACAAAAACTTACCCTTGGATAAGCAGCGACAGCAGTTAAATCTTTTACAAAAGCTCAATGCCTTTCATTCGGCGCAGCGCCCTTCAGATCCTTTCATCGAGTCGCGAATTCAATCTTTTGAACTCGCTTACAGAATGCAAATGGACGCAGCAGATGCCTTTGATGTCAGCAAGGAACCTAAGCACATTCTTGATATGTATGGCCCAGGGGTTCAAGCTCGACAGATTTTAATCGCTCGAAGATTAATCGAACGAGGTGTTCGCTTTGTTCAAGTTTGGCACGGCGCAGGACAACCCTGGGATAGTCACGATGATATCGAAATTAATCACCGCAAGCTTGCCAATGAATGCGACAAAGCCATTGGCGCACTTCTTACTGATCTTAAACAACGCGGCATGCTTGACGATACTATTGTTATGTGGGGCGGCGAATTTGGCAGAACTCCCACTGTCGAACTTCCCACTCCGGGCGCTAATGCTGGCAAAATTAATGGCCGTGACCATAACCATCACGGTTTCTCTATCTGGCTCGCCGGGGGCGGCGTTAAGGGTGGCTCCGTTGTAGGCAATACCGATGAATTTGGCTTCGCTGCTCAAGATAACAAAGTTCATGTCCACGACCTTCACGCTACTCTTTTAGAACTTCTTGGTTTCGATCACGAAAAATTCACTTACCGATACGCAGGCAGAGATTTTCGCCTAACCGATGTGCAAGGCAGAGTTGTAAATGAAATAATTGCCTGACCCCTTAACTTTTAACTTCCTATAACAACTTTGTTCTTTACAAGTATGTTTTTCAATTGGGCCTCCTTATTAAGATGAATAATCTTCCCAGAACACGGGCCGAAGTTATTACCCTTTCCATCATTATTGAAGGCGGGATGGTAATTGGGGCTTATCCTTTAGGATGGCTTCTTGGAGTTCACCCTTTAAAAGAATTCGCTTTTACTTTACAAGATGCGTTGCTTGGTTTGGTTGCTACGATTCCTTTGCTGCCTATTTTTTTAATCCTTATTCACGGCAGGATAGCCTTTCTTAAAAGCTTAAAAGATATCAGTTTAGATATGATTCGCCCGATGATGCGTAGGTGTACTTTGCCCGATTTAATTGGCATCAGTGTGCTGGCAGGGGTTGGCGAAGAGATGGTTTTCAGGGGGGTTCTGCAATCTTGGCTGGGGCAAGATACATCGGTTTGGGCGGCTCTCATTGCTGCTAGCCTTTCTTTTGGCCTTATGCATTCGATGAACCGGAGTTATTTCATTCTTGCATCTTTAATGGGCGGTTATCTTGGCTTCCTTTTTATATGGACAGGCAACCTTCTTGCTCCTATTTTAGTTCATCTTTTGTATGATACTTTTGCTTTGATTTATATGACAAGAATTTGGGAACCTTTTCCTGAGGAAGAAGCTGCCCCAATTGCGGATGAAGATACCGAAGATGATTTTATGGATGATTTGAACTGAATCTGTTCTACCGTATTAATCCGAACCCCTAAGCCCACCGGTCAGTCCTACAAAGCACAGCGGCTTCTTCATTATTAACAGTGGCGCTGGGACTGCTTATGTTTCTTCTTCGTGACTTCGTGTGAGTTCGACTTTTTTGAGCTTTTTTTGGTTCTCACGAAGACACAAAGGTTTGAAGAAAAAAGCGAACATTGGCTGGGAATCTTAATCCCGGGTTTTCCCTTTTCAACGATCACACAAATAAGAATCTTCGGCGTTACTATTATCAAATCGCATCTACTTGGGTTTCTCCTAATTCTTCTATTCCCATCACTTAGATCTCTTATCAAAATATTTTCTAAGCCGGGCTACACCTTTTCATTTTCTAAGTTACAGTAAAATTTAAGCGAACACCTTTTCCCTCAGCCTAGGAGGTTCCATCGTGAAGCACAGCACCATTAACAATGTTAAATTCCTGCGTCTAAAACGCAAGCTAATGCTCGGCCAATGGCAAACCATTGGCATCCTCGAATCCCTTTGGATGTTCGCTATTCATAGCGCACCTGATGGCGCAATTGGCCGCTTCCTTAACGAAGATATCGCTGCTGCGATGGATTATAATGGCGATGCAGATC
>JBDNHI010000029.1:0-11460 GCA_041694635.1 Gemmataceae bacterium | reverse complement strand
TCACATCGACAACTTGTGAGGTCGCACGCGCCGTGGCACCCAGCACAAAATGTTCAATTAACTTGCCTTGCTGGCGAGGCGTTAGGCGGCTCGTTCTTTCATACATAATTCCATCCTAGCAGACCCGCTTAGATGGTACAGTCCCTAATAATCAATTGAAATAAAAAAAGGTTCCACGAAGTAGTTTCGTGGAACCTTCGTTTTTTAAGTAATGGAGCTTATTTTTTTGGCCCAACAAGTTCAACTAGGTTTCCATCTGGGTCTTGCACTATGGTTAAGAACAAATCCTTTGCAATTGTTTCTGGGATCAAAATTGGTGTTTGAGCAATTGGTTTTACGCCTGCTTGTTTTAATTTTTCCATAGCAGCAGAAGTGTCATTAATAGAAATAGTGAGGTAGCGAAAACCGGTTTGTGAATGGATAAACTCATTTTCAGATTTTTTTGGTTTAACACCTTCAATCTGCATCAGTTTAAGCTTGGTAGCACCGGGGCCCTCACCAAGAATAAAAACTCTAATTTCCAAGGATTTTTTTGCGGTAAGGCCAGCATTGGCTGCGAACTCTGCGGGAACGCTAAAGCCCTTAACTTCTTTGAAACCGACTGCTGTGGTGTAAAATTTTGCAGCTTTTTCAATATCGCTTACCACCACACCTAGGTCAATCGTTGCAGAAGCGAATGCAGATTTTTCTTGGGCATTTATTACGCCAACATTCAATGCAACAACCGCCACTAGCGAACCTACAAGCAAATTCCAGTTTTTCATATCAATTCCTTTCGTTTTAAAAAGTTCAACACCAAACTTATCTTAGTTTTTTTGTTAACGGTTGTCATTGAAGAAACGCTGAAGACCCAAGAATTCGATATTGAGTTCGACAGGTTCGGTTCGGATAAATTTGCCAAGTATTTCCCCAATCACCGAGGCAAATTTAAACCCATGACCAGAAAACCCCGTTGCGATAATGGTATTAGCATTTTCGGGAAGTGGGCCAATCATAAAATGTCGGTCTGGAGAAAGGGTATAAATACAAGTTTTTGCAAGTGGAGAAGAAACATTTGCAAGGGCAGGAATTCTGCGCTGTAAAAACTCTCTAAGTACTAATTCATCAGAGGGAACAACTAAGCGATTAATTTGATCTGGGTGATTAAGCTCGGGCTGGCCATAATGACGGGCCACTTTTACTCCCTCTGGATCGACCATAGGGAAGCCATAAAAAAAGCCTTGTTCATCACTTACCATAAAAACTGGGACTTTATCTCGAAAGAAATCTGAGGGTGTTTCGGGCATAAACCAATGACTAGTTTGGCGCATAATTTTCAGGCATTTACCTATGTTGCCAAGAAATTTAGAAGCCCAAGGGCCTGCTGTAATGACTACTTTGTGGGTAATATACTTCCCCCTAGTTGTTTCAACTTCGATATCGTTACCTAGGTTTTGAACTGCCATTACCTGATTTTCAAAAAGGAGTTGAGCCCCTGTAGACTTTGCAACATTTTGAAATGCACGAACGCAACGATCAACCCAAAGAAAACCTCCAAGTTTTTCAAAAGCCCCGACATAATCAGCAGGTGTGTTAAAGAACTTATACTTTTCAGTTAGATTCGTATGATCTAGAAAATCGACATCAAGAGAATGAAGAGAAGCACTTGCCATAATGCCTTTAATAATGGCATCGCTTTGCCTACTTAGGCTCAGACAGCCACATTCTTCAAGTAAGGTTTCGCCAACACGCCATTCGAGATCGTGCCAAAGATGGTATGCCCTTTTTAGCAAAGGAACATAGTTAGGATTTTCGTAATAAGCAAGTCTAATAGCGCGAGTTTTACCGTGAGAACTACCCATATCGTGGTTAGGGGAAAATTGATCTAAACCAAGAACTTTCAATCCAGAGCGAGAAAGCTCCATAGCAGTTGCACTTCCCATTCCACCCAAACCAATAACAATGACATCATAAATAGGAATAGGCATAAGATCAATTCCCAGAAAAAAAGAAGGCTTATCGAAAAACGCATAGGCCTAATAACATAGAATCAAAAATTCCAGCTTCGGAATTATTGAGCAGCTTTAATCGCATAGCTGAACATTTTATCTTGGTCGCGAAGTAATAACCTACCATTGGCAATAACCGGGTGTGGCCAATTAGGTTTGCCACTTGGTTCTGGAGTTTTAAAAGAACTAATAAGGTTATGGGCTTTCGTGGTAGCTTCGACAAGATTAACGGTACCATCTTGATTACGGAAATAGATTTTACCATCTGCAAAAAGAACACCAGCAGACCCATTGCCAAGGTGTTTTTCTTGAAGCCAAGCGACTTTGCCTGTATTCATCTCTAAGCAGCAAGGGTTTCCATTATTATGGCCAGTACCAAAAAAGATATGTTCACCAATAAGAACCATACCACCATGATGATTTTGAATATCTTTGCTCTGTTCTTTGAGGTAATAAACTTCCTTGGCATCGATGCCACCCATCCCATTTGAAACAAGTCGAATTAAAGAAGTCCCTTTACCATAACCGGTGGAACAAAAGACGAGATCACCTTTTATAATAGCGGTAGGGATATTAGCAGTGCCATTGGCGTTGGCAGAATAGCGCCAGAGGAATTTACCATTATTGGCATCAACGCCAACAATACATTTGCCAAGCCAAGTGATGTATTGTTTAACACCAGCGGCTTCGGAAATAACGATAGAAGCATAACCCGCTCCGCCGCCCGCATCAATTTTGGAAGCCCAAATAGTATTGCCAGTTTTTTTATCGAGAGCAACCAAGGCAGCTTCGTCAGCGCCAGGAGTAACAATAATCTTGTCGCCATCGATAAGAGGAGATTCGGAGAAGCCCCAGCCGGACATCATTTTGCCTTTGAAATCCTTGGCGAAGTTTTTCTGCCAAACGATTTTCCCACTTGCAGATTCAAGGCAGACCACATCGCCAGAGACGCCAACAACAAAGATATTATTGCCATCAACAGTGGGTGTGCAACGAGATCCTTCGTTATAACCAACCTTGCCTTTGGAGGCGATTTTGGTTTCCCATATTTTGGAGCCATTCTTTTCATCAAGAGCCCAAACATTTTCATTATCAGCAAGGTAGCTCATACCGAAGATTTTGCCGTTTGCAACAGAAGGTGTGCTATAACCGCCTCCTAAACCAGTAACTTTCCAAGCAAGAGTAGGGCCATCTTTGGGCCAAGCAGGAAGAAGGTTAGTTTCCTTACAGATACCATCTCTCTGAGAGCCGCGCCATTGTGGCCAGTCAAAACTTCCCTGCGCGGAAACGCCTGCCACGCTGACTGTTGAAAAAAATAACGCAAGAGCGCACTTGACAATGTTTGATTTCATTTTGATGTCCTTTTTGAGTAAACTAAAAACCTCTTTTAAAATAACCTTAAATAGTTGAGAATCAAGCATAGAAAAGAATTAAATTGTTATTATAAAAACGCTTACGAAAAGGTTTTCGTTTATTAATAAAATTACCATTAAAGCTTTAAAAGGAAAAATCGTATGGGAAAGATTTTAGTTCTTTTTGATTCCAACAGCGGAAATACCGCCAAGATGGCACAACTAATTGCAGAGGGGGTTTCCTCTATCCCTAATATGGAAGTCCGAATTCTAAAAATAGATGACGCAACCGCTGAAGATGTAGTTTGGTGTGACGGCTTAGCAGTTGGAAGCCCCACCAATATGGGCTTATTATCTTGGAAGATGAAAAAGTTTTGGGATGAAACAATGGCAAGCCATTGGATGAAAGTAGATGGAAAAATAGCTTGCGCTTTCTCTTCTTCTGGAGGGTTTTCTGGAGGAAGTGAAATGGCTTGCCAATCAATTCTAACCGTGCTAATAAACTTTGGATTCTTGGTGTTTGGGGTTACCGATTATGTCAGTAAGTTGATGACCCTACATTACGGAGCAACTTCTATTCGTGAACCCCGTAGCGAAGAAAGCCAAGATGCTTGTCGAAGGTTGGGCAAGCGACTTGCAGAATGGGTGGCTTGTTTTGTGGATGGAATCAAAGAGCAACATCCGCTCTCTAAAAAAGATGAGCGTCTTATGCCAGGGTAAAACATCAACCCACTAAAATATCTTTTACCAACTCTTGTGCTTCTGCAGTCTTGACGGTTACTAAAGCTACGAAGGCGTACCCTGCATCGTGTTTTAAAATTACCAAGCTTCGTAAACTAATGTTGGCATTTTTAAAGCGTTTCATTAACAGGGCAAGCTCCCCTGGTTTGTCGGGAACCCTTACGACTAAAGCATCTTCACTAATTGCATTGAATGGACTAACAGTAAGCGCTTTAAGTGCTTCATCATAATTATCAACAATGAGTGAAACAACCGCAGTAGAATCAAAGGATTCTGCTTCAATGGTTTCAATATTAATGCCAGCTTTTCCTAGCAGTTCAGAGATATCTGCAAGTAAACCTGGGCCATCCTTATGAATGATGGTGATCTGCTTCATAAACTTCTCCTAACAGTAGAAGGGTAATTTCCATATTTCTTGGTATCGTTTTGTTCTTTAGCAAGGTCAATAATGAATTCATCTATACTATTATGAGTCACATGGGGCATAGCAATTAGATGACTTATTTCCCCTTTAGAAGCGAGTTGCCATTTAGAAACAATTTCTGGCGAAGGCCTATCAAAAACAACCGTAAGCGAGTTGTTGTGTTTCCAAGCATTACGCTTTATAGAATTAAGCTTGTTTGTAGCATAGTTTGCAACTTCCAAGCAGTTATTTATAATGTTGCGAAAACCATCAAGCCCTGTGGTGTGGAATGCATACCATAAAAACAAAGGTGTTAACCCATTTCTAGAGCCCATAATTGTGGTATCTAGGGTGCCGACATATTCTACACCCGAAGCAATTCTTTCGACATACTCTTTTTTGGCAATAACCACGCCGCAAGGCAAAGGCGACCCCACCATTTTGTGCCCACTAATTGAAATACTATCGATATCCACCATAAAATCCCAAGGGTTAGGATTTTCGACAAAAGGTAAAATCATGCCACTTAGCGCAGCATCAGCGTGGATGTAATGCCTTTTGATTACTAAATCCTTCAAGATTTTCTGAATGCCAACTAGGTCATCGCAAGCCCCTTTCATCGTAGTACCAATGTTGGCAAAAATGATAGGCGGGACATCGCGATGAATTTTAATGCTCTCCCGAAGGTCATCTAAGTTTATCGATCCATCGGGGTTACTACGAATCATAATATTTCTTACATGTAAACAGCGTAAGATTTTATTGACTGAATAATGAGCATCTTCTGAATAATAAACCATACAATCAGGGAACATCTCTCTAGCTAAAAAGATGCCATATAAGTTCCCTTCTGTTCCGCCGTTGGTTACATATCCCCAAGTAGATTCTTCAGGCGCGTGAGTAAGTTTTTGAAAAACTTGCACCACATCTCGCTCGAATTCATGCGTATTGATGTGATAATTCGTAGGAACGAAAGGGTCACCAATGTTATTTAAAGGCAACTTTAGAAAATGATATAAAGGGGTGTAATCGAATTGCGTGTTACAAGGGTAACCAATAAAATGCTCCAACTCTTGCTCTAGTTTTAAAGTCAGATTGTCTAATTTTTGTTGATCCTGATCTGATAGTGCCTTACGCATATTATTATCCCTTTGATTTGCAAGCATTCTATTAACCATCATTAACCCCCTAAACTTACTTAGTTGGATTATCAATTTCCCTGATAGAAATCTGCCCTCTAACTTATTCTATTCCAGTAGCTATTATATATTCTTATTTAGGTACGAATTATTTGGATTTTCCCTTAACCAAACCATTCTATCTAGAACCCTTCCTTCCTTCTCAACTACCAAGCTAATTATTAAAAGCTTGATTGAAACCATTGAACCAAGTCAAATTCTCCCCTAGGATGTACGCTTACTATTTTTCTAAAGGAGATTCATATGATTTCTAGCATTTTGACTATGGCCCTTCTTTCTTTAGGTGCTGACACCATTGAAGGAATAGGTTCTATTGGTAAGGTTGAAAAAGTTCAAGGAGGCTTTACTTTTACGGAAGGCCCTGCCTCAGATAAATCTGGCGATATCTTTTTTACTGATATTCCCAATGAAAAAATCCACAAGATTTCAAGTGAGGGCAAGGTTTCTACCTTCATTGAAAAATCTAATCACGCGAACGGGTTAATGTTTGATGCCAAAGGCAGGCTCCTTGCGTGTGAAATGGATGGCCAAATCGTCGCTTACTCTGCCGATGGTAAGAAAAAAGAAATTCTTATCGATAAATATATGGGCAATCGCTTTAATGCCCCCAACGATCTCGTTGTAGATAATAAAGGTGGCATTTACTTCACGGATCCAGCTTTTCGTGCCCCTATGCCTTTACCACAAGTTAAGGTTGCAGTTTATTATCTTTCTCTTAAAGGTGAAATAAGCCGCATTCTTGATAATCTGCCAAACCCTAATGGTGTGATTCTTTCCCCCGATGAAAAAACACTTTATGTTATTCCAACGGGCCAAGCAGATATGATGGCTTACCCCGTAGAATCTAATGGAAAAATTGGCAAAGCAAAAGTTTTTTGCACACTTAAACAACCCGATGGAAAATCGAACACAGGCGGCGATGGCCTATCAATCGACATTAAAGGCAATCTCTACATCACCTCAGGAATTGGCATCCAGATTTTTTCTCCCGAAGGAAAATTTCTAGGTAACATCTCTTTCCCAGAACAACCTTCAAATTGTACTTTTGGTGGTAAAAATATGAAAACTCTTTTTGTTACCGCCCGAACTAGTGTTTATATGGTTCAACTTCCTATCGCAGGGCATCGATTTGGAAGTAATTAAATGATCGATAGTTTCAATCGAAAGGGCGCCAAGCGGGAAGATTTCTTTCTTGGCGTCTTCTATTTACCTCTTGAACAATCATATGAAATTTTGCACGAAGTTCTGGAGTAGTTAAATCAAGTAAATTTGAAAGACCTTGATTATCTAACTTAAAGCCTTGATCTTTGGAAGGAACCGTTTTTCCTAGTTTGCTTTGCTTGGCATTTGCAATTGCCTGATTCAACTTTTCTTTTTCGGTCTGATCAATCATTTTATCTAGTTCTTGGTTTTTCTCTGTGCTATTCATTGCAAGAATTTTTTCAAATTGTTTTTCGACCCGATTTAGTGCCACTCGTGCATTTAAATTGTCTAAATCTTTTTTAGTTTCTGCACTCAAACCTTTTTGCAAATAAACTAATCGGTTAGTTGATTCTTGTTTCTGAAGTGGAGTCCACTGTTTTGCTGCTTCAGAATCTTTTGAATTTTGGATAGCAATAATTTCTTTAAGTGCCGAGGTTTGCCAATAACTTGCGTAGGAAAAATAAAGAACGAAAAGAAAGAGCAGAGCTACTAAAAGGTAGAAAAGTTTACGCCAATAAAAAGAATTTATAACCGTATTAGGATTAAGAGATTGCATACAAATATCGTAACGGAAAGCGTATTAAATTGGAAAGATCAAAAAACATAACGAGGTTAATGCCTGCCGGCATTCTAGGAAATTTGCGATTCCCACCACGCTAGCAAGTTAGGATTGATCCGCTGCCAACCAACGCCATGATACGACTGCTTCCGCATCTCGACCACAACCAACACCATTGTCACGAGCAACGAAACAAGCGTGGTGACCAACCAATTAGGAATTTCAATTGCAATTGTGGCTCCGGCCAAGAGGACAAAAGATCCTGCCCATATCAATTCGAGCGACCGAGCGATTCGCACCACATTGCAAAACAAGAAAAAGTGGGCGAGCACATAAGCAGGGACGAAGCCCCACCACCATACATGCATCGACAAAATAACCGCTGCCATCGTGCCACCGACAAGGGCGAATACATCAACAACTCCAAGCCGAAAACCAGGGGCAAAAGCAGTTTGTTTCATAGCGTAGGCTTACGCCATAGTGTCCGATTGGCATTGCGTCTAAGCCCTCCGTCGGCCAAGGCGTCGTAACTTGTTATTATTTAGGTTTAGGACCGCCAAAACCTCCGAGGAAGGGAATCATCTGGAAGCCGCGTTCTTTAACCCGTTGGTTCATTCGAACCCAGTACTCGGTCATCTGAGCGCGCATCTCTGGGGTTGATTTATCAAGCCCATCGGAAACTCTGCGGTTTCGTTCTTCGGGTGAAGGTGGCCCTTTTCCTTTATTAGCATTACCTGCACCAGCGGTATTAGCATTACCTGCACCAGCGGTATTAGCATTGCCTGCACCAGCGGTATTAGCATTGCCTGCACCAGCGGTATTAGCATTGCCTGCACCAGCGGTATTAGCATTGCCTGAAGTGTTAGGAGAATTATTTTTTGAATCGCCTGCCGCTCCGCCTTTAGATCCGAAGCCGGCTCCGGGTGGTCCAAATCCGCCTGCGCCAGGGGCTCCGCCTTTACCCATTAAAAACCCTTTCATTATATTTCCCATTCGATCGATATCTTTATCGAGGGAAGCGCGTTGTTCTTCGGGTGTAGCAGCAAAAAAGTTAGAGAATTTTGAATTGAATTGCTGGGTCATACGAACTATATTTTTATCATCGTTGATTTTCTTTTGAGCCTCTGACATTTTATCGCGTATGAGTTTCATCTTCTCGAAAAATGCTTTACGCTCTTCATTTTCCATATCAGCAATTTGTTCGATTTCCAGACCTGCTACTGCAACTTCAAACTCGCGTAAGGGCGCATCTTGTATATAAGTATATCCCGCATATCCTATTCCAAAAATAAGCAACACAATAATTGCAATAGCGGTTATTTTAAGCCTTAGGCTAACTCCTTCTGAGGAGGAATCCGAAACGGTATTGCTTGCTTGGTTACTCATAGGAAGTCCCTAAGTAATTTTAAATATAACAACGATAAAGACTTATTTGCCCTTAGCAGTTCCGCCCCCACCAAAGTTAGGCATTTGAACTCCTCTTTCTTTGGCACGCTCTGCAACAAGTTTAAAATATTCAGTCATTTGGGCACGAAGCTCTGGGGAAGAGCTATCAAGCCTATCGGAAGTCCGCTTGTTTTTTTCTTCCGGAGTTGAATTGGGGTTTCCCCTAGCCCAAGGAGGTCCACCTGCGCCAGGTCCACCTGCGCCGGGTCCACCTGCGCCGGGTCCACCTGCGCCGGGTCCACCTGCACCGGGTCCACCTGCACCGGGTCCACCTGCACCGGGTCCACCTGCACCGGGTCCACCTGCACCGGGTCCACCTGCACCGGGTCCACCTGCACCGGGTCCACCTGCACCAGCTTGCCCTCTACCTGCTCCGCCTTGGCCTGCAGCGCCGGGGCCTCCGGCACCAGCTTGCCCTCTACCTGCTCCGCCTTGGCCTGCAGCGCCGGGGCCACCCGCACCTCCAAATGCTTTCATCATACTTGCCATACGATCTACATCTTTATCAAGTGCAGCTTTTTTTTCTTCTGGGGGTAATGCAAAGAAGGTAGTCATCTTTTCTTTCATTTGAGTTTGCATTTTGTCACGATTGATATCATCGGCTTGTGTTTTCTCAGAGTCAGACATTTTCTGGCGTAGGTTTTTCATATTTTCGAAATATTCTTTACGCTCTTCTGGCTTCATCTCGGTAATTTTTTCCATCGACATATCAGCAGTTGCAGCTCTGTATTCATTAAGATTGGATGAAGATGAGAAGTAGGCAAATGCGCCATAACCTAAGCCAAGTAGAACAAGCAAAGCAATCAAAGCACCAATGATTTTAAGTGTGTTGTTTTCTGGTTCAACATCTTGATTTTGAGCAGTCATAAAGTTATCTCCTGTTTAGATATTAAATATTACAATAATAAAAACTATTCTAGTCAAGAAAAGAATAGCTTAAATGCTACAATTGAACAAAGAGTAAAAAATTTAACCCCTCGGAGGCCTACCCCCGCCACCGGGTGCGCCGCCACCAAGAGCACCGCCTTTAGTATTTGTAGTCGTTAACCCCATCTGAGTTTTAACTTGTTCTTTAAGTTTTTGATATTCAACACGGGCAGCTCGGTACTCTGGGGTGCTGTTATCTAAGCGATCGGAGGTGCGCTTATTACGAGATTCAGGGGTACTAGGGGGCCTACCGCCTTGCTGAGGGGCAGCGCCAGCAACCTGAGGTTGATTTTGACCACCTGCGCCGGGTCCAGCTGCGCCAGCTTGACCGCCTTGGCCAGCAACACCGGGTCCAGCTGCGCCAGCTTGTCCGCCTTGACCTCTACCACCTTGACCTGCACCAGCTTGTCCGCCTTGACCTCTACCACCTTGACCTGCACCAGCTTGTCCGCCTTTACCACCACCACCTTGGGCTTTTTTAGCTTCCCATTCTTTTCGCTTAGCATCAAATTCTTTTCTGCGTTTTTCTTCAGCGTTTACTTCGTCGACCAATTTTTTTTGTTTATCCGCAGCAGGCATAGCAAAGAAAGTATTAAGGCGCTGCATATCTTTTTTTTCGTATTGCTTTTCACGAACCGTATCTACAACCTCGCGTTGATCGCGGGTCAATTTCTTTTCTAAGGTGCGATATTTTTCAAAGCGCGCACGCTTTTCATCATTCGAAAGGTCTTCATAATTTACCTCTTCATTAACCATAGCTAAGACTTCTCGGTAAGCCCTACCACTCCACCAAGAATAAGAGCCATAAGAAAAAAGAGCAAGTAACAAAGCTGCTACGACAGCAATAGTGATTTTGGCCTTATTAGAAATAGGCTGTTTGTTTTCAACTTCTTT
Source organism: Gemmataceae bacterium (assembly GCA_041694635.1). Taxonomy (GTDB): domain Bacteria; phylum Planctomycetota; class Planctomycetia; order Gemmatales; family Gemmataceae; genus UBA969. The sequence goes on along the minus strand of JBDNHI010000029.1, from coordinate 748 downwards.
AACATTTTGCATAGCCATTATTAGTTCTCCTTAAAATTTAAGACCCAGGCGCGACGGTAATAGCATTTGCAACATGCCCATCCGCATAAACAATGTTACGGCCAATCCCAGATCCAGAAGACCCGTGATTGTCATCCATATCGAAAGCTAAAACAATATTTGCAGTTCCTCTACCATCGGTCATAAGTTGTTCCATACGCCTGCCATTAATGGTAGGCATAGATCTGGAATTAAAACCTGCTGTGGTTTGGTTAAGGGTACCCGGTACTGACATAAAAGAGGCTTTATCGCTAGGGTATTCATAACTGTATTTGATGTTGTATTTTGCATCTACATTAGTAGCAACATCAGAACCAGCAGGGAAAGTTGCTGCAGTGGAGTCCGTTCCAATAATCACTTTCATATAGAGAGAGGTAAACTGACGTGCCCCACCTGGGTTAGTATCGCTGGGGCAAACAAAGGATTTCGTGTTTTTTTCGACATAGTCAAGAATTTTCTCACCGAAAAAAACAGGATAACCAATATTAGTATTTTGATATTCATTATTGCCTGGGTCGTAGAACGGAATGGTTGCCGTGTAAGGATATCTTTGAGTCAAAGCTTGGCCAAAAATACTTCTTGAATAAATACGGTGTGCATCTGGGTAAGTTTGTGGCGGATTTTGCCTATACATTTCCATCGCTAGCCCAACCTGTTTCAAATTATTCTGACAGGACATCCTTGATGCTGCCGACCGAACTTTTTGTAC
>JBDNHI010000028.1:0-38403 GCA_041694635.1 Gemmataceae bacterium | reverse complement strand
TTCGAATATCAGGAATCGGATCTTGGTTTAAATAGTCCATAACATTTCCCGCATCATAATTTACGAATACACCTAAATCATTTACCTCGTTAATAATTTCAGCACAAGCTACACCCGTACCGGTGGACCCGCCATGCTGCTTGACCACGATCATAACTCCATGATTTCTAGCTATAGGGCCAAGGGTTTTAAATCGCTCGATCCACAATTTCTTATTCGCTCCCTGAGTATGGCCAAAGGTTAATAACTGGGGGATTTCCGCTGCAGAGGCTTGCTTAATTCGGTGAGTTAGGACTTCAAGTCCACGAGGGTTTTCGGGATAAATATTTGAAAACATCATAAGGGGCTCTAGCCCCATGTCTCTACAACGCTTGGCAAGTATTTTTGCAGATTCCGGGGTGGCATTTTCTGCCAACACGGGCACTTTTTTCCCATCTGTTTCAACATGATTTACACCCCATGCCACATAATTAAACCCCGCAGATTTGATTCCTTTTAATGCCCGCTCGAGGGGAAAACCACTGTACGGTAAGGTCATGCAGGCGTGCTGAAAATCAGTAGGTTTTTTTTTAGGGATATCAACAGCCTTTGCTTTTTCTTGCGCATTTAAAAAATGATCAGAGCCATCAATTAGAGGTAGCAACATTGTCAGCGCAGTACTTTTTGCAATAGAATTATTAACGAAGTCCCTGCGATTCATTGAGAATGTATTTTGCATTAAATCCATATAAATCACCTTATCAAAAAAAGAGAAGTACTTGAGGGTGAAGCTTTAATTAGCAAGAGGGCGAATTTCCATATTTCTAAAGAAAATTTCAAAGCCTTCAGCTTGCAATAATATTTTTCCCGAGGCGGGGTTTACATCATAGCATTCATTCACGGTTTGACCATTCACCTTAATACTAATCCGATTACCTTTACAAATACATTCAACAGGGGTCCATTCGCCAAGCAGGCTTGCGGCATCATTCGCACCTCTGGTGTCAATTAGTTCCTTAAAAAAAGCCTGATGTTTAGACCACCAGAATTGTTTACCTGAAAAGGGTGTTTTTTTGCCTTCAGTTTTCCAGCGTGTTTTTCCATCCTCCGCAACAATCGTATTAGAAGCCATGGTTCCTGGAAACTGGCTTCCATCTTGTTTTTTGCCTTTGATAAGGATCAAATCCCCCTCACACCCTTGGGCAAGTTGACATTCGATTGAGGTCATCCAGACACCATTTTCCGATCCGTCGGGGCCTGTGCCATGCAGGAGAATCCCTGAATTTCTAACATACTTATCGTTGGGGTTTTTCTCACCCCACTTGTACTCTACTTTTAAGTGGTAATCTTTATAAGGTTTAAGGGTAGCAACATAGCCAAAATCTTCTGCGCCACAACGAAGCACACCATTTTCCAGCCTAAATACTTTTTGGGGATCTTTATTGTTTGTTTTCTTTAGCCATTTGGTAAACCCAGCTAAATCTTTTTGATCGAGCGGGCGAATTAGCTCTATTGGAGTTTGAGCATCTTCTGCAACTGCAGTTTTTATCTGCATTTGAAAACTAAGCAGAATAGCACTTCCCCAAACAATGTAATTTATTACAGCAAACATAGGTGATCCTTTTGTTAACATCAGCTTAATCATTAGCATTTCTAGAACATTTCTACTATAACATAGTCTTGATTGATGGCCTCGAATAATCATGAAAAGGATTTTTTATCGTCCTTGATTATACGGTGTCAAAAATTTCGAATAGGCAATCTTAGGAGTTCATAATGCTTAACAGATATTCTTTTAATTTAATTTTTGTTAGCGTATTACTTTTTACTAGCGATGGCATAACTTGGGCTGATTCTAATTGGCCCCAATTTCGTGGGGCAAATTCCACCGGAGTTGCAACAGGAAAAAACTTACCTGACCGTTGGTCCTCCACTGAAAACATTGCATGGAAGGCTGATATCCCGGGCAGAGGTTGGTCTTCTCCTATCGTCTGGGGGGATCAAATTTTCCTTACTTCCGTTATCAATTCGGGGCAATCTGAAGAACCAAAAAAGGGGCTCTATTTTGGCGGCGAACGACCAAAACCCCCTGAAGCAATCCATCAATGGAAAGTTTTCTCTCTTCAACTTTCTTCCGGGAAAATCCTTTGGCAGAAAACCGTACACCAAGGAATTCCTTTAACTCCTATTCATATCAAAAGCAGCTACGCTTCTGAAACTCCTGTTACCGATGGCGAACGACTTTACTGCTACTTCGGCAATCTCGGTGTCTTTTGTTTAGACCTCAACGGTAATGAACTCTGGAATAAGAAGCTACCTCCACAACCAACCAGATTAGGATGGGGCACTGCTGCTTCTCCTGTTCTGCACAAAAATCGGCTCTACATTGTTAACGACAATAATGCTGATTCCTACCTCCTTGCACTTGATTCAAAAACAGGTAAAGAAGTTTTTCGTATTCCCCGTGATGAAAAAAGTAACTGGGCTTCTCCCTACATTTGGCAAAACAATCTTCGCACAGAAATTATCACCCCTGGAACTGGAAGAATTCGTTCTTACGATCTAGATGGCAAGCTTCTTTGGTCTTTAAAAGGTATGTCTAGCATCACCATCGCCACACCTTTTCAACATAACGGATTGCTTTACCTAAGTTCTGGCTATGTGATGGATTTACAGCGCCCCATCTATGCGATTAAACCCGGGGCTTCTGGCGATATCTCTCTTAGTGATAATGCGAAATCGAATCCGTTTATCGCTTGGTGCGGGACTAAAGCTGCTCCCTATAATCCAAGTTCAATAGCCTATAGGGATAATCTTTATGTTCTATATGATCGAGGTCAGGTTGCGTGTTTTAATGCCAACGATGGCAAAGAAATTTATAGTGCGCAAAGGCTAGAGAAAGGCCGGGCTTTCACTTCCTCGCCTTGGGCCTACGATGATAAAATATTCTGCGTCAATGAAGATGGCCTTACTTTTGTACTAAAAGCTGGCGATAAATTCGAACTGCTTCACATCAATTCTCTTGCTAGTGATGATATGTGTATGGCAACGCCTGCGATTGCAGGCGATCGATTAATTATTCGCACTTCCGCTAGGATTTATTGTGTTCAATCTAAAGTTTCTAAAGTCAAAGAAAAAACAATCCGAGAGCAAACCGTTGCCCTTACTTTTAATAGAGAAATTAAATCTATTCCCGATATAATAGATACTAAAAATGATCCTGCAGACTGGGCGATGTACAATCACGATGTGCGCGGTTGGAGATTTAACTCTGCGGAAAAATCACTTTCTTCTAGTAATGTAAACCAACTGATTCAAAAATGGCAATTCCCCCTTGCTGGTTCGAAAGAAGTTGTAGGGGTTATTCACGCCACACCAACCGTGGTCAAAGGGGAAGTTTATTTCGGCACCACTACTTTTCCTGCATTTTACAAATTAGCGGCAAACGGCACAACTCTTTGGGTTTATCGCAATCCTGATCACAAGAACCCTGCAACGATTGCAAATAAAAGTTCTGGGGCGGATAAGCTTACAAACACCACAGGCAATGGGGGGATTCTTTCTTCCGCTTTAGTTCACCAAGGCGCCGTTTATTTTGCTGACGTGGATGGATGGTTTTATGCTCTTGGTGCGGATAAGGGAACTGAAATTTGGAAAATTAACTCTAGGGCCGCGAACTTCCCCGATAGCCATTGGAATAATCTTTCGCTTGGCTCTCCGATTTTTGCAAATGGTTTTGTAATTTTCTCAGGCGGTACACTTGAACAAGCATTTGCGGGCACCACTGCATACCCTGGTAGCACCGGCCGTAGTTTTATTATGGCTATCGAACCAAAGTCAGGCAAAATTTCTTGGAAGTTTAATGTGGGGCCTAAACCTCAAAAGCTTGATCCTCCTGTCGTTATTGATACACAATGGGGGAAATATAAATTCGACTTTGGGCCCGCTACTAGTAGTGTTTGGTCGACACCTTCTTATGACCCCGATACCAACACCCTTTTCTTTGGCACCGATGTCAACACTGCTCCTCGCCAACCAACACCCGATAATCCTGCTTTTCATACCGAAGATTCTTGTGCCATCGTTGCTATTGATGCTTCAACAGGGTTGCGGAAATGGAATACTCAGATTAATGCAGGCGATGTCTGGACTAATTCTATGCCTGCATACGACCCAAAAACAGGCTTATATAAAGATAACTCGATAGGCGACACCCCGAAGATTTATTCCATCGATATCGAAGGAACCATTACGAAAGTAGTTGGCGTTGGTTGTAAGAATGGTGGGTTTTAAATTCTTAATGCAGAAAATGGCAAAATCATCAAACATTCTCCTTTATACAGGGGGGCCCCAACCCACCCTCCTGAAAATTTAAACCCCCGCACCCTTGCACTCCCTAGCCCCATTGGTGGCCTTCAAACTGGTTGTGCTACTGATGGAAAACATCTATTCACTAATGGCCTTGATATTATTCGTCTTGGAACCCAAGCATCTCGGTTTGCTTTTAATCAATTGCCTACTGGCGGTAGGGTTACTGCTTCTTCCCTTGATTTAGTATCTGAACTTTGGAGACACGAAAGGCCTTTACTACCCACTTTTGGTGGCACACCTGAAGCTCCTCTTTTCAAAAATCTTGGTGATGTTGTCGCATCGGGGATTGCAATTGGGAATGGCGTAGCTTACTTCACAACCCCCACTAGCGGAAAACTAATTGCGGTTGATACTGCAAATGGGAAAATGCTAAAGGAAATTTCTATAGGCCCTATTTTTACAGGCCCAGCTTTATCTCGGGGAAGAATCTATGTTGGTTCTGGGAACACTCTTTTTTCCCTTGCCGATTTTTTCTTCCCAAAAAAGCCAACAGGCGTACTTTTCTCCTTTGGTTTACCAGGCGATGACGAGATAGATAAACTCTCCAAAACAAATCCTTAACCGTTCTACTTTACCAAGGATGTACTTATGAATTATCTTTTAAAGTTTTGTTTAGCTTTTTGTCTTCTGATAGTAATTTCCGTTGGTTTAAATGCCCAAGGAAAAAAAGAGCCTCTAGAAATACCAGAGGATATCAACTTTAAAACGGGCGACATCCTTAGCGAAGGGACCCGTATGGCTGCAGAAATCTTTTCCCTTAAAACTCCTAACTCCGAAAAACTTCCTACTATTATTCTTAGTCACGGGTGGGGAGGCACCGCCGTTTCCCTTCGCCCCGATGCTATCGCTTTTGCTAAAGCAGGATTCCTCGTCATTACTTTCGACTACCGAGGTTGGGGTAACAGCGACTCTAGGCTTATTCCAACCAAAAGCAAACCAGAATTAGTTAAAGGCAAGCTTATCGCAGAAGTCACAGAAGTTCGAGAAGTTGTTGACCCTATCGATCAAACTTCCGATATGCTAAATGCCATCCATTGGGCAGCAAGCGAGCCTCAATGTAATTCAAACCGAATTGGAATCTGGGGGTCATCTTTTTCGGGTGGTCATGTTGTGTATGTTGCAGCACGCGATCCCAGAGTAAAAGCATTTGTAAGTCAGGTTGGCTCAATGGATGGCCGTTGGGCTATTGCTAATCCTGCGATTCAAACCTACACCAATGGCCAAGGAGCCGCTCGCACGCGTGGCATCATAGGGTACCCAAAGCCAAACGAAAAGTTTGGCTCAATGAATGGCGCACCTATTATTGAAAAGTTTATAGGCTATGCACCGATTGAAGATATTGGCAGATGCGACAAAGTAGCAAAACTTTTCATCATTGCAGAAAAGGAAGAATTATTTGACAACAAGAAAAATGCCATACTTGCTTATGAAAAGTCAGCAGGAATAAAGAAATTGGTAACGGTAAAAGATATCAAGCATTATGGGATATATAAAGAAGCACGAGATCAAGCTCAAAAAGAAGCAATCGCTTGGTTTTCTGAGCATCTAAAATAACTTCATAACAAATCAAATGCCTATTAAAACCATTGGAAACAACCTATTTCCAATGAATTGATTAGATATTATGGCTTCTCGTAAGTTATGATGATTGCACTACTTAATAAATTAAGCCCTCCGACTTTGGGTCAACCAATGCAATTTATTTTTTCATTCATACGAATCACAGCATTAGCATTAGCATTAATATGCTTTACAAACTTTATTTTTGCTCAAGAATCAAAAAGAAACCTTTCGGATTCTTACGAAAAACATATTCGCCCCACTTTGGTTAAGCATTGTTATTCCTGCCATTCACAATCTGTCGATAAGCCCAAGGGTGATTTTCGTATCGACACTCTTACGACAAATTTTAATGATAATACAAGTAAGGATGCTTGGCCCCTTGTTCTCAAGCAAATAAAGTCGGGGGAGATGCCTCCCAAAACAAAACCTAAGCCAAGCGAAACAGAATTAAAACTTGTATCCGAGTGGATCAACTCTGGAATTAAAATTGCGAAAGAAAAGCGAACTTCTGAAGGCCGAACAGTTTTAAGGCGCCTTAATCGTATCGAATATGAAAACACAATGCGCGACCTACTTGGTGTTACCGTCGAATTAAAGGAACTGCTGCCCCCAGATTCTTCCTCGAACGGGTTCGACAACATTGGTGAAGCTCTTCACACCTCCACTTTCCTAATGGATAAGTATTTAGAAGGTGCAGAGAAAGGTCTTAACTTGGCGATAGCTAATCTACCTCAACCGCCACTTATTAAAAAGCGTTACAGCCTTAAAGATATGCATCCGGTAAAAACTTCGACTGAAAAAGTTTTTCGCCTTCAAGATGATGGAGAAGTAATCTGCTTCTCTTCCTCTGCTTGGAATGCAGTGGGGTTAACATCGTTCTATCCGCCCGACCGAGGAAAATACCGCTTTCGCATTTCTTCTTCTGGTTTTCAAAGTTCAAGCAAGCCTGTTACATTTAGAATAGATGCGGGCGTTATGGGGATGGTAGGAAAAAGCCATCTTTTAGGCTATTTCCATGCTTCACCCGATAAGCCAACCGTACTGGAATTTGTTGAAGAGTTAGAGGCAAGGGGAACCATTCGCATTCTCCCCTACGGATTATCAAGTGCGCAAACCGTAAATAAAATAGGTGCAGATAAATACGAAGGAGCAGGGCTTGCAGTGCAATGGGTCGATGTTGAAGGGCCCCTTTACGAATCTTGGCCTCCGGAAAGTCATCGTAAGATTTTCAATAATCTTCCTACTAAAGCTGCACCCACTTACAATTTTAGCAAACGGGTTGAAGTTTCTTCCGACAATCCAGAAGCTGATGCAGAGAAAATCATTCGGGATTTTGCCCGAAGAGCTTTTCGCAGAAAAGTCTCGGATCAAGAAATCCAACCTTTCTTAAACTTAGTCAAAACAAAACTGAATGAAAAAGTCTCCTTCGAACAAGCTATTCGCGTTGGGCTTATGGGAATTCTGGTTTCCAAAGACTTCCTGTTTCTTAATGAAAAACCAGGCAAACTAGATGACTTCTCTCTTGCAAGCAGGCTCTCCTACTTCCTATGGAGCACTATGCCAGACGATGAACTATTGCACCTAGCAGAACAAAACAAATTAAGTGATGCAAAAACGCTTAAAGATCAAGTGGAGCGAATGCTAAAGAATCCTAAGGCTTCCGCATTCACTGAAAATTTCGTGGGTCAATGGCTTGGATTACGAGAAATCGATTCGACTATTCCAAGCCATATTCTCTACCCTGAGTTCGATGAAATGCTTAAATCCTCGATGTTAAAAGAGACTTATTTATTCTTTGAAGAAGTATTAAAGAACAACTTAAGCATCACAAATTTTGTCGCATCAGATTTTTCTATGCTCAATAACAGACTTGCTAAACACTACAATATTCCTAATGTCGAGGGCTGGGATTTTCGCAAAGTAAATCTTCCAAAAGACAGCCATCGGGGTGGGTTGTTGACGATGGCAAGTGTTTGCAAAGTTACAGCAAACGGCACCTACACATCGCCTATTATCAGAGGTGCTTGGGTACTCGAACGAATCCTTGGCACACCCCCGCCAAGGCCTCCAGAAGGCATTGCTGCGGTCGAACCGGATATTCGTGGCGCAACCACCATACGCGAACAACTTGCCAAGCATAGGTCGGTTCCCTCCTGCGCAACTTGTCATATTAAAATTGATCCGCCCGGGTTTGCACTTGAAAGCTTCGATGTCATAGGCGGGTACCGAGAATTTTATCGCACCAGTGGCAATGGCAAACCTATCCTTATTGAAGGCAAGCGGATGCCTTATCTTCAAGGAAAACCAATTGACCCTTCCGATGTCTTTGATGACAAAAAATTCAGCAACATCGATGAATTCAAAAAGTTATTATTATTAAATAAAGATCAGATTGCTCGGGCGCTTACAGAACGACTTGTAACCTACGCAACTGGGGCTACCTACAATTCTTTAGATCAATCAGAAATTGAATTGATAGTTCAAAAAATTCAATCTAAAGATTATGGTCTGAAGACCTTAATTCAAGAAATGGTCGTAAGTGATTTGTTTCGCAATAAATAATAATATAGAGTTCATACTATGCATTCTTTACCCAACCGAAGAAACTTCTTAAAAGCTACTGGTGTATCATTAGCGTTACCTTGGCTAGAAGCTTTTGCTGAAAATCCAGCGGTAGGCTTGCCTAGGCGTATGGTATGCATCTGCACCCCATTAAGTTTACATCCTGCGAATTTCTTTCCCAAAGATACTGGCCGTGATTACATTGCAACTCCTTATCTTGAAACAATGCAGAATCTTCGCAACGATTTCACTGTAATTTCTGGGCTAGCGCACCCAGATGTTGGTTCCAGCCACGATTCTATCTACAGTTTCTTAACCGCGGCTCCCCATCCCGAAAGGCGAGCTGGTTTTCGTAACAGCATTTCGCTTGATCAATTTGCTGCTTCGCATATTGGGGGACAAACCCGTTTCCCTAGCCTTGCTCTTTCCTGCGAAGGCTTTAGCCTTTCTTGGACTCGCAGTGGCGCAGTTGTTCCTTCCGATAGTTTTCCTTCTAGTGTTTTTGCTAAATTATTCCTTGAAGGAAGACCCGATGAAGTGCAAGGGCAAGTCAATCGACTTCGCAACGGCAGAAGCATTCTCGATTCCATTGGCGAACAAGCTAAGACTCTTCAGCCAAATCTAGGAACCGCTGATAAAGGAAAGCTCGAAGAATATTTCACCAGTGTAAGAGAATTAGAGCAAGCTTTAGCGGTATCTGAGCAATGGTCTAAAAAGCCTAAGCCAAAGGTCGAGGTTGCGCCGCCTGTAAATATTGCAAATAGCGCAGATGTTGCAGGGAAAGCCAGGCTAATGTTCGATCTCATCCACCTTGCATTACAGACCGATTCTTCAAGGCTAATCACCTTGTTGCTTTTAGGAACGAGCTTAGTTCCCCCAATAGCAGGCGTAAACCTTGGGCATCACGATCTATCTCATCACGGGCAAGACCCTGCAAAGATTGCGCAACTTAAAACCGTCGAGACCGAAAAGATGAAAACTTTTACTGATTTTCTGACTAAATTAAAGAATAGCAAAGAACAAGATTCTAATCTACTAGATCGAACTTCGGTGTTCTTCAGTAGCAACTTGGGCAATGCCAGCAGTCATTCCACTCGTAACTTGCCTGTGATTCTTGCAGGTGGAGGATACAAGCACGGCCAGCATCTTGCGTTTGATTTAATAAACCCACCGCCTTTATCAAACCTCTATGTAAGTATGTTGCAAAGGACAGGAATTAAAGCTGATAAATTTGGCTCAAGCACAGGTACCCTTCGGGGCATCGACTTTGCCTCCTAAATGCAAATTCTAAAAGGCAAAGGAAATATTAAACTTTTGAAGAATCAATGCGTTTAAACTTTAAAGTAAGCAAGATAACCCAGATAAGAACAGAGAGCAAATACAACCCAAGCAGAATAAAAAACGGCACCATAGGTAATTGTTGAGGCACATTTTTATTCGCAAGAACTGTAACCAGATTCATTCCCACAAAAAACAACGCCATCACTATTCCCATCACACCCCCCATACTGAAAAGGTAATTTAATGTCTTTTGCTTTTGCGCAGGGGAAAACCAAAAGTCTCGATTAGGGATATTTGCAAAGGTAGGAATTAATCCCGGTAGAACGCCAATCATAAAGCACATAAAGATTGGAAATAAAATCGTAAAAACACTTATGAAAATTTGATATTGAAATAAAGTCATAGTGTCATCGGGTATGCCATCCATATTAAAATGGGTTGCAACTCTATCGGGTAACCCCAAAGTAAGGAACCAGTTAATTAACCCACAAGATAAGAAGGTTGTAAATAAAGTGAAAAGGTAAGTTTTATTTCTCATAGCTAAAATTTCCTATGAAGATATTTAGCATAAGAACATTAATAAGTGCAAGCTTTGGTACTTGGCCTTATAAACTTCTTCTATTCAAAATAACAATTACACTTAACAATCTTAGTTATTAAGTGTAATTTAAATTCTAAACTAACGCAGTGGGTTTAGAAATGCAATTAAAGCATAACCTACTTATTTGTATGGATGATGCAAACGACTAGAAAGAATAATAAAGGTTGGCGCCCAAAGACCAACGAAAATCCCAAATCGCTCAGCGTGGCCAGCATCGGCATCTTTATGATAATTCCAAATAAAGATCGAACATGCAATGGAAATAAATCCCAGCGCCAAGCAGAGGTTGCTTAAATTTAAATAAGATCCAGTCCCTGAGTTTGAATCGGCCATAGTAACCTCTAAAAAGTGAAATGAAAAAGTTTCTTTTGCTAATGCGTAAATCACATACATCAGCAAAGTTCATATTACTATACTAATAGCCAAGGTTGGATGCAAAGTGTTTATAAATAAAAATATAGTTATTTAAACTCTGTAAGTAATTCTTTTAATATCTCATTTTGCACTATAAGACAAATGATTTATGGCTTTAACAAAAGGTCTTCAGATCATTTTTTATATCTATAAGCCCAAACATTGGTTCCTTGAATTAGCACCAAAGCCTTATGCACTAAATCGAAATAAATAATTGGCTTATTGCCTTGGGGCACAGGATCACCATTAGGATTAAGCTTGGTCCATTTAATAGCGTCGGGGTCATACACCCATAAAGTTCGAGTACGAAATTCAATCAATAAGCCGTGCCCGCTATTAGGATCATAAACCATAGGCGAATAAGCATCGTGCCCATAGGGAATATCGGAAGCGTCTTTCTCAGCGTTAATCTTATTTATCCAAGTGTTTTTTTTAATGTCGTAGTGTGATGTAGCTTTATGACGATGTGCTACAATTATTTTTCTTTTAGGGTCGTAATAACCAACCTGCTCTGGTTCTGCAGCAGTTTTTTGAAAATCTCCCGATTCTTTATTGGCGTTTAGATTTTTCCAAGTGTTTGATGGAAAGTCAAACAACCAAGTTGCTTGCATTTGCCAGTTATTTGTATGCCAGATTGTGCCCTTAAGCTCGGGGATGTATTCAAGCATTCCGCCAAAGGGTGCGATGGGAAAAGGTTTTGGCGCAAGATGCGCTTTCCATTTTAGCGTTGCAGGATTAAATGACCAAAGGGGAGGCCCCGCATATAGCAACGAAGGATCGCCCCCAATTTGCTCTACACTTTTCTTATAGTTGGTGACCCAAGTATTCATAAACATTATCGTTTTTTCATTTTCATCATAAGCCAACCCCCACCAAGTATGCCCAATGGAAGCTGGGCCACCTCGTTTTGTAATCAAAACACCATCCTTAAAAAGTACATCGGAAAAATCCTTACCCAAACCGGTGTAATCTCGTGGATTGTCCGGGGCGTAAAGCATTACCCAAGTCAACGAACTTAGATCGAATTCCCAAACATCATTAAGGCGATGGGGGACATTATGGTTAGCCCCGCAGAAAAGAACGCGCTTGCGGTCGGGTGCCCAAACCATTTTGATCGAAAAATCTCTACCCATCGGGCCAGTTTTATCAAGATTAAAGCTGCGTGCTACATCGTTAAAATCTCCTACAACAGCAGCCTTACCTAGCAAAACCCCTTGGTTCTCTTTTAAATTTTTAAGCTTCTCTAACACGACTTCATTAATTGGCAATTCTGGTGTGATTGTATTCTGATTAACCAACAACAAATGACAACAAAAAGTGAATGTCAAAAGGGAACACATTTTAGTTAGCCACCTTTACAAGAAATTAATTGATAACGAAAGGAACAAAACTTTAGATAAATTTAGTAACGCCGGGAATTGCGATGGCAGGGGTTGGATCTGGCCCCCATTCGAGTTTTATAGGGCCAAGCTTTTCCTTAGAATTCCATGCCATATCCCAGGTAATTTCCTGACCGGTGTAAGTTGCCATTCGCCCCATAATGGCAAGCAGGGTACTTTTCGCCATATATTCGCCGTTATTAAGAGGCTTACCTGCGCGAATACTAGCAAACAATTCATCGTGTTCGACCTGATAAAGATTTTTAGGTTCCCCCACATAAGACCAAGCTTCTTTAGCATTGATACGAACGCCGTTACGCTTTTCGGTTAGCACTGCAGAACCTTTTTCGCCTGAAATCCCAACGCTAATATCGCTTTTACAGCCAGTCATTTGGCGGGTGTTACTAATCAGATGAGTGCCATCTGCGTATTGATAATGCACGCTATGATGATCAAAAATATTACCAAACTCGGGGCCCTTTCGAACTTCCCTACCACCCATTCCGATTGCTTTAAGTGGGTATTTATCCTTCATAGCCCAAGCGCATAAATCGAGATTATGGACATGCTGTTCGACATTAAAATCGCCCGATAACCAAGTGAAGTAATACCAATTCTGCATTTGCCAATGCATATCGGTCCATTCTGGAAGCCTGGGTTTGTTCCAAATAAGGCCACGGTAATCGTTGGCGATAAGAGTGCGAATCTCACCAATTGCCCCAGAATGAAGGCGTTTAATTGCTTCGCGAAAAGGATCGTAATAACGCAGGCAAAGCCCCGAGACAACTGCAAGGCCTTTCTTTTTTGCTTCTTCGCAACTACGCAAAACCGAATGCACACCGGGGGCATCCACCGCACAAGGCTTCTCCGCAAACACATGTTTATTCGCTTCGATAGCAGCTTGAATATGCATAGGTCGAAAATAAGGGGGCGTGGTAAGTAACACAACATCTACGCCGCTGGCAATCACTTTCTTATACGCATCAAAGCCAATGAACCGCATCTCTGGGGGAACATTAATCTTGCGCTCCATACCCTCGATGGCCTGAAGGGTTTTAAGACTAGATTGAAGTCGGTCTTCAAAAACATCACCCATTGCAATAAGTTTGACACGACTATCGGTTGCAAGTGCCTGAGAAGCAGCCCCAGTGCCCCGGCCACCACACCCAATTAATCCAACTTTTATAGTGTCATCTCCAGCAGCATAAACTGATGGTGAAAAGTTTGATGCCAAGGTGATGGCACCTACTGCGGTAGTAAGGGTCGATGTTTTTAAGAACTCACGGCGGGGGGAAGTATTGTTTGAATTCATCACAAAAATCCTCAATAGAAACCATGAAGGAGGGGTTTACCTAACGAATTAGTCTACCGTAATAACCCAGCAAAAGATTTAAAATAAGACTTATTCTTTGTTTAACAATAACTAAGAGTTTAAGTTAATATAAACTCAATGATAGTAGTAGTTAGATTACCTCTTTGCCAATCCGATCATCCAGATGTAAGCGCAAGACTAATAACTAGTGAGAAGGGTTCGGTTATTGTGTTAATTAACACTTCGGGGAAACCGCTTACGAAAGTTAAATTAACTCTGCGAGGATCAAGCTATCAAAGCGCTGAAAGTTTAGTATTTGGAAAACTTCAAGTTAAAAAAGAGGCTAGCGACTTCGTACAAGAATTACCCTTAGAATTAACCGATATTATACTGGCAACTCACTTTAAAATAAAAAATTAAGGCTGAGCTTATTGATTGATTTTTTTTTTGATGGACACTGCGTATAAATTAATTTTACACACTTTGAATTATGTTTTTTCTTTCGGAATAAACTTTGTAATCTTATTTGGTATAAACATTGTTGCATATTCTTTTTGCAGGCATAAGAAGCAAAATCGGCAAAATAGAATTGGTTGACATTTTAGAAGGTATTAAATAAGAAATATTCTTAGTTCCCATAGGAAAATTTTAAATCGGTTTCCCCAAATCTGAAAAAAGAATGTCAAGTAATTGAAGTTCTATACCATCAAACCACTTCCAAAAAATTGTCCCTAAGAAAATATGAAATTAATAAAAACAATGGGTAGTGCTGATGGGTGAAAATCCCTTCAGTAATGGTAGCCAAAAATTACCCTTTACGAATGTTTTTTCATATAACTTTCAATAAATTATAAGTTTTTTGAAAATTAAAACAAAGGATGAATACCGCTTGCCTTCGGAATCAGATTTAGAATATGCGTGTAGGACTGAAACTAAAACCGCTTCGGTCGTTCGTAAAACTATAAAAAAAAAGATGCCAATTATGATGAATCAAAAACCTATTGCAGTTGGAAGTTACAAGCCTAATGCCTTTGGTGAATACGATATGCATAGCATTCTTGGAAATTTTGTTCTGATTGGTATGGTAAATATCCAACGGATGTGGCTAAGAATCCTGCTGGTGTTAAGAATGGGAAAGACCATGTATTGCGGGGCGGTTCATTTTTTGTTGACTTACTTTTCCTGCGTTCTTCTGCAAAGGATTTTATACCTCCCTGATTTCCGAAATGTTGTGATTGGCTTGCGTTTAGCAAAACCAAAGTGATACTTATTTAAAACATCAAAACTTTACCTTTTATTACTTTGTTTGATAAGTAAAGTTAGAAATTATTGGCCCTAAGTTGGTAAGTTAATTGATTTGCTGTTTATAATGATTATGAGTTTTTGGTATGGGTTGTTCATTCCAGATAGATTTTTCAATGTAGATTATGTTGTTGGGGAGATTTTGTGGATACTTTTGAAAATGCATCACCACCACACGAGCAGCCTGAAAAAGTTCTTGCAAAGTGTTGGGAATGTGGCGAAGTTAAAATGTGTTTTGAACATATTGTATGTTGCACAGGGACTCACTTTCATACTTGCCCTGCTTGCAGGGTGCTTATAAATCAAAAAACCTCGTGACTATTCTTGACCATGAATTTTTTATGAGGCGTGCCATCAAATTGGCTTTGAATGTTCCTAATGTCCTTTTGGTGCATTAATCGTAAATCGGGATAATGGCGAAATTCTTGCGGAGGGGTGGAATAATTCTTATATCAATCCCGAATGGCATTGCGCAATTATTCGGCCGATTATTCAAAACTTGTTTTGTATACAACCGCTGAACCTTGCCCCATGTGCATGACTGCGATTTTGTGGTCGGGCATAAGCATGGTGGTATTTGGCACATCGATCAAGTTTTTACAGAGCAACAATTGGCATCAGATTGATATCTATGCGGATGAGGTAGTTCGTCGCAGCCCTCATTGGAATTGTGAATTGATGGGTGGAGTTTTGGAAAATGATTGCAATGCACTTTTTCAGGCCTGTAATAAATAAGCATAATCGATTCATAAGCCTTGCTGATCTATAAAATGGTTGGAGTTTTTTATCGTGGCATTATTTGAGCGCTATATTGGAATTGATTATTCCGGCACCCAAACACCGGTGCTTTGCCTTTCTGGGTTGCAACTATATGAGGTAACCCAAACGCATCTTCCCCGTGAAATAAAAGTCGGTGAAGGTACACTCGGGCGGTCTAAGAAAAAATATTGGTCATGAAAAGGAATAGCTGAATTTCTTACAAGTGAACTTCTTGTTGGGCCCTGCACTCTGGTTGGCATTGACCTTGGGTTTTCTTTTCCGCTTTCTTATTTTGAAAAACACTCATTGCCCTACGATTGGCAAAATTCCTTGATGATTTTCAACATCATTGGCCAACCGATCTAGATCATATGAAAGTGGATTATATTCGTAATGGTTTCGATGGTTATGAATCTCTTCGCTTGGGGAATTCCCGCTGGCGAAGATTGGTAGAGCCCCGCTGTGGCACCAAGTCTGTATTTCATTTTGATGTGCAAGGTTCGTTTGCAAAAACTACTCATACAGGGTTGCCTTGGTTGCGATATTTACGATCGCTATTAAATGGCCGATTGCATTTCTGACCTTTTAATAGTTGGCATCCTCCCGCTGGAAAGTTCGTTGTCCCAGAAATTATTCTTACTTTTTAAAATAGTGATTATCCTAATAATGGTTTAAATTCACATCAGCACGATCCCTACTGCACTGCTAGTTAAATAAAGATAATAATTTGTAATGAAATCTTTCAAGATTTTTTCATTCTGATTTTAATAACACTGAACAAGTAAGTATTTTAGGCTATATATTTAGATTGGCTTAATCACACTTTTCTTACAACACAAATTATTTTTGGTAGGTTTCAATAAATGAAAACCACCTTTCTATAATTTTGCACCCGACTCACAACCTTCCTCCTGCTTGAAAAAATACAGTTCCCTTCGCTTGAAGTTGAAATTAGTTTTATTATTACTACCAGTTTATTGCAGTGGGTTTCTTAAAAATTAGTGTAATTGCAAAAGTTTAATCACTTACGAACTATAAATTAACTCAGCGAGGATCAAATTATCAAAGCGCAGAGAGTTTGATTTCGGGGAAACTTCAAATCAAAAAAGAGGCCAGCGACTTCATACTGGATTTACCGTTAGAATTAACCGATATTATTCATCTGAAATAATTTTTACCGAATCAACAAGAAAAAAGTTTAGAGATTGCTTATTGATTGGGGTCCGCAAGAGAAGTAATGGTCGGGATATCAAGGGCGCCCTGATAAAAGCGCAGGTTGCTAATTGTACCATCAAAATAGTTTTGCGCCCCAAACCCAAACCATAAGGGGGACTTGTTATCTAGGTCAAATGGTTTTTCAGAAGGAATTGGTGAAGAAGCAGTTAGTTTCCCATTAACGAAAAGCTGAATCTGAGGTCCTCTTCTAATTGCAGCAATATGGGTCCAAGCGCCCCCGATATCGCGTTCGTGAGAAGCAACTGCGCCTGCCTGCATTGCGAAGACCCTGCCAAGGGAAGGATCAACAATCGAGTCAAGAGAGCGCCCCTGACAAGAACCGGTACCTGCAAAAAGTTTTCCTTGAAAGCAAGTAAGGCAGGTAATGCGAGCCCAAGTTGCTACATTTTTGACATCCCAATCAGAACGCTTAGCAAGCGAACCAAGTTGCGTCCAATCGTTATCTTTTTCAAAACGATAAACTTCAGCTTTGGGAATAAGCCCCGCATAAAGTTTGCCATTGTATACGGTCAGATCCATAACCTCGTTAATTAAGTTTGGCCCTTCTGGAAGGCCAAGTCTACCAATTTTAGACCAAGATTGGGAACCATCGTAGCGAAGAACATACCCCTGTGGCCAAGTACCAAGAATCATTTTCCCGGCAAAAACTTGCATCGAATGAATCTGATTAATATCAAAGGGTGCGCTACCAATTTTAAGCCAAGATTTAGCACCCTTATATTCATAAATATTTCCATGTGTAGAAGCAAAAAGCTTACCCTGCATAGGTAAAAAGCATTCGAAGTTCTTTCCATCAGGTGCGCCACAATCGATCCAATTGTTGCCATCATACTTAAAAGCTTTTCCTCCCCCTACACTGTCAAGTCCTGCAAAAAGATTTCCATTATAACTTGCTAGACAAAGAATGCGGGAACCGTTACCAACTTGCCCAAGGTCTTTCCACCGAACCCCGCCCTCATAAACAAAGACCCGAGTAGGTGCGGGTAAGGGGGCACCTTTAAGCCCTCCAAGTGCTTGAACCCAATCCCAGATGCCAGTGCCTGCATAAAGCTTTCCGTTATGCACTGCTAAAGACATAACGGAATGATGATTTTCATTATCTCCAAGCCTGCCACAATCGATCCAATTTTTATTAACACCCAGGCGAAAAACATGGGCACGGCTTTGTGGTTTATCTGCATCTGCAATGCCACAGTACAAATTATTTTCAAAAGTAACTAAGTTCGAAATCAATGAGTTTGAAGGCCAAGGTTTTCCATAATCTTCCCATAGCGAAGTCGATGCATCATCAATCCCAAAATGAACATGCCTAGTATCCGACATTGCACTGTAGGCAGGCGAACTACCCGAGATATGAAGGTTAATCCCTTTACGCAAATCAGGATCAAATTTACTAACAAGATCCCCTAAGGTTGAAGTTAATGGCATTCGACATCGAACCCAAAGAGCCAGTGAAAAATCTTTCTTCCCAATATTAAATGCAGCAGTATTATTCACCTTAATCCGACTATTTCTTCCATTAAACATTGCACTTTTCTTCAAACTATCTTTGGGCCAAACTCCAAATTCTACATTCTCAGCTTCGCCATCAGCAGATCCGATTACATCTTTTGTATCTTCAATTAATGGATAATGAGCCATCAGTGTTACTATCGACTTTTTATCATCAGAAACATTTTTGATCTGCTCTGACTTGGTTTCGCGCCAAGAAGCCAGAACAATGCCAATTAATAATATCAGCAAGGATGAAACCTTGAAGCAAGCTGAGAAATTATTTTTATTTATGATAAGCATTCTTTAACTTCTTTTATTTGGGGTGAGTTCAATAATACTATTTTATATGTAACCGTTCGGTGAAAACCCTTCTTGCGGGATTAAAGAATATTATCATAAAAACAAAAACGCGAGATATTAATCTCGGGGTTAGTAAAGCAAAAAACCGTAAGTAGGACATAACCAAGCAGTTATTACGGAGATTAGGCAAGATGAAACCCAGTTTTGCCGTGCCAAAGCCAAGCAATCTTTTAGTTGATAATAATGACGCTTGGGCCGCTACCCTCTTTTACAATATTTTTCTATTCACACAAACAGACATATATAAGAATCCCACCGAACGCAGTCGGTGGGCTTGGTTGTCGGGAGGGGTCGGGGGGCTTGGTTAATTTAATTATAATCACAGTCGGGGGCTTGGTTTTTGAGAAGTTAGGTAAATTTATTTGTGCCTTTTAAATCAAAGTTGAGGGGACTTTATTTGTGCGATTTTAATCAAAGTTGGGTGCTTGTTTACCTCGTTTTGTTGATGCAAATCCTCTTACAAAAGATCTAAAAAAACTTCAACAATGTGCTTTATGTCTTAAATCGCCATAGCCACCTGAGGAGGCTGCTCAGGTGCCTCCTCACCCCAATCTAATTGCCACGCACGAGCCACCTCAGGTGCCTCCTCACCCCAATCTAATTGCCACGCACGAGCCTCCTCAGGAGGCTCCTCAGGTGGCACCTGAGCACCGTGCCAATTAGTCTAACCTATTCTAACTTATTCTAGTCTAACTTATTTTAGTCTAGGGGATAGCGGTAGCTCCTGAGGAGCCACCGACCCCCATTCAAAAAAATTCTTGACCCATCAACTTCAAAACTCGCAAAGCCAGGGGTAAGATTTAATCCAAAAATATTGGCAAGTATTTCAATTATGAAACGACTAATAAAATAGAGGGCAAGTTTAACGAAGGTTTTTATTAAACCCGAGGGGTTAATGATGCAAAGCACTTTTAAACATTTGAAAAAAGTTTGTTTTATGAATCTTCTTTTGGGAAGTTCTTTTCTCACTTTGGGTAAAGCTTCAAGCGCAAGAATCGGATGGCTATGCAGCGAAATCTTAGGTCATTACCAAACCAAAAACCAAGAAATCAAACTCAAAAAAATCGGGCTCAAAACAGATTTTAAAAAGTCAGCAAGAACAATCATTCAAGCCATTTCGCGAAAAGAAAAAGAATTGGTCATTCGCCCTTCCTTGGTTTCAATGTTAACAACTTAACCTATTTTCACCTCTTCTGTTTTACTTGCTATTGAATGCTAAAACACCTATGATACCTTGATAAGTTTGATATTTGGCTTTCGAATCAGGGTTTGATATGACAACACCGTCATCTGTACAGCGAATCACCTCTCGTGATAATCCCATGGTCAAGCGTTTGCGCCAATGTGCTGGCCAAAGTAATATTTATCGAACTCATAAACAGGTTTGGCTAGAGGGCGATCATCTATGCCGGGCTGCTTTATTGCGTGGGCAAACCATCACACAAGCTTTTTTTGCTGAAAGTTTTTGGGAGTCGCAAAGCCAACTCTGGTTGGAATGTGCACCTGTAATTACCTTGATGCCAGATGCCTTGTTTTCATCCATAAGTGGGTTAGAATCGCCCTCGCAAATGGGCTTCTTGTTAGAACTCCCAGAACAAAAACCAATAGAAGATGGTGTGATGACTGTGGTGTTGGATCGCTTGCAAGATGCAGGCAATGTGGGTTCGATTTTACGCAGTGCTGCAGCTTTTGGTATTAAGCAAGTATTGGCTTTAAAGGGAACAGCAGCGCTTTGGTCGCCCAAGGTTTGTCGTTCTGCAATGGGGGCACATTTTGGCCTTCAATTGATTGAGGGCTTATCAGAAACAGATCTTGATGCATTAACTATCCCTCGCCTTGCAACCAGTTCACATCAAGGCCCTTTCTTGCACGAATGGATGCAGCGTTCGGATTGGCCACATCCTTGCGCTTGGCTTTTCGGTCACGAAGGTCAGGGGTTATCTGAATCATTGCTGAAGGGTGCAAAGCATTGCGTTCGGATCGCCCAGCCAGGGGGTGAAGAATCTTTGAATGTCGCTGCTGCTGCTGCAATTTGTCTTCACGCAAGCGCCAGTATTTTAAACAAAATATAAAAAAAGTATTAATACCATAATAATGTATAATAGCAGCATATCGATTTTTGTAGTTGAGTCTAATTAATTTATAAGGATAAAGAAATGCCTACGAATAACACACGCCGCGAATTTATCCAAGCATCCACAGCCAGCTTGATTTTGCCTTTACCTGCGCCCGCTATTGATCCGAAACCGATTAATGTGGTGGTTTGGGATGAACGCCAGCCTGCGCAGAAACAGGCTTACGATAATTTTCTGGGAAACCAGATCGCCAACCATTTCAAGGGTCAGCCCGGCATAGCGGTCAAGTCTGTAACTATTAATGAAGATGAGAAAGGGCTTTCGCCGGTGCATATGCGTGGGTGCGATGTTCTTATTTGGTGGGGCCATGTAAGGCAGGCCGAGATCACCCCTGAAATGGCCCACCCTTTGATCCAGCGGATTAAGGAGGGAACCCTTTCGCTTATAGCTTTACATTCTGCCCACTGGTCTACTCCTTTCGTAGAGGCAATGTACGAGCGCACTAAGCTTGATGCGGAAAAGATTCTTAAACGCGATACTCAGAAACCCGGTACTGCAAAAGTTGAGATTTCGTACATTGATCCACCCAAGCGGTACGCAGCTCCCAGTGCCGGTGATAAACTTACGCCTTTTATCGACCTGCGCAAATTTCCCGATGGCACCGAGAAGGCGACTGTGCACCTGCCAAACTGCTGCTTCCCTGCATATCGAGCGGATGGTAAGCCGAGCCAGATCCGGGTTCTTAAGCCGAGTCATCCTATCGCCAGAGGTCTGCCCGAGTCATTTGAAATTCCGCAAACCGAGATGTACGCCGAGCCGTTCCATATTCCCGAACCTGATGAAGTAGTGCTGGAGGAAAGGTGGGCGAGTGGTAACTGGTTTCGCAGCGGAATGGTTTGGAATCTGGGTAAAGGCCGTGTGTTCTACTTCCGTCCTGGGCACGAGACATACGCAGTTTTCAAAGAGAAACTGGTGCTGCAAATTTTGGAGAACGCCGTCCGCTGGCTCGCCCCGAAAAGCGAATAAGCAACCCTTACCAAAATCACTTATTACTTCGGTTTGCTACCCTACCTTTGTTTTTCGTAAGCTACCTTCGCCTATAAATTAGTTTCTTACTAACTTCGCTAAATAGTTAAAATTATTCGGCTTACATTTATACCAAGGTGAAAATTGGGTAAGCGCGTTATCAATGACGGCAGTAAATTGCAATTTATAATAGTTCAAAAGTAGCTAAACCTCTGCCGATTAGAAATTACAAAGCAAACGCTTTTGGCTTATAAGATATGCACGGCAATATCTGAAAGCAGTGGGTCTTTTATGGTTGTTGGTTCTGCTGCTACCATATTCAGCCAAAATCACTTACGCATGCAGGATCTGCGGTACGATGGCTTTGGGTTTCGTTTGGCAAAGACAAAATAACTACAGATTTGGTTTTAGGTATTAAAGGCTTTCGCGTTTCCTAATAGCTTTCTTCTTCAGAATTATCTTCATCTTCGTAACTGACTTCATCTTGATAACTATCTTCTTCGTAGGTATCTTTGTCATCATCTTTAGTTTCATCATCAGTATCATCATTAGGGCCCATCATTTTCGACCTCTCTTTTAAAGTAGTTTAATAATCTTCTATTTTAGGTTATTCTGCAGCATTGAATCTGTCAATTTATTTATTGTCTGGTTTGTAACCATTCGGCGAAAAACTTTTTGAAGGGGGGTGTTAGCCTTGGATTTAATTTTTTCCACTTCGTAGAGGCTTTTCAAAGACAAATACAAAAGGCATAAATCACAAGGTGTAAAGCAGTAAAGAAACAAGCAGTAATTAATAAGTCCTCGCAAGACGGAACCCAAAATAGATGACCCGGTTATCAGGCGAGTCGTTGACGCGGTTAGCCGAGCGGGAAACCCCAGCAGAACTGACGAAAGACCCACCACGCAACACACGGTATTTACTGGAATTTGGGCCCTTGGGGTCAGTAACGGCACCCTTAGGATAATCGCCATACCAATCTTCACACCACTCCCATACATTCCCGTGCATATCATACAAACCAAAGGCATTCGCCTTATAACTCCCTACGGCGAATGGCTTACCAATCAAATTATTATAGCTCGCATCCTTTGGCGTGATAGTATCTCCAAAGGAATACACTGTTTTAGTGCCTGCCCTACACGCATATTCCCATTCGGCTTCTGTTGGTAATCTAAACCCACCCCTGCACTTTGCATTCAGATACTTGATAAACTCTTGGCAATCATCCTACGACACATTCGTTACGGGTAATTTTGCCCCCTTTGACTTACTTGGGTTATTTCCCATCAACAATTCCCATTGCTCCTGCGTAACTTCATACTTGCCCATATAGAACGGTTTAGATATTGTTACTCCGTGTTGCACTTCATTACCATAACGATTTTTTTCGTTTTTGGGTGATCCCATTATAAACTTACCCGCAGGGATTAATACCATCTCGAGCTTTATATCTTTGCCTAGGTCTATTACTTCTTCCTTGATTTCTGCTCCTTGTACCATTGCTAAAAACATTACCCCTAAGCTTACTATCATACTTCCGCTTACTAGTGCTTTCATTTTTCACCTATGGGATTTATAGTCTTTAAATACTAAACCTAAGCTTAGTTTATGCCAGTGCTGGGTTAAAGAGAATTATGATTTAAAAAAACCAAAGAGATTAATTAAAGTGGAGCTACCTTAAGTAGATCTGCTTTAACTGGAACTTTAGGATTAGACATTTAGAGGTCTAGCAGCACCCTCCAGCGGTTAAACTCAGGTGAAGTTTAAGGCGTTGTTATGTTGCGGTTTCTAGTTGCGTGTTTGATTAACAAGTTGCTGAATATATTGATTAGACGAGCCATAGCTTACGATTGCTCCGTCAAGATCAGCATGTTTGTAGAGATGCAAGGCGCGTTGGATTCCTCCAATGATCCAATCGGTTTCGTTGCCAAACGCTCCGGCGCCGATAAGCGTTAGAAACAATTTGTTGCTTCCATATCGTATCGAATTCAAAATTGCAGTACAAATTGTTGCTTCATAGGATGCCTCTAGAATTAGCCGTGCGAATTCCGCCCAAAGATTCGAAGAATGCCGGGAATAGGCAACTGGCAAAGCGGAGCAATAGGCTTGTGAGACTTTATGCCTGGAGTCATCGGAGGGCACTTGCGTATTCCACTGAATACCGATTCGTAGCAACTGTCGCAATCCATCAAGTTCACTCTCGCTTGATGCTTGAAGTCGATGCGCTATCTCGACCAAACCATTGTGTGATGCCAACGCATAACCGTTTCTCATTTCCCAAAGACGGCTCTCGGCATTTCCCAATGCTACTCCGATGTCCGCAAGACAATCGATTTGGTTTCTTGCTGATTGGCCAGTTTGCCCATTTACGACAGCGAAGTAGTTTCGGTAAATCGTTCCCGCACCAGCTGCGATAGCACACGCTGGTCCCTGAGTACGATCATTCTCGTAAATTCCAACCCCATGTTCAGGCGTTACACCCGGAGACACCATTTCCAGCAAATTAAACTGGGAAGCTACCTGAAAAAGCGCGCCGGCATTCGATTCGTTTGTGTGCAAATGCTGGACATTGGCAACTATTTCGCGAACCGATATTTCTCCTACCTTATGCCCAATCGAATGGACATGTTCTCTCAGTTCGGCCAAAGACGGGGTTTCCAATTCACCGTACACCAACACCTTCCCGTTTACATTAGAAATTAGTGTATTACCGTCAACGGTGATATTCTCACGAACCTGCTGTGGGGATTCTTCAGGAAAACCGGTTAATGTTTCAAACCACATCATTGAACTTCATCATGCGACAAAACATTTAAGCTTACCTGATATTTCCTGTAACGACGAGTCGCGGGAACGGGTATAATAATTTTAGAATTAACCTGTTTGCATAATATGACGGCAGAAATAGCTCGTCAATAAAAAATAGAATTACTTTATACTTTTGGGGAAGTGATTGTGCAAAAATGAAGTTGAAAATGGTGGCAAGACATCTAGCAGCCTCGTTGATAAGGATGCTGCACATTGCCAGTAGCCCATCCACGCCGAGTTATTGTCCCGTTTTGCTGGCTGAAGGGACAATTGTGTTGGTCATATATTTGATTCGTAGTAGGCTTATAAATAGGGTGCCTGTAAACTAGAAATACTTTAGCAGCCGATTGCTCTTAATTCCCCTAATAATAGCCCAATGCATTTGTAGCTTTTGGTTAAGCAAGCTGTAAGTCTCTAAATCAATAGGGGGTGTTTTCACTTAACACAATAACGCTGTTCAATTATTGAATGTTTGTGTCGGGGATGGAGACACTGTGGACAAAAGCTTAATAGCTATTCTGTTGCCCCAACATTGAGTAGGGTGCGAAAATTACTAATTTGGAGATGTCTCCACAACTTTAATGCGGGTCACGGCTTTGAGGGAACCCCGCCTTCTGCAACGGCTGTTTTGGCAATAAATGTTCTCGAGAATTAACTACCACCCCTTTTTCTGCCAGTCGCCTTACATTCAGATGGGTTTAAGTTTTACTCTAAACCCACCCCTATCTTTTAAGACCTGGCAGCCTGGGAACAAACCCACTTAAACGGTTGTTAGTAATTCCCTTATTAATAAGCCAATGTAAGTGGAATATGCGTTTACCAATCTAGAGGTGACTAAATAGCATTACAAGAATGGCTTTTAACCCCCAGTGAAATTTTGGCATATACTTTAAGTATCATGAAATTCGGTATGAATCTGGGTCGATTTCAAAACTACCATCTTTAAAGTTAGGGCACGGTTTTCCACGAAATTTGTAATTGCCAACATTAATAACACTAAATTAATCAGATATTAGGCGATTAAATTATTGCAACAGTATTTGTAACCCTTACAATTAGGTTCGTATTTTACCCACCTATTGAAAGGAAGATTTCACAATGTTTCAGAAGTCGATTGCGATGCGATTTTTCGCATTATCTCTTGGTTTAGTTCTTGTTAGTAGCCTTGCTGCTGCTGATACTGATGGCTTTACCCCCTTATTTAACGGCAAGAATATGGATGGGTTTAAGTTCTTCTTTGACCCTAAAGCGCCTAAAGATTCTGACCCTGCAAAAACTTGGTCGGTTAAAGATAGCGCCATCATTTGCACCGGCAAACCCACCGCTTTCTTCCATACCAAAAAATCCTATACGAATTATGTCCTCACTTATGAATGGCGCTACCCTGTTGGCAGTGCAGAAAAGAGCAACTCTGGCTGTTTGGTTCATATTCAAGAACCCCTTAAAATTTGGCCCAAATGCATCGAGCCACAAGGTAGATATTTCGATCACGGCAAATTGTTTATGATGGGCCTTGGCAAGGATGATATCAAAAGCAACAACTTCAACGAAGCTGTTTTAAAAACCGCTTTGAAACCTATGGGCGAATGGAGCAAAACTGAAATCACTTGCACTGCTGCTGGCAAAATTAATGTCAAAGTTAATGGCAAAGAAGTCAGTACAGGCGAAACCACTTTAACCAGTGGACCCATTGGTTTTCAATCTGAAGGGTCGGAAGTACACTTCCGCAATATTCACCTCAAACAACTTCCCTAATTTCTATACTTGTGTTTAGGGTTATTTTAAGCCAATCAGAAACTAAATTGATTCTGGTTGGCTTTTCTTTTTAACTTTACTTATTTGCCTTCCTTTATGTTTCTGCTTAAACTTCAACCTCACCTTTTTATTACGGAGCATTTATGATCCTATCTTCAAACCAACCCAGCCGCAGAGAATGGCTTAAAGATTCGACTTTTAATGGCGTTATCACCGGAGCTATTGCAACTTCACCTTTAATCCAACACGCCTTGGCGAATAATCTTGCCCAAGAAAACAGCCCTCTTTCACTTGCAACTTTCCGCTTTGATGTTACTCCTCCGATTGGACACCCTTTATGTGGCGGTTGGATTACACCTGTGAAAAATGTTAGCGATAGCCAAGAAGCGATAGGGTTTATAATTCTGGGAGCGGATAAACCGATTGTTGTATGTGCAGTTGATTGGACGGGGATTCTTAACGGTGCTCATTTGGCTTGGCGTAACGCCATTGCAAAGGCTGCTAACACCACAGCAGACCGGGTTGCGGTTCAATGTGTGCACCAGCACGATGCGCCTTTTGTTTGCTTAGATGCTGAAAAGCTGGTGGCCCGGCAAAACGATGGACTCACCGTGGTTCAAGTTGATTTCTTTAACACCTGCCTTGAAAGAGCTGCTGCTGCGGTTAGGGAAGCCATTCCCAAAGCCAAGCCGTTAACTCACATTGCACAGGGGGAGGCGAAGGTTGAAAAAGTGGCATCGAACCGAAGGGTTGCGATTGGCGCCAATGGAAAAATCCTCAAGATGCGAGGCAGTGCTTCCAAGGATTTGGAACTGATTGCCCTTCCCGAAGGGTTGATTGATCCGATGCTTAAAACAGTTGCCTTTTATAATGGTGATAAAAAGATATTGTCTTGTCATTATTATGCGACTCACCCGATGAGCCATTATGGGCAGGGCCAAGTTAGCAGTGATTTTGTAGGGCTTGCACGCAAGAAATTGCAAAAGGAAGAGCCAGATTGCACCCATATTTATTTCACGGGTGCTGCGGGTAACATTGCTGCGGGTAAGTACAATAATGGTTCGCCTGAAGCACGAATTGAACTAACAGGGCGGATTTATGACGGCCTTACCGGTTCTGAAAAAAATCTTAAGCCAGAAGTTATCAGCACTATTTCTTGGAAGTCGCACAACCTTTTCGCAGCAGTGAACCCCATATTTACCAAAGAATCTGAAACAACTTTATTAGAAAACAAAAAAGTGATGCCTGCCAACCGGATTCGACCTGCAATGCGATTAGCATTTATGAAGCGAGTTGAAGACCGTATGCCAATCATTTTAAGTGCGCTGCATATTAATAAAGCATCGATGATTCATCTTCCTGCGGAATCTTTTTTAGAGTATCAACTTCGGGCGCAAAAAATGCAAGCCGGTCGGTTTGTTGCTACCGCTGCTTATGGCGATGGTGGGCCTTGGTATATCCCTACTAAAGAAGCTTATCCACAGGGGGGGTACGAGGTAAGTGTTGCGCATTGCCCAGATTCAATGGATGGTTTAATGACGGAAGGCATCCGAAGCATTCTGAGTGTTTAAAGAAGTGAGAGATTTCAAGAAAACATTTTTTGCCTTCTCCTTCTCTTTCTGATTTAATTCTCCTTAGCTTAAATCAGAAGATTCGAATTTATTTACAGAGGAATGCACTAGGATGGCAAAGCTTTACTTTTACTACTCGACGATGAATGCTGGAAAATCTACCTCTCTTCTTCAAGCTGCTTACAACTACAAAGAGCGGGGAATGAGCACGATGCTATTTTCTGCAATCTTTGATATTAGGGCAGAAGGAAAAATTGCATCTCGCATTGGTATAGCAGCGAAGGCAAGTCTTTTTTCAGCCAGCACCAATTTCTATGAGGCCTGCCTTTTGACCAAGCCTCATTGCGTTCTCATCGATGAGGCGCAATTTCTTTCCCCCGAGCAGGTTAAACAACTTGCAAGGCTAGTGGATGAAGCCAATATTCCGGTTATGTGTTATGGGTTACGCACAGATTTTCAGGGTGAGCTTTTCCCTGGAAGTGCTGCGCTTTTAGCTTGGGCTGATAGCATTACCGAATTAAAAACCATTTGTTTTTGTGGTAAAAAAGCTACGATGGTGGTTCGCATTTCCTCTACTGGCGAGGTCGAGCGCAGCGGCCAGCAAGTTGAAATTGGTGGCAACAACCGCTATGTTTCGCTTTGTAGAAAACACTTTTCTATCGCTATGCAAACTGGAAAATGCGAAGGGTGGAACCCTGATGCAAAACTCTAACCTTTAACGGAAGAATTATTTTATGCAAACGCTAAATCCTATGACACAACCTGAAAAACAATTTGAACCTACACCTTTAAACTGGCGTTTGGGAATTGCTCTATTTATTGTTGTGGTAGCAATGGGGGCCTACCTTTTTAGGTCGGGAATTGGTTTAAGGGGGCAGTCGGTAGCTGGGGTAATTTTCTTCTTTGGTTTAGTTGCGGTTTTTTCTAAAAACCTTCGCGCTGTAAACTGGCATACCATCGCTTGGGGGTTTGCACTGCAAATGGTACTTGCGGTTCTGGTTCTTAAAGTAGAATTTGTTTACAAAATTATTTCGTTAGTAGGTGGGGTGGTCAAAAAATTTATTAGTTTCTCGGATGAAGGAGCGCTTTTCGTTTTTGGAAATCTGGCGGATGCAAAGCCTGCTGCTATGGGGGGTACTTGGTCTAAATTGTTTGAAACGAATTATATGTTTCAGTTTGCGTTTGTGGCACTGCCCCCCATTTTATTTGTCTCTGCATTTTTTACCTTGCTTTATCATTTTGGAATTCTGCAGCGCTGTGTAAGGTTACTTGCACGCATTATGGTCAACCTGATGCGAACCAGTGGCGCAGAAACTCTTTCTGTTTCCGCCAATGTTTTTATGGGCCAAACTGAAGCACCCCTTATTGTAAAACCTTATGTACCTCGAATGACCAATTCCGAATTATTCGCTCTGATGGTAAGTGGGATGGCGCATATCTCGGGCGGGATGATGGTGGTTTATATTAATTATGGCGCTGACCCGGTTGCAGTGCTGACCACTTGCGTGATGGCTTGCCCTTGTAGTTTGTACCTTGCGAAGCTTTTTCTTCCCGAGACTACAACCCCTGAAACTGCGGGAACGGTTAACACGAAAGATGATAAATCCCCTTATGTCAATGCGGTGGATGCAATCGCATCGGGGACTACCGATGGCTTAAAGTTAGCGCTTAATGTCGGGGCTATGCTGATTGTTTTCATCGCCTTTGTTGCGATGTTTGATGCCTTGCTAATGGGGATTAAGCCGGGGTTGATTGGCCTTGGACTTGCAGCAGAAACACTGGGCAATTGGCCTGACGACTTATCCCTTAGGAAAGTTTTTGGATGGTGCTTTGCGCCTGCTGCCTTTCTTATGGGTATCGAGATGGACGACATTCAAAAAGTGGGAAGCTTGCTTGGTGCTAAGCTTGCTATCAACGAGCATTATGCGTACTTACAGATGAAAGCTTGGAAGGCAATCCCTGAATTTATGACCGACCGGTCTTATCAATTAACAGCATTTGCGCTTACTGGGTTTGCGAACTTTTCATCGGTGGGAATCCAGCTAGGTGGAATTGGTGCCTTGGCACCCGAAAGGCGGGGTGACCTTGCACGCCTTGGGGGCAGGGCTTTATTCGTTGGCTTTGTTGCTACACTTTTAAATGCCGCCATTGCGGGTATTCTTTTAAAAGGATAGAAACTGGCTTTTGCTTTATTATGCTGGTTGTATTCTTTGCCTTATTTCACCATAATAGCTAAGAGCTAAATTTACTAAACAACCTTTTCAGGAACCCGATTATGAAGACCAGGTGGATTCTTAGTTTGATGTTTTTATGTTTGATCACTGCTGTTACAGCGACTTCTGTTTCTTTTGGGGCAGAAGAGGGCTGGATTGATTTATTCAATGGCAAGGATCTCACAGGCTGGATACAAAAAGGCGGCAAGGCTAATTACAAAGTAGAAAACGGCGAGATTATTGGTTCTTCTGTTCCCAACACTGCTAATTCTTTCCTCTGCACCACCAAGGATTATGCCAACTTTATTCTTGAAGTTGAATTCAAAGTACATCCAGAGCTTAACTCGGGTGTGCAGATTCGAAGTCAGGTTTTTGAAGAAGATAAGACCACAGAAATTGGTGGCAAGAAGTTTAAGTTTGCTGCGGGCAGAGTTCACGGGTATCAAGTTGAAATCGACCCCTCCGCAAGAGCTTATTCCGCGGGTATTTATGATGAAGGCCGCAGAGGTTGGCTTAAAGATCTGAAAGAAAATGAAGCTGCTAGAAAAGCTTTTAAACCCAGCGATTGGAATAAATTCCGCATCGAATGCAAAGGCGATTCTATCAAAACTTTTATCAATGGCGTTCCTGCTGCTGATCTTAAAGATAGCGTTACACCCAAGGGCCTTATCGCTTTGCAAGTTCACGGCGTAGGCAAGAAAACCGATGTGCTTGAAGTCAGGTGGAAAAATGTCAAGCTGAAAGATCTTGATGCTGCCAAGTAATACTTTTTCTTTACAACCAAAGGGCTGCATCTTAAACTTAGATGCAGCTTTTTTCTTTTTTCAGAGAGTAACGATATGCAACGATTTATACCTTTCCTAATTGGCTTGGTTCTTTTTGTTCCCGAATTTAGTAATGCAGAGGAAGTAAAATTCCCCGGGAAGCAATCGAACTGGAACGGTTTCACTAAGTACGATTTTCAAGTTGATGGCAAAACAGTTCAGGTTGTTGCCCCTAAAAAAGAAGCTGATGGCAGGCCCTGGGTTTGGCACGGGGAATTCTTTGGCCATAAACCTGCACCGGATATTGCCCTACTTAACAAAGGGTTTCATATTGTCTACATGGGCGTTCCGAATATGCTTGGCGCGCCTAAAGCGGTTGCGCATTGGAATGTTTTCTATGCCGAACTTACTAACAAATATGGGTTTAATAAAAAGGTTGCGCTTGTTGGTTTAAGTAGAGGTGGGCTTTATGTCTATAACTGGGCTGCTGCTAACCCAGAGAAAGTTTCTTGTATTTACGGTGATGCACCGGTTTGCGATTTTAAAAGCTGGCCTGGCGGTAAGGGAAAAGGCAAAGGCAGTATGGGGGACTGGAAATTAATCCTCAGCGTTTATGGTTTAAAAGATGATGTAGAAGCCTTAACTTACAAGTTTAACCCCGTTGATAATTTAAAACCCCTTGCGGATGCCAAGGTGCCACTTCTTCATGTGTTTGGTGATGCAGATGATGTAGTACCCTGGGAAGAAAACACAGGGCTAATTGAAGAAAGGTATAAAAAACTGGGGGGAGAAATCATTCTTATTAGAAAGAAAGGGGTGGGCCATCATCCTCACGGCCTTGACGATTCCACACCCATTGTTAGTTTCATCGAAAAAAACTCACAGCCTAAGGCTACAAAATAGGCTTCGAATGAAATGCTTATTTGATCTTTAGCGCATCTTTAGCCAAGCTCGGTATATTATTTGGGTGCTCTTACGACTTTCCTCTTAATTTTATGTTCGGTTTCTATTAAGATAAAGGCTATTGCTGTCAAGAATTTTTTAGGTATCGACTATGCTATTTTCTTTAACAAAACTTATAAAGGTTGGGCTTAATCTTACCTTTATCTTTTTTACTGTTATCACAATTGAAGGTTGGGCCAAAGCAGCAGATGATGAATTCTTTAACAAACGAATTCTTCCCATACTTAGTCAAAAGTGTTTTGCTTGTCATAGCCACGAAGCAAAGAAAAGCAAAGGCGGGTTGGTGCTCGATTCTCATTTGGGGATGTTGGAAGGTGGTGATACTGGGCCTGCTATTGTTTTAGGTAACCCTGAAAAAAGTAAATTGATTGAGGCGATAAGTTATGCTAACCCTGATTTCAAAATGCCACCCAAGGAAAAGCTTTCGACTCAAGAAGTAGCAGATTTTTCTACTTGGATTAAATCCGGAGCGAAATGGCCTACAAGTAAAAATACAACTGTTAAAAGAGTTGGAGGAAAAATTACTGAGGAAGATCGCCAGTGGTGGGCCTTCCAACCTGTTAAAAAAATCACCCCCCCTGCAATCAATGACCCTTGGATTAAAAATAACATTGATCGCTTTGTTCTCGAAAAACAAATGCAAAATAAACTTACACCCGCACCAGAAGCGAACAAGCGAGTTCTTGTTCGCAGGCTTTACTTCGATTTAACTGGCTTACCGCCCTCGCCCACCGAGGTTGATTCTTTTCTTAACGATAATTCGCCCAATGCCTATGAAACTTTGGTCGAATCGCTTTTACAATCTCCAAGGTATGGCGAGAGGTCTGCACGCTTTTGGCTCGACCTTGTTCGTTATGCTGAAAGCGATGGCTATCGGCTTGATGAATATCGACCACAGGTTTACCTTTACCGCGACTATGTTGTAAAAAGTTTCAACCAAGATAAACCTTACGACCGGTTCATCAAGGAGCAAATTGCTGGGGATGAACTTTTCCCCGAAGACCCGGATGCCCTGATTGCAACGGGTTACCTTAGGCATTGGATTTACGAATACAATCAGCGTGATGTCCGTACCCAATGGGATATTATTTTAGATGATCTTACCGATACCACCAGTGATGTTTTTATGGGGCTAGGCTTGCAGTGTGCCCGTTGCCACGACCATAAATTCGATCCTCTTTTACAAAAAGATTACTTTAGGCTGAGGGCTTTTTTTAGTGGGGTCCTTCCTATTGAAGATGTCGAAGTTGCATCTGCTGAGGCGAAGGTAGAATATCAAACGAAGCTTAAACTTTGGCAAGAAAAGACGGAACCAATCAACCAGCAAATCGCTGCACTTGAAAAATCGTATTACAAGAAAATCAGGGAAAGTGCAATCATCAAGTTTCCCCCAGATATTCAGGCTATGATTCGAAAATCACCCGAACAGCGCAGCACTTTCGAACATCAGTTAGCAGAACTAGCTTACAGGCAAGCCCATTACGAATTCGAAAAAATCGAACGCTCTCTTAACAAGGATGATAAAGAAAAATTCTTAGCGTTAAAGAAACAACTTTCAGCATTCGATTCGATTAAGCCCGAACCTTTACCCAAACCTTTGATGGTGAAAGATGTTGGCTTACTTGCGGCAGAGACCACCATACCGAAGAAAGGCAACAAGAACATTGAGCCAGGGTTCATCACGATTCTAGACGAAAAATCAGCCTCTATTATTCCACCTGCAAACGGTTTAAAAAGTTCGGGTAGGCGTTCTGCATTAGCTCTTTGGCTTACTGATAAGAACAACCCTCTTACCTCGCGGGTTATGGTCAACCGTATTTGGCAGCAGCATTTTGGTAAAGGGCTTGCAACGAATTCAAGCGATTTCGGTAAACTTGGGGAGCCACCCACACACCCACTTTTGCTCGATTGGCTTGCTAATTCTTTCTCTGAAAACAACTTCAGCATTAAAAGTATTCACCGCCTTATTGTGAATTCCGCAACCTACAAGCAAGATTCTTCGCACCCGAATCTCGATGCTTTAAAATCCATCGACCCAGAAAATAAGTTTCTTTGGAAGGGAAACATCAGGCGCCTTGATGCGGAACAAATCCGCGATGCGATCTTCGCAACCACGGGGGAATTAAAGCTACATACCGGCGGACCCGGAAGTTCAGTTTCTGAGCCACGCAGATCCATCTATACTAAAATTATTCGCAACAACCGTGACCCCCTACTTGATGTCTTTGATGCTCCATACTGGTTCAGTAGCGCTTCAAACCGCGAGACCACCACCACGCCTGTACAATCACTTTTATTGATTAATAGCCCGATGATGCTTAACCGTGCTAGGGCTTTTTCGGAACGACTTGCAAAGCAAGAACCCGATCCAAAAAAACGATTGGAACTTGCGTACAAGGTTGCCTACGGCAGAAATCCCGATGCGGAAGAAAATCACACGATGACTACTTTCCTTCAGATGCAGGCCAGGCGTATTGATCCGCAAAAAACTGCCAATCCTTCTGCCACTTTTAATTCCGGGAAAATTCCTTTTCGCGATGGTCAAGCTGCTGAAATTAAACTCGCTTCTCAACAATCTTTTTTTGTTCCACATTCAACACTTTTTCCAGATTCTGCTTTTACCATTGAAGCTTTTGTTCTTCCAAAATCCATTGCAGATACCGGGGCTGTTCGCATTATTTGTGCTAACCGACCACTCGATATCAAAACCCCAGGTTGGTCTTTCGGAATTACAGGCAAGCAGTCTCGTCGAAAGCCACAGACTCTTGTTCTTCAGGTCATTGGCAGAAAACTCAATGGCGATTTTGGCGAAGAAGCAATCTTTTCCGATCAACATATTGCGATCAATAAACCCTATTATCTTGGCTGTGCCTTTTCACTTGCCAACGCTAAAACTAACTCCAAGGGGTTGGTTACTTTTTATCTTAAAGACCTCGCCAACGATGATGAACCTTTGCTTATCGCCAAGGTAGAGCACTCCATCACTGGTGAATTTTCCAACAAGATGCCTTTCACTTTGGGCACTCTTTCAGCAGTAAATAACAGTTCTTTTGATGGCCTAATTGATGATATTCGATTATCTAACACAGCACTTGGGGTCGAGCAGTTGTTGTTTACACGCGAAGGCACTGCTAAACAAACTGTCGGTTACTGGCAATTTGAATCGAAGCCTAATGTTTTTAAGGATACATCGGGTAATGATCTTCATATTCAGGTAGGAGGCAAAAATATGTCCAATAAATCAGATGCCCAGAACAATGCTTGGATTGATCTTTGCCAAGTCTTACTTAACTCGAGCGAATTTCTTTATATCCAATGATAACCCCTTTTTGATTCTTTAAAGGTTTTGCTTTTATGATTCCTAAATCTAACTTTCCTGATGCGATGACAACCCCTTTTTCTCGTAGGCAATGGCTTAGCAATGCTGGTACAGGCTTTGGCGCACTCGCATTAAATTCACTCCTAGAAAATCAAGCCCCTGCTAATCAAAATGATTTGAACAACCCCCTTGCATCTAAAAATCCCCATCACTTCGCCAAAGCTAAATCTGTCATCTTTTTGTTTATGGAAGGTGGCCCTAGCCATATCGATTTATTCGACCCTAAACCTCTTCTTAACAAACTTGCTGGGAAACAACTTCCCGACAGTTTTGGCGAAGTTATTACTTCGATGGGCGAAAGTCGATCCCCTTTGCTTGCTTGCCCTAGGGTTTGGAAACAACACGGCAAAGCTGGGACTTGGGCTTCTGAACTTATTCCACACACTGCTACTATGGTAGATGAAATCGCTGTTATTCGGTCTTGTGTGGCAGATGGCATCAATCATTCTGCGGGCGTTTGCCAAATGAACACTGGTTCCATTTTAGGTGGCCGACCTTCGCTTGGTTCTTGGGCTACTTATGGCCTCGGTACCGAAAATCAGAACCTCCCAGCTTTTGTTGTTCTTCAAGATAACCAAGGGCAGGTTGTTAATGGCCCACGCAACTGGAGCGCTGGTTTTATGCCCGCTGTTTACCAAGGCATTCGCAT
This sequence comes from Gemmataceae bacterium, assembly GCA_041694635.1. Taxonomy (GTDB): domain Bacteria; phylum Planctomycetota; class Planctomycetia; order Gemmatales; family Gemmataceae; genus UBA969. Next base: position 2,586 of record JBDNHI010000028.1, on the reverse strand, counting down.
AGAAGGTGGCAACGAACCTATCCCCAACCTTAATACGCCAGAAGGCGTTTCCGAACTTCAACAACGGGGCAAGCTTGATCTCTTAAAATTGATCAATCAAAAATTCGCAGCTACCCACCCAGGTCAATCCGAACTCGATGCAAGGCTTAACAGTTACGAGCTTGCTTTTAGAATGCAAGCTGAAGCTCCTGAAGTTGTCAACCTTGCCCAAGAATCGAAACACACAAAACATCTCTACGGATTCGATCAGAAAGAAACTTCAAGTATGGCTCGCCTTTGTCTGCTTTCCCGAAGACTTGTAGAACGCGGCGTGCGTTTTGTTCAGATTTATCATGGGGCGGGCAGCAAGTGGGATGCTCATAGTAAACTTGAAGAAAACCATAAATCGCTTTGCAAAGGAATGGATCAACCGGTTGCTGCCCTACTTATGGATCTTAAACAACGCGGCCTTCTCGACAGCACTCTGGTGGTTTGGGGGGGCGAATTCGGCAGAACACCCATGAGTGAAAAAGGCGATGGCAGAGACCATAACTCCAATGGTTTTTCGATGTGGATGGCGGGCGGTGGCGTTAAGGGTGGCCTTACCATTGGCAAAACCGATGAACTGGGCCTCCGTGCTATCGATACCAAACTTCATGTTCATGATCTTCATGCCACCATTCTTCACCTGATGGGCCTCGACAATATGGGCCTTGTTTACAAGTACAAGGGCAGACCCGAACGCCCTACTCTTAATGAAGGTGAACCCTTCCTTGGCATCAAGGAATAGCAACCAAGTATCAAGATTGCTCTAACGATTTTCACATTTAAATAAATCATTATTAAACTTTCAAATTTAGTTATTTACTTTGCAAATAGCAATTGTATGATCATAGTTATTGTCAACCATAAGGTTTTTATTTCATCCGCCCAATGGAATACGCCCAATGACTTCTTGGAACCAATGGCTCCGGCTATTTGCACGCCGACTTCGCCTTCCTTCATCTAGCAAAATTAAAACCGTACCAACAAACAAAGCAGTTCCCTCGCTTGAATTCCTTGAAGCAAGAATCACCCCTGCAAACCCTTCTGTACTTTCGATCAACCGCTTTTCGGGAACTGCAGTTACTTCATCCGCAGCATTTTCGGTTGTTTTCAGCGAAGCCGTCACTGGCGTGGATAGTGCAGATTTCACCGTATCAAAAACAGGCTCGGTCCCAGGTACAAATACTATTTCCGTTTCCCAAGTTACTTCTTCTAATTACACAGTTACGGTTTCTGCCATCACAGGAACTGGAACCCTTGGGCTTAATTTAATTGATAACGATTCCATTATTAACGCTACTTCTGAACCACTTGGCGGAATTAATGGCATTGCATTTAGTGCCAAAACCGATTACTCAACGGGCACATCTTCTGGCCCACATACAATTATAGCCGCAAGGGTTAATGCAGATAGTAATCTCGACCTCATCACCGCAAATAGAATTAATAACAAAATTAGCACTTTTATTGGTGCTGGTGATGGTACCTTTGCAGCACAAACCACTTTTACTACCGGGAAAGAACCTCAATCAGTCGTCAGTGCTGATCTTAATGGCGATGGTTTTTCTGATTTCATCACTGCTAACAGTTATAATGGCACAGGCGGAAATTCTGTCACCGTTTTTCTAGGCAATGGCAACAACACTTTTAAATCGACTAAAAACACTTTTGCAACTCAAACTCAACCTCAAGCTTTAGTTCTTGGTTTCTTTAATTCTGATACTGTGTTAGACCTTGCTGTCTCAAATTATGGCAGTAACTCTGTTTCGATTCTTTTAGGTAACAGCAATGGCACATTCAACTCCGCCACTAATTTTTCTACAGGATCTGGCCCTAAATCTATCGCTTCGGGCGATGTCAATGGCGATAATATCAATGACCTAGCTACTGCCGATTTTTCAGGCAATATCAGCCTGCTTATTGGCAAAAGTGATGGCTCCTTTAATGCTCCTACAAATCTTATTGCGGGTTCCAGACCTGTTTCCATTCTCATTACTGACATTAATGGTGATGGATTTAAAGATATTGTTTCCGCTAATTATGGTTCAACAAATGCTAGTGTTCTTCTTGGCAATGGAAATGGTACTTTTCAAACAGCTATTAATTCAACTACTGGCACCAGACCTGTTTCTGTATTCGCTGCTGATATTGATGGGGATGGCTTTATCGACCTCGCTATCGCAAATCGAGATAGCAACACGGTCAGTATTCTTCCGGGTAATGGCAATGGCACCTTCAAAACACAAAAAACTTTTACTGTAGGCACTACCCCCTATTCGGTCATCCTTGCCAACCTTAATGGTGATTCAAAACCCGATCTCGCAATCGCAAATGAAGGCAGCGATAACATCAGCGTACTTCTCAACACTTCAATTCTGCCTGCAAATTTTGTTGGCCAAACTTTTATTATTGATCCTGCGATTACCCCCACCTTCGGTACACCGAGTTCTACCTCCACTGGCTTTACTGTTTTAATAAGTAATTTTGATGCTGCTTTTAATTACTCTGGCACTGCTACCGCAAGTGGTTCTGCCTCTATCAATACCACTTCAGGGATTGTCA
>JBDNHI010000027.1:0-3741 GCA_041694635.1 Gemmataceae bacterium | reverse complement strand
TTTCTATTGGACTGATTGTTGACGAAAGTTTTATCTCACTTGGTTGATTCCACCAAAGACGCTGCCGCCCTGATTTAGAAAGAATTGGCAAAACTCGTTTTCGCAAAAGGAATCGGTCGAACAATGCGTGGAGTTCTTTTCCCCCCTCTTGATCGTGTGGCCATTGGTTCGCTGCACCCACAAACAATTTCAATGGCACCTGTATTCGGGTACCATCGCCTTGCTCGTAAACTCTTTCGTTCAAGATTTTAAGGAGGGTGTTTAGAATTCCAGAACTAGCGTTAAAGATTTCATCGCCAAAGGCAATATCAGCGCAGGGAAGTTTGCCTTCTGTGATGCGAATAAATTTATCATTCTTTAAACCAGTAAGAGAAATAGGGCCGAAAATTTCCTCTGGCATACTAAATTTGCTAAACAGGATAGAAAATTTAGTGCCTTCCATCCAACTAAGTAAGCCATCAATAAGCATACTTTTGCCTGTGCCAGGCGGGCCGATCAGGAGTGGGTTTTCTCTGCAAATTAGAGATGTCAACAGAATGTCGACTTCTTGATCTCGCTCGACAAGGGCATTAGCAAGTTCCTCACGGGTGCGATAAAACTTCTGCTGGATCGATTGATCCAGAGGTCTGGGTTGGCACATAAATGTGCCTCCTTTCAAAAAAATGTGAATGGTTTTCCTTCCACAAGGAAGGGAAATGAAAATGCCCTAGATTTGTGAATGCTAGGGTATTTCAAGTTATTATGACGCGTTTTTGAGCTGAATTAAGGGGCCTAAGAAATTGAGTTAATTACATTTATTAGACCGTGGCCGCCCGGCGAAGTTGCCGATGATAAAAGCGAAGTCAATCAAGGGTTTTGAATGCAATTGAATTTTAAATTATTATGACGCATTTTTGGCCTAATTTAATGGGCTATAGAGATTGAGTTACTTACATTTATTAGTCGGTGTCCGCCTTGCGAAACACCGGTATAAAAAGCGAAGGACATAGAGGGTTTTAATTAACTGATTGGCAAATGTGTGAACTTGTATATTTTGAGGTATTGAAAACTCCAAGGCTAACATGCCCCGAAAGAAGGGTTTTAACCGAACGGTTACGAATATATTAACTGCGGTCAGTGCTAATTCCGGATTTTTTCGATCGCCAATTTTCTCAATAGCTTGTTTAATTCCGCTTGAAACTCTTCAACATTATTTTTCTTTATTACTTTATGGGGGATATCAATTATGCCATTGGCTGGAATTACAATAGTTTTTTCAGTATTTGAAACTAACTGAACCATCAACTTAACAGATTGGTAGCCAAACTCGTAAGGTTGTTGCACAACGGTGCCATAAATTTCACCCGACTTGATCCCATCTAAGGTAATATCATTTTCATCAAATCCAACAATTTTAATTTTACCGGTGCGCTTAGAATCTTTAACTGCAGCAAGAATAGCTGGAGGGTTATAAGCCCATAAACCAATCATACAAAAAATTTCTTCATTTTGAAATTTGGCAAGAACATCTGCCGCGTTATCTTTGGCTTTAGCCTGATCCCCTCCATCGGTAAAGGTCCCAATCAGCTCATAATTACCATATTTTTTCCCATCGAAGGAATCACGCATGCCTTTTGATTCGGCAAGGCCTTCAAGCACATCAAGTACACCCTGACGCCTTTCTCTTGCGTTGATAGGGTCTAACTGACCAACAAAAATTGCGATTTTGCCGCCTTGTGGCATAGCCTCTTTGACCAATTCTCCAACCGACCTGCCAGCTTGCAAATTAGCGGTGCCCAAATAACACTTACGCTGAGAATTAACTGCGTCATTATCTACGCAAAGCACAGGAATTTTTTTAGCGATCTCATTAAGAAAAGCTGTTTGATTATCAGGACTAATCACACTGATTGAAACAGCTTGCACCTTCTGAGTCATTAGATCTTCGATGATTTGTTTTTGGGTTGCAGCGGTGGAGTCCTGAGGACGCTTAAAAATCAGATTTACGCCGTCTTCCTTTGCAGCTGTTTGTGCCCCAGCTTCACAGAGCTTCCAAAATTCTGCTGAATTACTTGTGACAAAGGCAACTGATACAGGTTCTAATTCTACTTCCCTCGCAAGCCGAAACCCCATAATGAAGTTCCGGTTATCAGGCGAGTTGCTGAGGCGAAAGGCAGAGCGGGTAAGCCTAGCACCACCGGCGGCGAAAGCCCCACCACGCAACACATGGCTCTCTCCAAAATTTGGGCCCTTTGGGTCAACTACGGGTCCCCTAGGGTAAAACGACACGGCCTTATCTTCACACCACTCCCATACGTTCCCGTGCATATCATACAACCCAAATGGGTTTGCTTTATAGCTTCCTACTACTACTGGATTACCAAACTTTGAACCCTCATAGTTCGCATCCTTAGGGGTAATAGTATCACCAAATGAATACTCCGTTGTTGTCCCTGCCCTACACGAATATTCCCATTCTGCTTCCGTTGGTAACCTAAACCCGCCCTTAGTCTTTGCATTTAACTTCTTGATAAACTCCTGACAATCATTCCACGATACATCTGTCACTGGCAGCTTCGCTCCCTTTGTTTCACTTGGGTTCTTCCCCATTACGCTTTCCCATTCCTCCTGCGTCACCTCATACTTACTCATATAAAATGGTTTGGAAATTGTTACCTCGTGCTGTCTCTCATGCGCAACAAAAAACTCTACATTCTTGCTTACCTCTGCTTCTTTCTTATCTTTCATTAATTCTTTAAAAATTGCATCACCTTTAAGGGATGCTTCTACTGCTTCCTTCGTTGACCCCATCACAAACTTCCCCGCTGGAGTAAGTACCATCTCTAACTTGATATCTTTTCCTATGTCTACTTTTTCTTCTACATCTCGTTTTATTCTTTTAGCTACTTCTTTTTGGGCAGATTTTGCCTTTATTTCAGTAAATGGAGATTCTAGCATTACCTTAGAATCTAATGGGTTTTCCTCTTCCGTGCGCATTGCTACTTCTGCTCCAACTTCCCTCGCAAGCCGAAACCCATTAAAGAGGTTGAAATTGTCAACAGGCGTGAGGTTGATGCGATAGGCCGAGCGGGAATACCTAGCATCATAGACGAAAGACCCGCCACGCAACACACGCTCTTTTCCGGCGGCTGGGCCCTTTGGGTCAACTGCGCGCGCCTTAGGGTAAGCCCCGTACCAATCTTCACACCACTCCGCTACATTCCCGTGCGTATCATACAACCCAAACGCATTTGCTTTATAACTTCCTACTATTACTGGCTTAATCTTACCCTGTTGATATTGGTTTCCTACCTCTTCAAGACTAATAAAATTATGATTATAGTTCGCACCCTTAGGCGTGATTCTATCCCCAAAGGAGTAAGCTGTTTTAGTTCCTGCCCTAGCAGCATATTCCCACTCCGCTTCGGTTGGTAACCTAAACCCACCCCTAGTCTTTGCATTTAACTTCTTAATAAATTCTTGACAATCATTCCAAGATACTTTCGTTACTGGTAACTTTGCCCCCTTTTTGTCACTCCGATTTACAAGCATCACACTTTCCCATTCCTCCTGCGTCACCTCATACTTACTCATATAAAATGGCTTAGATATCGTCACTTCGTGCTGTCTCTCTGACTCAACCACATCCTCTACCACCTTACTTACCGCTGCTTCTTCCATATTCTTAACTAATTCTTTAAAAACTAAATCACCTTTAAGGGCAGCTTCTACTGCTTCCTTCGTTGATCCCATCATAAACTT
>JBDNHI010000026.1:0-4232 GCA_041694635.1 Gemmataceae bacterium | reverse complement strand
TAGGCAAGTGAATGCTTTTTAACTCATTTAATGATCGTTGCGCACGCAAGATTTGATCGCATTGAAAGAGAAGCAGAAGAACAATTAACCTCGCCTACTACTGGCAACAGGCGCTGGGCGAAACTTTCATGAGCCTTGGTGAGCCGAAGGCTGCGGTCGGGCATTTCAAAAAGGCACTCACACTTACGAACATCGATGGCTACCTCAAGGATACTTATGGAAAGCTTGCGGAAGCAAAGGCCGCCGCCGGCATGTAATCCCAGAGAGTTGCGCTGGCCGTCGCCACCTAGATAAAGCTAGTTGTGTCTTTTATCACAGTCAGCGTGTTTCTCTAGCTTCACCGTTGACTTGCTCTTATAATTTAAGCATAGTGATTCCGTGTGAATCAGTATAGTTTTGATGTTCCTATCTAAAGGTGGCAACGAGCTTGGTGCAACAAACTTTATCAAACACGTTTAATAAGTTTTTAGATTCAGAAAAATCGAGTGGTATTCTGCTGATAATTTGTACCGCTATCTCCCTTTTGATTACGAATTCATCAATTGGTACAGATTATTTGAGTTTTTGGCAGATACAAATCAAGGGCCTTAGCCTTGAGCATTGGATCAACGATGGGCTGATGGCGATTTTCTTTCTGCTTATCGGCTTAGAGCTTGAACGCGAGCTTTACAGCGGTGAACTTTCTAACTTCAAGAACGCCCTTCTTCCTATTTTTGCAGCCATCGGCGGAATGGTTGCCCCAGCCCTGATTCATTTTTCTTTTAACACGGGAACGACTACGCAAGCCGGAATAGGGATTCCAATGGCAACCGACATTGCGTTTGCTTTAGGCGTTCTTGCCCTTCTCGGAAACCGAATTCCTGCTGCGTTGAAAGTGTTTGTTGTGGCTTTTGCCATCATAGACGATTTGGGTGCGATTATCATCATTGCAGCTTTCTACACTGCCCAACTTTCAATTTTGTATCTTGTTGGTGCTGCGGTTGTTTGGCTTTTACTCGTTGCATTGAATCGTCTTCGAGTCATGTCCCTCATTCCGTATTTGCTCGGCGGCGCGTTGATGTGGTTTCTTATGCTTAAGTCAGGAATTCACGCAACGATTGCTGGCGTTATGCTTGCCTTTGCGATCCCGTTCTCCACCAAAGACGACGACAAGGCTTCACCTTCCCACCTGCTCGAACATTTTTTACACAAACCGGTTGCGTTCATCATTTTGCCGATTTTCGCACTTGCAAATACGAGCATTTTCATAGGCGCAGATTGGATGCAAAACCTTACCAGCACGAATAGCCTTGGCATCATCGCCGGTTTGATTGTTGGCAAACCTTTGGGAGTGGTAATCCTTTGTTTCGTTGCAGTTGCGAGTGGCATATGCCGTTTGCCCTCTGATTTGAATTGGCGGCATGTTTTTGGCGCCGGCATACTTGGTGGCATTGGGTTTACAATGTCAATCTTCATCGCAAATTTAGCCTTTGCTGAAAATCCAGAGACAATCAACGCTTCAAAAATGGCAATACTTTCAGCTTCGCTGTTGGCCGGTGGCGCTGGATTTTTATGGCTCAGAAGTTTTGGCAAACCCCCTGCGGGATAATACTTTCCCGGCACACCTGCCTACACGCATTTGCTACTTCGCCTAGAGTTGGTTATCTCCCGTTTGGCTAGATCCACTGCGTAAGCCCTAAAGAGTTTATTAAGAAGATAAATTTTATTGGAAGAAAAGGAATAGTGGGGATACTATTTAACTTAGTTGTTTCCCTCCAAGTTTCACTCCAGAATTAAAGGCAAAGCCAATGGCGAAAAATTATAAAGTTGCGGTGATTGGAAGAACAGGCAAAGGCGCCTACGGACACGGACTTGATGTGGTATGGAAAACTATCGATAACATTGAAATCGTTGCGGTAGCAGATGAAAATGACGCTGGGAGAAAAGCTGCTGCTACACGACTAGGGGCTAAAAACTCCTACACTGATTTTCGCGTGATGCTCGAAAAAGAAAAGCCTCAGATTGTTAGCGTTGCAGACCGATTTCTTGACCTACACCGTGACATGGTGGTTGCATGTGCGGAAAATGGTGCAAGCATCTTCCTCGAAAAACCCATGGCAAGAAACCTGCTTGAAGCTGATGAAATGATTGCCGCCTGCGAACGACATCATGTAAAACTCGCTATCGCCCACCAGACCAGATATAGCCCCAGAATGTTCCAAATCAAAAAAATGATCGAGGATGGCGTACTTGGCGACCTTTTAGAAATGCACGGCAGAGGCAAGGAAGACAACCGAGGCGGGGGCCAAGATCTTATGGTGCTTGGCACCCATATTATGGATCTCATGCGCTACTTCTCCGGTGATGCTATTTCCTGCTTTTCTAAAATCCGCGCCAATGGAAAACCTGCCTCCAAAGATGATATCCACGATGGCGGGGAAGGTATGGGGCCCATCGTGGGCGATAACATCAATTCTTCTTTTGCTTTTAATAATGGCGTGTTCGCTACTTTCGGTACTCATAAAGCAAAGTTCGGAGCGGGTACTAGGTTCGGACTTCATCTCTATGGCTCTAAAGGTGTTGTTCATGTCGCAACTGGGGGACTTGGCTCTGCATACTTCCTCGATAATCCGTCCTGGTCACCCATCAAGGTGAAAACCCAATGGCAGGAAATAAGCAGTGCTGGATTAGGCAAACCCGAACCCATCAAAGATGGCGGCCTAGGAATGGGCAATACTTGGATCGTAAAAGATCTTATCGAAGCCATTGAAAAAGATCGCCAACCTTTGGGAAGCGCATATGATGGTCGGTCAGCTTTAGAAATGATCATGGGAATTTATGAATCATTCAGAGTAGGCACTTCAGTTTCTATCCCCTTAAAAAATCGCAAACATCCCCTTTTTATGATGTAACCAACTCTTATCATTTAATAACAAAGTTTTTCCTACTGAACCGACTTCTGTGGCGAATTCATTTGATTTTTCTTTAAAATCACGCAGCACCTCGGTTAAAATACTACAGCGTGAAGAGAGGTGGGCTTGGCAAGTGGTATTAACCTAACTTAAGGGAGTACGAACATGGAGTCGATGATCGGTGAGTGGACAGGTAAGGTCGTGTCCGTGGTGATGCGTTTGGGCGGCGGCTACGCTGCGTCAAGGGAAGCGATACTGGAGGGCAAGCTGGTGCAGGTCGGGGAGGCGGGGTGATGCTGGAACTGCCCAAGGGGCGGACGTTAGTTCCCATCTCCGCCATCCTGCACATCAGCTTACCCGAAGGCCGGTAGGCGCCGGTGGCCGCGAGGCATGCCTAACGAAGCCCTTGCACCTGACTACGCCAGCATTACGGTTTTTCGAGACATCAAGTTCCTTGCAACCGGCCCAGCTAGTGAACGGTGCCGTTAGCAGACTAGGTTATTGATAAGGTTATTATTTTGAAATTATTAGTAGGATAATTGAAATCAAAGTAGTTTGAGAAATTCCATAGACTATAATTAAGTCTTGGAATTGTTTTGCGAGGGAACTGCAATGAACTATGAAAACATAATCACCATAGAACCAGGTAAGCGGAGTGGTAAACCCTGTATTCGCGGGATGAGAATTACAGTCTATGATGTTCTGGAATATCTAGCGGCAGGCATGTCTCATCAAGAAATCCTTGAAGATTTTCCATACTTAACCGAAGAGGACATTCGGGCTTGCTTGAGTTATGCTGCTGATCGAGAAAAAATGTTGATGGTCATCAAGGCGTGAAACTGCTCTTCGATCACAACTTGTCTCCATCCTTGATAAATCGCCTGCGAGATTTTTATGATGGTTCTAACCATGTTTACAATTTAAATCTCGATCAAGTTCCAGATACTGAGGTTTGGGAATACGCACGAAAGGAAGGGTTTTTAATTGTTACTAAAGATGCTGATTTCAGCGATCTTTGTACACTAAAAGGCTTTCCACCCAAAATTATTTGGATTAGAAGAGGCAACTGCAAAACCGCTAATATTGAAGCGATCTTGCGAAATCTTTATGACGATATTGAAGCATTAAATAACGACAAAACTACTGGTATCATTACATTATTCTAGTTTTGTAAGCTAACCAAGACTTTCAGCGGACGGACTCAACACTCCGGCCGTGGTACAATCACCAGAGAAGGAGGAATGCGATGACTGCGACTTCACCTGTGGTTCACAGCGACCCTGACATCCTCGGCGGTACACTGGTTTTCGTCGGTACTCGGGTGCCTGTCCGCACTCTGCT
>JBDNHI010000025.1:0-3156 GCA_041694635.1 Gemmataceae bacterium | reverse complement strand
TGTGTCCGTTCGGTGAAAACCCTTCTTGCGCGGCATGTTAGCCTAGGAGTTTTCAATAACTCGAGGGAGAACAAGCAATGTCGATTAGAAAAAATCCTAGATCAGAACAACGCTGGCGGGATATTATCAAAGATTGTCAGGAAAGCGGGGTAATCGATCCGGTCTTATTGCCTACGGCGCGGAATATCCGAAGGGGCATTTCATTACTGGCGTAAAAAATTACTCCGCCAATTAGAACCAAAACTACACTCATCCCCAACTCCAACCTTTGTTCCCGTGCGTTTGCTAAATCAAACAAGTTTTCGAATCAAGGCAAAGCAAAGCGGTGCCTTGTTTACAAGAATTAAAATCTTGGCTCGAAAAACAACGGGCTGAAGTATTGCCTAAGTGTCCCATGGCTGAAGCGATTAATTGCACCATCTTATGGTTGTCACCCACCAACGACTTTCATGCCCACATAGATAACATGGCTTGGAATTGGCGCAATCTGCCTGATGATCGGGTTCGTTTTAGTATTTCCCCCCACTTCAATCACCACCATTCAAATGAGCACGCACTTACCGAATTCCTTTGGTTTGAAGAACACCTTAAAGCCGCTGCATTTAAGATGCCACAAACACCGCAGATGGCTCTCGATACCAAAACGGCTGATGGCATTCCGGTAATTACTGTCACGCCTGATGAATCAAAACCGGTGCAGCGTGTCGATATTTACTATTCGTTTGATCCTCACGCGTTGACTCGTTTCTGGAGCGATGCCAAGGCGATTAGGGTAGGGGCGCAATGGAAGGCAACCTGCCCAGTGATGAATCTGCAAGATCTGATTTTTGTCTTTGCCAATGTTGTTTAAGAAACCCCTGCACAATATTCTGCCGCATCCTAAACAATGCGCCCTAAGAACTTTGCAACTTTTGCCATCAGCTCTCGAATGCTTTCGGTAACACCCGCCCAATTGCAGAAATCTTGCGTGAAGGCTACGGATAAACCCGACCGGTTGATTGCTGATGGCACCCGAGGTTGGCACGATTGGTATTTGCTAAACTGGGACAATCCACCCTTAAGACTGCAGCCACCCGCAAGCTTAAAGATCCAAAAAGGCGTGGCCCTGATGGTGCTACTCTTCATTTTGAAATCAAGTTCCTAACCGATAATCAGGTTGTGCTTACCTTCAACTGTAATGCTTGGGGTGCGATCCATCCGGGTAAGCCCGCAATCGATTATAGTGCAGCCAAAGAATTAAAAGGTTTGCCAGATTGGCAACAGGTATCTGTTAGCTTGAAGGATCTTGTTTCGATCGATGCAAAAGTGACGCCACTTACCAACTGGCAATCGGTGACCGAGTTTAGTATCAGCCCCAGTGGCACAGCTTTAAAAGATGGCAAGAAGCTGAAAGTAGGTGGCAAAGCATGGAAGGGCCCCGAGAAATTCGCAACCTGCGATGGGTGGGCGGAGAATATCAAAATTAATAGGCTTGCGCTTAGAAATAAACGATGCCAATCTATCTTTGGTCTAGTGTTTAAATTAATGGTACAAACTCGATACTTGGCAAGGGCAAAATGAAATACACACTTACGATGTTGGTAGCCTTGCTTCTGGGGCCGGTTGTGATTTTCCAAGCTGCAGAACCTGTGGCTGGCCGTAAAACGCATTTGATAACGCTGGGAAAAACCAATGCAATAGAAGTGGAATTTCAAGTTGGTCCGGTGGGTAAAATGGGATTGGTGTTTAAGTTTGCCAGTGGGCAGAGCCAAACCTTGCTTGGAGTGGTAAAGGCGGATCAGTTATTGCGCCAAGTGGAGAAATCAGGGAAGAAGATATTAGAAAAAGAACCCATGCCAGATGGTTATATCGAGTTCCAAGGGGCGGGTTTAAAGTATCGTCTTCATAGTCGACCTTATCTCGCCCGTTACACCGAGGCCCAGGGAACTGGGTTGGCAAAAGTATGGCAGAATCTGCCACCCGCATCGAACCGCTGGGTACCCTTAGAGGTTCGTGCAGATAATGCAGGGGCAGAGGTTTGGATGGAGGGGCGCTATTGTGGTCGCATTAATAGTGCAAGCAGATTGATTGAAGTCAGCTTGCAAATGGAGGCGGAGGGCGCAGCTCGTGGGGTGCGTTCGTTTACTTATGAAACAAGCAGCAGGTTTTTATCCTTGGATGTGAAGTACCTTGCCCAACCTGGGGTGATGGATCAAGCAACTATTTCCTTGAAGCCTAGAAAGCAGCAGATTGAAGATGTGCCAATATTAGTAGTGGAAGGTGGTAAAAATGCTGATGTAGGCAAGGCAAAGGAAATGCAGGGAACTCGGGTGCTTGAGACGGATGAAAATACATCGCGCACCGCATTGGATGGTATGCCCGAGTCTCTGCACTTCTCGATTCCGCAAGCGTTTTATAAATGTGCATGGGTGTTATGCGCAGTGGAAGCAGATTTAAACAAGGATCCCGTGCTGACTACTCGCCTTACACGCTTTGCCATTTCAGGCCGCGGTGAGGCGATGGCAGATACCAGCATTACATTACCCCGCAATGGAGAGCAACCCAGCGAGGGCATCAAGCAGGTGGGCAGCGTTACCTATGGTGCATTCGATGGGAAAACGACGACCACACCCCTGTATCTTGTGCGGGTGGATTTAAAATCGGGTGACATCCTTGATATACTCGCAGACACTCAGGATTCCTATGCTGCGATGAAAATTGGCCCTTATCTTGATTTTGAGTTTCTGGGGCGATGTGGCGGCCTTGAATTGCAGCGTGACAAGCGGCGTAAACCAGTGCCAACCTCGACCAGTGCCGTTCATATTTTTGGTGCTACTTTAGAAAAGCTACCTGTGGAAGTACGACTCAAGCAGGCGCAACCTGGCAATATTTTTCATAATGATGAAACACCTGAGACCACATTTTCGCTGCGGTCCTTAGTGCCGGGAAGTTATTCGCTGCGTTGGAAAATCAGGGATATTAAAGGCCAAACTCTTGCCAGTCATGAGAAGACAGTTGCTTTGGAAAGCATTGGTGCCGAGGCGGACATTACTCTTCCGCTTACTATGCCCGATATTGGATGGTACGGCCTACGGATAATTTTGCTCGACCAGGCAGGTCAGGTTATTCTGCAGCATAACGCTTCTTTTGCCCTGCTTGGGAAGGATACGCGCACCG
>JBDNHI010000024.1:0-8929 GCA_041694635.1 Gemmataceae bacterium | reverse complement strand
TAGTGCCAGCAGCAACAGTTCGTCCTACAATACGAATCCTGATGCTGCCGGGATCGGCTCGCCTAGCGTCCCCGCGCTGGCGCCTGCCATCGTGCCGTATTTCCTGCTCGGCGCTGTTCTCGCTGTCGCTCAACTCCCGACACCGGCGGTCGCCGGGGCGGCGGCCGGGGCGGTCGCCGGGGCGGCGGCCGGGGCGGCGGCCGGGGCGGCGGCCGGGGCGGCGGCCGGGGCGGCGGCCAGGGCGGCGGCGACCGAACCACCGCCTGCTTCCAAGGGATTCTGGGGTCACGCCGGGGACTTTGCATCTGGGTTGTGGCTTAACGGTAAAGAGGCTATTGGCGGGATCAAAGATCTCGCTGTTGGTGGTTTTTACCTCAGTTCGTTGGGAAGTCTAGTAAACCCGGACCAGTCAAGGCAGACCGCCGAAACCGTCGTGACGGTCGCTTCGACGGTATGGAACAACCCCGGAGTCATCTGGGACGCAATCGCCGACCCTTACAAAACTGCCTGGAAAGAAGGACGACCAGGTGAGGCGATCGGGCGTGGTTTCCTTGAGGTAGTTATCGGTGTAGTTGGAGCCAAGGGGCTTGACAAGCTCGCCAAGGGTTCGAAGCTCGGCAGCGTCGCCACGAAGGCGGACGATGTCGCAGCGGTCGCAAACAAAGTTGACGATGTTGCGAAGGTCGTGCAGAAGGCCAATGTGATAGTCAAGGAGAGTAAATGGGATTTCTTTTTTGGACGAGTCAAGTCTAGTCCAAAAAACGAGGCTCGCTCTATTCAGAACTTAAAGGATCTTGAAACCCTTGGAATCAAAGAAGTTGAGGGTGGGAAGGCTAAACTTCTCGAATTGTTTGAGAAAGGAAAGAGTCTTCCAGGAAAAGAATCCATCACTAATGAATATGGTGTAACAGTTGTTCGCACCGTCAAGGTTGGAGAAAAAGGGGCAATAGATGTAGGATATTTTTATCCGGGAGGCAACCTATCTGCTACTCCTGAAATTTCTTCAATTATTCCTAAAATTTTCAAATAAAGATAAAGAGGCGACAATGTATAGCAAGATTTCAGAGCAGCAATACTACGGTATTGACCCCATATTTCGCGTGATTGTTCACGATCATCCGCGAGTATTTGGCACCTTGCTGCCACCTAGCGCCTCGCACGCCCTAACAATGTGTTGGCGTAGCGACTTAATTGAACCAGTGATAGTACCTAATTCAGTGACCTCGTCAATATGGATAGGCGTAGATCAGCGTTTTGCCAGTGTTGCCCTAACAGGTAATACATTGCTTTCGATGGTACTAAACAGCTCGTTACTTGACATCATACATTTTGAGAAGCTTTCTGTCGTTTTATGTGAAACACAGGCTCTGATATTTAACCACAGCTACACTTTACGTAAAACATGTAATTTTAAAGATATCGCTGTATCATTTGATTGCATGGAGGACCATATGATTGTAAAGCTACTTGATGGTGAATCAGAAATGTGTTACTTTTGATGCACCCAATAACGAAAATCACGGGGTCAGTTCTAAGTTGCGGCTTGGCAATGTCGCACAATCGAGCGGGTGAGAATCCCACCTTGAAGAACTGTCACGACTCAGGCAGGGATAAACGATCTGGTACGCATTACCGCAGACCAAGCAAATGCCGCCCTCAGAAAAGCCGACCCTGCAAAATATGCAGGGAAGCAAATTCACGAGATTCAACCCATCAAGTTTGGTGGTAGTCCTACTGAACTCTCCAACAAAATCGCATTAGACCCAACTGTTCATCGCCAATTCAATTCGTGGTGGTATAGGTTCATGAAAGGATTGGAATAGGAAAACCATGAATGCACATCTTGCAGCGTTGACAGATGGCCTTTCAAAAAAGCCAAAAGCGATGCTTTCTGAAATTCAGAACACATTCCAAGTTTTAGGCGTAAATCCACCCGAGGATTACATTGCATTTCTACTTGAGTCAAACGGAGCGGAAGGGTTCACGAAGGGTGGCCGCTACTTAATGTTGGAATCTGTCGAACAACTTGTTCCATGCAATGAGCCTTACGGACTTGGTACATCCGGACCTGGTTTAGTAGGCTTCGGTTCAGATGGCGGTACGATGCTCTTCGCATTCGACACGAGAGAATCTCCTCCAACTATCGTTGAAGTTGATTCAGTATGTATGGAGATGGGTAAAATCATTTTTCATGGCCTTAGCTTCACTGAGTTTTTAGAACATCTCAATCAACCCATCGAATAAAAAGAAATGGGGCATAGCCATCGTGTAATGCAAGGAAATCCAGACTCTCCTTACCCGAACTCCCGGGGGCCTTATGTTCGCCAAAGGGATGCCAGCGGAACTTATTTGCGACCTGACGGAAGCCGCTCAACATTACCACATGGCGGGCGCTTTGATCCTGACACGCATATTCCCTTAAAAGATTACCCAGGATTCTTGAGATGACACAATACAACAGACCGACCGTTGTTTGGGCATTGGAAGAATTGTCCAATCGTAACGAACAAACGCGCCTTTGGCTTTCGGATGGTTCATCTGGCGAAGTATCGTCATTTTCTGAAGCTGTTTGCGTCGTTTTTGACGGGGGCGTAACAATGGCGTTAGATTCCGGCGAAATTCCTACTCCATTAAATTCGTTGTTTACAGAATTGCGAAACTTGATCAAGAAAATACCAGCGGATGTTCACCCGGATAAAGTAATTAATCATCCATTGATGTCAGATGTCAGGAGAGTTTCACTCGCATTGTTACAGCGGTTAGAAGAGGAAAGGTGTCAGGGTGCGCCGGGATAAAACCGGTTTGGGATCGAGAATGAAAGTTTCTTACGAAGAAAGTTTAGCCAACCACTTCGGCCTCCGCCGCAAGTTGGTCGGCTGGCTATGATGCCGCCGGCATGCCGACCAGCTCGGGCGGCACCGACGCCAATTGCGCCTCCACCTATTCCAACGCCGACACCAACACCAACACCAACACCTACGCCGCAGCTCTCGACGCCGACACCAACGCCGAGCGGATTGGAAGGATACTGGGAAGGTGTGGGCAATGTTTTCCTGGGCTATGGCGATGCTGTTGTCGGGATTGTGAAGGGGGTTGGGAATGTCATCATACACCCGATCGACACTGTGAATGGAATCGGTCATAGCATCGCGCATCCGATAGATACGGTAGTTGCTATTAAGGATGACATCGTAAGGATGACATCGTTGCGAAAGCTGGTACGACTCGTGGACAGGGTGAATTGGTGGGAGATGTGCTGATCAGCATTGCAACTGGGGGAACAGTGAAGGCCGCAAAAGAAGCAGGCAAAATTGGGAAGATTGCGAAGACCGCTGCAGAAATCGCGAAAAAAGAGGAGGCGGCGGCGAATGCGATTAAGGCCACCGATGCCAGCGGTGGCGAACGCCGAGAAATTCACAAAGCTAAAGGGCGGTGTTCAGCAGGCAATAATTAAGGGCAATGCCCAGGACATTTTTGATGCGATTTCCAAAGGAGGGCAGAAACTCCCAGATGGTCGTGTCAAGCTACCTGATGGCAAGCTTGTCGGTATTCATTTTTCGACAAAGACTGGTGAGTTTACGATAGACATCAATAAGGCCGGCGAAATCTTTAAGATTAGGATAAACCCATGAGAGAATTTGAGCAGCTATTTAATGAATACTCATCTGAAAGGTACTCGATGTATTCAAGAACCATCTCCGAGTCAAATTGGGGGAACAAGACGGTAGCAGAGGCATACTTGGATAGGTATTGGCTCTCGCTATCCGAGTACAACCAAAAGTGGAAGCCGATCCAAGACCGCATCTTCGTAAATCAAGAAACTGGATTGCCGCAGCGTGTGTTCGCGCCTGAGTTCGAACTGATAGTCTTAATTGGCGGCATATTGTTTACTAAAGAAGACTTTGCTCGATTGCAAGAATGTATCTTGGCTGTCGGGGATAAGTCCCTTGTGATAGTCGAGAACACATTTGGCCGATCCACAACTTTCGATAATACCTCACTCCTCGAAGGGCGGACGTTTCGAATGAAGTACCCCGCAGGCATAAGTTGGGATGAGTTGACAAGCGGCAACTTCGTCTCCTCAGTCATGATTGAGATGCCACATAATGAGTATTTTTTGTTTAGTGAAAGTGCGAGTTGGGGTCGGTACGCGGCAAACGACTATGAAAACCCGTTGGATGTTACTGGCTTCAAGAGGGAGCATGCGGCTGTTTTCAGGGAGAAGCTCTGCGTGTCAGAGGCCGACCAGCGCGAGATTGCGATCTGTCTCCCGCCAGCATACAGCGGAGGGGAAATGGGGACGGGGTGCGCCCGGGCCGATTCGAACCCCGAGCCATAAAGCGGCGGCCCAAAACATATTCGCTTCTCAATCGTCCGCGTGAGGAATTACGCAACCGCCTGAAAACACAGAGATTTGTAGCTTAACTTCATGGCATTCCCCCAGGATGGATAACTTCCGGGGGCTTCTTTTACACTTTTCCCACTTGTTTTCATTAAAGTCATAATCACAAAAACAGACTAATTCTTCACAAATCCATCAATTTCGAACGATTATTGGTCAATAAAGCTAGAAAAGCAGTCAAAATGCCATATCTTACTTTTAGGGTGATTGCAAACTTTTATGCCACTGGAAGCTATCTTAATGAATGAACTTATCAAGTGGAAAGAGGCAGCGTGTGAAGCTGCAAGAATTGCTGCAAAGCTTCTGATTTCTATGCGACAAAACTTGTCGGTTCGCGAAAAAGGATTGTACGATCTTGTTACCGACGCAGACACCGCATCTCAAAAAGCAATCTACGATTACCTAGGCAGCCTATTCCCAGACCATAAATTTTTAGGTGAAGAGGATGGCAAAGGCGAAAAAGACCCCGGCCCTAATGCACCTCCCACTTGGATTGTTGACCCCATCGATGGCACGACCAACTATGTCCACGATCTTCCACTTTATGCCATCTCTATTGGGCTTTATTACCAAGGAGAAATGATTGTTGGGGTTGTCCACGATCCCGTTAGAAATGAACTCTTTCACGCTGCTAAAGGAATGGGGGCTTTTGTTAATGATAAGCCCATTAAAACCAGCTCGGTACTTCAGCTTAAAGATGCTATGATCACCACGGGCTTCCCCTACAATGTTCGCGGAATGGAGCATCTTTTCCAGTGGTGGAAACACTTCTCTCACCGCAGCCAAGCAGTTCGCCGAATTGGCTCCACCGCTCTTAATTTAGCTTACATTGCTTCGGGGAGGTGTGATGCCTTCTATGCTTTTGATAATCATGTATGGGATGTTGCAGGGGGAATTGTTTTAGTGAATGAAGCTGGGGGCAAAATTACTTTGCCCGATGGCTCATCTTATAGCCCTTTCCAGCCCATTTGCCTTGCTACTAATACACACCTTCATGAACTCTTGCTTGCCGAATTTCGTAACGGCCCCAAGGAAGGATGATAATGAGCACCAACCCACACGCCAACGCAGTTGCCCGCAGAGAAAAACTTCGCCTTAAATTGGCACAAGATGGCATCGATTGCTTCCTCATCAGTGGTACTGCCAATGTAACTTATCTAACGGGCTTTAAAGGGGAAGCTAGCCATCTGATAGTAGCCAAGAAGAAAGATATTCTAGTTTCTGATGCTCGCTTCACCGAACAAATTAAAGAAGAATGCCCAGGATTAGAAGCTGTCATTAGGCCACCTACAAAAAAAACCTTAGATATGGTGGTCGAGGCTGTTCGTTCGCTGCAAGCTACTTCGATAGGGTTTGAATGTCAGGTTCTTACCGTATCGGATTTTGAAACTTTAAAAGAAATGCTGCCCGAATGTAGCTGGTTAGCCACCAAGGAAAGAGTCGAAACCCAGCGCATGGTAAAAGAACCTGCAGAAGTGGTAGCGATTCAAGCAGCGATAGAGATGGCGCAACAAGCATTTTTAGCTTTAAAAAAGGGCCTTCTTAAGTCCCATTCTGAAAAAAATGTTGCAGATGAACTTGAGCGATTGATGCGATCTTATGGTGCTCAAGCTGCGGCTTTTCCGATTATTGTCGCTGCTGGCCCTAATGCTGCTCTTCCTCACGCTATTCCTTCTCAACATTGCATTGGAAATGAAAGCCATTTATTGGTAGATTGGGGCGCTAGTAGCCCAAGTGGTTATAAAAGTGATTTAACAAGGGTGCTAGACATTCATAATTTTAATGCTACAAATGTTACAACAAGGGTTGAATCAAAAGAAAAGTTACGGAGAATTTACTCCGTGGTTTTAAATGCCCAAAAGGCTGCTTTTAATACAATTAAACCCGGTGTCTCTGCGCACGATGTCGACCTCGCTGCTAGACAAGTTATTGCAGATGCAGGCTTTGGAGACTTTTTCGGACACGGACTAGGTCACGGAATCGGCCTACAGATTCACGAAGCCCCTTGGTTTAGGCCTAACTCTGCTACTATTCTGGAAGCGGGTATGATCTTTACCTTGGAGCCAGGAATTTATCTCCCAGGTTGGGGTGGGGTCAGAATTGAAGATAATATTTTGGTGACAAATTCGGGGGCTCAATACCTTACCGATGTTCCCAAAGAACTTGATAGTAATACAATCACCTAAACGATTTTACCCTTATTATTAGGGTGCTCTTTTGAAAGGAGTTGAAGGTGGCAGAAAAACCAAATAACAAATCGAACCCTTTCGAGGTCGATACCATTCGCGACCTCATCAGGCTTATGACCAAACACGCTCTTAGCGAGCTTGATCTTCAAGACGGGGATAAAAAGATTCGCCTTAAGCGCGAAACTTATACGAGTTCCCCTGCCTTATCTCCGGTGATTCAGGTTGCAGCACCGGTTGCCCAAGTTCCGGTTCAGGCTGCGGTGGTTGCTGCTATCAGCGCGCCACCTGCTGCAAATAAAAATCTTGTGGAAATTAAGAGCCCCACACCAGGCACTTTTTACTCTCAGGAAAAGCCCGGTAGCCCTCCCTTTGTTTCGGTAGGATCAAAAATTAACCCTAAAACTGTCGTTTGTCAGATTGAAGCTATGAAACTCTTCAATGAAGTTTTGGCAGAAGTCAGCGGCACTATTGTCGAGATCCTGATCGAAAACAAACAACCTGTAGAATATGGCCAAGTTTTGTTCCGTGTTGATCCCAACGCTTGATAAGGAGCTGCCGCCTTTTGGGTGGATATTAATAATATGTTCCAACGCATTTTAGTTGCCAACCGTGGTGAGATTGCTTTACGGATTATTCGGGCCTGTAAGGATATGGGTATCGAAGTGGTTGCTGTTTTTAGCGAAGCAG
Source organism: Gemmataceae bacterium (assembly GCA_041694635.1). Lineage (GTDB taxonomy): Bacteria > Planctomycetota > Planctomycetia > Gemmatales > Gemmataceae > UBA969. Next base: position 1,651 of record JBDNHI010000024.1, on the reverse strand, counting down.
ACCGAGGTGCGCCTTACCTCGACCTTGCAGATCAAGCAATCTGCATTGGCCCTGCAAACTCTGCTGAAAGTTATCTAAATATTCCCAGAATTATTAGTGCAGCAGAAATTGCAGATGTTCAAGCGATTCACCCAGGCTATGGTTTTCTTTCCGAAAACGCTCACTTCGCTGAGGTCTGCCGTTCTTGCAAAATTGAATTCATCGGGCCCCCTCAAGAAGCAATGCGCTTACTAGGCAATAAAAACGAAGCCCGTAAACTTGCTAAAAAAGCTGGCGTTCAGGTCGTGCCGGGTAGCGAAGGTTTAATCACCACGGACGAACAAGCCCTTGCACTTGCTCACGCTATGGGTTACCCCGTACTTATTAAAGCTGCTGCGGGTGGGGGCGGGCGTGGGATGCGTGTCGCCCATAACGACATTAGTCTTCACTCGGGTCTTTCTTCCGCAGTTCAAGAAGCAGAAAATGCCTTTAAAGATGGTAGCGTTTACCTCGAAAAATACATCGAACAACCTCGCCATGTCGAAGTTCAAGTTCTTGGCGATACGCAGGGGAATGTGATTCACCTTTGGGAACGCGACTGCTCTTTGCAGCGTAGGCATCAAAAATTAGTGGAAGAATCCCCTGCTCCAAATCTTCCCGAGAAGGTGCGTAACGAAATCTGTGCTGCTGCTGTTCGCCTTGTAAAAACTGCGGGCTATTACAGCGCAGGTACAGTTGAATTCCTTGTCGACAAAAATTACGACTTTTATTTCATCGAAGTTAATGCTCGTATTCAAGTTGAACACCCCGTAACCGAACTTGTTACAGGAATTGATCTGGTAAAAGAGCAAATACGCATTGCTTCTGGCTTGCCTCTTTCCATCAAGCAAGAAGATGTTATTCACCGCGGTTGTGCAATGGAATGCCGTATCAATGCCGAAGATCCGGCCAATGGCTTTAGGCCTTTTCCAGGGTTAATCACAAAATGGTATCCTCCAGGCGGCCCCGGAGTAAGGCTCGACACCCATGTAGTTCAAGGATATCGGGTCCCATCCAATTACGATTCTCTCGTTGCAAAACTTCTTGTCTATAAGCCAACTAGGGAAGAAGCCTTGGCAACTATGCGCAGGGCCCTTGCTGAATTTAAGGTCGAAGGCATTAAAACAACCATCCCGATTCTAAAAGAACTATTCAACAACTCTGCTTTTGTTGATGGCAAAGTTGACACAACCTTTATCGAACGACATTATCTGAAGGGCCAGTAACAGCATTTATGTCTATTGCTCATATCACCCTTCTGACTAAAGATATTATTCCATTCAAGGAGTTCTTCATCAAGACATTGCATTGGCAACCGATTGAAAAGCCGGGCAACATTGCAGTGACTGCAGCTTGGCTGCAAATCGCACCGGGCCAAGAACTCCACATCCTTGAAAACAAGGAGTTCGATTCCCTGAAATTTGAACAAGAATATGGCAGACATATTGCCATCCGCTGGCCCGAGGAGCAATTCGATTCCCTAAAGCAAAGACTAATCCAGCACGGTGCTGAAATCATCATTGCAAAACGCCCAACAGCCTTTGCTCGCTTCTTCTTCCGAGCACCGGATAATTATGTCTTCGAAGTGGTACCGCTATAACTTCTTGAGCGTGTTATTTTGGCGATTCCTGAG
>JBDNHI010000023.1:0-3716 GCA_041694635.1 Gemmataceae bacterium | reverse complement strand
TGCAATGGATAATCCCCCCCCAATGCCTAGCTGGGCGATGGGTGTACGCGAGCGGGAAAAAATTGAAGACTGCAAAATCCATATCCGGGGCGAAACTACCAACCTTGGAGAACTCGTGCCTAGGGGCACTTTACAGGTAATATCATTTACGGGTAAGCCAACGGTGTCCAAGCAACAAAGTGGTAGGCTTGAATTGGCAGACTGGCTTACGGATCGTAGAAATCCCTTGACCGCCCGTGTTTATGTAAACCGGATTTGGCAGCATCTTTTAGGTCAGGGTTTGGTTGCTACTCCGGATGATTATGGTGTCAATGGTTCGAAAGCCACCCACCCCGAGTTACTGGATCATCTTGCGATGCGATTTATGGATCAAGGATGGTCGACCAAGAAACTTGTGCGTGCGTTGGTGCTAAGCAGTACCTACCTTCAGGGGGGCCCGGATGAATCCTCATCTAACGGAAAATCAATCGACCCTGATAATATTTATCTTTCCTTCATGCGTCCCCGCAGGCTTCAAGCTGAATTTTTGCGTGATGCCATTATGCAAGTTGCTGGTACCCTTGATCGGGCATCTTTGCCCCCTGAAAAGGCATTTCTTGCAAAATACAATCCGCACCGGGAAGATGAATATCGAACATTTCAGCCTTTGTTTTTGCCCGAACAGTTGGAGCATTCGCATCGAAGCGTATACCTGCCAGTGATCCGAGGGGTTCTTCCCGAGATTTTCGGATTATTTGACTTTGCATCGCCTGACAGATCAGTTTCACAGCGTGAAGAAAGCATTGTTCCTGCCCAATCGCTTTATTTCATGAATAATAAATGGGTGATCAGTCAAGCGGAATTGCTGAGTGCGCAATTATCAAGAGATGACAAGAGTAATGATGCAGAGCGTATAAAAACAATTTATGGCAGGGCATTCTCTCGCGAACCAACTTTGCAGGAAATTAATCGCGCCTTAGATTATCTAAACAAACCCGAATTATTGCTGCCCGATTCCAAAGCCAAAAAGCAACCTGATGCACAGCAACTTCGACTCGAACGACTGACCAGTTTCTGCCAGATTGTTTTTGCTTCTGCAGAATTTCAATACATCAAATAGGTTTTGTCTTCAGGAAATAACAACGATGAATGATAAATCAATAACGCGCAGGAAAATGCTAGAAATAGTATCCGCAGGTTTTGGTTACCTAGCACTCCAAGGTTTAGAGGCACATGCTGCTGCAAAAGAAACAAGTGAAATAAAACCTTTTGATCCACTTGGAGCCAAGAAACCGCATTTTTCTGCCAAGGCCAAAAGGGTGATCTTTCTTTGTATGCGTGGCGGACCCTCGCATATGGAGACATTCGATCCCAAGCCGAAATTATTAGCTGACAATGGCAAAGTAGCTAAAAATCAAAACAGCAAACTTCTGGGCTCCCGTTGGAAATTCAACAAACATGGTCAAAGTGGGTTGGAAATCGTTGATCTTCTTCCCGAGACGGCCAAGCATGCTGATAAACTTTGTATCCTTAGGGGTATGCATACCGATAACGAAAATCATCCTCAGGCATTGGAACAGATGCATACGGGAAGTTTTCAATTTGTAAGGCCCTCTCTTGGTTCATGGACTCTTTATGGTTTGGGTTCCGAGAATCAAAACCTTCCTGGATTCATCTCCATCAATCCGCTTACCTCACTTGGCGGATTGCGTTATTATTCCAGTGCTTTTCTGCCTGCTGTAAACTCTGCAACCCTGCTTGGCGATGCCAACCGACCTATCCGCAACCCTGTAGTGGGTAATGTTTTTAACAACAGACTTTCCATTAATGGCCAAAGGCAGCAGTTAGATCTTTTACAGGAAATGAATCGTGAACTTTTGCATAAGGATAAAGATTCCAAGATTGAAAGTTTGATCCAATCTTATGAACTTGCCTTCCGTATGCAGGGTGCACTTCCCAAAGTAATGGATGTTGCAAGCGAGAGCAAGGCAACCATGGCAAGGTATAATGCTGAAGAAACATTTGGCAGGCAATGCCTGCTTGCAAGGCGCTTTGCGGAGGCAGGCGTTCGCTTCATTGAAATCACCCATACCGACTGGGATCATCATGGATTCCTGACCAATGGCATGACAAAAAATTGTGCTACAATTGATAAACCCATCGCTGCTTTACTTGAAGATTTGAATAATCGGGGCATGTTGGATGATACCCTCGTAATCTGGGGAGGTGAGTTTGGCAGAACCCCTGATGATCCAACTTCTGATGGGCGGGGCCATAACAATAAAGGATTTTCTATGTGGTTGGCAGGGGGCGGGGTTAAACAAGGTATGGCATATGGTGCCACCGATGAATATGGATACGAAGCTATCGAGGGGAAAGTGCACATCCATGATCTTCATGCGACAATTCTGCACCTATTAGGATTAGATCATGAAAAACTTACTTACAAATACGGGGGAAGGGATTTTCGCCTGACCGATGTGCATGGCAGGGTAGTCAAAGAAATTATTGCATAATGTGAAGAATTGAAATAAACACTTTAGGAGTAGATAGGTGCGGATTTTTTCACCCCTGATAAAATTCATCTCACTCCGCAGGCGGGCTATGGTCTATATGCTGAAAAACTCAAACCCCTCATCGAAAAGATTCTTGAAAATGCCACCCTTAGGAAATAAGAAGTGCCTTGCGGCACATCATTTTCCCAAACTTATAACTCGGATTCAATCCGGGGTTATTCGATTTGTAAGTTGCCATTCATCACCATCCAATGGCCTGGGAAGGTGCAGACAATCGGGTAATTGCCTTTCTTTTCAGGCGCTTTAAAATAAATCGTGAACTTGTCAGAAGGCATAACCACATCCGTGTGAACGATCACATCAGCAGTTTCAGGAACATAATGGCGGACAATAGCCATCGGGTCGCTGATCAATTGATTTGCGAGCATCCCCACCGCGGGAAGGGTTCCCGGTTTGATGATTGCAAGATTATGGGGCACCACATCAGGGTTTTGAAAAGTAAGCGCAAGTAACTCACCGGGCTTGGCCTTGATTTGATTAGGCAAGAACGAAAGATTAGGGCCCGCCTCTACATTAATAGGGCGAGTTCCCCCGATCGGATATTTCCACTTGTTGGGGTTCGTCTTCACTGCCATCGCAAGATCGGAATGAATGGGGTGAGGGCGAATCACTTTCTGTCTGGGTTGGTATCCTGGAAATAAAGTGAAATCCTTATCAAGTTCGTGCACGGTTGCGAAAAGAAGAACCGGTGCGCCTGGCCCTACTTTCAGATGCAACAAAAGCTGGTTAACGGGCTGTAGTTCGGGGATTTCGACAAAGATCGATTTGCCATCGGCAAGCACATACACATTAGGCGTATCTAAAATATCGTGCCCACGAAGTCCAAAATGGGATGGAGAATATTCAGCAGATCCATAAGATGGGGAATAACGGTAGTTCCAAACCATCGCAAGCCTACTGGTGGTTTTAGAAATCATCTCACGGTCAACAGGAGAACTGAACCGGAGAAATATTCCGTTGGCATGTGAATGAATTGCGGTGGGAAGCTGCACCGTATCGCCTGTATAGCGAACGCGTTGAAAACTACCTTCGTGCTTTGCATAAGTGCCCCAGCCCTGCATACCCGCAACATAAAGCTGGCCATCGATGGGGTTGAACTTACCCCGGTGAGCCCCCGAATTAAATTCGCCCGGAAGAGGCACCACCGCACCCTGTGGCTTG
>JBDNHI010000022.1:0-2759 GCA_041694635.1 Gemmataceae bacterium | reverse complement strand
GTGCCAACGGAGCTAGTGTAATTTAGGTCAACCGTAAAATTAATGGCTCCCGTACTTGTATTGATTTGGGCAATTTTTCCAGGGTTTGTACCCGTTCCTTCTAACGATACATACAAATTTCCTACAGCATCAAAGATGATGCCGTGTGGCATAGAATTCATGCCCATGTAATAATATTGGGCAGTATTAGTATTACCATCAAAATGATAAATGTAATCCATAGTCATCCCGGTGCCCCAGTAGGTGTTATCTTTAACACCGTTTGCGGTGTAATTATTAACCAGTTCGTGGGTAGACCCAGAGTACGGGCCGCCTGGGTATTGCAAGGGATATTCGGTGATTAAACTAGTACCTTGGGTAAGAATAGTTGGGGAGCCAGTTCCTACACCAGCAACGGGTGTAATTCTTTGTTCTAGGCTAAGCAGTTCAAGGTTTCTAGAAAGGACATTTTTATTACCACGGTTAATACCAAAAGTTTTATTAATACTAAGAAGCATATCGATTTCCTAAAGTTTGATTTAAATTAATACAAGCACTTATCTAATTAAGTATTATTAGACATAGAATTTGAGGCAACCAAAAAAGACGGGGGGAAACTCCCAAATTAACCAAACCTTCATTGCTACCAACCGAATAACCCCTACTCTTTCTCCAGTTTCTATGCCTGTTAAGTCAAGTAAAAGTGCCATTTAAGCGATTGCAGCTTCCTTCTTTTCAAGTTAGGATTAGTAATCTCAAACTTTTCACTTTTGGATAAGCTACCAATGATTTCTTCCTTCCTTTTGGCAGTAACCTTTTTTGGGTCGCCCAATATCGCCCTTCCGGCTTTACTACTACCTACCACCTTACTCTTTCCTTCAAACCTACTTCAGGGCAAACCAGCCGAGCAACCTAATCCCGATCAGCTTTTTAGGCGCGATAATCTGGTCGCTTGGTGCATCGTCCCGTTCGATTCCAAAAAGCGTAACCCCGTCGATCGAGCCAAGATGTTAAAAGAACTTGGCTTTACAAAATTCGCATATGATTGGCGTGATGAACACATTCCCACCTTTGATCAAGAAATTGCTGAACTCAAAAAGAATGGCGTAGATCTAAGTGCTTTCTGGTTTCCTGCATCACTCAACCCCCAAGCAAAGAAGATTCTCGAAGCACTCGAACGCAACAAGATTCATACTCAACTTTGGGTTTCTATGGGTGACCCTGCACCGGGGAAGGATCAAGCCAATAAAGTGCAGGCGGCTTGCAATCAAATCCGACCTATTGCAGAAGCGGCCCGTAAAATCGGCTGCAGCGTTGGGTTATACAATCATGGCGGTTGGTTTGGTGAGCCTGAAAACCAGGCGCAAATCCTTGAGCAAATTAAAGAAACCAATGTGGGCATTGTCTATAACCTGCACCATGGTCACGACCATATCGATAACTTCCTTCCTTTGTTCAAGCGGATTCAACCTTGGCTTTTCTGCGTCAACATCAATGGTATGGATCGTGATGGCGAAAAAACAGGCCGTAAGATCCTGCAACTCGGGCAAGGCGAAAAAGACCTCGAGCTCTTGAATTTCATTTTGAAATCGGGTTACAAAGGGCCCATTGGCATTTTAGGGCATACCAATTACGATGCGGAACTTACCCTGCGCGATAATCTCGATGGCCTTGATTGGCTTATAAAACAGATGAAGAAAGAAAAAGGAGCGGAAAAGCCAACGCCACGAACCCCAGTTCCTGCTCGCAAGGTTTCGCAACAACCATCACCGCCCTCCACTTCCGCAGCACCAACTTTGCCCACCTACAAGCAAATACCCTATAATGCAGATCTTGTTAAATCTTTGTTAAGCGAGGCTCATGAAAAGGGTAACAGCGCCCGAGGCGCTATGGTGTTTAGCTCTGCAAAATACGCCTGTGTTTCGTGCCATAAGGTTGGCTTGCAAGGCGGGCAGGTTGGCCCCGAACTCACCGCAATCGCCAACTGCATTAAGCCACACGAAATTGTAGAAGGCGTGCTTTGGCCTTCCAGACAAATCAAAGAAGAATATTGCGCTTTTAGTGTGGTTACTTCTTCTGGGAAAGTTCTACTGGGTTACAAAATAAAAGATACACCTGCAGAACTTTTGTTTAAGGAAGCTTCTACCGCCAAGGAAATAAAACTCAAACGCGATGAAATTGAGGAAATTAAGGAGGTGGGCAGCCTTATGCCCGCGGGTATTGCAGAGGCAATGACCCCAGATGAACGGCGCGATCTAGTGAAATTTTTACTGGATCTGGGCAAGGATCCTAAGGCTGTTGGCCTTATGCCGCAAATGCAGATGGCAGCTATGAAGCCCGCTACCTTTGAATACAATCGCGAGCCCATTGATAAATCTGCTTCGCCTTTGTGGGAGGCTTTTGTCAACCGCGAAAGGCTTTACGACTTCTACGCCAAGCAGGCTAATTATTTTGCAGCAAAGACTGATCGCCCACTTTTAGTGGAAGCCTTCCCTGGGCTTGATAGCGGCAAACACGGGCACTGGGGCAACCAAAACGAAGAAACTTGGAAAAGCAGTAACTGGAACAAAGCAGAACTTGGAAGAGTTATGAGTGGCATTTTCCGCGCTCCAGGAGTCATCGTTCCCCGAGGCGTTGCGGTGCTTCTTGGCGAACAAGGTGAACTTGCTACCTGCTTCAACCCTGAAAATCTTAATTATGAATCCCTTTGGCAGGGTGGCTTTCTCTCTTTTTCAAACATCCGCCATGGATTTATGGATGGCATTAAACCTGCGGGCACT
>JBDNHI010000021.1:0-19277 GCA_041694635.1 Gemmataceae bacterium | reverse complement strand
TAGGTTAACCCAAAAGCTGTATTGGAATGCACCCCGCTACGAATAGGGTAAGTCTGCTTAGGGAAATAATCGAGGTAACGCTTTACAATAAGTTTTTCCAAGGGCTTTAAATGCTGCACCAGTTCTTTTCCCAACGGGTCATCCCAAGAGTAAAGTTCCGCTGTAAGTTTTAAAAACCACGACCAGCCATAGGGTCGTTCAAAAGATTTGCTTTCTGGCTTCATAAAGAATGCAGTTTCTGTCAACAAGTTTTCCTTGGTGATATTCTTTGCTAAGGCTTTTCGAATTTCACCTGCTTCTTTTAAATAAGGAAACTCCTTCAATATCCGCACCAGCATCCAATGCGCGTGCACTGAACTGTGCCAATCGTAGCAACCGTGAAAGGCGGGGTAGAGTTGTTTTGGGCTAAGGATATCCATAGGGGATTCAAGGACATTGCCTGGTTTATTGGGGTATTCGCGGTGAATATTTTTGAGTGCGAGGCCTGAGAATTTAATAGCTTGCTCTTCACTAAGTTTGAGCATAAAACCATCCCGTGATTTAATTTGTTGTGCATTAAGAGCATTGCAACAAAGGGAGCAGAACAAAAAGAGAAAGTAAAACCTTGGCATTAAGAATCCTTTTTCTTATTGGCTTTTTTTTCGGCACCTGTGGGGTAGTTTTTCCACCAGTCGGGGCCTTCCGCTTCAATTTCAGAATTCAGTTTTTTGATACTTAAAGTCAATTCGTTGAGCATTGATTTATTTTTTTCGTTAAGGACTTCTTTTTCCTGAGGGTCGTCCTTAAGGTTAAAGAGTTCAAACTTAGTCATAGCTTCGTTGGCAATAATTTTCCAATCTCCTTGCCTCATAGCGACTTTCATAACGCCTGGTGCGATATCGCAGCGCCAATAAAGAGGCTTAGCTCGTTTGACTTCGGCGTGAGAAAGAGCTTCCAGGATATTTCCGCCATCGATTACCCGATCTGCAGGAATTTTCGCACCACTGATTTTACAGGCGGTGGAGAAAAAATCGGAACCCACGATTGGGGTTTCGCAAGTGACATCCGCCTTAACCTGCCCCGGCCAGCGTAAGATACCCGGCACCCGAATGCCCCCTTCATACACCGCACGCTTCCTACCACGCAGCCCACCCGTGGTACCCCTGCCAGGGGATTTAATCCCATCGCCTTCAGGCCCGTTATCTGAAGTGAAAAATACCAGCGTGTTTTCGCTTAACTTCATCTCGTCTAAGGCCTTCATCAATTTTCCAAATGCATCATCCATCTGGGTTACATCTGCAAGGTATTCAAGCTGCACCTTGTCTTCAATTCCTTCGTACATTTTTTTATACCTCTCTGCAGCAGCAATAGGGTAATGCGGTTCATGGCTCCAAACCGCTAGGAAGAATGGTTTATTTGTTGTACGGTTTTTACCAAGCCAATCGATTGCTTCCTTGACAATAAAAGGCGCAGAATAATCGTCCGCCATCGGAACCGGTTGACCATTGCGAACAAAGTTTACAGGGTAGGCGTGGCTTGGCCCAGCATTGTTCTGGGTGGCTAGCCAATGGTCGTAACCGTGGTCGTTGGGTTGCGGCTGAGTTGGTTTATTGAAATGACTATTTAAATGCCATTTACCCACATGACAAGTGTTGTAACCAACTTGCTTAAGAAGTAGGGGAAGGGCAATTTCACTTTTACGAAGATGGATTTCGCGATTTTCAGGAATCCAAGTGAAGACACCATTTCGGTAAGGAGTCCGTCCGGTAAGAATAGCAGAGCGGGAAGGTGAACAAACAGCGCTGGCACTATAGCACTGGGTAAATTTTGCTCCTTGCTTTGCAAAGGCATCGAGATTAGGGGTTTTGCAAAGTTTATTGCCAAAGCAGCCTAGGTCGCCCCATCCCAGATCATCTGCAAGAAAAATAACAATGTTAGGGGTTTTGATATCCTGAGCATAAAGGGTTTGAAAAGCATTCAAAAAAAGAATAGAAGCTAAAAGAAACTTGTAAAAATTCATATCGAATCTCGAATTAAAATTAGGGTTAACCTCGAAGACGAAGTTTGAATTATTATAACTTAAAAGGAAGAGTTAGATAATGAAAAAGCAGTGTTAAAGGAATGAACTTTTATCAAGGAATTCAATCAAAATTGGTAAAAGGAAACAGGTTAAAGCAGTAAAAAAGGAATAGATTCATAAGAAATTTGACTTAAAGTAGGCTAAAAACGATTAAAAAGCAGACTAATGTGAAAACCATCTTACCCAAAAAGTCTTAAATTGCTATAAAAACCTTATATAAATATAAGCACACTAGTGTCTGTATGCATTGGTTGAAAATTAAAGGAGAAAGAATGCCACAATCCCGTCCCAGAACAACAGAGTGGAAAAAGCGCACCAAAATTCGCAAAGCAAAATTGCTTAAAGCTTATGATATGAAATTGGGCATTCCTCCCGTACTAATGAAAGCAAAAAAGAAGGGCCCTAAAGTTTCCAAAAAGAAACCCGTTGCTCCAACTACTAAAAAGTAATCTCTCAAGCATTTGTTGAACAAAAAGGCCATCACCTAATAAACAGGTGTGGCCTTTTGTGTTTAATCTTTCTTCCTTTGATCCAAAATTGAAGTTGCAAATCCTTCAATAGTATTGGAATTAAGAATCATATTTCCAGTCTTCGGGCCAAAGCGAAAACCAACTCTTTTAGCAGGTTCGCGTTTCTCCAAAACCCGATTTTGATTAAATACCAACCCTTGGGTTTCTCCCTCGACATCAATAGCAACCGCGTCGGAGCCTCCCGAATTTTCAATCGTGTTTTTTTCAATGGTATTATTATGCCCTGCAAAAGCTTTGCCTCGTTCTGCACGGAAGAGCAGGCCAGACCTTCCGCTTTGTTTAATTTGATTTGAGGTGATTAAGTTATCGGTGTCGCGGTGTCCGATGGAAATCCCGATACGGTTTTGCTCGCAGACATTATTTTCAGCGAGTCCGTATTTAACGCCCCAACAGAAAAAAATCCCGATATCATTATTCTTAACCAGATTCGATTTAATTATAGGTCGTTGCGACCCAGAACCGGGGTGCAAGCCCAAGCCAGCGTGATGATGGCTAAAACAATCTTCCACTCGAACATCGTGACAAATCTGCCAGCTAATACCATCGCCATTATTATTGCGTGCAACAACTTTAAAAATATTAACTTTACTGCAATCTTGGAGGAAGATGCAACCCGCGTAATTTCCATCTAAGTTTTCATTATTTTCGCGGTTGCCATCGATGCATAAATTTTCAATTGCAATATTTTGAATGAACTCACCGGTGATCAAAGGGAAAAGATTCGCAGCATAAGAGTCAGACAAAAGCCACAAATTATCACGCAGCCCTTTATCTAACTTGAATCGGTTTCCAGATTTTGCGATTACAGTACGCTTAATGACCGTTGGGCTTCCATTATGAGGGTTCTTACACCTTAGGCAGATACCATCCCCGACTTTAAAACCAGAGCCATCCTGCAAAGTAATTTCCTGATCGTACCAATCAGAATCAAGTAGTAACTTAGATTTAACCATCGGTGATTTTAAAAGAATAGTATCAGCGCCAGAGCCTAGAAGTTTAATATTACTATTAAGATGAATTGCATTGCGGAGGTTAAAAGTGCCTGCTGAAAGGCGAACGGTGCCTCCCCCTAATCTGGAAACATAATCAATAGCGGCTTGAATCGCTTTATCATCGTTACCAAGAATATCGCCTTTAGAAATACCAACATCGAGTGTAAGTTTTTCTTTCCAATCTGGCTCGACAGCGAGGTCACCTGCAGTAGCTCTAGGAACGGTAACCTCAGGTGCATTGACTAATGCTTTGTTTTCGAAAGCGATAGAAGTGGCAGTGGCGGCAAGTAGTGTTGTAGTTGAGCCAAAAAAGATTCTTCGATCTATATTTATTTTGCTTAAACTAGACATGGTATGATTTCTCCTAGGTGGAATTGGAAGAAAAGGTAGTATGGCATCAAATCAAGGAAGAAGCAAAAGTCTTTAGCTTAGCTTTAAGAAGAAGAGCGGATTTTTAAATATCATTATGAATAAAACAAAAAAAATCTTCCTGTACCTTTGGGCTATTTTTCTTATCTGCAGTGTCATTTACTATCTACTTCACCCAGATAATTTTAACGCAAAGCATATAGGCGAATTTATAGCTCGCTTCGAAGGGCACCTTTTACTTGCCTACCTAGTTATTAGTTTACTTAGGGGTTTTACGCTTCTTCCAAGTACGCCATTTGTCCTTGCGGGGGTATTACTATTTCCCTCGAATCAAATCATAGTTTTGATGATAAGTATGGTGGGGATATTATTTTCTGCGACAGCGCTTTATTATCTTTCCGAATGGCTTGAATTTGATAAATACTTTGAAAAAGTCGCACCAGAAAAAATCAGACGACTGCAAAATAGAATCAATAGCCCACTAGGTTTTATCTTCGTTGTTGTCTGGTCGTTTTTCCCTTTGGTTCCAACCGACTTAATTTGCTACCTAGCGGGAACCGTGCGAATGATTTTTTTTAAATTCATACTTGCAGTAGGACTGGGAGAATTAATTATTTGCCTGTTTTATATTTTCATCTTAAGAAACATAGGTCTTTTTCAAGCGGGATAACTAACTTCTTACTTACCTAATAAAATTCGCAACATTCTACGAAGGGGTTCAGCAGCCCCCCAAAGTAATTGATCGCCACAGGTAAACGCCCCTAAGTATTCTCCGCCCATTGCTAATTTATGCAATCGCCCCACGGGAATATTTAAAGTTCCTGAAACAGCGGTAGGAGTCAGTTGTTGTTCAGAAGCTTCGCGTTCATTAGGAATAACTTTAACCCAAGAATTTGCAGAAGCGATTAGTGATGTAATTTCTTGAAGTGGAAGATCTTTTTTTAGCTTGATGGTTAAACCCTGAGAATGACAACGCATAGAACTGATGCGCACACAAATACCATCAATAGGAATCGAACCGGTGGTTCGAAACGGTGGCAGTCCTAAGATTTTATTAGATTCCGCGCCGCCTTTCCATTCTTCCTTCGATTGCCCATTTTCATAAGCCACATCAATCCAAGGAATAAGGCTTCCAGCAAGGGGCACGCCCCGAAAGTTACCCGTAGGCAAAAAACTAGACCTAAGGGTAGTTGCAACTTGACGATCAATTTCAAGGATAGGAGAAGCAGGGTTTGTAAGTTCGGTTTTTACACAGTCGTGAAGTGTGCCCATTTGCAGAAGCAACTCGCGCATATTTTGTGCCCCCGCACCCGAGGCAGCTTGATAAGTCATTGCGCTAATCCACTCAACAAGGTTGGCTTTGAAAAGCCCTGCCATCCCCATCAACATTAGGGAAACGGTGCAGTTGCCTCCAATCCAGTTTTTATTTCCTCTGGTAAGCGCAGCTTCAATTATGGGCTTGTTTACTGGATCCAGAATAATCACCGCATCGTCGTTCATACGCAAAGTAGAAGCTGCATCAATCCAATGTCCATTCCAGCCTGCAGCTCGAAGCTTGGGGAAAACATCTTTAGTATAATCTCCCCCCTGACAGGAAATAATAATATCAAGTTTTTTAAGGGAATCGATATCAGAAGCGTTGTTAAGAACGGCAGGGTTTTTACCAAGAATTGAAGGTGCAGCGGTTCCAGCAGCCGAGGTAGAGAAAAAAACAGGATCAATAAGATCGAAATCTTTTTCCTCAAGCATTCGCTCCATCAGAACAGAGCCGACCATACCACGCCATCCAACAAGCCCCACCTGATTCATTTCATACTCTCTTGTAGAAGTTCAAATCTTACAAATAAAAGGTTTCGATAGTAAAAAGCCACATCGCAAAACAGAGACAGTTATTTATCTAACCTTTTCTTTAATATAAGAGAAAGGTCTTTAATCGTATTTTGATGTTGAGGATCAGCAGCAAGATTTTTAAGTTCCTTTGGGTCGTTCGTATGATCATAAAGCTGAACCCCTTCCTTGCCATTATTCCATTCAGTGTAGCGAAATCGCTCGGTTCGAAGCGAGTACCCTTGTATTTTATTAAACATAGTTTGGGTGATAGCAGGTCGATCCCAAGATGAAGAAGTATTATCAAGCAAAGGTTTAAGGCTTTTGCCATCGAGGTAATCAGGAAACTTTAAAGAACAGAGATCAGCCAAGGTAGGGTAGATATCAAGCATTTCAACGGTGCGGGGGGAAGAGGCATTTGTTATTTTAGATTTAGGATTAACGATGATAAGAGGAACTCTGGCAGATTCTTCAAAAATGCTCCGCTTTTGCCAAAGGCCGTGCTCGCCCATATGGTACCCGTGGTCCGAGGTAAAAACGATAACGGTGTCATCAGCAAGTTTGAGCCGATCAAGTTCGTTGATCATTCTTCCAACTTGTGCATCCATAAAACTAATGCTAGCTAAGTAAGCTTGAGTGGCTTTTTTTCGTAAGTCATCGGTAAGTGTTTCTTCTTCTTTTTTGAAGCTAAGAAATGCAGCATTGGGAACACCTATTTTATGATCAGGCGATACCGTAGGAAGTACAATTTTATCGAGGGGATAAAGTTCAAAATATTTTTTCGGAGCGACATAAGGGGTATGTGGGCGATACAAGCCCAACGCTAAAAAGAAAGGCTTATCTTTCATCTGGTTCAATAACTTAATAGCTTCAGTTGCACCAATACCATCGGTTTGTTCTTCATCTTTTCCCTCTGCAGCGAGCCAACTTAATGTACCGCCAAACTGGCCTTTGGAAAGGGTAAAAATTTGGGGCTCATCGTCTTTATCGCGCCCCTTTGGGTTGATCACTTTTTCCCAAGATTGAGGGTCATCAAGTCCGCTGGTGCCTATGCCATTGGGAACATTGTAATGATAGAGTTTGCCTACCCGGGCAACCGAGTAGCCATTCTTTATGAAGAGTTCGGGAAGTGTAACGGTGTTAGGTAATTTTTCACGGAAGTGAGGTGTTCCGCCAAACTTACCTTCATTAGCTTGCCCCGGATTTGTTTTTACGCCGGTGATGTCTGGCCTTCTTCCCGTCAGAAAAGAAGTACGGCTTGGGCTACAAAGGGGGAATTGGCAATAAGCTTTTTCAAACTTTACTCCCCGAGCAGCAAGAGCATCAAGGTTGGGGGTTTTTGCCAACGGATGGCCATAACACCCCAGCGAGTTATTAAGGTCATCACTAATAATAAAGAGGACATTTTTTTTAGTTTCTGCAGCAAGAGAAAAGGCAGAAGAACAAGCAAAAAGAAATAGAGTTAAAAAAATAGGTCGCATTATAATAATTCCTTTAAGGTTTAATCGCTCATCTATTAAACTAATTGGAAAAGCAGGACTGCGCCAATTAAATATGGTGTTGAAAATTATAAATAGTGTTAAAAGTAGAATGAAGGAGAAAGCGTATGCGATTTTTAAGCTCTTGGATTTTTGTCGTTTTATTTACTTTAGGCTGCTTAATCCCTGCTTTTGCAGGTGATACTTTAAACACAAAAAAACTGGATGGTATTAGCACCGTCGTTGAAGAAGCGATATCTGGCAAGAAAATTCCAGGCGCTGTTGTGCTGATATATCATCAAGGGAAAGTTGTCTATAAAAAAGCCTTTGGGAAAAAATCAACCGAACCAATCCCAGAGGAAATGAGCACCGACACTATTTTTGATCTTGCCTCTTTAACAAAGCCCATCGCAACCGCAACTTCCATTTTTAAACTGGTGGAGACTGGAAAATTACGCCTTAGCGACAAGGTTGCCCATATCCTTCCCGAACTCGCTGCAAAACCTTGGGAAAACATCACTCTCGAACACCTACTCACACACACCTCTGGTTTGCCCGCAGGCAATGCTACCTCAGATTACAAAGATGGTATCGAACCAGCAGTAAAGAAAATCGCAGAGTTAAAGTTGCTTGCTGCTCCGGGCGAACGGTTTACCTACAGCGATACGGGGTTCATCCTCTTGGGTGAAATTGTTCGCAGAACCTCGGGTAAAAGGATTGACCAATATGCTAAAGATGAAATCTTTAACCCTTTAGGCATGAAGGATACAAGTTATAATCCAGCACCGGCTCTAAAATCTAGAATTGCTCCAACACAAAAAGAAAACGATATTGTGCTTCGGGGCGTGGTACACGATCCTCGTGCCAGAATCCTCAATGGCGTTGCGGGCCACGCTGGCCTTTTCTCTAACGCTGATGACCTTGCAATTTATGCTGCAATGATTTTATCTCCTTCTAATTCCAACGGGTTATCAACCCTTAGCGTTCGCACGATGACCCAACCTAGGGCGGTTCCAAATGGTTGGCGAACTTTAGGATGGGATTGCGACTCTGCTTTTAGCTCGAACCGGGGAGAACTTTTCCCCAAAGCTACTTCCCTTGGCGCTTCCTCTTTTGGACACACAGGTTTTACTGGTACCTCCATCTGGTTTGATCCTCAATCCCAAACCGCTGTTATTTTCCTCAGCAACCGTGTTCACCCCGATGGCAAGGGAAACGCTACTCAAGTTCGAAATCAAGTTGCTACCATCGTCGCTGCTTCATTAAATTCTAACTCCCGTCTTATTCCTAATCAGGTTCTTACTGGAATAGATATTCTTAAAAAAGAAAACTTCTCTAGGCTTAAAGGCGCAAAGGTTGGCTTAATCACTAATCATTCAGGCCGTGATCGTGAAGGGAATAGCACCATAGATTTACTTCACAAAGCACCTGATGTAAAACTTATGGCATTATTCAGCCCCGAACATGGCATCCGAGGCGCTGTCGATGCCAAGGTTGCCGACTCCAAAGATGAAAAAACGGGGCTCCCTGTTTTTAGCCTGTATGGCGAAAGACGCAAGCCAACACCTTCTCAACTTGAAGGTATTGATACCCTAGTTTACGACATACAAGATGTTGGTTGTAGATTTTATACCTATATTAGTACCCTTGGCCTAGTTATGGAAGCAGCTTCTGAAAAAGGCTTGAAAGTTATTGTCCTTGATCGACCCAACCCCATTGGCGGGAAAGCTTTCTATGGCCCGGTTCTTGATGAGGGCAAAGAATCTTTTATCGCTTTTCATAAACTACCAGTTCGGCACGGTCTCACCATTGGCGAGCTTGCTAAACTTTTCCTTTTAGAGCGCAAAGCAACCGATGGCAAGCCGCTTGCCTGCAAGCTTGATGTTATCACGATGGAAAACTGGAACCGTAACGACTTCTTTAATTCCACGGGCCTTGAATGGGTTTATCCTTCTCCTAACCTGCGTACCCTTGCTGCTGCGTTTCTTTACCCAGGAATTGGACTACTAGAAATTACCAACCTTAGCGTTGGAAGGGGCACCGATCGACCTTTTGAATGGTTTGGCGCACCTTGGATTAACCACATCCCCTTAGCCCTCTTGCTCAATGAACAAAATTTACCAGGCGTGCGCTTTGTTCCTTGTAAGCAAACGCCTTCTTCTAGTGTTTTTTCAGGTAAGTTATGCAATGGTATTCAGATCTTTATCGATGATTGGAATAGTTTTGAGCCTTTGAAAACAGGGATGGCTGTTGCTTGGGCTTTGCGAAAGCTTCACCCTGTTGATTGGAAAATGGAAAAGTACAACACTTTGCTTTTGAGTAAAGCGACTTTAGAAGCGATTGAATCTGGTAAGCATTATTCTGAAGTAGAAAAACTTTGGCGTGCCGACCTCAGCGCTTATGCTTTACGCAGAAACAAAGTACTTCTCTACCCCGATAATTAATCCTACAGGGTTTAAACTGTTTTCTATTTAACATTTCTACTTGACACTTCCGTAGAAGTAGGCAGGCGTTCGCTAAGGATTACCACCCGCTTTTGCTCATTCAAATCGCTGCATAACGAGAAAGTATTAAGCTGATTCCACTTAAAAGAAATCTTCTTTTTGTCAATCTCGTATGGGTATTCAACAAGCAATGCAAGTGATTGAAAACGAGGGGTAATGTTTTTCTGTAAATCGCAACAGCGCAGCATTAACAAAAGTTATGCAGAATCTATGCTTTTCAAGCCTAGTAAAAGATTAGGAAATATTTGGAGTAGAGAAAGAAGGAATTAGGTAAAGGAAGTTGAAAGTATTAAAAGAAAAAACCGAGGGCCTTGTTTAAAGGTACCCTCGGTTTTTTCGTTTGTGGCCAGAGTCGGGATTGAACCGACGACCCCAGCCTTTTCAGGGCTGTGCTCTACCGGCTGAGCTATCTGGCCATCCAGGAGCGGGTTCAGGTTGCCCCTAAGCCCGCTTCCATTTCCTTAAATATTCTATTTAAAAACTATCGTATCAAAGGCAAAGCGTCAACTAGTTAGCCAATGATTATTTAACCTTATTCGTTGCTCGAACCATAACCAAACCACCATTAGCGCCTGGAATACCGCCCTCAACGAGCAATAAATGGTTTTCAACATCTATCTTTACTATCGTAAGATTTCTTACAGTAACGCGTTCTGCGCCATATCGACCTGGCATTGGATGACCCTTTTTAGGACGGCCACTACCTCGGTTACTCGCCAACGAGCCCGTTCCACCGATAGAACGATGCACTTTCTTGGCACCGTGACTAGCAGGCATACCGGCATAGTTGTCTTTTTTCATAGTACCAGCAAAACCACGGCCTTTGGTTGTGCCAATCACATCAACGGATTTAATATCTTTGAAGATATCTTCAACGGTAAGAAGTTTGCCTACGGGGTAAGCTTCGTTAGGCTTATCGAGCCTGAATTCGCGGATATATTTTTGTGGTTCGCAGTTAGCCTTAGGAAGAAACTGAGTGCCTGCGGGTGCTTTTTTGCGACGATTCGATTCCATCTCGCTAGAAATATGGCCACGCTCGGCTTTGGTAGCCTTTCTGCGGGGTTGATCTTCAAAGCCAATTTG
The DNA here is from genome assembly GCA_041694635.1 of Gemmataceae bacterium. Classification (GTDB taxonomy): domain Bacteria; phylum Planctomycetota; class Planctomycetia; order Gemmatales; family Gemmataceae; genus UBA969. Next base: position 8,435 of record JBDNHI010000021.1, on the reverse strand, counting down.
CACTGCATCATAGCCATCTCGGGTGATTTCCCTGACCTGTAAAACAGGGCAAGGTCCTAGTTTAATTACTGTTACGGGGTAAACCTTACCTGCATCGTTATAGACCTGAGTCATACCGATTTTGGTTCCTAGTAGTCCAATAGCCATAGCTTTAACTCCATCTTTATAAGCAACTGTCTGTCCCTAGCGTGCGCAAGGTGAGCATCATTGCCGAGCCTTTATAAGGGCTCTAGTTCGTGAAAGGTTAAATTAGGGAAGAAAAGGGTGTTTGTCCACCCAGATTTTTATGAAACCGCAAGCGAAACTATATTATATTTGATAATATTGAAGGTGAAACGAGAAACTTATAATTAGTAAGCCACCTATGAAACCCTATTTACTTCGCTATTTAGTGCTTATTTCAGGCGCAATTGGTTTTATTGGGCTCGTTGGTGCAGCGGGGGAAGATGATTGGAAGTTAGAGGTATTGTACCGTAAAAATGGCGTTCCTTTTAAAGGTTTACTGGTTCAAGAATCCGTAAACGAAGTGGTTTTTAAGTGCATCTATCGAAAACCAGGCGCCCCTACCCTTGTTTTTACCGAAAATATCGAAAAATCTAATGTCCTCAAAATCGAAAAACTCTCCGACGAAGAACGAACTCTCCTTGCCACCAGGCTAGATGCATTAGCCAAGGAAAGAGAAAGGTTTGCAAATACTCTGCGGTCGTTAGATATAAAAACCGCGGGGAATAAAACTGCGATCGAATATGTGAAACTGGAAAGCGAGCCTTGGCCTGGGCCAAGTGCAGGTAATGCGAATACCTACACCTCGCAATATTTTGTATTAAAAACCAATGCGAAACCCGAATTGGCAAGGCTTGCTGTAATTCAGTTAGAGCAAGTATTCTCGGCTTATTCAAGAACCCTGCCTCCACGCAAAAAAGTAATCAAACCAACAACTATTTTACTGACAAATTCTTTAGACGAATACCAAGGGATTTTAAAAAGCAGAAAGATCGATCTTAAGAACCCTGCTTACTTTGACCTCGAGAAAAACGAAGTGATTTGCGGCAGCGACTTAGAAAGGTTAAGCCTAGAGCAAGAGAAAATCACCTCTCATCATCTCTTACAATTGCAAGACCTGCAAAAGCGTGAAGCCGACTTAAAACAAATCTATAAAAATAAAATCCCCAACGACCTTGCTTCTGCTCTTCTCGATAACCGCAAAAAAATCAAGCTTGCTGAAGATTCAAACCTTAACAAAATCAAACAAGAACGCATTAAGCTTTTTGAAAGGCTTTATCACGAAGCTTTCCACGCCTTCCTTTTTAACTGCGTTTTTGATCCAAGAGAAACTGCCTTTCCCCTTTGGTTGAACGAAGGGTTGGCGCAAATATTCGAATCCGCAGTCTTCGAGATAGGCGAGCTTCGCATCGGGCACGCTGATAAATCTAGACTCGATGCCACTAAACTTGCTCTTAAGCAAAACACTATGCCATCCATTAAAGATCTTCTTCTTGCACAACCTAGGCTTTTCCTTGTTTCACATCTGGGGGAAAATGAATCTTCGCAAAAAATGTATCTTGCAAGCTATGCCCTTGCTTTTCATCTCACCTTCAAACAAAAAATCTTGGGGAAAACCATTCTTGATGATTACGCCCTAGCTTTAAAAAATGGTGCTGAACCCATCGCTTGCTTCGAAAAACTTACAGGCCATACTTTAGCCGAGTTTGAAAAACAACATCTTACCTTCTTAAATGGTTTACGACTTAATGGCACTTCCATTAATCCTAACTAAACTTGGACTTTTGCAAACTGGGTATAAATCAGATGATAGAATGCCATTTGAAGTAGTGCAACAAGCGCATCTTCGCCGCGACCTGATCGAGCAACTTCGGCGGCTGAACCGACTTCTGTGGCGAATCTATTTGATTTTTCTTTGCAATTGCGCTGCGCCCCGGTTAAAATACTAAAGCGTGAAGAGAGGTTAAATCTCTTCCATTCCGGCGACATGCTATTTCTGATTAGATAGAATCGAATCCGGATTAATAAGAATGAAAAGCCGAGTTAGATGGAATTAATTCCATCCAATCATTGTTGGGGCGGCATAAGGAAGATGGATTCCGTGGCTGTTTCGATTTTTTAGATGTATCTCTGGACGCATAGATATGAGGGTAGCATTCCCTACTTTAAGCAGTCCGCAACGGAGCGAGGAATCCCTTGTCTCAGTGCCAGAGGGGAGCAATATCGCGAGCGTGACAAAAGTTTCTGCTTGTATGGGCTGCAAGAGTTGAGTTTTGGATGCGAAAAGTCGCCTAACAAGATGCTGCAGCAGATGGCGAGTTCCCCCATGGCGGTCAATTTGATACCCTGTGGTATTGACTGCGTAGGCGTTGGGCGTGGTGGTAGGAATGGAATTCGAGTGGGACTAGGCCAAGGCCGAAGCCAACCTCCGCAAATATGGGGTGTCGTTCCCCGAGTCTGCGACCGCCTTTGTAGACCCGCTGGCCGCGATCTTCTCGGACCTCGACCATTCCGACGAGGAGGTCCGTGAGATCCTTGTCGGGCATTCGGAGCGGAATCGGTTGCTGGTGGTGAGTTTCACCGAGCGGGAAGAGAACATCCGGATAATCAGCGCCCGTGTGGCGAGTGCGGATGAGCGTCGGAACCATGATGTAAACCCGATGGGAGGGCTGGGTCGTGAGTGATGAGTTACGGGCGAAGTACCAGTTCGACTACAGTCAGGCCAAGCCGAATCGGTTCGCTGCGACCCTGAAGAAGGGTGAACGGCTGGAGGTGGCTTTGGCGTGGTACGACCAGTGGCCGTGGAAGCTGGTGTGGCCGGCTATCGTATCGGTCATCACCACGCTCATCGTGTATGCGATCAAAAGCTCCGGGTCCAAGTAAGCAGGCCGAACCAAACGCTGCAGCAGACGGCGGCCCATTACGGCTTTCCGCGCAACTTCAAGGTTTCTCAGGGCGGCTGGCAACCGGAAAAATCTCCAGATGTGCCAACTCGGGCAGGGTCGTGTGCATGATTGGGCACCAAAAGCTGACTACCATTGGCGAAGCTTTGTCGGGCGATCCCTCGGGAAACACTCAAGGGTACATTAGCTTGGGCCAGGCGACAGGGTTTTCTATGTCTAGCGATAAGATATACAAAAACTGGGGTTGGCTTGAATTTGCAAAAGTCTAGTTAAAAGATGCAACAAGAGAATGTAAGAAAACTACTTTTCTTGCGTTACAGGCTTTTCCGTTTGGGGAATATGCGTTGCTACCTGATGGCCAATAATAGGCACCTCTTCGGGGTCACCTTCTGCAACAGGCTTTCTAAAAAACCGATAGAGCAAATAAATCGCTGCTGCTGTTAAGGTCACCATAATAAGGAAAGGGCCAACTTTCCAAATAGCCCCTTCTGCATTTTCTAGCGCTTCTTGAAATTGTTCACCAAACCAAAATGCCAAAAGAAAGAACAAGCTGTTTCCTAGCCCTGCACCTAAACCATCTGCAATAATAAACCTTGTAATACTAAGCCTTAATAAGCCAGCGGTAAGGAAGAGAGGCATCCGCACCCCCGGAACAAGCCTGCCAAACAGCAGAATATTTACGCCATACTTTTCGAAGTTATCTAAGATGCGATCTTGGGTCGTTTTGGGCACCCAGCGCAACATAAAAGGCCGGCTAAATAATCTTTTCCCATACAAACGCCCGACGGTGTAAAGAATACTATCACTTAGCACCACCGCACAAATGCAGGTGGGCAGCATTAGCCAACGGGTAATTCCATATTCCGGATGATGAGCCGTCCATAAGCCAGCGCAAACAATAGCAATTTCCTCTGGAATAGGGGCGCCCATTCCAGAAGCAATAAACATTCCAAAGAAAAAAGCAAAGGCCTGCAATTCCTGTGTATCTAGCCCGAACAAATAATGTCTCCCCAAAGCAAACTAATTATAATTAATCCTTTATAACCCAATTAGCATTACTTTTGCAAAGCCTGTTTTACCTATATCAACTAGTCTTAACTTATTCTTCGTGATAAAATGGATGCCTTAATCAATTTAATTAAGGATAAGGTTGCAAAAAATGAAATTAGGATTAATCAACTCAGCGTGGGCTCAAGCAGGCAAAGCCACTTCTTATGGTATTCAAAAAACCAAAGAAATCGGATTCGATTGCATCGATATTTTCGCAGACCCCCTTGATATCGATGCCAAAGAACGCAAGTTAATTCGCACCGAATGTGAAAAAGCTGGCTTGCCCATCATCAGCGTGGCGTGCGTTGCAACTGGCCTAATCGATTTTAACCCAAGTGTGCAACGGTTTCATAAGGAACGCTGCAAAAAATACTTAGATATGTGCTACGAGTTTGAAGCAAAAAACCTGCTTCTTGTCTTGGGTGAATACATTTGGGAAAAACAAGTTATCCCCCCACAGGAACAATGGAACACCGCGGTTTCTAATACCCGAGAATTAGGGAAATACGCCCAAGACTTGGGCTTACAAATCGCTATCGAGCTTGAACCTTTTAAACTTTCATTGGTTAACGATATTCAAAGCATGGTGCGATTTTTAGATGAAGTCAACCTGCCAGCGGTGCAGGCAAATATCGATATTTCTCACCTGCTTCTTGCCAACACACCTGCAAGCGAATTACCTTTGCTCAAGAATAAAGCCATTCATATTCATATCAGCGATTGCGATGGAAAAGTGCACGGCGACCTGCCCCCCGGCCGAGGTGTCGTGAACTTTCCGCCCTACCTTGAGGAAATCAAAAAGCTGAATATTAAGGGTGCAATTAGCATCGAATTAGAATATTCACCCGAACCGGAAAAGATATTTCAATGGGTGCAAGAAGCCTATATAAGCACAAGTAAACTATTAAAAACTGCTGGGCTACGGGAATAAAATGCAAGCAAACCTTGCCCCAGCGTTTATAAGTTGAGTATGGAAATAATACAAGGTATGAAATACAATGACTAATAAAAGTAAACCCAATAGCAGCAACAACTTAAAACAATTGTTCGCTTCACATTTGAAACAGCAAATTCTACTATTCGAACAAGGAATTTCAGCTCCTTCCTTTGCAGATACCGCTATCCCCCTTAGCACCATTGCTGATGTGACCATTGACGCGGTACAAGCGTGGAAAGAAGCGATTTTCACGACTGAAAATCTTGGGAAAAACGCCAAGGTTTCTTTACCTTCGCCCCCCGGGTGGCAATCTTTAATCGGAAGCCTCTCACCTTTTTATTCAATGCCTTTTGCTTCGGGCCATTTTCCTCAAGCCGTTCGGAACCCGTTCGAGATTCCTAAATTATTGCAAGAAGAAAAAGATTGGGCCAAACTTCTTCCCCTTCCTGAACTTGATTCTTGGTCCAAGGAAAGCCTCCAACGAAAACTTATCAGTCTAGGTATTTGCAGACTTGCTGCTCAATTTGATCAAGCTACAACTTTACTTAACTCCATCAAAAATGAACTTCCCGAACCTTTGTTTTTTAACGAACAAGGTGCAAACTTATGGGCTTTAGGCAATCGAAATCAGGCTATGCACTTTTGGAACCAACTTAACGATGAACCGTTTGCTTGCTTCAATCGTGGGCTAGGGTTGTTAACCCAAGGTGAAACTAAACTTGCGGTGCAGCAATTACAAAAAGCAAGTGGCCAAATTCCTGAATCATCGGGCTGGCATCATCTTGCAATGTTGTACCAGAATTCTTTCTAATCGAGCGGGCAATTCTTCCCCTGCACACGGATGTCTACATGCGTTTGCTACACCGCCTACAGATGTCTAATCCCGGGGGAAATGCGAAATACCCTCTGGCCGGGGCGATTTAGTTCCAACTGCGTAACTCCTACTATCCCTGAGGGGAAAACGCTCCGAGAAAGTTCGATTATTTGATTGTGAACCGCAGCTTTTGCATTTTCTGCAATGGTTCAAATGATTCGAGATTAATTTCAAAGGGTCTAGAAATTGTATTCCCCGCTAGATCTGCAACTTCTCCCCCCAGATGAATTACATAATCTCCTTGCTGCCAATCTTCTTGAGGAATAAAGGCCCAAGATTTTTCATCGTTTAGCATGATAGATTTGCCCAAGATTTTTCTGCCTGTTGGACCAAAGATTGCAACTTCTCTTGAAAATAGAATCGGGTCAATCGGGAAATTAAAATGAATGTTTAAAGATTCTTTAGAATTCATTGAAGGCGAAACTATCTTCCATTTTGTTGGGTCGATTCTTTCCCTTACTTCTGGCCCAGCAATAATTTTTTTCTGAAAATCTGCTGCAAGCTCTTTTCCTGATGCATCTAAAACCTTCTTCGCTATTTTTAAAGTGTATGCTTTTCCTGGCTCTAGAGGTGGGCCCAACTGTTCCCGCAAATTCACCCCCATCTTTACCCGACCGGGGTGAAACCATAGTGTTAGCCTAGTATCGTTATCGTTCCATAATTCGGTCCTTCGCCAAGGATCATCGACAGGCTTCCCATCGGGTCCGAGTAACTCAATTGCATCAAAGATTGCTTTACTTTGCCTCATTGGCCCAGAAAAAAGAATCGTGAATTTAAGCAGATTAGCAGGCACCTGATTTCCACTGGGGTAAACCCGAATCACGGTTACTTGATCTTGGATCGTTGCAGGGGGAACTTTATATTCGGAAAAAATATTCAAGGCATTTGTTAAGTATGCACGGTAAGTATTACCCGCAGAGAAAGGTTGGCTTGGCGTGAAGACTAATTCGCCAATGCGAACTTTATAAGAACCAAACATAGGGGCGCCGATTTTCTTGGTTTCTGAATTAAACAACCCTACAAAAAATATTTCTGCTGCTTGGTCAAAACCAACTGGGCCCACTTTGTTTTTAAAAATTGAATTACTACTAAGAGCCAATTTAACTTCAGATCCTAAAGAATCAAAAGAAGGCGGCATCGCCACAAGCAATGCCGCCAATAGGGAAATTATCATACACAAACACCTTGTTTAAGGAAGGTTTAAAGCCTTGAGGGTAAGCAATCCTTTTTCATCTTCAGCAATTACTAAGGCGTGAGCAGCATCAAGTTTATCCATATGAGCTACGCCGTGAAACTCAGGAATGAGTTTAATTTTATCAGTCCCGGGTTCGCCTTTAGAATCAAGTCGTTTGAGAGCTTTTTCGTTAATGTTGCTATTGTCGGCTAAGACCCCAGTTTCGATTCTAGCGGTCCAATAAGGGCTAGGGCCAAAAGGTTTTTTAGCGTGATGAAAACGGAAGGTGTTGATAAGCACATAGCTTTTGTTATCCTTCTGATAAGTGAACATATGCAGAGGTTTGTTTCCAGATCCAAGTTCAACAATGCTTTGGCCTTTAACTTTGGCATCATTGGTAAAAGCTTCGAGTGGGTATTTGACAAGTGGGGTGCAAGAGAAGGCGCCTACGAGGTATTTTTTGCCATTCTCTTCGAAGGGCATAAGCACAGTCATAGGGGCTTTGGTTTCCCATTTCCCGTGCGCCACATGAAAAGTTTCAGCACTGGTAAGAACAACTTCAGATTGTTTTTCGAGAGGTGATTGCACGGAATAAAGTTTGCAAGCAAACTCATCAGATGCAACGCCACTGATTAAAAGGCGGTCGCTCATCCAAGCAAGATCAGTAATTTTAGAAATCGCACCACCAGAACCTTTAGGAAGTGCAACCGATTTGAATGCAACATTATCAAGTGAAAATTCAGAAATCTTACCTTGCCCATCGATCGTAATGATGTGTTGGGTTTTGGTATCTTGTTTGCGAACTGCAAGGTAGGCTTTGCCTGAAATTGGATTAGCTGCAAAGTGAATGAGTTCGAGGTCTTTTGCGGTTATGCCTAATCGTTCTGCAATTTTAGCTTTAAGGTTGTCTACGGAAGCGGTCCATTTTTGTGGGGTAGAATCTTTCGTGTCGATGAGGACAACTTGGCCAGACTTTCCATCGCCGATCATGAGGATGCCATCGGGTTGAAAAGCGATAACATCGATAGACTGTAATTTAGGTTTACCTTGTTCAAAGCTAGCAGCGTTGGAAGCAAGGGAAGCGCAGAGGAAAACGCCTAGAGCCAAGATTTTCATCAGGTAGGAATTCATAAAGGATCTCCGTAAAGTGTAAGAGGTTTAACTACTTAGTTGTAAGGGTAAAGGGAGAGCGTGTCTAGTAAAAACTGGGGAGTTAAAATTCTTTAGGCAAACGCTGAAAAGTAAACGAATAGCAAACAAGAGAGTAGAAATACAAAGCCAACCGTTCGCAAATTGATAACAGTAGCACCCAGTTGACTTTATAGTCTCGTTTATCCTTCATAATTAATTCCGCAAATAAACGCACAAGAATCTCCAGCGTTACTACTATCAAATCTCATCCGCTGGGGTTTCTTCTAATTCTTCTATTCCCACAACTTAGATCTCTTATCAAAATATTTTCTAAGTCGGGCTACACCTTTTCATTTTCTAAGT
>JBDNHI010000020.1:0-44984 GCA_041694635.1 Gemmataceae bacterium | reverse complement strand
TTGGTCTTGGTTTGGGTCTATGTCTTGGGCTAAAAACAAAACTAGGAGTGCTAAATGATAAGAAAAGTAACCGTATGTCACCCAGATATGTCTATGTCTAGGTCTGTGTCTTGGTCTAAGTCTTGGCCTGGGTCTGGGCCTTGGTCTGGGTCTTGGTTTTGGTCTTGGTCTTGGACTAGGTCTCAGTTTGGGTCTATGTCTTGGGCTAAAAGCAAAACCAGGAGTGCTAAATGATAAGAAAAGTAACCGTATGTCACCCAGATATGTCTGTGTCTTGGTCTCGGTCTAGGTCTAGGTCTATGTCTGGGTCTATGTCTAGGTCTGTGTCTTGGTCTGGGTCTTGGTCTGGGTCTTGGTTTTGGTCTTGGTCTTGGTCTCGGTCTCGGTCTCGGTCTCGGTTTGGGCCTGTGTCTTGGTCTAAAAACAAAACTAGGAGTGCTAAATGATAAGAAAAGTAACCTTATGTAACCAAGATACTATGTCTGGGTCTTGGCCTGGGTCTTGGCCTGTGTCTAGGTCTGGGTCTGGGTTTTGGTCTTGGTCTATATCTATGTCTTGGTCTGGGTCTTGGCCTGTGTCTCGGCCTGGGTCTCGGTCTCGGTTTAGGTCTGGGTCTTGGTCTGGGTCTAGGTTGGGGTCTCAGTCTTGGTCTGACATATATCTACCGACAGGAGTAACTTATGATGAAGATTAAGATAAAAAAACACGGGAACCCGGACTACGGGCAAAACCCCAACAAAACAGAAAAGGAAGAGCTTACTGCAACCACGATTGCAGAACTACGTGCAAAGGTGCGAGAATGGCAATTACAAACTAATTGTGGTGGAGGTAACTGGGGAGTATGCTCTGTACATATAAACGACAAAATTGTAGGGTATATGTCCTACAATGGTCGAATTTGGAAAGAAAAGAAATGGAATCCTAGTTGCATTGAAATAAATGATGATAATCTAATCGAATGTGAGTAATAACAAAGTCAATTCGTTGTTATACTTATGCTTGAATCTTTTTATTTTAAAGGGGACAAATGGAACTACACGGCGGTCCGTTCAAACGTAGACGAAAAAAACCTCCAGATCAAATCTGGATACAATTTATGTCTGACGACGAAAAAGAGAAAATGAGAATTGAACAGCAGCAGACTGTCTCTTTGTCTGATGTCGGACTGCCCGTACGTGTAGCTAACACGCTAGAAAACTATGGTTTACTAACTATAGGGGATTTAGCTAAGATAACGATTGAAGATTTAGAAAGCATTCAAAATCTGGGCGAGATAACCATAGCTCGTTGCATTAGACTATTAGATGAAATGCATATACCACATAAATTAAGCAAAAAATAAGCATATGTTAAGCTGGGTAAGAGTTACAGCATAACTTGCCCCTAGGGGCAAGTTATGCTATTCTACTATCTAAAGATAGTAGAAGCCACGCACACACAACCACACTTTTTAAGGGGGCAAAAAATGGCTATCAGATCTCGTGAACTAGGTAAACTAATAGTAGACTGCGGTGATGTTGTTTGTTTCAGTGTGGATAATGTTATTAAATTAGCCGAACAACACGGTTTTGCCGTTGAGAAGGTCGACGAGTTTATTAAAAAATGGGGCGGCGTAGAATGCGATTTACGCAGCAATGGAGTCTGCGGTGTAGACCAAGTAACGGCAGTAAATCAAAACGGTTCGACATATAATGCCATCATCATTGGTGCAGATATGACAGAAATCAAACGATTTTTGCTCACAAGCGAAGAAGAGTTTTCAGAGTTTTATGCCACCCACCCTAAAGCTGAAAAAATTGGAAAAGGCAAAAATTTTAATCACGGCGTATTTGCTGAGATTCACGATGAGTATAAAGGGGCAATAATGCGGAATTTAACCGATATTCAAGCTGAACCGCCAAATTTGCCCAGATAGGGTTAATTTCGACGCAGAATACACAGCTAGGACCGACAAAAAGAATCTTCAAGCAGAACTAGACAAACACATAAAAGAAGGAAGTTAAAATGGGTAAGTAATGCTAAGGTTTATTTAGGCAGGTATTACAGGCAGCATTCAGCGCTTGTCAGAGCTGAGGAAGAACTCGGTTGGATAACAGCAGAACAAAATAGAAAATGTTTAGGTTTAGAAAATATATCGTATGAACGGATAGAGAATTTTCTAACCCACAGTCCTTCTGAATCACACAATTGTTTAAAATAAACTTTTTAAACTAATAAACAAAAATGACGCATTCTGGTCATTTGATCCTACTATCTTTAGATAGTAGAATAGCATAACTTGCCCCTAGGGGCAAGTTATGCTGTAACTCTTACCCATATTAACAAAGGAATAAAAATGAAGTATTTTATCGCAGAGATCAAAGAACGAAACGGAGAACTGGATTATGACACAGATTATTTGTTTCAAACGGATGGTGACCCAATTGTCTACTCCGACACAGTGGCAAGGGGTTGGAGGGGCGACGATGAAGACAAAGACGAAGCTTCTGGAGGGTATTGGTGTGATGGAACATTAATCTTCAACAAGGGAAGGCAGGAAATAACAAAAGAAGATTTTGATATTCTAAAAAAGTATCTAGTTGTTCTGTGAATTACAGCGGTGAGAATTTATGCTAAGAAATAAAAATGAAAGTTAAAAATGAACAAACAACCAGATAGAAAAAATTTAAATATTAATTACATAGCTTTGTTGTACGATGATAAATCAATAAACAATAGGCTGGGTTATCATACTAAAATGACAGACATCTTAAAAAGTTGGAATATAGAATTAAAACAATTTTGTAAACACTTAACTGCACATGAATTTCCAGTTGGTTATGCAATTTTTGTTCCTAATTTTTTTGCCATAAACTTTGGTAAACATCAAATAATGCAACAAAAGGAAATAAATTTCCTTTGGCAGAGTATGCTTGCTGTTGGTAAAGTTTTAGAGTTTAAAGCACAACAAAACCAAGTGAGAGTTATTTCAATTCACAAACCTTACCCTGGTACCTTGTTTATCTGGTAACAAGAGAAAGGCTTATTGTGGGCAAGCAAATAAATAAGTTAAAAGGCACGGTGCGACACAAGTTGAGATTTAATAACGAGAACACCTCGTTGTTACTCTTGCGCCATTGTGTTTTGCAAACATTGGGTATGCCGCAAATTTCTGATCTATTCCGTGCACAGCTACTGCAACGAAAGCTTAGATATCAGTATTATCGTGCGATAGCCGAAGACGCAGCTAACCGATATACCTACACGTACAGCTTAAACTGCTGTCCTGTTGGGTTTTCTGTGAAGCCAAGGACACGATTTTGTACCAATCCAAAAGTGTGTCCTTGGTGCTTTGTGCGTCGTTGGTTGCATCCTACCTATTTGGCTTTAGCTGGCATTCCAAAGGATGTTCGACAAACTAGCAAAGTTATTGTTTGGCAACGGATAGGAAATTTTAATTTACAAAAATTACCTTTCTTTCGCTCGAATAAAGGTCCACATCAATGGTGTTCTGCCTTGGCTACTGTTCAGCTGTGCGTGCCATTTGTGTCAACGGAGAACAATGACTTACAGTTAAAACATATTGGCATTCAGCTTGTGCCGGCTGGGTGTGACTTCGTTAAACAACTTTCACGCCGTGCCGTTTTTCCTGCCTTAAGTTTTGCAAGCTTTGAGCGGGGTACTAACACGAACATTATGCGTGCGATGGCTACAGTTTTGCGATTTCCGTGGGCAAATTTATTTGCTCTTAACAATTTGCAAAATTTTCAATTATTGTTAAACAGTTTTCAAAAAACTCGGTTATTACGGATTACTAACTACAAACAACAAGGAGATATTAATGGAAATTGATTCACCGCCGTACCCAAAAAATAGCAGCTCTCCGCGAGACTTATTTAAAAGTCTCGTGGAGCTATACCACTGGGCAGCACCGCAGTTTGATTGGGTAAATGCGGAGGCATTGCGTCTGGGAGCTCCTCTTACTCCTTTTATTGTGACATTGGGAGTTGAGCCGTTGCCTACCGAAAAGTCAATTAATCGGTTTACTCGGTTAGCTGTTCCAGATATGTTTATGTCTTGGAAAGCTTTAAGGCGTATCCGTGAAAAGTACGATGCCATTATTCGTAACTACGAGAATGAAGAAGATTGGGAGTCTGACGCGTGCATTTTTCACAGGATTGCGATCGTTAAAGCAGCTATGATATTACTCTCGATATCGTTTCTCGATTTTGAAAGGCGAGAAGCAAAAGGAATGGAATTAGAGAAGAAAACACGTAAAGAATTTTTTAAGTACATTAAAGGGGCATTCAACGAGTTGAACAAAATGCACGAAGGAGATGAAGATGAAGAAGTTGATTTCGACTATTTCCAAGCAGAGGAAGGTTAGACCAAGCATCTGCAGGATACATGTGGCTAGGGCGGATTTGCGGGATAACATAAAGAACAATACGGACAATCCTATAATTGGCGTGCACAGGCGCGGACGCAACTTGCGTGGTAATCTGGTAATTATTTACGATAAGCTTGGAAACGAAGTAGCTAGGATTGTCCAGAACATAAGCAATCCTTTAAAGTGCGGAGCTCGTGTGTGGATTGAAACACACGGAACTGTGATGCTAGCTTATAACGAGGGCGGAACAGTAAGGTCAGAAGTGCTGGAAAGCTGACTAATGTGGTTCATCTTGCAATCGCTAAACTCCGGTTGACCGGCTAACAAAGTAATTTCATTTTTAATAGAAACTCTAATGCAGTTTAAATTCCGGATTTTAATAGCTCGTTTTCCAATTTCGGCCAACCCGAGTTCACTGTCGAGCCCTTTGCGTATGTCGTATTCTGCATCCCAGATTTGCCCATTGATATCAAGTAAATCTGATACCAATTCGCAAATCTTGGGTAAGGTGTAATCGATTCCGTTTTCGTAATGTGTGATTTGTTTTTGCAACAAATCTTTGTTTAATTCGTTGTCGGGCAATCGTTGCATTTTTAATTTTGCGATGGTAAGTCTGTCGCACAGTTCGCAGATTGGCATAGCAACTAGTTGTGTATTATTTTTGAACATAAAAGGAGTATACCATGAAAATATTAGTGTCAAGTGATTTACACCTTAGTAATCGTATTTGGAATCATCGTGCCATCGAAGGTGACAGTTACTGGTCTTGGAAACAGATTGTGTCTCAGGCCATTAAACATAAGGTAGAAGCCGTAATATTGGCTGGAGATATACTAGACAAGCAAGTAAATTCGTCTGAGCCAATACAAAAACTATTATCCGGCGTAGATGAGTTATCCGAAAACAATATACCTGTGTATTATACCCAAGGTCAGCACGAGTTTCAAGAAACTCCTTGGTTAAAAGCTGCCTTCGGTGCAGCTTGGTTGCACGATCAAACGGTGCAGTTTCGTAATTGGAAAATTACTGGTTGTGACTATCAAAACAACGAAGAAAAATTGTTGCAATTTTTAAAAAGTGAAAAGGCATTGAATTCTCAAATACTTGTGTGTCATCAAGTGTGGGAAGACTTCATGGGGGAGCTGGCTAAGCCACAAGGATGCTTTAAGGATATTCCATCTAATGTGAAGTATCTTATCACCGGTGATTACCACAAAAATCTTATACATACGCACGGTAATCTAACCATATTAAGCCCCGGCAGTACCCATATGCGCAACATTACAGAACCAGAAGATAAAGCAATTTTTTTAATTGAGGACGATCCTCTTGCTTTTGAACAACGATTAACAATAAAAATCTTGCCTTTGGTAACACGAAGAAAAATAGTTGTATCCACAACTGATTGTTTGCATCAATGGGATGGCGTAAAAAGTGCAACAAATTCTTTGATGAGGAAAGCTGCCGAATATGCAACAGCAGCTAACTTACCTGCTGAATTAATTATGCCTTTAATTTATCTAGTATACACACCTGCTGACACAGAGCTAGTGGATAGGTTTAAACAAACTTTTGAACAAAAAGGGCATTTGTTTTTTAAGCAAATAGAATCGAAACAAGCAGAAGATCAAGCACAAGAACAAGTTCTTGCTGCGGACCGCATAAGTATGCTGCAGTGCGTAGACAACTATGTAAACAAAGCGGAACAACCGTTAGTTTACGACTTGATTGTAACTTTGTTACAAAGTCCAGATTCTAACCAAGCATTGAAGTTATGGGTTAATTCTAATATTTAAGGAGCTACATGTGCACATAGAACAAGTGGAGTTAAAAAACATTGGGCCTCACCGCAGTTTAACGGTTAAGTTTGATTGCGGTTTAGTGGGTATTGTTGGAGCTAACGGGGCTGGTAAATCTACATTAGTTAATGCAATTTACGCTGCACTAACTAACGACTTTAGCCGGCTTGGAAGTGTTAAGACTGACATTATTACGAACGGGGTTAAAGGAGAAAGCTACATACGCGTAGCAGGAAAACATCAAAATCAATCTTTTGTTATAACCAGGTGGCTTCATCCCAATAAAAATGAGTTTAAAATCGGGAAAGCCGTATTTGAAAAAACAACAGATGTTAATGAAGCGGTAATGACTTACCTGAATATTAGCAAAACTGTAATTGATAAGTATGTATTCGTAGCACAATGGGAAATGTTTAATTTTCTAGACCAAACTGCAAGCGAGCGGGCAAAGACCTTTCAGTATTTGTGCGGTACGGAGTCAGCTTCTAGCTTGCACAAAGCCTGTTTAGACTACGTGACGAAGCAACAAGGAATTGAGGTAATAGACAACCGCAATGAACTGGAAGAATCGTTAAACGAAGCCCAAGTGGCCATGGCACAGCACCGCACGACAGGGCAAGAAGTTAAAGTTCACATAATGGCGGAAGAAAAGTTAGAAATAGGAAAAAAGTTGTTAGCGAGTTACGGGTTAGGCAAAGAAGCCCAAACCCAGTTGGTTAGAACTACTACAAAAATTGAGATATTGGAAAGCTGCTTAGCCCACCTTCAAAAAAGTAAATCTAAAGTTAAATTTGTCCAGCGCAAAGATTGGCAAGCCAAATTTAAAGATAGGGTAATTGCTGCCCAGCAATTATTAACTAGATTTGAAGATCACAGACTTGCACATAAAGAATTTTTAGACAAAACTCAAATTTACAAAGACTATGCGGACGCGATTAAAGTCACACAAGAGCATAAGCCGATACCTGCGGACAACTATGTTGATTTACAAGAACAAAAACTTCTTACTAAACAGCGGTATGGACTTGAGTTTCAATTAAAACAAATTGTAAGTTTGGATTCGCATGAACGCTATTGCACACAGTGTCACCAAGCGATACCGGAAGAACACATCGCAAACATTAAAATTAGTAATGAAAAAAGAAAAAGCGATCTTGCTCACATTGTGCACATTTTAGACTATTGTGAATCTCACGATACACTAATGTCTAAGTATTTAGGCAAGATAAAGGAACGGGAGCAGAATTGTGCTTTTGCAAAAAACGAATTAACTGCTGCAAAAGAAACGATGGATTTGATTTTTGAAGATCTAAAAGAATTTAATACAGAACACAAAGACGAAGCAACAAGATTAAGAGCTAAGAATTCTATTATAGAACAGCAATTAGTTTATTACGGCAACGAGGTTAATAAAGAAGAACAACGCAGTCTGGGCCTGCAGGGTGAGCTTAAAAGTAGCTTAGAGCAGCAAGTTGTATTACAACAACAAATAAACAGAATGCCAAGCGTTACGCAAGTATCAAGGATGACTGAAGAATTATGTAAACACGAAGAATCGGTGCTTGCATGGCAGAAAGCATTAGGCGGTCACCACGAAGCCAAACGATCTAAGTTTCGAATTTTAGCCAATTTAGAGCAACTCACCTCTCGGTTAACAGCACACGAAAAAACTCGTAAATTGTTAGACATTGTTAGTGCGGCGGGTGATGTGTTTCATTGGAACAACTTACCTAAAATGGTTTCGCAGGCTAACCTTCAACTTTTAGTCGGAGACATTAATTCTAATCTGCAATTGTTTAACAACCCGTTTTTTGTGGAAGCGGATGAAGATTTAACTTTTAAAGTTTTCTTCGCAGGGCAAGAGGCAGTTAAAGCAAAGCAGCTTAGTGGGGGTCAAAAAGTTATTCTTTCTATAGCTTTTCGTGCAGCTTTAGATCGAGTTTTTGGGCATAATATTGGTATGATGTTCTTAGATGAACCTACTTCTGGCTTGGATGCTGACAATGTAAGTTTCTTTAAAGAAGCATTACAGCAATTAACGCAGAAAACCGGAAAAGAACACCAGCTGATTGTAATTACGCATATTCAGGAACTAGGGACAGTTTTTGACCAGTTGATCGAGATAAAGAAAGGATAAGTTTTGTTACAGCAGTTTAATACTTGTTTTCACGTGGATCGTGATGGAACTACTTGGGTTACTACTCCAGAAGGTATACCTACGCAAGTGATCGATACATATCGCCCGAGTAATATGGTGGCTACTATTTATCGTGTTGTAGGTATACCCCGTAATTACAAACTTATTACTTCTTTGTATTTGTCTTTAGTCGACAAAGAAATAAAAGGTAGTTTGCTGGTAGGGCATCCTCGGATATGCCAGCAATATCAAGACTCAAGTTTACAATTGTTAAATTGTATTTCTGTGATTAACCCGCACGACAATTTGCCACATACTTGGCATAGCGTAGACAGTACAAGTAATTGTACTTTTTTATTACTGGAGTTTAAGAAAGATTCACTTTGCAATTCATCCGTAGAATTGCAAAGTAGGTTAAAACTCTGTTATTTTATGCACATTACTTATCCATTCTGGCGATTTTTAAAATTAGACGATTGTATT
Source organism: Gemmataceae bacterium (assembly GCA_041694635.1). Classification (GTDB taxonomy): domain Bacteria; phylum Planctomycetota; class Planctomycetia; order Gemmatales; family Gemmataceae; genus UBA969. Next base: position 36,196 of record JBDNHI010000020.1, on the reverse strand, counting down.
GATTTAGCAATAGGAATAATTTCTGCAATAGTTGACCCTCGTTGGTACTTTAGTGTAAATCATCCAAACAGATTAACACGGCTGGACAATCATTTTGGTTTAATGGGTTTTGCGAAGTTTTGGAGTTTGTACGAAAAAAAAGAAATAAAAAAATTCAACGATAAAGAAAGTCGAACATATTTATTAGTGGAAGCAATAAAGGCGCTACCTGCCACCAGCCCAATTTTGTTAGATTTAACTTGCGATAAAAATAATATGCAAGACATGCATCGTGCTTGTCGAACGCTGTTGCATTTTATTGTTCGTAACTGGCTGGCGGGTAGTATGCAACACATTGAGTTTGACCCCAATATGTTTTTTCAGAACGAGTTGGTCAAAGATAGTTTTTTAAAGCAATTTGGAGAATAGTTATGCGTGAATTGTCTGTTCGTATTAGGTTTACAACGCCAAGCTTAGGGAATGAAAAAGAAAAAAAAACAGGTCGTTTTCAGTTTCAAAGAAGCCACGGAAAAGATGGTAAAATTTTATTTTTAGCCACTTGGCATCATTCTAATATGAAGTTGGCCGCAGAAATGTTAGGTCGCCACCAGGAGTTAGTTAAACAGATTTGTTGGGACATAGGACTTGATGCCGAGATTCAAGCTGAATGTTTAATCCGTTGTTTTTATCGGAAATCTGCAAATGGGCGGGAGCGCTGGTCGTTGCATGAATCAATTATGGCCAATCAGACGGTTGTGATTAATTGTGTAGTGCCCTCTGCAATTGACGAACAAGATTTTTGGACTTTGATGCAAATTGCAGGTAAATATAAAGGTTTGTCTCCGTGGCAGCCCGGCAAATACGGGCACTATGAAGTTGTGAGTATACAACAACGAAGACAGACTCAAACAAACAGTTTAGATGATTAATAAAACCACCGGCTAGATGCGGAATTCTAACCGGTGGTGACGTGTAGCGGGTGCGATTGTTTCGCCAACCCACAGTTGCATTCTATTTAATTAACTAATAAATGCAACGCAATAAGGAGTTAATATGCAAGAAAAAATTGTTACACTGTACAAAAATGGAAATATCCTTTACGTAGACCCCACTAATGATTATATGTTTGAATTGCTTAAACCAGCTTTAAGCTTTACTGAACGCAAATGTTATTTCGGCTACGAGGCGAAGCAGCGCAAGCAGCAAAATTTAGCAGTTATTGAATTACAGAATCATTCTCTTTTGGATATTGATCACAAACAGCGTATTGTAACCTTTTACGGGTTTTTTGATTTAGTTAGACAGACGCTTGCTAAAGCGGGTTACACCGTGAAGTTCAAAGATCTTTTCCCGATGGCGGTTGAAAAGCTAGAACCACACTGGCAAAACATTAGTGGATATAAGCTAAGAGCAAATCAAAATGAATTTCTGCAAAAAGTCTTATCAAATCGGTGTGGTAGATTTGATTGTCCTCCGGGATTCGGTAAATCTTTTATGATTGGTTTAATTGCTGCATTGTTGCCCAAGGCAACAATTGATGTGGTCACAAGACGAGTAGCTGTTCTGCGAGACAGAATTTATCCAGAACTATGCCAGATGGTAGGTGATGTAGGAATTGTTGGAGGTAGCAAAAGCGTAAGAAACAAACGGGTGATGTGTTACACTGTTGGTTCCCTTGGACATAGTCCTGCTACTTCAGACTTTCTAATCGGGGACGAGTGTCACGAACTCTCTGCTGATAAAGCGGCTGGAGAATTAGTTCGGTGGCAAAACAGTCGCAATTTTGGGTTATCGGCTAGCCACGATCTTCGTTGGGATGGTAAGGATTTTAGAAATCTTGGTTTGTTTGGTCCCGTCATCTTTAAAGTAAACTACGCACAGGCACAATCTGCAAATATGGTAGTTCCTATTCAGGTGAAATGGACATCTGTAGTAATGGATCAAGACCCTTGTATGGATGCCGCCGACATACAGAAGAAACGACAAGGTATCTGGTGTAACGATTATCGAAATCGGCGAATAGCCGAAGATGCCCAGCGTTATGACGATAACACTCAAGTTTTAATTACAGTAGAGACCATAGAGCACGCATTAAACCTAAAAAAACAATTACCTAATTTTACTTTAGTATATATGGAAAATGGACTAAGTAAAAAAGATATAGAATACTACGCCCGCCGAGGTTTTTGCAAAGAAGATGAACCTTTAATGGATTTAGATCGCAGACAAAAATTAACTCAAGATTTTGAAAAGGGCATATTAAAAAAAGTAATTTGTACCACAGTGTGGAATGTCGGTGTGTCGTTTAATAGTTTGGCTGTTTTAATTAGAGCTGACGGCGGTGGCAGCCCTATTAACGACATTCAAATTCCAGGCCGTGTATCTAGAATTTCTGCGGACAAGCCTTATGGGCAAATCCACGATTACCTAGATCAGTTTAACTATACATTTAAAACTCGAGCAAAAAATCGTAGTGCTTCGTATGCGCTTAATAATTGGCAACAAGCTTTTCCTTCCCTTGGGTTACAAAAGGAATACCGTGGAAAACAAGAATTTTAAGTTTAGTCGCCCTCCTGTTCCAAATTTAAACTCTCGTCCTTCTGCCAATAGTTTTAACGAGCTTCCGGCAGAGGTACAACTTTTTAAAGATACCTACATACAGGAAAGACGAGTGTTGGAACGCTTTAGGCAAGGTAGCGATGTGAGTGTTTACCAACCTGCTTCAAGTTTAGATGGGAAATCTAAATTCGATTCAGTGGAAGAAAGAAAAACTACAAATCAATGGCAAGCTATGTACAAAAAGCTAAGGCAGCTTCAGCATTTAGAGCCAACCAATTATGTACGCATTCTTTTTTATATATTGAGAGGTAGCGCATTGGCCGTACCTACTTTAAAGCAGCTGGCTTCGCCTAAAACAATTGAAATGGTTCTTGATGGTTATCAAAAAATAGAAGATGATTTACGCTGGCAGTTTCTTGCGGAGAGCCAGCGGATCAAAACAGCTATTGTGATTTCTCAAAAAGGTGATGGTTATCCATTGAGCTTGGCTGTTTACTACGCTTTAACTGACAGTAGACTAGAATTGTCTCCGTTATTCAGATATTGCATTGCTGCTTCTACCTGTGTGCGTCTTCTCCAAAGCGATAAAAAAGATCCACACATAAAAAAGTTAGATAAAATAGCAAAACAATTTGAATTTTTGGCGGCAATGGATTACACTCTTTTCCCCCGACTGTATGATGCGGTGTTGGGGAAGATAATTCCAGCGGATTTTTGTGTAGCGGCGGCTGATATAGTGTCGGCTGCTCGGTGACGATAAAGTAACTTTGTGCTAGAAAGGATGCACATGCCAACCAACCGACAAGACAGTCGGCTGTCAGCTGCTCATTTGCGTTTATTTGTTGCAATTTTAATACAGAATGAAACAATATTTGCACATTTTAAAAACAAGCTGACTGTCGCTCATTTTTACGAAGAAAGCTATCAATTGCTTTATCGGGTGTTATTAGATTTTTATACCGAAAATAATAATTTGCCTATTTTTGCCGAAATATGGGCAGATCTAGAATCAATCTTTGAGCAAGATTCTGAAATTATTTCCGACGAGAATCGGTTAGAACTTGAAGATTTTTTATCTTACGCAGCAGACCCAGATGTCTTTAGTGGCACATCTGCTCAAGATAAGAAGTTAGAAAACTTTGCTTTTAAGGCGGGGAAGCGTGTGCTTTTGCAGGCACATTCTCGCGATTTACAATTAACTTTACAGCAAGGTGTAAAGTTGGAAGATTTGCCTTTTGTTTTGCAGCAATCCCAGTTGGAACTGGAGATTCTGAAAACAATGGGGGTTAAGAACAAGAGTGCTTTAACTTTTGATCCTAATTGGGATAAACGTGATCCTAAAATTATTCGTACCACAGGTATTGGTTTTTTAGACAAGTATCTTAATGGTGGGACTTCCGAGGGTGAAGTGTATGGGCTTATGGCTCCGTATGGTACTTGCAAAACTACTTTGGCTGTTATGTTATGGTGCACAGCTGCACGCCATTGTTACGAAGAAACGCTAAACGGTATCACAGGCAAGCAGGGTATTTCTGTTTTAGTTACTTACGAAGCGCCTAAGTCTCCTGAGCTTTTACACCGTGCTTTAATGTACGCAGCAAGAGTTAGTCGCCAAAGTTTGGAAAAAATGGGAATGGACGGATTGGGTGCTCTGCTCGACGATCCGGCAGCTCCTTTAGATTACGAACGAAAGCGCTTTGCAAAAGAAATCGCTGACAGTGTATTTGAGCCAGAACGAGTTAGGGTAGCAAAGTCTATAGTTTGGTTAAACAAGCATACTTTGTGTCTAGACTTTTCTGGTAGCGATGTTGAATTTCCTGCGGCCGGTAACGGCGGTATTGATGAAATTATTCAGCGCATCAAATTAGAACTTAGAAATCGTGATTCTTCTTGTTATCTGCATAGCGTAATTATTGATTATCTAGGGTTGATGGTAGACCGAGATACAACTGTACTATTAAAAAAACGATCAAAGTCTAACGACGAAGATTCTAAGACCTATTCAACTGCGGTCGATAGAATTGGCCGTGAACTTTGCAAACCATTAAAATGTCATTGTTGGGTTTTTCATCAGCTTAGCGGTCTTGCTAATTCGATGCTTAGTCCTACGAAAGTTTTGCATCATACTGATGCGCAAGGCAGCAAAAGCTTTGGTGCAAATCTAGATTTTTCTTTTGTAATAGGTAATCTGAACGCAGATTCAATGGGGCAGATTGCCTGCACGAAGCACCGCCGTAATCGTAAAATGATTCCCAGTATCATTTGTGTAGATGGTGAATTTAATCTAGTGACGGCACCTGATAATTATCACATAGATAGTCGCGGAGAAATAGTATCAAAATCTACTTTAACGACTGCCGGTGGTGTCACGAATACCATCTATAATGACATTTCAACTGGAGCCACCCTGCCTCCTGCGGATGATGTTAGTCAAATAGCCGATAATTAAACTAATTTACAACATTAACGAGGAGCCAATGGATAATGAGGAAAAGAACGCATTAAATCGTGCTTTGTTTCGTAGGTGTAAAGCTGTTTTTGGTAATGTGCGTATTGCACATTCCGGAGAAAAACAATTACGAAAATCAAGTATTGATTTGATTACGGGAAAGCCCACAGAAGTGATTATACATTCTGGGGAATACTATGCCGTATGCTGTCCTTTTTGTAACGATACTCGATTTCGTTGTTACATAAATCACAGATACGGCACAGATAATAGCTGGGGTCGCCCTCAATTAAATCTTGCTATCTGTTTTAACGGAGGTTGTCCTCTCTCACTTAAAGAGTCGGAGACTTATCAAAAGTTAGAACAAATGCTGGTAGGTCATCACTTACTAGATTTACGCAAGGTCCAAATAAAGGAAGGAAAACCAGTTGATTTAACAAAAATAAGAACAAGTTGGCCGGGTAAAGTTACTCGAATTGATAAACTGCCTTCCAGCCATGAAGCCAACTTGTATTTAGAAAGTCGAGGTTTTGACCCAGAGAAGATTGGTCGGTTTTATAATGTGCATTGGTGTTACGAAAGTGATAAGTACATTTGTAGAAATCGATTAATTATTCCTATTTATCACGATATGAAGATGGTTGGTTGGCAAGCTAGAGCTGCTTTTGAAACAGATTGGAAAAAATCTAGCTTGCCTAAATATTACACAGCACCAGGAACTCCAAAACGAAATATTCTTTACAACTTGGGAAATGCGGAGCAATATGCGGTAGGTATTATTGTGGAAGGCGTAACAGATGTTTGGCGTGTAGGGCCACAAGCTGTATGCACTCTCGGTGCCAGTTTAACAACGGGGCAACAAACTTTGTTTCGTCAGCGTTTTAAAGCTTATGCTGGAGTATTAGTTTTTGACCCGGATGTTAAAGACAAACTTGCATTAAAAGTAAAAGAGATAGAAACAGACTTGAACGAACATTTAAAATCCGGATTTTGCAGCGTGCAACTTCCCGCTGGCACTGACCCTGGTTCCTTAGACCGAGCAATGCTTCGTGAGTATATTACAAAGCACGCAAAGGATAAGGGCGTAACTATTTCTTGGAGGAAAAGATAAAATGGTACAGCGTAAGATAATGATAAAAGGAAATACGATTGCTTCCATGGCTTCAATTTCTTCTCTGGCTGTCGAGAAAGTGCACAAACAACGATTACACGCAGTGCAAAAAAACGGAGCAATATATCCTTTAGATGCTCCTGGGTTGCCGGCATTACCACCTAATTCTGCGTTTCTTCGTCATGCTTTAGCGTTAGGCGACATAGAGTCTAAACTAATAGTAGAAACGAAAGAAAACGCAGATGGTAAAAAAATCAAAGAACGGCGGTTAATCTGCGGCAATGAGTTAATGCAACTGATTCAGTCTGCGCTGCGAATTACGCCTTTCACTTTAGGAGTTGAGATTGGACCTCACTATTACAAAGAAGCAGAGTTTGTCCTTGGTCATTTGCAGGGTGCAGCTGTTGCAACTGGGCCAGTGCCTGCCGATGTAATGATTATCGGGCGTAACCCTTGGGTAGAGGAAGTCAAAGCTGCAAGGTGCATGGAAGGCGTAGATGGTCAACTGCTAATCGAAACATTTCGTAAATTAAAAGCACTCGATTTAGCTACATTCTATTTAACAAATTTAGTTAAATTTAGACCTCCAGATTGGAAGGTTAATTTAAAAGCGGTGTGGATAAAAGATTGTATGCATTTGTTGTATCAAGAAATAAAGATTGTACAGCCTAAATACATTCTTTGTTTGGGGGCAGATGTTAGCAAAGCTTTGCTTGGTGGTAAAGCTGGTGTAACCGAAATGGAAGGTAGGGTAGAAAAGCTAAAGTACAATACTGCGTTTGTGGATAGAGACCGGGAGCAGTGCTGGAAAGAAGCACTAGTTATGACTGTAGTGCATCCACGACAAGTTATTAGAGATCAGTCAGCGGGAAGGCAGCTGGAGAACGGAATAGCCCGATTCGTGGCTTTAACAAAAGGAGTTGTAATCGGTTCTTCTGAGACAATAGATCACAGAGTAGTCGATAATCACTGGGATTTGTTACAGCAGCTTATTAGCATCGAGAACGATGCTGACAAAAGAGACAATGTAATTGCAGTAGATGCAGAATGGCACGGCAAGCACCCCATTAATAAAAATGCTTATATGAGAACGATGCAGCTCTCTTGGTATGAAAAGAAAGCGCTCGGCATCAAGTTTCACGAAGCTGGTGGGGAAATGACAGCGGGCTTTGCTTCAGATACGCCTAGGCAGTTAAGCCAAAAAACGCTAAGACTTTTAAATGTTTTCTTTCTTGGTGGTGTCTTCAAATACAAAGACGCGGAAGAAGTTACGGAAATTAAGTTTAGACGCAAACGGGTTATTGGTCATTTCTTTAACGCAGATTTAGAATGGTTGTTGGATTACGGTATTAATATCCAAGCCTGTTTTTCTTGCCAGTTGTATGACTACGAGATGAAACCAGAAAATGCCAATAAGAAATTGTTCAAGGCGTACCAAGATGAAGGGTTTAAATCGGAAGAAATTGTACCAGCGTGGTATCGAACTAAGTTTGAAGGAGGGGCAGACACGGGGTTAATGACACATGCGATTGAAGAAACAGCCAGTTATAAATTGGAAACTTTGGCGATGCGTTACACCACGGCTCCGAGGTATGATCGAGAGTTGCAGCGGTGGAAAGTATCTTACTGCAAAATGCAAGGGATAACGAATTCCGATTTAGAAGGATATGGCGAATGCCCTGATGATGTCTTGTTGCCTTATGGAATGTACGATGCTGATGTTACATTGCGACTTTTTTACAAGTTGTCAGTATTATTGGACGAGGATTACGAGGGTAACAGCTGTCGAGAAGCTTTTTGGGAATCTCAAATTGCAACTCCTGCGGTGTTAGAAATACATCGCAATGGTATTACCGTAGACAAAGAACGAATTGATTTTTTAACTGAAGGTTTTATGCAAGCTAAAGCCACATTAGAAATTAACTTGCGTGAAAAAATTCGTTGGCCCGACTTTAATCTTAGGTCTACGCAGCATGTGCGAGAATTACTTTATGGGCATACACTCAATGGGCGTAAAGATAAAAAAACTGGAGAAATGATTAGACTACGCCCAGCCGATGCTATCAGTTTAAATCTTGAACCGTTATTCGACACAGGCAAACCACCTAAAGCTTGGGGTGAGATTAAAAGGTCAGGAAGAACGAATGAACATTCTCCTTCTACTAACAAATTAATTTTATCTTTACTGGCTCAGTCGGCAGCCACGGAGACTAAAGCTAAATTAATAAATCAATTAAGAGACTATCGTTTTTTAGACCAAGTGCTTAAAACGGTACTTCATCCGCCTGCTAAGGATGGCACTACTGATGAATCAATCTACGATGATGATGGTAATTTAGAATATTCTGATGGGCTTGCTTCTCTTTGTTGTGACGATGGCAAAGTGCGTACTCATGTTTACCAAACCAAGGAAACGGGAAGATGGTCTAGTGCTCGTCCCAACTTACAAAATATCAGTAAGCAGCGAGACCCTGACTACAAGAGATTGCTTGGTGAGGAAAACTACAAGTACAGTTTGCGCAGTATTTTAAAAGCTTCACCTGGTCATGTGCTGGTGGAAGCAGATTATGTTGGTGCGGAACTATTCGGTATGGCGGTGATGGCTGGCGACACGAATATGATTAAACATGCTCTAAGAAACCAGTTACCTGAGTCCCATCCAGAATACTACGACATACATAGTAATGTTGCGTGCTATGCCTTTAAACTAGCTTGTCCCCCAACAAAAAGTGGTTTAGCCGCCATTGGTAAAAAAAATCTTAGAATGGTGGCCAAATCTGTGATTTTTGGAATTGCATACGGTAGGGGAGCTAATGCGATTGCGATAGCTGCAAAAGAGCAGGGTATCGAGATCAGCTTAGATGAAGCTAAAAAACTTATTGATGCAATTTTTTCTATGTATCCAAGGCTTCATCCATTTTTTGCTGAATGTGTCGAGCGAGCTACTGGGGCATATATTGATCCAGTAACTAACAACAAAGTTGTAGGGCGTTACTTGTGTAATTGTTATGGTAGATTTCGGCGCTTCCCATCTTCAAATAATGATACAGCGTTAGCTGCTGAATTTGGAAGGCAGGCTATGAATTATCCAATTCAATCGATGATTGCCTCTGCAGTTAGTCGTGCGTTAGCCCACATTCACACGTACAAAGCAAAGCAATTACGCAATGGCGTGGATATGTTTAAAATTCTGTTGCAGATTCACGATGCTGTGCTTCTTGAAGTTCCTTACCAGCATGTTAAGCATGTGTGTGAATATGTGCTTCCAAAGTTTATGCGTGATATAGTTCCTATCTATCCTTCTAGTTTAGATGGAGTGCCAACCGGTGCTGGCCCGTATTATCTAGGCATTGAAATGGAGGTAATGAAACACTGGGGGGAAGGGTTAACAGAAAGTGAAGCGATTGAGTTAGGTCTTCCAGTTGGAATAGGTGGGGTGGAAGGCTGTGTTGTCAATTACAGTAAGTCTGATAAAATATAAAGGGTAGTGTAATGTTTGTCGTTATCGAAGGTATTGATGGTGCGGGTAAGGGTTCTGTAACTAAAGCTTTACAGGCTGGGTTACAGGAAGTTGGTCTAAATGTTCAAACAATTAGTTTTCCTAGGTATGGCGATACGTTGTACGGTAAATTGGTGGGGCGCTATTTAAATGGCGATTTTGGAAAAACCACTCATCCTTACTTGCACAACACCTTATTCTCCCTTGATCGTTACGAGTCTAAACCGCACTTAGACTCATTATTAAAAAGTAATGATGTGGTTATAGCAGACCGTTATATACCATCAGGACTGTGCTATTCTGCCCTAAAGGCAGAGAAAGGAGAACGCAGTGAGCTATTAAACCATTTTGTTAAACTGGAATACGGCTTATGGAGAATGCCAGTACCTGACATAATATTTTTTTTAAACATTCCGGTATCTTTTGCAATTAAAAATATTGCACAAAAAAATATTCGTGGGTACACTACTAAACCTAAAGATCTTCATGAAGAAGATGAAGCGTATCTTGAAAAAGTCAGATCTTTCTATTTAACGGATTTAATGAATTATCATCCGATAACTAGTTTTGAGCTAATTGATTGTGTGGTTTGTTCTCAACTTTTGTCGATTGCGGTAATCGCCAATGAAATACAAACCCGTGTTGTTTCTTTTTTGAAAGGTAATTATCAATGCGTAAGCAAAGAAGTTTAGTTCCTCGTACTATGGAATCGATCAATCGTCAGATGGACCCGACAAAAGACGACGGCGGTAGGCGTGGTATTCCCGCTGGGAACATCTGCATTAACTCTAAGCTAACTAATGTTAGACTTGAGAGTGTGCGCTCCTATAATGGAGGCAGAACAGTGTTGCGTGTGTGGCCGATGCTAGATCCGGAAGATCCCGGTAACAAGCTACTAAATGGGAGACTCTCCCCGTATGATATGTCGGGCCTTGGTGGTATGTCAATTTCTGAGCCCGCGTATTGTGCATCATACGCCGGTATAAAGAGGGATACCCTTCACTATGGTGGTGCTGGAGATTTTGTTCCATGTAGCTATATCATAGCTAGGAATAAAAACTCAGTATGTGAAGGTGTTACATTCTGGAATGAGCCGTATGTAAAACTGTACATGACTGTTAAAAAGGCTTTTGAAGGCAAAGATTTTGGGTATGGCGGTAGTTATGACCCAAGATGGAATAGTCTAATGAGCACAAAAATGCCAGCACTTGGGGCATTTAGACAACAATACTTCGTTGTTGCTAGTGTTTATGAGAATGGACCAAACCTTGATCTTGTCCGCGAGCATATTGCGTATAAGCAACAAGGAAAAGAGGTCACAAAAGACACGCCTAGAAACGGCGTACCGCTAGGTGAAGGCGAAAAAGATTCTTTGATAGTTGTGCCGTTGTCTGTGTCAGCTGGTAGAAATCTGTTAAAGCTATGCTGCATTGAAAAAGCTGATTGGACTGGGGATGAAACTGCAAACCCCGCCATTATGTACAAGTATGGCGATCCGACTGGAATCTATGATGCAAAAACTAACACCGTTAAAGGTGGATTGTTTTTCACTATTTATAATCCTACTGCGGAAACAATTGATAAACACACCTCCTATTCTGGTGGTTCCAGCAAGGCGGCGGTTGAGTATGAAGTAGCCGTTAGTACTAAATATGTCGGGCCTAGTGGAACAATTGTTACTGATCTAAACAGTCAACAAGTTGACAACATTTTAGGTAAGCATGTGTTCTTATGGAAAGAGAACGCAAGTGATCCTTCCGACTCCTATTTGCTGCACGAGCCGACGATTGAAGAAAGGTGCGTGTTGATTGCGAGATCATTTCGACAAGTACCAAAACTTCTTGAGTTTGGCTGGCTGAGCCACCCAGAGTATCTAAATTACGAAGCAGTAGCTACCATACTTAACCGCAAAGTAACCTCGGTGGTTACTGCCGTGGAAAAGGAAGACAGCGAGGACGAAATGCCGTCAAAACCACAGGCTTCTGTGGCTAAGACAAAAGTGATTGCAGCTAAGGCGGGTGTTTCCAACAGCCCTAACCTGAGTAAATCACCTAATGGCAAAAAGACTTCGGCTGAACTCGCAGATGAATTCGACGATGAATTCGACGAAGGACTCGGCGAGGAAAAGTTGGAAAACAAGGAGACGGATGATGAATTTGACGAAATCCCTGTCGAGAATGCCAAAGTTGGCAAAAGCAAGCTCAAAAGCAAAGATGACTTCGACGACGAAGAAATCGACGAAGACGTGCTCGACGCCGACGAAGACGAGTCCGAAGAAGACGAGTCCGAAGAAGACGAGTCCGAAGAAGACGGCGAGTCCAGTGACTTCAAAGCCAACGAAACGCTAACGAGCCAGCTGAATAACAGCTTGGCCCGTGCAAAAGCGGTGGCAAGAAGCCGTAAACGAAGTTCGCCAGAAGTCGAAGAACCGGTAGTTGAAGAAATGAATGAAATTCATATTCCTTCCAAGAAAAAGCGTTCTCGTTAATTGGCAACAATGTTAATCTAATTAAGAGTGGAGGTAAAATTCCACTCTTATATTTTACAGAAAGGAATAATCATGCTAGACGACGCAGACGAGTTAGCTGACTCAATTTTAAACCCACCAGAAAAATCTAAAAAAAAATTAAAACCTAGTGCAAAAGAAAAACCAGTTGAAACACCAGAATCTAAGAAAAAAACTGTAAGCCTATCTGGCGGAGTTAAGCTAACTAGCAAGACTAAAAATAGTGTGCGATCTCGTTGGTCAGAAGAAAATAGCACGGAAAGCCGTGACTCGATGATGGCCACATTACGAGCAAATGCCCGAGATAAATTTGGAGCAGATCGAGTATTTGTCACACGAGAAGACTTAGGTAAGCTTGCAATTGGTATTCCAACTCCTTCATTGGCGTTTGAATATTTAGTTGCAAATGATGTATTTCCTTTAGGTAGTGTCGTAATGTTAGCTGGTAGCTGGGGCAGCTGTAAGTCTGCATTATCCTATGAGTTTTTTCGGTGGTTTTACGAACAGAAAGGAATGGCAATACATATTGACACAGAAGATAAATTCGATGCAGATTTTGCATGCGACATTATGCGGGTAGGTCAAAATGTAGTTCCATTCATATCTAATCGGGCGAACTCTCTAGAAAATATGCAAAAAATTCTTACATTTCATTTGGGGGAAATGCAGTCGATGCTCTTGGGTACAGTCGCTGATCCAGGACCAGGCAAAACTAGACCAGTTTGTTTTTGTATCGATAGCCTTGCTGGTGCAACCTCGGAGGAAATTCAAGAAAAAATTATGAAAGAAGGCAATGCCGGGCGCACTCATCCTATTAATGCTTTAAAAAATACTATTTATTTATCGGGCATTAAAAAGGAATTTGAAAATTGGCCTTTTACTTTATTGATCGTAAATCATCTGAAAGAAAAGTTAGACGATAGAGGTAACGCACATCAGTACACGTTAGGAGGTCAAAGTTATAATTTTCACGAAAGTTTAGAGTTGAGAAATTCGATCTGGAGAACAAAATTTAAAAATCAACAATTTGAAGGATTAGGAGTTAAAATACAATGTGCTAAAAATTCCTTTGGTCCTACAGGTCGTTCTCTTAAGACTAGGTTCCTGTGGTGGATTGAAGATGATCCTACAACAGGAGGGCCTCACGATGTGTTCTTGTGGGATTGGAATTGGGCACTCTGCACTTTACTGAATGAAATGGATGGCATTCACAAAAACAGGTTGGCAGAGCGTGACTTAAGCATTAAATGCAAATCTCCAGCCGCTGATGTCGAATGCCTAGCGAACTTTAGAGCGGTGGGAATGGGTAAAGATGAATATTTGCCTTTTCAAGAAGTCGGACAGCTTATCCAAGATAATCCTAAAGTGTGCGACAGCATCAGAGATGCATTAAACATAAAACGGAGATATCACCTTGATAAGCCGTACGATACAATTGTTGAAGAGCATGTAAAGTCCTTGGAGTAACACATGGATAAGCAAGTAAATCCATTGCATCCTTTGTTAAGCAAAATCGCTAAGTTCGAGCAAGGCGATATACAGGGTAAACAATGGGAATCAAGTCGCGTGGAGTGGACGCTACGCAGGTTAAAGTTAGAACAAAAAAGAAAGGAAATTTTACAAAATGCTGTAGGTTCAAAATATTCTTTTGAAGCCTTTAATCGAATAGCTAATTTTCCGATGTATCTGTTTGCGGAACCTTTAATAGGTGTTCCGCCGATTCATCGTGATCCTAAATCTATTCACCCGTTTTGGTTTAAAGCTTTTCGAGGTCTACCCATCGTGGAGCGTTACGAAGAACAACTTGAGGCTATGTCAGCGAAATACACAGATCGACCAATTGGTATGGTTTTTCCACGGAAAGGTTTTTTGGAAGGATTCTTAATTCACAATGGCAGCTGGGAAACGTTTGCACCGTTTCAGGCTGGCACTCATGTATTTAGAGGTAGCAGGGAAAAAGCGACGACTCTGATTGTACAACCGTACAGCGGATTTGTTGACCATGTGCGAGATGTTCTTGCTTGGTACGATTAGTTTTAAAATCTAGAATTTAAGGAAAACAATATGAATGAGCTAATTTCATTGTCAAATCAAAAAGAAAACAAAGAAGGTATTTTTCTCGATATGGAGAAAATAACGCAAGGAATTGCGGTAGAGGGGGCAAAGAAAATGCAGACGGGATTTCAAGTTACTTTGCTGATTCAGTACGATCTTGGCACCATTATTAATGAACTGTTTAACGCAGAGGATATAGATGAAGCACAAAGGAAGCGGGAAATAAAAAAGTTAGCAGCTTATTGGAATTTATCAAATTTGAACATCATTTACGACCTAGTGAATGTGTCAACTGCTTTCACCCGTGAGTTCATAAAGGCACAGGTTGAGGAACAGATGACGAATGGTAATTTTTTAAGCTGGAATCATTTTAAAGAACTGCAAAAAATCGGGAGCGAGAAAAGACAATTAACTTTACTTAAGCAAATACGAAGAAATTGCTGGTCGGCTAACGAACTTTCATTGGAGCTGCAAGGCAACAGGGAAGCCGAAGTTAAACGAACAGGCGGACGAAAACCAAAATTGCCAAAGACACCAGTGGCGATGTTGCAAAAAATCTACGCATCCGTACAGCAAACTGACAATTATCTAGAGGCAATGTCAGAACCTTTAGCGGGTATGTTTTTAGAGATTGCTCCTAACGATGTGACAGAACAGTTCGTGTGGAACATCGAAAACACTCTGACTAGAATTACTAAGGCACGAAATCAGCTTTCAAATACATTTGATGAACTTTCAACTGTTTTAACCCGTTCAAAAGAGGTTTTGTCCAAGCAGGCCAAACCGGCTGTAACGGCGTCCGCAGCTAAAAAAGCAGTTACTGTAACGCAAGTGGTTACACCACCGCCTGCAGCTGCTTTACCTACGGCAAGAAAACAGTTAAAAAATCGTTCTAGCCGTTAATTTGATTTAACCCAGAAGCCCGCAGTAATACAACTGCGGGCTTTTTTTAAGCTCTTATTTAAAGAGTGCATTTATGTTTTCAGTTTGTGCGATTTTTTATGGTGATTATTTGGCATTAGCTGAAAAGTTGTTAACATCTTTAAAAATTATGGCACATGTTCAAGATGTTAGGCTTGGTTTAAATGCAGTTAGTTCGCAAGTTCGCGATTATGTGAACACTTGGGCGTTGCAACAAATGTCAGCATACCCCGTATATATTTATGAAGATGAGCACAGCAATAATTTAGGTAAGTATCCTTTAATGCGTCAAATGTTTAAAGATAAAAAATTAGCAACAAAGATTATGTGGTTTGACGATGACAGTTTTTTAGACGAAGTTTCTATTGCTTGGTGGGATACGGCTTTGATGCTTGGGCAACAACATACTCAGGTTGGAGCATTACACAGCATTGCACAAAAAGGGAAACAATATGAAGGCATTACGCAGCAATCTTGGTTTACGGGAAAACCAGTTAATGTACACCATCGCTATAAGTTTGCTACGGGAGGCTGGTGGATTGCGGATACAGCTTTTTTAACCAAATGGGATTATCCTTTTACTGCGATACACCACAATGGTGGAGATTCTATACTGGGAGAATTGATAAGGCAGCAAGGAGGCAGTTTAGGGGAATTTTCTAAAGGAGTACAATGCCATTGCGAAGGTTGCCTTAAAAATAAAACAAAGTTAAATTCAGTAGTTAGAATTAATGTGGGTGGTAGGAAAGGTAGACGCGGTCTAGGCACGCTTGTCGAGCACTACCCTTGGGAAGATGGAAATGTAAATTCACCGATTAATTATCAAACATTCGATCTAAAAATAACTAGATACGAAAGCCGTAATAAGGAAAAAATATGAGCACAATGGAAAATCATCCTCCATTGCCAGGGTTGTCGATTAAGAGGATTCTGGCACATAGAGATAAGCTAGTAAGCAAGTTAGTTTCTTTTGTAGGTGGAAAGCTAGAAGGCGATCTATTTCATTCTTTTGTGGATAGTCTGCACGAGGCTTTACCTGAGGATATTCTTAAATCCACAGTACACAATAGTATTAAAAATTTGTTAACTGAAGAATTAACGCAAGCACTGCTGTTGGAAACTTGTTGGCGAATGGCTGGCAATATTCCTACTTTAATGCGGCATCGTCCTGTTACCCAGTGGTTGTTTCAAAGTGATTTTGAATGGATACCCGCCAGCGTATCTGACGTTTTCACTTCTAAACAGCATAAACAATTAGTAAATACATTTACTTTTCAAAGTTTGGCTGGAACTTTAGTTCCTAGAAAATTAATGCAAACTTGGTCTTTAAAAAAGACACATTATCTGGCAACTTATCGTAACGAAAAAGGTCTTGGATTCGGTTTTTGTCGTTCCCGCATAAACTCAAGAGGAGAACAGCGTAGTCAAAATTTACTTTCAAATGTACATCAGTTCTATGGGTTGCAATGTTTTTTACTGCTTGACCCAAAACGATCGCAACAGGATCCTTTTATAGTAGAAATCGGGCATAGTTATGCTACAGTGCTACATAATCGGAAGTTGATCGCAGCCAGAGATAGGCAACAGACACCCTGTTTGAAAGGATTTCCTGCAACACATGAATGTTTTTGTTGCCCTTATGGTATAGATAGGTGCGAGCTAGCCACGCATAATTTGACTTACATTAGAAGCAAATGTAAATGTTGTGAAAAGTTAAGTTTCTTAAACGTAGAAGAAACGGATTATCTTGGATTTTGCACTGTGTGTGCCGATACTAAAAGGATGTTATGACGCTACAAGCTCGGATGAACGCAGACGATCGTAGACTTTACAACCCTAGCCGGGATGTTGCTCATAACTTTCAACAAGTTATGACATTAGTGGCAGAACGGCTTGAAGATCAGAGTTGGCCGGAGCTAGCTGCAATATTGCAACGTGAAAAAGTAAATATGGATGACCTAGGAGAAGCTTGTGCTTGTTACTGCAATTACATAGCCAGTGCAGCAACTTCTCCTACTTTAGCTATGGTTGCTAGTTTAGAGCAAAGTGGATTTTTTAATTGCAAGCCCGGGGCACAGGTAGCCGTGTTGGCTATGATTGGTACATGTTACGCTGGAATTCAATACGCAGGGGTTAGAGAAGCTACAATTTCGAGTGAAGGTCCATTACAAACTGTTGGCGAATTGGTTAAAAGTGCTGAAAAGTTGCGTAGTTACATTGGTGTACCTAAATGGAAACGCTGGCTGTGCAAATGGAAAATTCGATTAAAAGATATTTTTGCGGTTTTATCCAAGTAAGGAAAGGGTGTAAATGATTATTAACGCATGGGGATCAGAGTTCACTGCAAAGTACGGTGACACCGTACCCAGAAGTTATTTGTGTTTCGACACGGAGTTTACCGGTGGTAGTGAAGAGACTGATTTGATTATGGAGATTGGCCACACGATGGTTGAAGATGGTAAAGTTGTAGACCAACTAAGCCTTATCTTAAACTGGTATGCTCATCCATCTATCTCGAGTAGTTGGCTGGATTACAAGCTAAATACCATGCGATCTATTGTGGGGACAGGTTGGCGGTTAATGCCAGATATGGTACAGAAAGAAGGCATAGACCCCATGCAAGCATTGCAATTTTATTACAAGTTGTTTCAAACTTGGAAAGATAGGAGTTTGACATTCGTGGCACAAAATGGGCAAAATGCCGACGAGCGATTGCTTCGAGGTAACTTTAATCGTTTTTTAAACAAAAACTTTGAATTGCCTCCTGACAATTACTTTGATACTGGTGGCTTTTATAAAGCCACACAGATTTGGGAATCGTCTAATTCAAATTGTACTGATTTGCGTATGTCTATGCTTCCGCATAGATCAGATGACTTAAAAAGTTATTTTAACCGGGTAATTGGCACAAGAGTAGCCGGGATTAAATGGTCTTTAGCTTTAATCATGGAGCGATACGGATTAATGGCTAAGCACAATGTTTCTTTAAACCAAATGCACAGCGCTGGATTTGATTCGTTATGTTTGCATTGGATTATGGAAGAGTTTAGAGAACGGATACAAAACAAAATGGATTTAAAAGCTAAACCCGTAATTTCTGAAAACACACAATTTGTTCCGCTTCACGCCGGTGAAAAACGGCGGCAACGCTTATTGTAGAAAGGAAGACAAAATGGCGAAGCGTAAAAACTCTCGGCAAAAGGGAGCGGTTGGTGAACGAGAATTGGCAGCAGAGTTAAATCGTTTATTTGGTACAACAACTAGAAGAGGGCAGCAGTACAGTGGGTTGGAAGGTGAAGATGTTGTTGGGCTGGGTAATATCCACATAGAAAGTAAACGAGTAGAGAAACTAAATATTTACGATGCGGTGGAGCAAGCCGTTACTGATGCAAAATCCGTTAAAATACCTGCAGTGTTTCATCGCAGAAATCATAAACCTTGGTTAGTTACGGTGCGCTTGGACGACATAGAAGCTTTTGCTGCTGCACTCCAAGAAGTGTTATCTCGACGAATCGTGTTGCCACCTTCGTCAGTTTCTTAGTTTATTTTAAATTCTAGATTTTAGAAAGGGTTGCAATGTCAGAAGAAAATACCAATCAACCTGTTAAAGAAGTTGATCCTCAGTTTGTCAATGACATAGAACTAGTCGCAGATGTAGCTAATCATTTAGCCAGAAACAATCTTGATTTTAAGCAGGTGATTGCAAGTATGCTTGCGGCAAGGCAGCTATACGGTATGTGTCTTTTCGAGTTAGATTGGCTTTGCCACTATACCGACTTTTCTAAAATATACGATGACCAAGCTACGGTTGCTGCTGAAGCTATGACAGCACAGCAACAGGTTATGTTTAAAGAAGTACTAATTAGCGCCGCAGCAATGCAGGCGCAGCAACCTTTCGACGAAAAGGTACTGTTTGATGGGATGACTAATACTGTTTTCCCTTGGATGCAGACTATAGTCGCCAAGCATAGTGCTTGGCAGAATGCAGAAAAAGAAAAACTAAACGAAAAGGAATAAGAAAATGACGAATGCAGAAAACGCAATTAAAGACTCAATCCACACCGACTCGATCGTGTGGATTGATTGCCGCGAAGTCCCCGAGGAGCTCGGACATGTGATCAACGAGCTATCCCTATTATCAGCGGGGAGCACCCGTTATGAGGGTGAAGAGGATGGGACGGTGACGTATGAGTATTGGGGTGGCCGTAAGGCCACGACGGGAGAGTGGAGGGTACACGTCGTCGGCCCCGATACCGACGTGCGCCCGCCTGAATATGTCGATACAGCCTACGATTACGCAAGATCCAGCCAAGGGTTCGTCGGAACCTTTGAAGATTTCTGCACTTTGGCACCCGAAGAGAGGCGAGAGTATGAAAATGGGGCGGCAGGCCTCCCCAGCGAATAAAAGCACCTTGCCCGCTTGAACTTTTCAGCGGGCTAGCATAAACAAGAAAAAAGGGAGAATACGATGAGAATTAGGAAAAAGGATTGCTGGATT
Organism: Gemmataceae bacterium; assembly: GCA_041694635.1. Lineage (GTDB taxonomy): Bacteria > Planctomycetota > Planctomycetia > Gemmatales > Gemmataceae > UBA969. Next base: position 16,619 of record JBDNHI010000020.1, on the reverse strand, counting down.
GATGCAAATCAAGGGGAGCAGAAAAATGGATGTGCATTTGGGTTCGTTGGGAACGATGACGATACTTGTGGATGGTTCTTTACGTACCCAAGGGAGACAACAGATGTTCAAACCGATGAAGAAATCGAAGGCATCATAAAAACTCTGGACCCCGATGAATCAGAGGGGGGCTCTCCAAGAGTACCCCTAAGGTGGGCAGAGCAACTATTACGGGTGCGCCTGGAAAAAAAACTAGCTAGATTTCAGCGAACCGAAGCGGATGGTTGACATATTTGGAGCCTGGACTAATCTTACTTGCCCGCTGAACTTTTCAGCGGGCTACACAAAAAAGAAAAGGGAGATACGACAATGGCTATAAATATTCAACTTTTTGAACCGCAACCCAGCAACCCATCGGTTCCAGCAGTTGTCGTGGAAACTGCCGCGGGGAGATTTTTGGTGTCCTCTCCCGGAGGTTGGGAGGCGAAGGTCCCTTACTCCGGAGCAGTACGACGAGATTCCAGTGGATCGTGTTTGCGTGGGCTCGCCTGGGCGTTGTCGGTGCCGGGTTTAATTAATCCCGTCCGCTGAACTTTTCGGTGGGCATTTACAACAAATGAAAAGGAAAATTTATGAATGTATATGTTAGCTGGGCAACGGTAGAAAAAGCTGAAGAGGGTGCTAGCAATCTTGTTGAACGAGAGATAAAGGTAGCTACGGCTGACCCTATTAGAGGTGCTACCGCAGAGGAGTTAGCTTCTGCACGGCGCAAACAGAAATCCAAGGTAGAAGTATATCTTCCCGAATATTCTGAATACTTAGAAATTAAGCAAAAAAAGGTAATTGATGAATTAGACTTTATTAACAGAGATATACTTGCAATTCAATTTGTTATACCTGCTTTAGAAAAAGTAGTAGTTTATCAGCTCGCTAAGCGAGTACCTAGCAATAATAAATTATTAGTAAGTTTGGCGGCTAGGTCTTTTTTATTAAACACTTTCCCCGGAGAATGGGATAATGCAAATAATTCTAAACATGTTGTATTTATAGGTTTAGCTGGTTTAAAAGGTTTTATGCAAAAATTTGCTTCTGCTTGTGCTGTGTTGGGTCAAGTTCTTCCTTTAAGTATGTGGCGCAACAATTCGCAAATAATTGAACTTATGGACCGAAAAGACGCCGAGGATTTTATTAATGCTTGTGCGAATAATGTAAAATCTAAAACAGACTGCCCAGAATATCGCGAGGCAGTTGCTGAGTTGGAAATGACAGGAATAGGGGCTAGCGCGGTACAAGACAGTTTAATATTATTGACTATTGCGTTTAAACTAGGATTTGCCGGTTAAACATGGATATGTTCACCAAACCAGAAAATGATAAATATTATGAATTTAAGCCATTTCGTGTACCAAAATACCGAGTAGAATTTCAACGAGCAGCCAAGCTAGAAGATGTTCCAGGCTATGTTTGGTACACTCCTGCTGCTTTATATCTATGGGGAAGATACAGTGAAAACAATTTGGCAGACTTAGTACAGCGACATAATTTGCAAATTTTCTGGTATAAGTTCGATAAACCAATTTTTAAAGGATTTATTGTTAATGACGACCCTAGCTGGAATCGTACGCTATGGGCAATGCGCGTGGATCAGTGGGATAAATTCGTAGATGGAATTTTAGAAACAGTTCAATTTGATATTCCAAACGCAAAACTTTATCAATATGCTTTGCAACAATTAACCGTATACGATCCTTTGTCTGTAGATGTGCAAAGGATCGTATCTAATGCCACGGATATTACGAAAATCTATGCTTTTGCAGTTCTAGGCAACGAACAACAATATGCGTTTGATGTGCGTAAAAAAGATGTGCAATTAATTCCTTATATCTCTAGTTTCAAACCTGACCCTCTGCATGTGTCAGCCGCACGACGGCTATTTGCTTCTGCTGGAATAACACAAGATAAAGCATTTAGTCGGTATAAAGAAATTTTAATTAGCGAGCAGGATTTAGCTTATCAACAAAAAAGCCCAAAAGGAAATAAACAATGAGTAATGACAAGCCAGTAAATAACGAAAAATGGAAATTGTATAAAGCGACTATTCCGGGGTTGGAGGCTATGCTAAAGCCTAAGCTTACTGCACCTTCTGACAGCGATTTAGAATATACTTTATTCACAGATAAAGTTCCTTCTGCCGTACGAGCACAAATGCGAGATATCAAGCAAGAAAGCGGAGAACATGAATGGGGGGCAAACATTCAGCATCATTGGTGTTTGTGCGATATGCAAGAAGGTGATTTTCCTAGAGTGCATGCGTATTCAAATTTGCAAGGGCTGGCAGGTGCAATTGCCAAGAGAGAAGGAAAGGAAACAGCTGTCTGGGCTATGTACGGCGTGCCGTTGCAGTTAACCAAGCCAATCATTAAACCTAATGGAAATAAACAGCGTTATTTGTTGTTACCTAACCAGATGGCTGTTACTGTAGGCAGCGAGGAGGACTGTGTTTTATTGGAACAAGCGGCATTACCGGCTATAACTTTAGAGGAAACTGGTTGGTTGGGTAATCCTTTATATCTAGAATCACAGCAATTCTATACCCCTGGGTTTGTGGATGATGATCAGTTTGCGGAAGAACAAGACGAAGAGTAGACACTTATAAACTAATTCTTTTTTTAGCTATTGGAGGGCAGTTATGGCAGATAGTTCAGTTAGAGCCGATACACCAGACCCAACGCGTTACCACGTCAACCGCTCTGGTATGCCTGGAACTATGATACCTCGGGCGGGAGCGGACGGGCAATCGTTAGGATTTGACCCGAATCGCCCGCAGGCTGTAATAGTAGACCCTGGGGTGGAAGGTGGTGGTTTTGTTTTAGATCTAAAAGCATTAGTTGCGTCGAATCCTAATTTTAACGCTGAAGCTAAGCGTGGTGGTGTGGTTGATGATGTTCATTCATTCTACAAAGAATTAAGTCAACAAGCTGTAACCGAAAAAAATATAGATTTCACTGAAAAGGAGCAATTTATGGCTGAATCAGTTGAGCCGGTAAATTCTAAAATGGAAGAAGCGATTAAAACTTTACTAGATGAGGAATTGCCTAAGGCAGAAAATACAAAAAAACAGATTAAAAAGCATAGGTTGGCAGCAGAGGCCACAATTGCAGCCATATCTGCTGAAGACGCACAAAAGTGGGCACAGCAAGATCAACTTTTAAATGCTTTAGTTAGTCGAGTAAATCGACTTAGTGCCGCTTCGCCTGAACAAAAAGAAATACCAAATTCAACTCAAAATGCCTTTGCTAAATTACAAATTCCGTTTATTTCTGGCATTAAACCAGAACGCCCGCAATATGAAGTCTATTTTGAAATGGCAAAGTTGGGTACAATGTCTGCACGGTATCACGCAGTAGTTGCCGGCGATGCTTGTGTTGCATTGATTTACGACACTAGATTTGAAGATGGTTTTCAATATTTACCACCTAATTTGAGGGATGAACAGATTATAATCTCTGTGCCTAAAACTAAAGAAACTTATACTTGTTCATCACTTGGGTTGCATTGGTCGCTTGGCTGTTTAGATGTTGTTATTCTTATTCGTTACAAGGAGGATTAGTACAATGGAAAAGAACGGGGCTATCACAACAAATACACCCAGTTGCGGTAACAGCTGTAGTGGCTGTTGCAACGGTAATTGTAGTTGCAAAGTTAAAAGGGCAAGTGTGCAAAGTAGTGCAAAGCAACCTTTGCTATTTCCAGAAACCAAGGAAGCTGCCGATACTATGGAGCAGGATCTAATTAAACGAGCAGTTGAAGCAGTTCAAGAAAGAAGTAGAACTACTCGTTAACCGTGGTAGTCTATGTCGGGGGAGAACCAGTAATGTCAATGATGTCTGCGGGTAATACTTACTTTAATCGTGGCGCCACTAGTACTGGTTTTTCTGATCCTTTTAATGATATTGCCACTTCGCAAATGCCGACTACGATGAAAACGGCGTTGTGGTGGTCTGAATACATCTGGACGATGCAGGGCACTTACCGCATGGCGATGGAGCGCATTGTCAGTTACTTTATTACTGATATTGAACTGGGTGGCGAAGCTAACGACGAAGAAAAAGTTAAGTATTCTGAATTTTTAAAAAAACAATTACACATTTTAGATTTTCTTAACCAAATTATGCGAGATCGTCTCTGTTATGGCAATTCTTTTGCAAGTGTGGTCGTCCCATTTCGTCGATTTTTACGAAATCCAAAAACTGGTGATATTTATCCGCTTAAATATGTGTATGAACATTTTGATTTTAAATTTACGGAAAAGTTTGAATTTGAAGCAACTTGCCCAAAAACAAAATGGCGAGGTGCTTGGATTGTAGAGGATAAAGCGAGAGAAGAATCCAAACATTTGATTTTAAAGCGGTGGAGCCCGCACGAAATTGAAATTTTGCATGACCCATACACCGATGAAGTTTCATACTTATGGCGCATACCTGAATATTATAAAAAAATGGTTAAAGATGGAAATCTTTTCCACTTAGAACGGGCAAGTAAGCAAGTGCTTGAAACTATAAAAACGGATAAGTTATTTAGGTTTAATCCCGATGCTGTCTTTCACATGAAAGAACAAACTTTAGCTGGAATACGAAACCTTGGGTGGGGGTTACCCCGAAGCTTAGTGAACTATCGTCAAATATGGTATGTACAAGTTTTGCGCAGATACAACGAAGCTATTGCGTTGGATTATGTGATTCCATTCCGTTTGATTACGCCGGCGGCGCGTAGTGGCGGAGCTGCTGCCGGTAACATAGCAACGCAAGACCCTATGTCTATTTATTCAGCTGGTGATTTTAGAGCACAAGTTAGGCAAATGATCAACAAAAGAAGGCGTGATCCAGCTGCATGGCAGCTTCTGCCTTTCCCAGTTAATTACCAGATTCTTGGCGGAGATGCCAAGCAGCTGGCACCTACAGAATTGATTCAGCAAGGCACAGAAGAATTGCTGAATGAGTGCGGTACTCCTGTTGAATTTTATCAAGGTTCATTGTCGTTACAAGCTGCGCCTGTAGCTCTTCGTCTTTTTGAAAGTACGCATCGCCAATTAGTAACAGATGCAAACTCTTTCTTGCAGTGGATGTGCGATTCCATTAGTAAAATTATGTCTTGGGAACCTGTAGACTGTAGTTTACAGCGAGTTACTACCGCTGATGACATGCAGAAACAAATGGCTGCATTGCAATTAATGATGGGGCAGCAGCTATCTGGTACGACTGGGCTTCGTGCAATGGGATACAGCTGGGATACGGAACAAAAATTGCTTGCCGACGAGGCGAGCAAACAGCAAAAAATGCAAGCACGCCAAGCTGAAGAAGCTGAACAGGCTGGATTTGCTGCTCAAATTTCTAAAGGTGTTAATCCAGCCACAGGTGGCGGTGGTGCTCCTCCAGCTGGCGGTGGTGCTCCTCCAGCTGGCGGTGGTGCTCCTCCAGCTGGCGGTGTTGCTCCTCCAGCTGGCGGTGTTGCTCAGGCTGGTGGTGGTATCCCAACTCCTGTTACTAACTATTTGCAGTCAATGGGGCCAAACTCTGCTATTACTCCAAATGATCTACAAGCGGCTGCGGAGCAGTTATCTCAAGAATTACTCGGTATACCTGAAGCTATTAAAGATTCTGAACTGCGTAAACTTAAAGCAAATAACCCGACACTGCATTCAGTTGTTCGCACCAAGTTAGACGAAGCACGCAGTAAGCTGCGGCTGCAAGGTGGTGCGATGTTGCAACAACAGATGCAGCAGGGTGGCGGTGGGGTTTAGGCACAATGCTTAAAATTGGTTTTATCTGCCCTATCTACAATGCAGAAGCTTTTGCAAATTATACGCAAAAAGCTTTAGAATCTTTTTTTGATACTACCCCCAATGGTACGGCCATTGTTGTAAATGATGGGTCAACTGGCTGGAGTAGCGATTACGAACAATCTTTACTTGGTTTAAAAAACAATTACTCTGGTGTTTCATTACATTTGTTAAACTTTCCCCAATCTGGGGGATTAACCCGTAGTTGGAATGCAGGTCTTGCTAAAGCAGAGGAACTTGGTCTGGACTACGCCATTGCAGGTAACAATGACATAATCTTCTCAAATAACTGGTATGAAGGCATGTTACTGGCGTTAACTGATGGCTATGACTTAGTAGGCCCAATTTCTAATGCGCCTGGTGTAACTGCCGCAGGTAAGCAAGATGTTGAACTATACACGCCCAACTATGCGCTTACAGATGATTTAGATGAGGTGAATAAAGTTGCGGCACATATACATAAAACTTATTTAGGTAAAACAATAGAAAGCAAAGTTAATGGATTTTTTTTAATGGCAACTTTAAAGTCATGGGTAAAGGGGAAATTTGACGAGCATAATTTTTTTAGACCTAAAAATACTCATTACTTTACAGGCCGGCTTAACCCGACACCGTTAATGTCAGCAAATGAAGACGAGCTGCAAGGGCGATGGGCTGAAAAAGCTATGAAATTAGGTATTGTTTTAAGCACATTTATATTTCATTATCGATCTGTCTCTCGAGGTAATGGGTATAAATTCGGAAAATGGTATCGGCAAGCATGAGCAAAATACTAGTTTACAGCTGTGTCGCTGGAAATTACGACAAGGTTATGGGGGGATTGTTATCTTCGCTTGCACCTACAGAGCATGATGTTTCGTATGTCTTATATACGGACCAGCCAATTAAAGATTCAATAAAAATAAGTCAAGACTGTTTTCATTATCAGGCACCTAATGGCAATATTACTTGGCAAATACGACCTTTGGTGTGGCAACATCCTTTTTGCAAACGGCGCACAGCTCGTTTCTGCAAAATTAACCCTCACATTTTTTGCGCTAATGAAACAACCCACACCATATGGATAGATGGTAATCAACTCATTAAACAAGATGTTAAACTGGTTGAAAGTTTGCTGCCGAGCTTAAAAAACAATTTTATTGCTACTTTCAAGCATCCTGATTGTATCTGCGTTTATCAAGAGTTGCAACAATGCATACAGTGGGCGAAAGACAATTTTACATTGATGCGGCGACAAGTCGATAATTATCGCAAAGAGGGTTATCCTGCTTATGCCGGATTGGTAGAGACAAGCTGTCTTGTGCGAAAGCAGGTAAAAGAATCAGCTGATTTTAATAAGCAGTGGTGGGATGAAATTAGCCAGAATAGTTACCGAGACCAGTTAAGCTTTAACTACGTGGCGTGGAAACAAAAGCAAAAATATGGTTTAATTGCAGGGCATAGAACAAAATCTTCTTTTTTTCATTGCGCTCTGCACGCTAAATAAACGGGGCCAGCACGGGGGTCTTAGTGTTAAAGGTTGGAATCTTTGCTCCATATGTTCGCAACGAAACTACGCTAGCTGCTGTGCAAATAGCCGATTGGTTGGTTCGTTGTGGTATTAGAGTAGAATTTCTTTCGAATGGTAAGGTTTCAAAAGGCATTCATCCCGTTTGGGATCGCAAAGTTAAACGTGCAAACGAAGATTCAATTCATCGCTGGGCATTTCAAGCTACACATTTGTGTTGGTTCAGTGCAAACGGTTGGGCGTTAGAAGAAGCTAAATTAGTAAGTTCGTTTAGCCCTAAATACCGTACTTTGCATTATTATTTTCCGCACTGGGGTGAGTTGAATTCGACTAAATCAAATTTCTTAAATGAGGCAGATCGTATCATTTGTTTAAGCTACGATTTAGCTACTTGGCTAGATAAGCAACAAAGAAGAGTTTTGCCTACACGCACTTGGGCTAACTTAGTAGTGGCGGATAAGCTGTTAATTCCGAAGATTGGTTGGGTACAGCCTGGAATTAAACAATTTTTAGTCATTCTGTCAAAGTCAATAGAATTAGATCTAGGCCCAGAATTGTTTGAAATATTTTATTCACTTTTAAACAATTATGATGCCATTCGATTTACTTTTTTGTTAGAACATTCTATGCCTAGGGCGTATCGTGCTGCCCTAAAAAAGCTGCAGAAGCGTTATCCTGATAGAGTTTCGATTGTAACCAGCCCGGCTTATTATGATTATGTTAACTTAGCTAGGCAGCACGATTGGGTGTATATGGCTGGTACTCGTTTTACTTATGGTGCAATTATGGCATGCATTGTCAGTAGTTCTTCAATCTTGGTTTGTCATGATATTCCTCCAGTGGGTGCACATATAATGGATGATTTAAACGGCAAATTAATCGTATGCGGGCTAAGCGATAAATCAGCACCTGTGGCTTTAGTGTCTTTAGCTGATGTAGAAACGACATTATCTGGATTAGCGGAAGCATCTACGAAAACGCTGGAATCGATGCAATTGATCTCAGCTGACTATTTGCGTAAAAAACAGAAAGCTTTTGAATGGTTCATTCACGCCGAATTTGCGTAAACGATCATGTGTTAGTTGCAGGTACCCCGGGTGCTTTTACTAATTATGTGTCTGCACGACTACACAGTTTTGGATGGGCAGTTACTTGGCCTAATCAAGACTTAGAAACAACCAATGTTCGTTTTTATTTTGAGCACAACCACCAAAACTTTGAAACGCAGCGCATACATCAATCAATTTTTGCACAAAATTCTGACAGCAAACTAGTTGGTAAGCCACTTATGTATTATGACCCACCTTTTCCGGGGCCAGCTGAGTTTATTGCTCAGTTTGACACTCCTGCGGTCATTTCCTGCCCTATGCTTGCTCCTTTTTTAGACTTGTGGTCCAGTGTGGCCAATGTTGTAATAGACATACAAGCCACGGAAGCTGAGGACGAGGCAGCGTTTTCACACTGGACAAAGGGCACACTCACTCCCAGTTACATAAAAGATGTCTGCAACTGTTATCGAATGCGGTATAATGAGCACTTGAAATTGTTTGGTAGAGTTTGCACAATATCAAACGCTGAGGTTAAAGTTAAGAATTTTGATAAGTTAGATGAGTTTCTTGCTTCTATTTGTAATTTTTAAACAAGGAAAACCTAATGAGTAATTCGGATGATCCAGTTGAGAATAAAATGAAAGTGTCGTTGAACAAGGCTGCGGGTATATCACCAATTGCCATTCCTTCGATAGCTCCTCCTGTGCCAGCCACTGGAGTTGTGAATATAGGCAACATAGCTGCTGCGTTGCATCCTTCAGCACATAAGCAGGCAACAACTCAAATCATAGTAAATGATACCTTCAATTACGATGTCGCATTTAATATGGCATTTTTGGGGTCTGGGCAGGGTGGTGCGAGGTTAGCTTCTAGTTTTTGGTCTTTAGGTTATAGACGTGTATCGTTGTTCAACACTGCTGAGAGTGACTTCCAAGGTTTACCGGATGAGATTCAAAGGCACACATTGCAGCTAGGTGGAGCTGCAAAAGATGCGAGGTTTGCGGAGCAAGCAATAACTGGCCACGAGGAAGAGATTTGGGATTTGTTACAGCGTTCGTGGGGTAACAATGTGGATTATGGTTTGATTTGTGTAGGGTTGGGTGGTGGAACTGGGTCTGGTACTAGTGGCAAGTTGGTGCAGATTGCCAGAGATTACTTGGATTCAAAGGGTAAGCCACCTAGGGTTGGAGTAATAGCTTCAATTCCGGCTTTTACCGAAGGTCAGCAAGTGTGTCGTAATGCGGTTACATCGTTTCAAAAGTTATTGGAGCTAAAGGTTAGCCCATTGATTTTAATTGACAACGCACGCATTAATCAGTTATATAGGCCGGGTATGGCTCAGTTGTACAGTGTGGCCAATAGCACGGTAAGTCAGTTGTTCCATTTGTTTAATCAGTTGGCAGCAGTACACAGCCCGTTAATAACCTTTGACCGCAGCGAGCTGGCCCAGTTGTTGGATCATGGTATTTGTGTAATGGGAGCTGCTAGCTTGCAAAACATTACAAGTCCTGCGGATATCTCTGCTGCTATTAGGGATCAGCTTACTAACAATGTGCTGGCAGAAGTTGATTTAAAGCAGGGCACGAAGGGGGCTTGTTTGTTTGTAGGAGATCAGCATCATTTGGACAATCTTGGTCTAGAGTACTTCGATGCGGGTTTTACACAGATGAATCGCACTTTGAAAGGGGGAAATAGCGTTGTGCATAGGGGTGTATACATTGGCTCTTCTCCTGGTTTACAGGCCTATGCAATGATCAGCGATCTTAAGCCGCCTTTGGCTACATTGGCAAAGCTAGCAAAAGAGGCAAACATTTCTAAAAGTCAGTTGACGAGTGGGTTGGCTCAGTTTCTAGGTGTGAACGATTAAACCAAAGAAAGGGATTAAAATGTCACCAAATCTTATTGCAGGCGAACTTCCAGACCTTTTGGAGTTTTTAAAAACAGCGTACAGGGAAAAAATCAAAATTCCCGTGGGTGTGTCAGACCCTTCGGATAGCTTTATCAGTTGGGCACAAGATTACCTTGCGCAGCATAGACCTAGCGAGGTATTTGCTGTGGATAGTAACTATGGCGTGCAGTTGACCAACGGGCAGCGAGTGCAACTTAGTCCTAGTCAAACTGGAGCTAAAGAAGTTGCGGGTCAAATGGCTAGTCCAGACTCCTCTGTGGCTATCTTTAATAGGTAGGTTTGCCTTGTTAATAGTAAAGGTGAAGCTATTCATCCCTTGGTTTTATTAGGGATATCGTTGCGTAAGCGGTATGAACTACTAACCGGTTTAAGGAGAGCTTGGTCATGAGATTTTGGAAGTCTCGAACGAACATACCTAGTGCAGCCAAGATTGGCATATCTTTAGTGACATACAATCAAACGGATTGCTTGGCTGCCTTGGTCTACGCACTTAAGGCTCAAACCTTTAGAAACTTCAAGGTATACATAATACACGATGGGCCTTGGTTGCCAGAGGCACATAGGGTTTGTTTAGTCGCCATAGATGGGGATGATAGATTTTCTATGTCGTGCACAGAGGAGAGGGCTAATGCGTACGGGCACAACCTAAGGCAGATAGGATTTGACAAGGCTTATGCAGCTGGGTGTGATTGGATAGGAACGATGAACGGGGACGGCTTGTACGCCCCTGTTTATTTTGAGTGGATGTTAAGTGAGGCAGAAACTGCGAAGGCCAACTTCGTATGCTGCAATATGATACACAGTCACAAACAGTGGCATGCTTTTGTAACTGGCTTAGTCAGAGCACAGATAGATGCAGGGAGTTGGCTGGCTCGGTCGAGTATTGCTTCGTTAAGCAAGTGGACCAGCTTAGCGTTCGAGGGGGATTGGGTATACATTCACGGGCTTACGCAGGCTCCTGGCTTTGTACCTGCTAAGGTTAATGGTTTTTTGTTTGTGCACAGCTAGTTTGGAGGTGACATGAGTGACAAATCGGCTATAGTTTCGATGCGGGCGGAAGGAATAATGGCTGGTGGCCTGCAAGATATGATAGCGCATATCAACAGCATATCCCCAACGAAGGATATGCGTTTAATCGAGATAGGTGCATATGCGGGGGAATCAACTGCTATTTTTTGTCAAAACTTTAAAGCTGTAGTTACGATAGACCCGTTTTTAAACGGCTATGACTCCGGGGATTTGGCTAGCCATGCTGCTCCGTTCTCGCAGGTTTACGCTGCTTTTTGCAAAAGAATGCAGAAGTATGCCAATTACACATTAATACAGAAAACCTCGGATGACGCAGTTAAAGAGCTAATGGACCAACCAGTAGTGCATTGTTTTGATGTTGTGTACATAGATGGCATGCATCGGTATGAACAAGTAAAAAAAGACATTTTAAATTACAGCAAAATTGTAAAAATAGACGGGTTTATTACTGGGCATGATTATGTCAGTGGCTGGGGAGAAGTGGTTAGGGCAGTAAACGAGTTCTGTGTAAAACCAGATATGGTTTTTCGTGACGGTAGCTGGTTAGTGCGAAAAGTTAGCTGAAATGAATTGTTTTTTGCACTAAGTAGAAATAGGCTTAAAACATCGGGTTTTATGTCCAAACAGCAGAATGGGTTTAAACCGCTATTAGAAAAGGTGCGATAATGGCTAATCTATACGGCGATTTAGTGGACATAATTGCGAAGCATTTAGACGTGGCCGCTGACCGTATTCATAGCCGCGATTCGTTCCACACGCTTGGTCTGGACAGTCTTAGCATTATGGAATTGTGGTTTGAAATTGAAAATCGATGGGGTATCGACAAGGAGTTGCTGGACAATGGTATGCATCAACCTTTTGAAGAGTTGGCAAGACGGATAGAACAGCAAGTGAGAAAACCATCCTTTACCGAATAAGCTATGTGCTTTAAAATCCAGATTTTAACTTGCAAGGATGCATGTATGTGGTTTGCGCTATCGGATGGTGGTGAGCTGAACAAAAACGAATTCTTGCAGGAACTAAGAAGTAATCGTGTTTGTCCGCTCTTGGTGTATCGGAAAGACGGCCAATTAATCGTTCCTATCTTTTCAAGCCACGAGCTTGCTGTTCGGTTTGCTCAGCGCAATACTTTAAAAAAATGTTCGATTGGCTGCATGGAGGCGGTGGATGAAGACATAGAGAAGCTTTGCAAAGAAGGTTTTCTCGTTGAGCGTCTAGACTGGCCCAGCCGGCGAGATGTCTCGGTGCATATGCTTTGGTTAGAAAGAGAGGTAGACCCGATAACAAAAGGTTTTCGTAGTAGCATTTAACAGAATTACTTTAGGAGTTTATATGATAGTTCAACCTGCTGATCTTCCAACTTGGTTGGAAGATATTCGTAATGCGGACAAACCATTTTCATTTAGCCGTTGGGGCGACGGGGAATGGCGATCTGTGCTGGGTACACGAGATGCAGCTAATTGCGATGGTCATACCTATTTTTTAGATATGGGAAAACAACTCGATCAAGTCTTGCGGTCTAAACCTCAATATAGGTTAGGTATGCAACCGCTAGCTCTAAGAATTTTTGGAGACCAGATTGAACCTTATTTAAACCAACGCAAATTAACGGAATTAACATGGCACGATGTTGATGTGTTTCATTCTGGAGCCGTGCTTAAAAAACTAGGAGATATAGTCGCAGCCGTGACAGCTAGAAAAACATTGATTGTCGGGCCAGAGCACTTAAAAGAATTAAAAAACAAAGATTTTCCTTTTTGGCAGCATTTAATCATACCTAGCAAGAATGTTTTTTTGCATTTGAAGCAAGTTTATGCACAAATAAAGGAATTACTTGATGTGGCTAATGAACCTGTGTTGGTTAGCCTTTCTGCAAGTATGCCTGCTGGGATATTGCTCGATTGGTTGTATCCTGATTTTGGAAACAAACACACGATTATTGATTTTGGTTCGTTATGGGATCCAATTGTTGGGGTTAAGAGTCGAAAATACATGAGAGGTGCACCTATTTAGCTGCAATAGCGTAGCGGTGGACATTACTTATTTATGAAAGGATTTCACATGTTTTGTTACTTATTCTTAGTTGTATTACCCTTGCAAGGGGCTGAGCCGGTTTCTTTTCCTTACGCTGGGCAGTATCAGTATCTGCCGTTAGCAAAGCAACAAGAGATATATAAAATCTGGCCTACGCCACTTGTGCTACCAGACAAATTGCATTTCTACACCCGCTCAGGTTACAGCCAAAGGTTAACTATCACCAATGGGCTGGATCACCATATTTGGATGCCAACCTCGCAGGATGATTCTCTTGGGGCTCAAAACCCAAATCGCAAGTCTCCATGGGTTGTATCCGGTGGCGCGGATGGTTTAACAGACTTTGTATCGTATGTGGGGGTTGCGTTCCCCAAGGATGCAACAGTAAACATCTACAGTGAGAGTGTGGATGCAGGAGCAAGACGACTATTGCCTATGTACAAGTGGAACTGGCCTAAGGGTTCTGTCTTCATAGATATGCTGACACATAAAAACCACACCTTTGAGGTGCGACAGCGGGAGAAGGTAAATGAAGTTGACTGGGTTTCTAGTGTTATCTTCCACGATGCTCAGAAAGCTCCCAAAGAGTTTAAAGGTGCGGGGCAATCGTGTATATCGTGCCATGGCAAGGTTGGAAGCCAAGATGGTTATGGCATTCGCATACGGGGCGGAGATACGGTGTTCTCTTTAACCCCTATTAGTTTGTTGCCTGATAGGTAATAGCGGGTTTTGGGGTGACATGTAGCACAGGGGTGGGTGATTTTCTCCGCCCCTTTTTTTGTCGGCACAGTTAAAAAATTAGTTATATTTGCTTAGATGCTGTGTACTTGCAGGGGGTACCATGCTTAAACTTATCTTATGCACATAGATAAGTCGCACAACTACGATCAGAGGCAACAAAAACCTTTTCGACACCAACAAAAAGGCAAGGGGAAAGCGAGTTACAATATGCCAGCTAAAGCTATTCCTAAGATTACTATGGGTTCGCAGTTTGTAGGGGCATGGCCTGCTGTCTTGCAAACAAGCCGGCGCAAGCAGAAAGCCATTCTGCACGATATGAGTTCACACCCATTGGCTGACCTTTGCTGTGAACAATGGGAATGTGTTTTAAATCCGGAATTTAACTCTTTGTCTCTAAGATTAGGGCAAGGGAAGCACGACTTACACTACTGGGCAAAGAAGTTTGGGATGCTAGGTCATACTCATTGTTTGGCGGTACAACTGCCCAAGTCCCAAGTGCTGCTATACCGCCCTGTCTGCGTGCGAGCAGATGGTGACTACATTTGCTTTCAGTATTTAAACCGAGTTCATAGCTTAACCGAGGTCGACAATGTTGGATAACATTGAAAAACTGCGTTTGATGCTGTTAGGGCGAAAAACAGCTTCAGCAGCCACTGGTTTTGAGCAGATAGATTCCTTGGCCAAATTAGCCGTAGATGCCATAACTCGACAAAAAATTAATAAAATAAACAGCTACGCTTGCCAAACTCCACAAACAAAACTTGCTGGGGCTACTTGGCGTACTCCTGAGAATCTTGCGAAGATTCTCAGACAGGCGTGGGGGTCGTCATCACCCGTTGTGGGCGATAGCTTGACCCAAGGTTTCAACAGAAACCAAGTTTTACAGGCAATTTCTAACCGTTTTGGGATGGGTAAGACCATAGGAAAAGGCTATCACGATTTTACGGATAAGTTGAATTGGAGACCGCTACCTGAAAAGATCCAAAACAGCGTTTTGAAGACAACATTTGATCAGGCTACACCTAAATACATATTCAGAGGTATTACCCCAGGTAAAAACATAAATAACCCCTTTGCGGTCGACAACGCTGGGCTTGCAGCTAATTTCGTGCACGGTTCGCCTAGCCCTTTTATTTCAGATTACTATGCCAAACAATTTGGGGGTGGTAGGGCATTTCAAATGTTCAAGCCTACCAGAGCTCAAGGGTATATGCCCGACTTTCGCGCTCAGTACTATATTGATAAGAATACTGGAACTTTAAACGAAGGTATAAAAAACCGTACATGGGCCAAGATATCTCCTCAGATTAAAAGCAATATGAGCACGGAAGACTTCTTGCGCCCAGGCTTCCTTAACAAGGAGGAATTAGCACATAAGGCTATTGGGCAAACTGTTTACGAAACACCAGTTATGCCGGCTAATAAGGTTTTTGGCACATTCTTGGCTAGAAGAAATTCGCCACAATATTTTCCCGGAGTACAAAACTTTGACTACATGCCGTCTTTTCCGCAAGCTAGGGCATCCGATATACTTAATCAAACTGAGATAGCTAGCGTTCCAAACCATCTTAATAATAAGTTTGTTCGAATGAGTTTAGAACAGCAAAGAAAGCTACCTACAGATTCAGCAGGGGGGCTGCTCGCATCACCTATTCCTAAGCCACCTATTGCTGCGCCACCTATTGCTGCGCCACCTATTGCCGCACCACCTATTCCTAAGCCACCTATTGCCACACACGCTCAGACTGTTATTGCAAAGTTGTTGAAAGGGAGTAACAACCCGAAGCTACTAAAAGCTTTGTTAGACTATGCCGGACTTTAACGCTGCGTCTTTTTTTAATAAGGCTACTAACACCATAAGAGGTGCAGAAAATTATACGTGGGGCAAGCGGGTTCCTCAGATTAAAAACAATATGAGCACGGACCTACCAAAACGCAGCCGTATTGGCAAAGGTATAAATATGCAGGCTGACCTAATGGTTGGCAACCTTGGCGGACAAGTTGGACAAGTTGTTCGTAAGCTGCCCATCCACGCAATTCCTCCAAAGGCGCTTGCTGCGGAAGCAGGCAACCTTCAACTGGCTCAGACTATTATTTCAAAGTTGTTGAAAGGGAGTAACAAATGATAAGACGTGCGACATCTAACAGTATGTCCAACACTTGGGGCACGGGTCTAAGGTATTCCTGTCGCACGCAGTTAAGAATGTGGTCAAAAGTATTTAGTGACAGCCACTCGGCGTCAAGAGCATCACATTACAGGTACAACTCGCTAAGTTGGAAATCCGATGTAGTTTTGTCAAAGTAACGAGCTACTGTTGTATTAACTGTTCGTAGTATTTAAACTAAGCTTGTTCAAACTTAACCTTAAGGAGTTTATCGTGCACAAACAATCAGGCATTCGTTCCGCTTTAGTTGGTACTGGTATTGGTGGCGTTCTGGGAGGGCTGCTTGGTCGATTTACTGGCTATAATGCTGGCAATTTTACTGGCTATAATGCTGGCAATAAAGAAGGGTACAGAAGTGGTAGTGAGT
>JBDNHI010000019.1:0-123629 GCA_041694635.1 Gemmataceae bacterium | reverse complement strand
GCTTCCATAGCTGTTGCATTTAATGGGGTGGCTATTAGAAAATTATCGTTTTCCGTTACTTTTGCCTTGCTCAATAGGTGAAAGTTTAATTAAAATAGTAATTATAGGTAAGACCATTTTTGTCCAACTGCGTAAGTCCTATATGTCTTGATAGAAAAAATAGTGCTCGCTCTGTGAAAAAGCAACTTTGCCGTTATAAATCAAGTGATTTCCAGACAAACCGTACTAATACAGAATTTACATAAAAATCAAACTTTCAGGCTTTTCATAGACTCTCTACTAGCTCATGAAGTTGCTTTGAATGCAAAATCACATTCAGAGATGAACTCCTGTTG
This sequence comes from Gemmataceae bacterium, assembly GCA_041694635.1. Lineage (GTDB taxonomy): Bacteria > Planctomycetota > Planctomycetia > Gemmatales > Gemmataceae > UBA969. The sequence continues at coordinate 123,294 of JBDNHI010000019.1, read as the reverse complement.
AGATTTTTATTCACTTTCGGTTATATTTGTATGGCTAGGGCCAATACAGAAGCTAGAGAATTATTTTCATGCGTATTACGGATTTATTTAATAAAGATAAGGCCACTTTCTCGTTCGAGTTCTTTCCTCCGAAAACCGAGGAAGGCGAGAGGGTGCTATTCGAAGAAACTATTCCAAAATTAAAATTGCTTAAACCATCTTTCACTTCCGTAACTTATGGGGCTGGGGGCAGCACCCGCAACCAAACACTCCGCATTGTAAATCGCATTAAAACTGATTTCGCTATCGAAGCTATGCCACACCTTACCTGTGTTGGTTCCACTCGCGATATGATAGGCGATGTTCTTAATGAAGCGAAAGCTATGGGGGTAGAAAATATTCTGGCTCTCAGGGGTGATCCGCCTAAGGGGGAAACTGAATTTAAGACAACAGAAGGTGGTTTTTCTCATAGCTTTGATCTTATCGAATACATTAAGCAAAAAGGTGGATTTGCAATTGGTGCATCGGGGTACCCAGAAGGGCATATCGAATGCAAGGATAAGAATCTTGATTGGGATCGCACTGCTGCAAAGTGTCGTGCGGGTGCGGATTTTATCATCACTCAACTTTTTTATGATGTTGATGCTTTCCTTGCTTTTGAAGATTACCTAAGAAACAAGCATCAAGTAAAAGCGGTAATTATTCCTGGCATTTTGCCTTTTCTAGGGGCGGAGCAGGTTAAAAAATTTACTGCAATGTGTGGGGCAAACATTCCAGAAACTATCCTCAATAAAATTAACGCTTGCACTTCGGATGAAGCAGTTCGGGAATTAGGCATCGAGGTTTGCACCGAGATTTGTCAAAAGTTAATAAAGCATGGCACCAAGGCTTTTCATATTTACAGCCTTAACCGCGTGCCCAGTTGTGAAGGCTTAATCAACAACCTTAAATTAACTTAATTTTATTTGATTCGGTTACAAAACAAGTGTAGAAGTATCTATTGCAGTTATTTCATTTAGTATTCACTTCCTAATTTTAGAGGTTCTGAAAATGTCCCTATCTAAAAATCTGATACATCTCACTTTAGTTTTTTTAATGTTAAGCATCCTTCCTAGTTTTGGAAGTGCGCAGCAACCCGAAGATTTAAAATTAGTTCCTGGAAACGCTTTAGCAGTCGTGCATATAGATATCGCTAAGCTTTGGCATGCTGAATCGATGAAGGATATGCAAGATCTTTTGAAAAAAGCAGGACCAGAAGCATTTAAAGCATTGGAAAAACGCTTTGTTCCTGATCCGTTTACTGTAAAAACTGCGACAGGCTTTATTATGTTTCCTAATATGCCAGGCGGGCCACCTGAATTTGTCTTCCTCATCTCCCTTTCAAAACCAATCAGTGAAAAAGCATTATTTGAATCGGCTATGCCTGATGGTCAAACAAGCAAAAAAGATGGCATCAACATTCAGGTCAAAGATGATATTGGCTTAGCGTTACTTAATCAGGGCAACTTAATTGCGGTTGGAGCTCCTAGTTTAATTGTACAGTTAGGCAAAGATAAAGTTCCTGCAAAAGGTAATTTTGAAAAGTTTCTTAAAGGTGGTTCGGAAAGCCTAATCAACGCGGCAATCAATTTTAATGTGGTTCCCAAAGAAGCCCTTGCTTTTGCACCTCCTCCATTTAATACCTTGGTTAAGGGTATTAACTATATGGAAGTAGATATAATGGCGGAGAAGGGGTTAAAAATTGCCACTTCGATTACTTATGAAATGGCAGAAGATGCTAAAGGTGCGCTCGAAACCATTCGGTCCTTTGCAAAATTAGGGATTTCACAGTTGGCGGAACCGCGCTTGGAATTAGAGAAGCGCCTATTTCCAAAGGGTCAGCAAGGGGTAACGCCACTGACCGAACTTCCGGAATTTATGGGGGCTTTGGTTGGTTTAGCGATGCTTAATGAAGTTGAAGGTCTTTTAAAGAATCCGCCTATTAAACTTCAAGGGGCTTCTTTACTTGCGGAATACAGTCCACCATCAATTTCGACAAACTCTATGGTGCCAACTATGGGGATTTTAGTTGGTTTATTATTACCTGCTGTGCAAAAGGTTAGAGAAGCTGCAACTCGTGCTAATTCTATGAATAACCTTAAGCAAATCTGCTTGGCATTTCATAATTATCACGATACTTATAATGGTTTTCCAGCTGCTGCGATCACAGATAAAAAAACGGGCAATCCTCTTCTTAGCTGGCGCGTCGCAATCCTCCCTTATATTGAAGAACAAAACCTTTACCAACAATTTAAATTGGATGAACCTTGGGATAGTGAACATAACCTGAAGCTTGCCAAGAATATGCCTAAGGTTTATTTTCACCCAAAAGTTAACAAGCCGGGCGATGATAAAACTCACTACAAAGTTTTCACAGGTAAAGATGCTGTCATTGACTTAACTAAACAAGGGAAACTTAGTTCAATTTTGGATGGGACTTCAAATACCATAATGGTGGTTGAAGCAGCGGATGGGGTGGTTTGGACGAAGCCCGAAGATATCGCCTTTGACCCTAAAAAACCTCTGCCCAAGATGCTGGAAGTTGGGGGCGGGTTTAATGCTGGGTTCGCGGATGGTTCGGTTCGATTCTTAAAATCCACAATTGATCCTGAAATATTAAAACTGTTGATTCAAAAGAATGATGGAAAAGTCATACCAGCAATCCCATAAAACAAGGAAGTTGGGGTTAAAATTCAACTTTTAGGGATATATAGTCCTATATTTCTTGAAATGCTGGCCCTTTTAACCTTATTCCTGCATACTATCTGCACAATCCTGTTGGCTTTTAACTCCTGATTCGTCAATAATAGTTAGGGATTAACCCTTTAGGCCACTTTTGGCTTTTGGAGTGCTTTTATGATGACTCGCCTTGGATCTTTATTTTTATTTCTTGGACTCGCTTTTTCAATTGCAGTTCAAGCCCAAGATTCTAAACCCGCAAAATCTGATAGTAAAGCTGTCCAGACCGATGTGACAGGAAGTCAAGAACGCCTTAAACAACAGTTCAAAGATTTTACCACCGACCTTCTAAGACTTGCCCAACGACTTGAAAATAGTCCTAAGGCTGAAGACCGCGATAAAGCTCAAGCACTTAAGAACGCTTTAAAGAGCGCTTCCGAACAAGGTATTGAAGTTAAATTCTCGACTCTGATCCTTTCGCTAAGAACTTCTAATGCCTTTAAAAACATTGATACGCTACAAGGGGTGCTGACTCAAAATCAAGAAATCCGGGATGACCTGCGTAAATTGATCGATGTGCTTCTTAAGGATGACCGGGAATCCGCACTACGCAAAGAACGCGAAGAAGTTCAAAAACTTCTCGAAAAATTAAAAGACATTATCGAGAAACAAGAACGCGTTCAAGCCAACACCGAGTTAGGCAAACTAGGAAAAACTGATATCGCTAAAGCTCAAAATAAAGTTACCAAAGAAACTAAAAACCTTATCGACCCTAAAGATAGCAAAGACGGTAAGGGTAAAGATTCTAAAGACGGTAAAGGTGACCCTAAAGATTCTAAAGATGGTAAGGGGAAAGATTCTAAAGGGGGCGACCCTAAAGATTCCAAAGATGATAAGGGGGGTGATCCCAAAGATAGCAAAGATGGCAAGGGGAAAGATTCTAAAGGGGGTGATCCCAAAGATAGCAAAGACGGTAAAGGGAAAGATTCTAAAGGGGGCGATCCCAAAGATAGCAAAGACGGTAAAGGGGGCGATCCCAAAGACGGTAAGGGTGGGGACCCTAAAGATGGTAAAGGCAGCGACTCTAAGAGCCCTGATATGCCCGAACAACCTGCAAACCCTGAAACTCAAATAGCCAAGAAACAGATTCAAGAAGGTGTAAAGGAGCAAGAAGCTGCTGAAAAGAAAATCGATAAAGACGATAAGCAAGGCGCTTCTGAAGATCAGGCCAAAGCAGTTGATAAATTAAAGCAAGCTCAGAAAAAACTGGAAGAACTTCTTAAACAATTGCGCGAAGAAGAAATTGAACGCTTGCTCGCCCAGCTTCAAGGTCGATGCGAAAAAATGCTCGCTATGCAAATCGCTGTAAGAGATGGCACCACCGCTCTTGATAAAATAATCCTAGGCACCACCGACAAGAAATCTTCCCGGAATGAAGATCAAAAAGCACTTGAACTTTCTGACAAGGAAGATGAAATTAGCAAAGAAGCTGCTAAGGCACTTAATCTCATCGAAGCAGAGGGTTCTGCAGTTGCATTTGCTGAAGTCTTTAAACAGGTATTGGGTGATATGAACACTACAGCGGGAAGGTTACGCAGGGCGGATGTTGGAACGGTTACCGTTGCGATTGAAAACGATATTATTGACGCATTAAAGGAAATGGTCGAAGCGTTGAAAAAAGCCCGCAAGGATAACCAAGACAAGCCTCCATCCCCACCAATGCCCCCTTCTAGTGGTGGCCAACCACCAGACCAACGACTCATCGATATGATTGCAGAACTGAAAATGATTCGTTCTATGCAGATTAGGGTTAACAACCGTACTACACTTTACGGCAAGCAGATTGAAGGCGAGCAAGTTCCTAATGTTTCCAAAGTTGCAGATGCTGGTGAAAAGGAAAAGCTAAATGGTATTAGGAAAGAATTTAAAGATCTCTCGGGCAGACAGCAGAAGCTTTCTAAGGTCACTGAAGATATTTCTAAAGGCAGAAACAAAGGTCAGTAATTAAAGGGATTAAAAATGATTAAAGGACTTCGAATACTTGCGTGTGGGCTGACAGTGAGTTTACTAGGGTGGTGCTGGGGTAACGCACAAACGCCAACGATAAGTCCGCTTAAAGAGATACCATCGTTTGGGGTGTTAAAATCCCCAACGGTAGCAGAGGTGAGGGCGCAAGCGGAAGGTTGGTTAAAAACCCGACCCGCATTATCCCCCGAGCAACAAAAAGGGTTAGAGCAAATCTGGGCTAGTACAGATAGTTCTTCTGATAAACTTGCAGAAACCTTTGCGCTTGCTGATGCAGATGCAGCAAAAGTTCTTTCTCAGGCAAGGGAATCGGTGCTAGAAGCGCCTTCTGAAATACCTACTTTGTTAAAGGATGCAACGAAGCCTTTGTTTTTAAGAGCGAATCTTGCAGTTGCTTACTCACGCATCCTTAGCCAAAACAAGGTTTATGAAATGGCATTAGACACTTTAAAAATATTCAAGCCAGAGCAAGTTGCAGACCCTTCCTCTTATCTTTTCCACAGGGCCGTTGCTGAATTCTCCCTGATGATGAAAAAAGAAGCTGATGACACGATTAATCGCCTTTTGGATGATGTGATGGAATCTCCTGAAAGATATCGTAATGTTGCAGCGTTGATGGCAATTGAAATGATGACTTGGAGGGAAAAAGATTTAGGCTGGATTTCGCGCAAGATGGAAAACATTCAACGCAGGCTTGACCTTGGTCAAGGTGGTGCAAAGACCCAGAAAATTCAGAAGGAAGTTGTAGTTCGCCTTGATGAGATGATCAAAGAAATGGAAGATGCTGCAAAAAAAGCAGCAGATGGTGCGGGTCCGGGGGCACCCGGTGCGGGCAATGGGCCACCTGGAAACTCCGTACAACCTTCCTCCCCCCAGCAGGATAGTATTGGTGGCGGTGGTTCGGGTGCGGGTCAGGTCGATCAAAAGCGAGTACGGGAACTGGCCCAAGTTTGGGGTAAACTTCCAGAAAAAGAACGGGCCAAAGCTATGGTAGAATTAACTCGCAGCCTACCTCCTAAATACCGCGAAGCTGTGGAAATCTATTTTAAACGACTTGGAGAAGCGAACCCTACACCGTGATTATTTTTAAACCTCACTTACTTTTTAGTTTTACCTTAGGGTTGATAGTCTTAATGGCTCAACCCTTTGCTGTTGTTGGTGCAGAGTTTCGCACTTTAAAAGGTGAAGCTTTTCAAGGAAAGATCATTTCATTTACTGAAACAGAAGTCGTAATGGATGCAGGTGGAAGCACACGAAAAGTTCCATTAGTTGAAATGATGCAAGTTAATTTAGAAACTTCGAGTCTTTTTCCGCCTAACCCTTTTTCTTTGGTTGAACTTTCCGATGGTTCGCAAATCGTCAGTAATGCTACCGAGATTAAAGGTGAAATGATACTGATGAGCCTGCCTACTGGGGAAAAAGTTACAGTGCCTCTTACGAAAGTTTCTTGGGTTCTTTTTAAAGCACAAGTTGCAACTGACCGAACTACTTGGAACGAAAGAATTAGTAAAAAACGAAAAAAAGATGTGCTTGCTATTCTTAAAAAAGATGCAGACAACCCAGATGGTATTTTGAATCTGCTTGAAGGAACCTTAGGCAAAGGGGATGACTCGGGGAAATCTCTTGAGTTCAGTACGGTCGGTTCGACCAAGCCTATTCTTGTTCCTCAGGCGAACTTACACGGGTTGGTCTTCTTACGATCTCTTGATGAAACTGCCCTACCCGTTGTTTGCAAAGTCATCGATAAATCGAAGTCTGAATTCCTTGCATCTAAAATGATTTTAGACAAAGAAACTATTAAGGTAACTACTTCATCGGGGGTGGAAATAAATCTGCCTTTAAGCTCGATTCATAAGCTAGATTTTAGTAAAGGAAAACTAGTCTTCCTTTCTGATATCGAGCCTTCTCGCTTGGTTCTTTCTACCGACGAAGACCGGTTATCAGCTTATAGAAAAGATACAAATCAAGATGGTGGCCCGATCCGCATTAATGGGGTTACTTATCCTAAGGGGCTTTCGCTTATTGCTACGACTGAACTGGAATATGATTTAAAAAGTGAGTACCGTGAATTTAAAGCGATTGCAGGGTTTAATGATTTAGTTGGGGGCGTTGAAGGGCAAGTGATTCTTGAAATAGAAGGTGATGGCAAACAACTTTTAAAGCTAGAACTTTCTCGCAAGGATAAAAAACGAGATACTATTATCAACCTTAGCATTAAAGATGTTCAGAAGCTTCGCATTGTACTTCGTTCTTCTAATCCCTTGGAATTTGGGAAACACCTCGATCTTGGAAATGCTCAGGTTGGTAAATGATGAAAGGAATTTTTGTTATGAGAAGCCAGATGTTTATCAGCTTGGTTGTTACTTTTTATCTGGTTCAAACCTCGAATGCCGCAGACCTTGATCTTAAAATCAAGCTGTTTGAATCAACTCGGTTGGATGTTATTAAAAAAGTTGCACCCGCGGTGGTGGCGGTGGTTACCGGGGGTGGTTCCGGCGTTCTTATCAGCGCAGATGGGTTTGCACTTACCAATTTCCATGTGGTTGCAGGCCAAAGTCCTTCCCTTAAATGTGGATTACAAGATGGCATTCTTTATGATGCAATTTTAGTTGGCCTTGATAAAGTTGGCGATGTTGCCTTGATTAAACTTCTACCCAAGGAAACTGGAAAACCTTTTCCTTTTGCAAAGCTTGCTGATAGCGATAAGGTTTTGGTTGGAGATTCCTCAATCGCTATGGGAAATCCATTTATGCTGGCTACCGATTTTTCCCCTACCGTTACTTTTGGTTTAGTTAGTGGGACCCACCGGTATCAATACCCAGAGCGGGGTATGTATGAATACACGGATTGCATTCAGGTTGACACATCGATTAATCCGGGGAATTCGGGTGGGCCGCTTTTTAATATGAATGCGGAACTCATTGGCATTAATGGTAGAGGTTCCTTTGATAAAAGGTCTCGTATTAATTCAGGAGTTGGTTATGCGATTTCTATCAATCAAATTAAAAACTTTATGGGGCATTTAAAAGCTGGCCTTTTTGTCGACCACGCTTCCTTGGGAGCCGTGGTTTCCAGTGGGTTAGAAGAATCTGCCTTGGGGAAAGTAACCGTCAATGGCATGATCGATTCCGATGCAACTCGCAGAGGGTTGAAGATTGAAGACCAATTGCTTTTCTTTGCGGGCAGGCCAATGACCAGCGTCAACCAATTTAAAAATGTGCTAGGACTTTATCCAAGGGGCTGGCGCCTTCCTTTGACATACAAACGAGAACTTGAAAACGGTTCCTCGGAGAGAAAAGAAATTCTGGTAAGGCTGATGGGGTCGGAAAAAATGGAGGTTGGTAATCCCAATGGTGGCCCTGCTACTCCTATTGAACCCAAACCGATGCCGATACCTTTACCTAAAGGTCAGGTTCCACCTGCAAAACCTGCTGGGCCAAAACTTCCTACTGGCCCTGCTGCCAAGTTTTATGAAGCTAAGGCTGGCTATGCCAATTATTATTTCAATAAAATTGAAAGAGATAAGATACTTGCCAACTTCAAGAAGAATGGCGACTTTTCTAATTTAACTGGAAATTGGCAGATTCAAAGTACGGGGAAGATTGGCGATAAAAGCAGACAAGCTGTGGTTATGCTTCGCATTCTTGCCAAAGGTGCTAAGGATGGCAAAAACGATTTGGTTCAAGGTATTTTCGATGGTATTGATTTCTCCGTTGAACCCCTTGCCATTGAACAAGAGGGCAAGGTTCTTAAAGACCCACCTTCAAGCGGAGGGCTTTTGGTTGCTTTCTTTCAACTGAGGCAACTACTTACTTATGGCGAAAAAGGCTTTGTAGGTGATTTCTCGCACGGGGGTATTGAGCCTTATTATTCTCCTTCAGAGAATCTTCTTAAACCTAATTTCCCTTCTCGGCGCATTGATGCTGAAGTTTTACGCACCAGTTTGGGGGGCGTTAATACCAAGTGGTATTTCAATCCTTCGGACTATAAACTGCTCGGTTTTGAGGTTTCTATCGATCGTGAGGATGATCCTTGTGAAATCCACTTTTCAGACTATAAAAAAGATTCTTCTAATAAAGAACTTCCCCATAAGATAATTATCAAGTATGGTGATAAGGAATATGCATCACTCAAAGTAGACGGTTGGAAGTTAGAATAATCAAAAAGTTGGAATTCTGCCCATGAATATTCAAACCCGATTCAAAAAAAAAGCCTTCACTTTAATCGAACTATTGGTTGTTATCGCAATTATCGCAATCCTAATTGGTTTATTATTGCCTGCAATACAGAAGGTTCGAGAATCTGCATCTCGGATGACTTGTTCTAATAATATGAAGCAGCTGGCGCTTGCAACTCTTAATTTCGAAGTTACTTTTCGAAAACTTCCACTAGGAAAACATGGTACCGCCTCTACAAACCAGACTCTGGCAATAGGCACCCAAGCTGGGGTGCTTGTGCAAATCCTTCCCTACATCGAGCAAGAGAATTTATTCAAGGAGTTCAAGCCTGAGCTTTATACCCTAAATTCCAATTCGGGTGGCGTTAGCTGGCTTAATTTCGATGCACCCAACACCTACTCTCTTGCACGCACCAAAATCAAAATGTTCCTCTGCCCTTCGGATGATCCTTATGCAGTTGAAAGCAGTGGCACAAATAATGTGATTTGTTTTATTGATCCCCGAGGTGGTATTACCGGTACCGTTGTTAGCCAGTTTACTGCCTCGGGGGGGGTTCCTGGATTAACCAATTATGTACCCAATGCAGGTACCTTGGGAAGATTTCCTGTTCTCTTTCCCTCAGCAATCCTCGACTATTACGCTGCTCATGAAGGAGTTTTTATCCCCAATGAACAATTTGCAATCACCAATATCACCGATGGCACTTCAAATACTCTCCTTTTTGGCGAATACCTCGGGAATACCTCAAATGGGCAGCGCAGTTATTCCATGGCATGGATGGGTGCTAGTGGTTTTTTTACAAATAATACATTTAATCAGACACCGAATTTAATGCATTTTTCACTTAATAGCGCCCATAGTGGGGTAGCTAATTTTGTAATGGCTGATGGTGCGGTTCGGGCCATTGCCAAAAATTTCACCACACAAGCCACTACTGTAGATATCCTTAATAAAACTAGCCCTAGATGGGCAGCACTAATGGCAGCATCTGGAAAAGCAGATGGAGATATCGAGGTGTTTGAATGATTATTGCAACTGCATATTTTAAAGCTATAATGGGTCTTATACTTTTTTCTTGTGCCCTTTTTATGACAATAGGATGTTCAGATTGGGGCAATCAGAATGGCAAGGATCTGCCTCCCGTTTCCAAGGATGTAAAATTCACCCCTTCCGAAACTTTGAAAGTTCCGCCACTCGGAGTTCAGAAGAAATAACTTAGCTAGAAAACCAGACTTCTATTTTAACATTTAAAGTACGGATATTATGCGTACCGATACAACCACTACTAAATTTCATACCCCTGTACAAACTTCGGTTCTGTACAAGGTTATGGATGATTTATTAAAAGATGCTTATTTATTATTTCACAAGTCGAAATTATCTAATCATTTAAAACCCTATGATCCATTTCTAATTAACCTAAAACAACTAGTTTCTAATCATTTAAAATCATTGGTACAGTTAAAATCTGGCTTAACATTGAAAGAAAACAACGACCTAGATACCTTACAAAATTTTTCCGATTCATTAGATCAATGGAAATTAAAAGATCAAATTACTTACAATCAGTTTCCCCTTAATGGTTCACTGGCGTTTGACCCTGCAAGAACTACAGATGACCTAAATTCTACTGAAGCTTCCACATTATTTACAGAAATCGGGCTTTCAAAGTTAGGCCCCGCAAGCCGTATGTTGCTTAAAACACATTATGCAGGCCAATCGAATTTTCCAGAAGAAATTACTGGAGAAGTTCAGGATCGTTGGGATCATAGATTTAAACACCTTGGCGCCCTAAGGCGCATCTACGAAGAACTTGAATCAGACTTCTTGCTTCAATTACTTGAAGCTTCTCCTTGCGACTTACCAGTGCTTTTTACTTGCATTGAACTGGGAGAACTACTTTTACAAAAAGAGTATTATGCAGGTAGAGATTGGGTTTTACAAGATCCTGAAATTCCTCTTTTAATTAATTTTCTCCCTGTTTTAATTAAATCAATACCAAAACAAGGTACTCACATTGGTAGGTTTCGGATATTAAATCGTATTGGGGAAGGTGGCTTTGGAATTGTATACAAAGGCTATGATGAAAAACTTAGGCGGGAAGTTGCGATTAAAATGCCCCGGGTTTCTCTTGACGAAAAACCCGAGGGCAAACTTCAAGCAATTCGTGAAGCAAGGGCAGTGGCCCGACTTGATCACCCGGGAATCGTTCCCTTATTAGATGTCGTTGAACTTCCCAACCAAACCATTTTAGTTTCTTCCTTCATTCAGGGAAATTCACTTTCTAATTGGTTGAAAAATACATCTAAACCTGTGCCAACTAAACTTGCTGCACAATGGGTTTTAGAAATCGCTTACGCAATGATTCACGCACACTCTAGAGGTGTGCTTCATTGCGATTTAAAACCTGGAAACATCTTGCTCGAAATCCCTGAGAATATTTATTCAGATGAATTTATTTCTCCTAAGGTTGCAGATTTCGGCTTAGCTAGACTTACAGGCGTTGCAAGTTCCACAATCACAGGCCCAGGCCTTGGGTTAGGAACACCGATGAATATGGCACCAGAACAAACCTTAGGGCGAGATGCCCTCACTATTTCGTGTGATATTTATGGGTTAGGGACAATTCTTTATCAGTTGCTTGCAAATGCAGCGCCCTTTAAAGCTACTACTTTGGGTGAATTATTAAAAGAAGTTCTTGAAAATGCACCAACACCATTAAAAACTTATCGTAAAGATTTACACCCAGACTTAGAAGCAATCTGTTTAAAATGTATGGAGAAAAAACCATCACTTCGCTATGCCACGATGAATGATCTAGCCCTAGATCTCAAAAAATTTCTTAAAGGTGAACCAACGGTTGCTCGGCCATTGGGAATGATAACAACTTCGATACGCTGGATTTACAATCACTCAATTTTAGTAATATTACTTGGGATAATCATCAGTTCTTTATCAACTTCAACTGTAGTTTTTATGGTTCTTTTCCAAAAAATGAAAGCGCAGGCAGAAGAAAATCTTATTCAAAAAAATCTTTCTGATGCGAATGCAAAAAGATCTGTGCGGGATCGACAACTTGCAGACAGGCAATATTACGATTCAGAAATGCGAGCTATTCAGTTAGCTTTTGAAGAAGGTGATTCGCCCAAAAGTGCTAATAAACTTAGATTACTTGTACCCGAACAATTTGGCGGGTTAGAGCTAAGAGACTTTGAATGGTACTTTTGGAATAGGCTGACAACACAAGGGCACGAAAAAGCGATTCGATTTAATGATTATGCAATTCGCTTCGCAAAAAGAAATAATGCGCAGTTTGCTGTTAGCTTACAAAACAGCAAATCAATTTTGATTGTTGATACCCCTTCGGGAAATAAAGGTAAGCGTTTTTCTGGCGCATCTGAACCGGCCTATAATCCCGATGGAACACTTCTTGCTTATGTCGATTTTGAAAACACCGTCCAGTGGATAGATCCCGATTCTGAAATGAACCTAGGCCGATTTAAAAATGAAGGGCCAGTTCGAAGATTACTTTTTATTAATAAAGAAACTTTACTAGTGTTAGGCGAAGCAAGTTGGAAATTAATCAATGTAAAAACAGGAGACATTGTTTGGGATAAAGAAAAAGAACGACTAGGAGTGTTTAGTAATTGTTGTTTCATAACTCAAGAAATTTTTGCAACTTGGACAAACGATGGGCTGATACAAGTATGGGATGTAAAAAATAAATCGAAGCTTGATGAATTTTCCTGCGAGGGGAAATTATGTCAAGCTTGCGAAGCCTCTGCGGATGGTAAGAAACTGGCTTGGGTTTCATTTCCCCAAAAGCTAATGACTCGAGACCTTAGCTCTAAAACGACGCGTATTTTAACAGAATTGAAAGATATTTTGGTTTTTAGCTTGTGCTGGAGCCCCGATGGTAAAAAAATTGCAACGGGTGGAAGTGAACAAGCCGTTGTTGTTTTCAACTCAGAATCTGGTCAAATTTTAGATAAAAAAACCGGCCATTTTTATCGTCATATTAAGCATGTAGCATTCAATGACGATGAAAAGTTATCTTCTATTGGGGTTCAAGTTTCCCCCCACAAAGCTGAATTTATTACTTGGAAAAATACTAAGGCCATTAATTCAAAAATTATTTATAAAATACCCACAATTCCATTAAATTTTGATGTCGATTCCTCCGGAAAAATTGCTTTAATCATCGATGAAAATAAAAAAGGCTATTTAATTAACCTTGAGGATAGCTTTCTCATTAAGGAAATTAATTTCGATAACAATAATTTAAATTTGACTTACAACCATCATACTAAGGAATTTATCGTACTTTCTAATAACTCAACGCTTGCGAAAATAGATCTCAATGGAAACATATTACCTCTGCCAGTTAAAGTTAAAGAAAAAAATGCAAGTAATTTGTTAGTTTCCCCCAAAGGTGATGCCATTGCTATAAGTCTATTTTATGGTGGAGTCGGGGTATATTCATTGTTAAGTGGCGAACTCCTAGGGAACTTACCAGGAGAAGGGTTGGCACCCATTTTACTTAATATTCCGATGTCTGATACATTCATTGCAAGTTCAAGAAAAGAAGCAGCAGTGGTAATTAATTGGGCGGATTGCAAATTGATAAAAGAATATTTTCCCGCTCCTTCACAAATAGATCACTTAGCAATTTCTAATAATTCAAATGCCTTAGCAATTTCTAAAAATTATACAACGATAGACCTAGTTGATCATCCTAAATTAAATAAAGCTCGTGATTTTCATACTATTGAAGGGTCTCTTCTTCGTGGATTAAATTGGTCTTACAATTCAGAACGAATTTTTACTTGGTGTCTTGATGGCACGATTAATTTCTTCGATAGTAATAACGGGCAGGAAGTTTTAAAAATAAAAGCTCATTCGAATTCTGTTCTTAATGTAATCGAAGTACAAAAAGGTAAAAAATTTGTGTCTTTAGGTGCAGATAAGCTGCTTAAATTATGGGATGGGTCAAACGATTAAGAAAACCCTTCTTTATCTAAGATTATCTTCATTTTTTCGTAATTACTGCTAATATACCAATGGTAGATTTTGTACTTTAGATAGGAAATTTAATATGCCATTCCTTAACCACGCTTTCTTCTTTTACGCATTCATAGTTTCTTTCCAAACCCCTGAACTTGCCCTTAATGAAGTGGTTCAAAAAGTGAACCCAAAGATGGTAAAAATTTATGGCTCGGGCGGGTTTAAGGGGCTTCCTGCTTATGGAACCGGGGTTCTTATTAGCCCAAATGGTTATGTGCTCACCGTTGCCAACCATTTAATGGAATCTTCCGACCTTAGGGTTCATCTTTACGATGGAACTAGGTTGCCTGCTAAAATCGTTGCAATAGAACCTGAATTAGATGCTGCATTATTAAAAATAGGTACCGATAAATCTCAGTTCGATGATCTACCTTTTTTCGATATTATGAGTGCTGCTAAAACACCACAGGCATTACCTGGTACCTCTATCTTAGCTTTTAGTAATCAATTTCAAATTGCCAGCAGAGATGAGCCTATGTCGGTAATGCGGGGTAACATAGCTGCTTTCGCCAAACTTTTTGGCAGAATAGGAATCTTTGAGGCTCCTTATTCAGGCAATGTTTATGTCGTAGATGCCATCACTAATAACCCAGGTGCAGCGGGGGGTATCATCACCAATCGTAAAGGCGATATTTTGGGAATCATTGGTAAAGAACTTAGAAACGAACAAACCAACACTTGGATTAATTATGCGGTGCCTATCAATGCGGAGATTGAAATACGCTTAACAGATGGAACAACAAAAAAGATATCCATTACCAACTTAATCGAAAAAAAAGAAGCGTATAAACCGGTGACTAAAGCCAATAAGGCATTAGGAGGAGGAGGCTATAGCGGAATTTTTTATGTTCCCAATGTGGTCGATCGTACCCCACCCTATATTGAATACCTTGAACCGGGTAGCCCCGCTCAAAAAGCTGGCCTTCAACCCGACGACCTGATTGTTTATGTCGATGGCTTACCCGTGGTTAGCATTACTTCACTCCAGGAATTGATGCTAAAATATAGGCCTCAAGATCGGGTTCAGCTTGAGATTCGCAGGGGGGATAAATTGCAAACCATTACGGTGCAATTCGAACTACCTCCCAAGGCCAACGCAACTAAAGTACCAGAATCTAAAGGGAAATAATCATGAGTTCTTTACTGTTACTAGTCGGCGTAATTGAAATAATGGTGGCGCAAAATAGCCTCGAAGAGCTTCAAGAAAAAGCTGTTCAAGCAGCGGTGCAAAGGGTTTCTCCATCCTTGGTTCAAATTGAAACCACAGGCGGAACAGAAATGATCATGGGCGGAGCTGCCCCAAAAGGCAGACGCCCTGGCCCTGCCACTGGCCCCGGTGTTCGTAAAGGTTCTGGCCCCACTACTGGCTTGGTTGTTTCCCCAGATGGTTATGTCGTTTCTAGCGCTTTTAATTTCGCCAACAAGCCTACCTCCATTATCGTTTCAACTTCGGATGGCAAACGCTATGTTGCAAAAGTGGTGGCTACCGACCAAGCGCGCATGGTAACTTTATTAAAAATTGAAACTACGGGGCTTTTAGTTCCTGAAGCAGCCCCTTTGGGGAAATTGCAAGTGGGGCAAACCGCTATTGCCTTAGGGCGCACTCTTGGAGGTAGCCCAGGTGCCCCGCCTAGTGTGAGTATGGGAATTGTTTCAGCTTTGGGAAGGATCTGGGGCCGTGCTATTCAAACCGATGCAAAAATTTCCCCCGTCAATTACGGTGGGCCTCTAATCGATTTACAAGGAGCTGTCTTAGGGCTGCTCGTTCCCGCTTCTCCACAAGCCGATGGCGAAACCGCAGGCTTCGAATGGTATGATTCAGGAATCGGATTTGCCATCCCCCTAGAACACATCAACTCGGTTCTAGAAAAACTTAAACAAGGTAAAGATCTTCGCAAAGGGCTTTTAGGTATCACTATGCAAAGCCCCGATATGTATGCAGCAGAAGTGATAATCGGTTCTGTCGTGCCTAACAGTGGCGGGTTTAAAGCAGGCTTAAAAGCTGGAGATAAAATTAGTGCAATCGATGGAAAAAGCGTTCAAAACCACGCTCAACTCTTACATCAACTTGGGCCTAAGTACGAAGGCGATTTAGTCTCGCTTACCATAGTGCGTGGTAAAGATGAAATTAAACTCGATAAAATTATCCTGTCGGGCACCCTTGCCTCACCTCCCTTGGGTTTCTTTGGCATCCTTCCGATGCGGGATGACCCTGCAAAAGGTGTTCAGGTTCGGTATGTGTTTCCTGAAAGCGGAGCAGCAAGGGCAGGTTTAAAAGAAGGCGACCGCATTCTTAAAGCCGGCTTAGGTGCAGATATCACCAAAGCCGCACCCACAACCGAAATAGCCAACCGTGATGCTTTAGCAACTTTATTATCAACTGCAACTTTAGGGCAATTTCTTGCGGTTGAAGTAAAGCGAGAAGATGGAACAACCCTAACGCTAAAAGGCCCAATCGAACAATCTACTAGTTTTATGCCAGATAAACCACCCGAGAAATCATCGCTTGCAAAACTTGATAAAGAACCAGAGAAAAAAGCTGAGATTGGTACGATCAAAAAACAAAATGCTGCAGGCGACCGTAATTACTGGGTCTCGGTTCCCATCAACTACGACCCCAGAACTTCTTACGCACTTATGGTTTGGCTACATCCTGCGGGCAAAGGCAAAGATAAAGACCTCGATGATTTGTTTGGAACTTGGGATCAGTTTTGCGCCCAGTATAAAATTATTATGATTGCACCACGATGTGATGCCGACCTAGGGTGGACACCAGGCGAATCCGACCTTATCCTCGAATCCATCCGCTATGGTACCGAAACCTACAACATCGATCGTAAGCGCATCGTCGCTCACGGGATGGGCACCGGTGGGCAGATGGCATTCTATCTCGCATTCCAACAGCGCGATACGATCCGAGCTGTCGCTGCTGTAGGAGCTTCACTTGGCGCAACTCCAAAAGAGCGCATAGCTAATCAGGCGCTTTCGTTCTTCCTTGCAGTAGGTGATAAAGATCCGATTCGAGAAACCGTATTAGATACCGCCAAGAAGTTATCTGATTTCCAATATCCATTAATACTGCGGGAGATGAAGGATATGGGCCATCAGTACTTCAATTCCATCACCTTCGATCTGATGGCAACTTGGATTGACTTACTGGATCGGATCTAAGCTCTCTTTACAAAATTGGGCTCAAACATAAAGATGCACGCTTGCTTTTTATGGAGTGTGTGAATTGTTGATCCGATTATTACTTAATATTTTGAAGTATTCCCTCGCACTGGGATTACTAGCTTATGTGATTCATTCGAATTGGCTGCCTGACAGTGAGAATGGTCTAGCTGCAGTTTGGCAAAAACACGCAGTTGAAGGCAAGCCCGTGCATCTGTTTTATTTTATGGGATCAATCGTGCTTTTTTTTACGGGGGTTTGTATGACCCTAATTCGCTGGCATATGATGATGCTAGCGCAAGACTTTGCCTTAGGATTTTGGACCACAATCAAAATTGGTTTCATAGGATTTTTTTTTAACACGCTATTACCGGGGTCCGTTGGTGGTGATCTAGTAAAAGCTGCCGCCGTCTGCAAAAACCAAGCACGAAGGAGTGCCGCGGTTACAGTGATTGTTCTGGATAGAGCAATTGCGTTATGGGGGCTCATCTTTTTCTCGGGGGCATCTGGCGCAATCTTCTGGCTCACCGGTTACCTAGGCGAAGGGGTAGGCGCATCTGCTACAAAATCAATCATCAAAATAACCTTGGGTTTCTGCTCCATAACGGGGCTAGGCTGGTTTATTTTAGGATACCTGCCGCAGTATCGGGTGCAAAGGTTTGAAGGCCGCTTAAGACGCTGGATTGCAGGCCCCGCTGCAGAATTCTGGCTCACCTTCTGGAGCTTCCGTTGTAAACCATTTGTCGTTGCAAAATCCCTTCTAATCTCGTGGACAGGCCACATCTGCTTAACCCTTTCTTTTTATTGTGCTGCTCAAGTGTTATGCGATGGGCAATCGATTCCTAACCTTCTTGAACATTTTTTAATTGTGCCACTAGGGTTGGTAATCCAAGCAGCACCTATGTTCCCCGGGGGAGCAGGCATTGGGGAATTTGGCTATGGCGCTTTATACTTCTGGTTTGGTGCGGATCGAGCCATGGGGGTGTTAGCCTCTTTGGTGCAAAGATTAGCCACTTGGATCATAGGATTCAGCTCTTACTTGGTATGCATTGCAATACCAGCGCCCGATAATTCCACACAAACGCTGCAAGATCTACCACCTTGTTAGATTATTTACTGGATTTGCCCCCTTTCTTTACTAAAAAAACAATAGGTAAACAGATTGAAATGCGAGTGCTTTAAATGCAAGTCAACTTAATGGGTTTGGTTTTTGAAACTCCCTGCGTGGTGATTCACCTTTATTCACCCTGGCGAGCAAGTGCACTGGAACATAAACTTTTTGAATCAATCCGACAAATCCCCGGGCTCGAGACTGAAGAAGCACAAGATGAATTACTTATTCACATTCGTGATCTTAAAATCTGGAAAATTGTATTAGAAAATTGTGTACGCATCCTTAAAGGTTGGCAAGAAGATGCAGACCTTGCTTCAGAGCGCCGTTTTTGGTGCTGGTTACTTGAAGCCGATGTGGATGCAGATGGCTACGATCACAGTGCAGAGCCAGCATCAATCTGGGTACTAATTCGTGCCATTCTTGAGAGGGCAGAAATCAGCCCAGATGTTTCCAAAGTAGAACCCGTAGACCTTGAAAACTTCTGTGTTCAGATTCAAGGTGAAAAGCCAGGGAAATAATCTCTTCCTAGTTTAACTGTTTTTCAAAACGCGTTTAGTCTTAAATGCAACACCTTGAACAATAGAAACCGTAAGCGCAAACACCAGCGCGTGAATAAATTCTAAATTTAAAATCGAAACCAACAACAAAGCCCAAACAATGGAAATAAGAGTTGCAACATAATCGACCCGAGTTTTCCGGAATCGATAAGCCATTTTCCACCACTTAGGAAAGAACATAGAAGCGGTATAGAAAAACAACATTCTCGACCATTCGGGAACTTTTAAGCTAACCCCAGGATTAGTAAGAAAAATTTCCATCACTTCATTATTTTGAGTCAGAGCAAAAGCTATAATACCACCAAAGGCACCTATGCCTGCCTGCATCATTCGGTAAGATACCGATTCCTGCTTTTTCCCTTTCCATAGCAGAGAAAAAGCAATCACCGAACTTGCTAGAAACCAAGTAACACCAGAAAGCATAAACCCTATTCGAAAAGAAGGCAAAAGGCCAAGCAAAGAAAAACCAAGAGTAGTTAAGCAAGCAAAAAGAGCAGATTTAAGAATTGGAATTATAAGCTTATCGTTCCACTTTTCAACCCATTTTACAATCATTGAAATAGTAGAAGGATTGAAAGCCTCTAGGCCTACATCAGGTTTACTGCCAAATTCAAGTACTGCTTTTTTTTGATCTATGCCTTCACACACGGTTTCAAAATCTTGCAACAAAGCCAAAACACTGGAGTAACGCTGCAATTCATCAAACGCAAGAGATTTGGCAAGAATAGGTACAAAAGCTTTTTGTTTAATTTCAGAAAAATCAATGTTGTTTTTCAACTGTTTAACAGTAAGTTCAGTAGGGGAATTTGCGCTAAAAGGCTTTTTACCAGAAAGCATTTCGAAAAGGATTACCCCCAAAGAATAGATGTCAATTTTTTTATCATACTTCCCATTGATTAATTCCGGAGCCATATAATTAAGGGTCCCCACTTGTTTAGTATTATCAAGATGCATTCCTGCCCCTATGGTTTTACTAAGCCCATAATCCCCAACCTTAGCAATATTATTTTCGATAAAAACATTCCCTGGTTTTAAATCACGATGCACAATCCCGTGGTCGTGAAGATGATAAATAGCTTGTGCAATCTGATTAAAGAAATTGCGAACCAGGAACAAGGGCATCCCTGCGTTATATTTCTCACTAATTAAAGATGCAAGCGTATGGCCTAATATAAGTTCCATAACAACCCAGATTTGATTTCTATCGTTGGTGCAAAGGTCATAAAGCGAAACAAGATTCGAATGTTTAATATTAATGCATTGGGAAACGCCACGCCTTTCCACCTCTTGATCAGAATTGGAAGATATAAATTTAAGTGCGACAGTTTTTCCCCCATCGCTTACTGCAAGGTAAACTTCTCCAAATCCTCCTTTACCTATACCCCGCTTGATGGTGTATCCATCAAGCGGTTTTTCCCCGCATTGATAATGAAAAATCATAGCAAGCCTCATAACCCAAAACGAATTGGTGCAGTTTCAATCGAAAAAGTAATATTTTCAAAAACAACAACAGTAAATTTTTCTAACAAAACTGAATCGCTAATAATACTCCCATTAACCCGAGTAACTCCTTCTGCTTTTAACTTCAACCCTTCGAAAGTTTTATAAATACGAATGCTTTTTTTAAGATTAGGTATTTTTATATGAGACCCTTCATTATTTCCAAATATAAGGGTCTGAGACATTAATATAACTCCATCAACAGGAACAGGCGGCCTGTGATGACTAATCGGCTCAAGAATTGCAGTTAAACTGCCAAGAAAAGGCAACTTAAATTTAATCTTGCAAGTATCACCTAATTGAATCATCGAATCATTATTTAATATCTCGGTATGAGTAATAAGCTTTTCATTAAGAAAAACAGGTTGACTGGGATAAGGTTCAATAAGAAATCCTTCATCTTGCCTAACAAGGCTGGCGTGTAAACTAGCAATATCAGCAACCCAAGGAAGAGTAACCGAGTTATCAATGCCAGCGTGACCGATTGAAACTTTATCATCAAGTAAAACGAGATAACCTGCAAGGTTATCGATCCAGATAAAAAAAGAAGAATAACGAGGAGAAGTGGGAGGTTTAAAACTAGAGGGCGAGGCCGATATTTCAGGGAATGATTGCTTTAAATTAACATCCAGTTCCTTGAGCGACCCTTTGCGAATCCGGTTAATTTCGTGATGTCTAGGAGCAATCGCCAGTAATTTAGCACCGATATCTAAAATGCGAGCATTATCTTTTTTTGGAACAGCCTCATAAAATGAAGTGAGAAGCTTATCAAATTCTAATTTTTTAGCTTGCAGCAAAACCAATTCATCTAGAACAGCTTTATCGTGATAAATAAGCCTGCGTTTAACACGATCCAAAGCAGCCAAAGCTGGTTGAAACTCCCCCTTATCAGCAAATTCCCGACCTTCAATCCAAGAAACGCAAGTAGTAATCAGCATAGGCAATTCAGAAGCAGTACAATTTCGATCCCGTAGCTTCCCAAGAATTTCCTCACATTGAGATAAGTTACCTGCCCCTAAACAATTTTGTGCCCGAACCATCATCAGGCTAGTTAGTTTTTCTCTGATTTTTTCAACAAAAGGGAGCTTCGTACGAAGAAGTTCTGCATTTAATAAATCCTTCCAGGCACCTTCTTCATTATTTAAATCAAGATAGCGTTCACTACGGGCAGCAAGTTTGGTAGCAGCAAGTTTAGCTAATTCACGAAGTTTCGGACTGTTTTGCTGTTTTTGCTGAAGAATTGATTGCAGAGCTTGATCCAAATCTCCGCTATCAATTGCCAATTTTGTTTTTTGATAAAAGGAATCAGATGGAATGGGCATTCAGCTTTTCCTAAAAGCAGAAGAAACATTGGTACAAGTAAATATTCTACCCTTTACGGAGGTCCTTTTGCCAGCGAATAACTAAAACAAGAATTTCCTCTGGGGAATGTTGCGCAATATTTAAATCTCGGAGCGAAGAAAGAACTGGGTCATCTGTTTGTGCAAAAAGACTACCCTGAACAATTTTAGGTTTTCGGATAACAGCACCTACGGGGTCATCAGCAAGCAAATGCCTTTCTTCAAGATCCGCAAGAATAATTCGGGCTCTTTCAAGAATGCTTTTAGGAACCCCAGCCCGCTGTGCGACATGGATGCCATAGCTTTGATCAGCGCTTCCCGGTTCAATTCGGTGGAGGAAAATGATACCGGTAGGAGTTTCTTTAACGCAAACTTGAAGGTTGCGCAAATGCTTTAAGGATTCTTCTAACTGTGAAAGTTCGTGGTAATGGGTAGCAAAAAGGGCCCTACAGCGGATTTTTTCGTGCAAATGTTCCGTTATAGCCCAAGCAATACTCACCCCATCATAAGTGCTAGTTCCCCTACCTATCTCATCAAGAATAACCAAGCTAGAAGCGGTAGCGTTATTAAGGATATTTGCAGCTTCAGTCATCTCAACCATAAAGGTACTTTGAGCCCGGCCTAATTCATCGCTGGCCCCCACTCTAGTAAAAATACGGTCGGTTAAGCCAATTCTAGCACGAGAAGCTGGAACAAAACTTCCCAAATGAGCTAGAAGTGTGATCAAAGCAACTTGCCTAATATAGACGCTTTTCCCGCCCATATTCGGCCCAGTGATAAGTAAAAACATACCAAGGTCTGGGTGAAGAGAAGCACTATTAGGAACAAAAGTTCCTGCAGGCATCGTTTGCTCTAGAACAGGATGTTTGCCATCTAAAATATCTAATAAAGGCTCTGGAACTATTTCGGGACGAGTCCAACCGCGCTCGGATGCTAACTCCGCAAGCGAACAAAGAACATCAGCAAAAGCAAGGGTTTCAGAAGTGGTCATTAATTCTTGAGTATGAGAAGTCGCAAATTCCCTAAGAGTAAGAAAAAGCTCGTGTTCTTTCTTTTCGAGTTTTTCCTGAGCGTTTAAAACCTTTTCTTCCTGCTCTTTTAATTCGGGTGTAATGTAGCGTTCTGCATTTTTAAGCGTTTGCTTTCGCTGATAATCACTAGGAACTTTTGCTGTATGTGTATGAGTGATTTCAATGTAATAGCCAAAAACCTGATTAAATCCAACCTTAAGGCTAGAGATCCCCGTCCGAGTAATTTCATCTGCTTGAAAATTCGCAATCCACTCTTTACCAGAAGCAGAAATGTTACGAAGTTCATCGAGATCAAAATCATAACCTTTTTTAATGATCCCCCCGTCCTTGGCGGAAAGGGGAAGTTGCTCTTCCAATGCGGAGAAAAGCTTATCCCGCAATAGTGGAAGCAGTGCAATTTTATTCCCCAACCCTTGTAACAAGGTGCAGTTACCACGGTTCAATACCGCTTGTATCTCCGGTAAAAGCACTAAAGTTTTAGCTACGGAACCTAGATCTCGGGGCCCCGCTCTTCCAGTTGCAACTCGACCAGCAAGCCTTTGCAAATCAAAGGTTTTTGCTAATGCATTTCGCAAATCTGATCTTAGCCTGTAATCTCGCTTTAACATATCGACCGCATCAAGGCGTGCCTCAATCGCTTCAATATTTGCAAGGGGAGATACCAACCAGTCGGAAAGAAGCCTAGCCCCCATCGGTGTAGAAGTGCGATCTATACGATGTAAAAGCGAGCCATCTCTGCCACCATCACGCATCGTGCGAGTAAGTTCTAAACTTCTTCGGGTAACTTCATCAATTGCAAGAAAAGCACCTTGTGAAAAATGAGTGATTCTGCGCAAATGGGTAAGCGAGGTCTTTAATGTGTCTTGCAGATAACCAAGTAGAGCACCCGCTGCACGCAGGCATATCTGCTTGTCGTCAAAGCCAAAGCCAGCAAGGGTAGAAATTTCGAAATGTTTGTAAAGCAGGCCCAGGGCAGCCCCTGATTCAAAACACCAATCTGCCCGTGGTGTAAAGGAAGAAGAAGGAAAGTAAGAGCGAAGATTGAAAGGGGGCTCTGTAGTTTTTCCATCATCTGGAAAAAGAATTTCCGACGGTCTTAATCTTGCAAGGTGGTCCGCTAATTCTTGAGGTTGAACATCAACCGCAAAAAACTGTCCAGTCGATAATTCAACCCACGCTAATCCAGATGCAGCGTTTCTACCCCCTTGCACCACACAACCTAAATGATTATTACTTTTTGGATCAAGCAAATCATCTTCGGTAAGCGTCCCGGGGGTGATGATGCGTGTCACTTCCCTCCGGACAAGGCCTTTAGCTTCGGAAGATTCTTCTACCTGCTCACAAACTGCAACTCGTTTACCTGCTTGAAGAAGCTTTCGAAGATGATTTTCGAGGGAGTGATAGGGGAAGCCCGCCATCGGAACAGATTTATCACGCGAGGTCAAAGTTAGCCCAAGAATTCGAGAAGCATCTTGGGCATCTTCATTAAAAAGTTCGTAAAAATCACCCATACGAAAAAGCAACATCATACCAGGATGGCTATTCTTAGCCTCCAGGTACTGCTGCATCATTGGGGTTGACATTTAATCTTTGTGGAAAAAGAAGAGGTAGAACTAAACCTTTTTAAACACTTTTTTCATATGTACCGAATTACCTACCGAGTTGTATTCAACTTCGGTCATATAGTGACGCATAAGCATTAGACCACGGCCACAAGGCCTCTCGAGGTTTTCGATATCGGTAGGATCGGGAACATCGTTTGGGTCAAAGCCTGAACCTTCATCGGTGATAACGATTTCGAATTGATCTGCATCAAGAGTAAACTTTATAAGAACTTTTTTGTTTATATCCATCTGATTACCGTGCTTGATGGCGTTAACCAAAGCCTCTTCCAAAGCAAGGCGGATACAGAAAACATCTTTGTCAGGGGCTTTAAGATTTTGCAATCCCTGTTCAAAAACATCTTGAATTTTTCTAGCTTCCCCAGTATCAGAGGGAATAGTAATTAATTCTGCTTTAGAATCAAAATCAGACACAGTTGCATCTCTTTACAGAAAGATAAAGAACTAACGCATAAATACAAAAAAACGACACATCACTCTTACAAAACTTAAAAACCGAGCGAATGGCTTTAAAATTTAGAACGACTGTAAACCAGACTGCTCATCATCTTTAATCTTAAAGAATTTATCTAACTTTGTGATCTCAAAAACTTCTTTAATTTCTGGTTTTATATTACAGAGAATCAATTTACCACCAGCCGTGTTAGCTTTTTTGTTCAAAGTGATAAGCTTACCAAGTGCAGCACTAGAAAGATAATCAACATTACTAAAATTAAGAAGGATCTTTTTTCTATTTTCGGTGTCAACAAGTTCAAAGAGTTGCTCGCCTATGATTGCGATATTTTGTTCATCGAGAATTTTTTTATCTACGAAGTTTACAACCGTAACATCCCCTACTTCTTCCACTTCAAGTCTTCTCTTACGAGGTTCTGCAGACATGCTTTAAACTCCTATCCTACAATACTTTGGCAAGGGACATTCCAAACTTAATATTTACATCCTAGGAAATAACATTAAGCTTTGCTGTATGCTATTAATAAACTAAAGGAGCCAAACAGGAAGTCAAGATAAAATAACGAAAGCTAGGGTAAGTTTTTAGATTATGACCCTTTAAACAGAATTTTACTGGAATTTAAGGAATCTTATGCCCCCTTGGACCAACGAAGATCAAGAGAAATTTAACGAACTGGTCAGACAACTGCAGGTTTGGGCGTTCACACCTTGTTGTAACTGCCAAGCCAGCTTACTTCGTGAAGAGGTGCTTTATAGCAATGCAATGGGATTTAAAACTGCACCTCGGTGCTTAGGCTGCCTTGCTTGTGGTCTAAAAACGGACCCAACCGAACTTAAAGATAACCTCATTAATCACATTCGGAGGCGTGCCTGCCTGCGAAAGGCTTACGAATTAGTCTGCGGTTTGCAATTAATGCAGGAAGATGAAACCGCTGATAAACTCGATAATTCTTCAAAGACTAGTCACCCAACCCCAGATTTTCTTTGGGATGCAGGGGAATTGGGATGTGGCGACCTTGTCCTACTTCTTCGGAGCAAACTTCGCAAGTTATTGCCCGGAAAAATTCTACACCTTACCGCACTTGACCCAGCAGCACCCTTAGATATCCCCGCTTGGTGTAACCTTACAGGCAATACTCTGCTTGCTTCTGATCATCCAAACTACTTCATAAAAAACAAGGATTAGCCTTATGAAAAGATTTGTCGTCAGCCTTACTTACGCCAAGGACAACCCAGACCGAGCAACCGTTGCGTTTGTCGTTGCATCTGCAGCAATAGGAAGCGACCAAGAAACTGTAGTTTTCTTAAGTATCGATGGTGTAAGGTTATCACAAAGAGGTTATGCTGAAACCATTCACGAAGAAGGCTTTGCGGCCCTTGCTGACTTGATAAAGAATTATACAGAAGCAGGTGGGCTTATTTATGTATGTTCGCCTTGCTTTAAAAAGCGCAAGCTTGATGAAAGTAATCTAATTCCAGGGGCGGTGATCGTAGGCGGAGCAAAGCTAGTGGAATTTATGGCACAAGGCGCTTCCTCTATTTCCTACTAAGCAGGATTTGGTATGACTTGGAACTTAACCCATACAATGCAGCCTGATGCATCTTTTGATGGGGCCGCACTTGATTGTGGCAACGGTTTGCTCATTCTAATACGAAAACATCTGGGTCCACTTAACCCAGGCCAGGTACTCGAAATCCTTTCCACCGATTCTACCGTTGAGGAAGACCTTCCTTCCTGGTCCCGCCTAACTGGAAATGAAATCCTATCCAAAACTAAAACATTAAATCAAAGAAGTTACCTTGTCCGCAAAGCAGCTCGTTTAGCAGATTCAAACCCCACAGCAGAATCATTTAGGCCCATAGAAGAGAAAACATCGATTTTACCAATTGCCTCCGACTTTCATTCTGCTGAACTGCCGGCATTTAGCGTGACAGGAATTGGCTCTTGGCCACGCCCTTCTTGGATGTTAAAAGCAATTCACGAGAAGCTGGAAAATCGCATTTCAGATACTGATTTTGAGGCTACCGCCAACGATGCGGTTCGTCTGGTATTACAAGCCCAAGAGCGTGCTGGGGTTGACCTTATTACGGATGGCGAACAGAGAAGAGATAGCTACGCGAGCTTTGTAGGTTCGAGGCTTGCGAACTGCCAGCTTATTCCTATGACCGATTTATTACCCTATGTGACCGATCCTGAAAAATTTGCAGAAGAACTTAAAGCCCTTGATGTGCAAGGTCAAAATATTCATCACCCTGCTGTCCTTGGCCCCATCTCGCGGATTAAACCTTTAGTGCTGCACGAATTGCAATACCTGCAATCGCAAAGCCATAAGCCCTGCAAGGTTGCATTGCCTGGCCCATACCTTCTTACTCGTACTCTTTGGTTGGAATGCGTTTCTGAAAAAGTTTACAAGACTCGCGAAGACCTTGCAGAAGCTATTATAAAAATTCTTAGGGAAGAAATACACGAACTTATCAACGCAGGCGCTACCATCATTCAACTAGACGAGCCGGTATTAACGGAAGTGGTGTTTGGCCGGCCAGCGAAACAACGCAGCTTTATGTGTGGAGCATTAGGAGAAAAAAAGAACTCAACCCAAGAAGAATTATTGTTTGCATCCGAACTTTTAGAACGGACCTTAGAAGGGTTCCCCAGAGAAAAACTTGCCCTTCATATCTGCAGGGGTAATTGGTCGAAAGATGAATCGGTCGCCTTAGCAGGTGATTATCGACCATTAATGCCGCTCTTAGAAAAAGTCCCCGTGCGGATTTTATTCCTCGAATTATGCACCCCCAGAGCAGGCGAAATCGAGGTCTTATCTCAGCTACCCGATTCCTACCAACTGGGCCTTGGTATGATTAACCCAAAATCTTCTACGGTTGAACTTGTTGAAGAAATCGTTGCAAAGGCAACCAAGGCAGCTAACCTTTTTGGCACTCGAAGAATCTTACTTAACCCTGATTGTGGATTTGCAACCTTTGCAGACAGCCCCCTTGCCTCGACAGAAATTGCAGAGGCCAAAATGTATGCTCTTTCTAACGCTGCGCGAATTCTCCGCCAAAACTTCAACATTATCTAGCAATTCTTCCCTTCAGTTTATCAAGCAAAATTGCTAACAATAACAAAGCACCCAAAATACACTTCTGCGTATTGCTGTCAAATCCAAGTAAGTTCATGCCATTTTGAATTACCGCAAGTATCAAAGCGCCTACAAGGGTGCCAGTAATTTTCCCCTCGCCCCCTGCAAGCGATGTGCCACCAACCACCACCGCTGCGATGACATAAAGTTCGTACATATGGCCATAGGTGGGAGCGCCACTTTTCAACTGAGAAGCCATTATAATACCGCCTAAACCCGCAAATGCGCCCGAGAGGGTATAAACCAAAATCAGAACTGTAACGACAGAAACACCACTAAGCCTAGCAGCTTCACAATTGCCACCAACAGCATAAACATACCTTCCAAAAATTGTTTGGGTCATAGCAAGATGAGCGAGGAGATAAATACTTCCTGTAAGAACCACCGCAATGGGAATGCGAAAAAAAGTGGTGCCTCTTCCAAGCCACATAAATTGTTCAGGTATTCGGTCGATAGATTGCCCCTCGGAAATCAAATAAGCCGTGCCCCCTGCGATCAGCATCATAGCAAGTGTGGTGATAAAAGAAGGGATGGAAAAGCAAGCGACCATAATGCCTGAAAAGGCCCCCATCATTGCGCAAACAATAATAGTTGTAATACAGCACAAAATAAGAGCAGGAACTTGGGCCTCCACTCCCCCGCCATAATCTCGAATTAATCTTGCAACCAATACCGATGAAAAAGCGATTAGCGCACCAACAGAAAGATCAATCCCACCTGTAAGAATGACAAAGGTCATTCCTACTGCCAATATTGCTATAACAGCGATCTGGTTCATAATATTTACAAGGTTATCGCGTTTGAGGAAGTTGGGCCACCGATAGGAAGCAGGCTCGATGATTATTGGATTTCCAAGTGCGGGAAACTTTTCATTTAAACGATCGAAAACCGACCAACCAGCGGTGTAGTGGTTACAAACGATTGCATCGAGTTTTATACCCTGATTCGCAAGTTTTTCTAAACAGGAACGCGCATCCGATGGATTGCCTCGAACAATTTCCACTACTATCCCATCCAATACCAAGCTTTGTTTTACAACCGCATTTGCAAACAGCAGGTCTTCGTCCAAATCTCTAATCACCACGATAACAACTGGGTTAGGAACTTTGTTCATGGGCCATGTTTTTACAAGGACAGTCCCCGCCTCGGCATCATTGGGAACCTGATCTGCAAGAGTAGCAAATGATAAAAACAGGCCTAGAAGCAAAAGCACTATTAGCATTCCCTGATTCTGTAGCAGGCTCATTAGATTTTTATGCAGGATTATTTTCATTGCATAGCAAGCTCCATAATTTGCTCCTGCGTAGCTTGAGAAACATTGGTTATCTCTCCTTTTATTTGACCTTCGTGCATAACAAGAATCCGATCTGATATGGCTAAGACCTCGGGCAGTTCACTGCTTATAAGTAAAATGGCGTTTCCTTCTTGTGCCAGTTTTCGAAGAAGAGAATGAATTTCTTCCTTGGCACCTACATCAACCCCACGAGTAGGTTCATCAAGGAGATAGACTTTACCTTTTCTTTCGAGCCAGCGAGCAAGTAAAACTTTCTGCTGGTTGCCTCCGGAAAGGCTACCGATTCGAACCTGAGGATCGCTAAGTTTAATAGCCATCGATTTTCGATGAGAATAAAAAGCGTTTAACTCTGCTAATTTGTTAAGTATTCCGAGGAAGGTAAAATGGAAGAGTGCAGCGATGCTAAAATTTTCGATTACAGGGCGACCAAGGAAAAGGCCAAGGTTTTTACGATCTTCCGTAAGAAGAAAAATACCCTTATTTATCCCACACCGTACCGAGCGCATTTTAATTACTTCGCCTTCAAACCGAATTTCCCCTCGATCGGGAATATCGACCCCAGCTAAAAGCCTAGCAACTTCGGTTCGTCCCGAGCCAACTAATCCGGTCAAGCCTAAGATTTCCCCTTCCAATATTTCAAGATTAACCCCTTTCACTTTACGATTTTTTTCTAATCCTACCGCACTAAGTATCACCTTTTTCCCTACGCATTTATTATGAAAAGAATTAGGGGGCAGTTCCCGCCCAACCATCCAGTGGATTATTTCCTGCTGGGTCGTATTTTCCTTGGCAACAGTTACAACTTCTGAGCCATCTCTTAAAACCTGCATACGATCAGAAATTTTAAAAACTTCTTCAAGCCGATGGCTGACATAAATGATTCCCATTCCTTCTTTTTTTAATTGATCAAGCAGGGCAAAAAGTCTTTCGGCTTCTCTTGGAGTCAAAGCTGCTGTGGGCTCATCAAGAACAAGGATCGCAGCTTTTTCTGATAACGCCTTGGCGATTTCAACAATTTGAAGTTGGGCAACACTTAAATATTTACACAAGGTAAGAGGGTTAAAATCAGCGCCTAATTTATTGAGTATCTCTGCTGCTTTTTTAAACTCTCTCTTTTTATGTATGAAAAATAACTGCTGCAAAGGGTTTGCTAAAAATATATTCTCACAAGCACTTAAACCTTGAACCAACGCAAACTCTTGATGAATAACAGCAATACCTAGATTGCGAGAATCTGCCGGGCTTTTTATTTTAATTGGCTTTCCATTCAGACAAATCTCGCCTTCATCTTGGTTAAATGCTCCAGCAAGAATTTTAATCAGCGTGCTTTTCCCTGCACCATTTTCCCCTAATAGTGCAAGCATTTCCCCCTTGGCAAGTTCAAGATTTACTCCACGAAGTGCCTTAACTCCAGGAAATGTTTTTACTATCCTTGCCATTTTTAATAACTTTATCGGTCTAACTATTTCTTCTTCCATCTTTCTATTATTCACCTTTTTTCAACAAATCTCAAACAATCCTTTACCCATTACTTTGAAAACTTAAAAACTTTTGCGACAATAAATCTAAATAACCCAAGGTGCATTATCAATGATTTCATTTATTATTCCTGCTCATAACGAAGAAGCTTACTTAAATAAAACCATCGCTGCGATTCAATCAGCAGCACTTGCTTGTGGCGAAGAGTATGAAATCTTGGTGGTGGATGATGCATCAACCGATGGAACAAAAGCGGTAGCAGAAACAGCGGGGGCCGTGGTTATTCAGGTTACCCATCGCAAAATTGCAGCAACAAGAAACAGCGGGGCAAAAGCAGCCAAGGGCAATATCTTCTTTTTTATCGATGCAGATACCTGCATTAATCAAGCCTGCTTAAAAGAAAGTCTGGAAGCCATAAAGGCAGGGGCGGTAGGCGGCGGTTGTCATTTCAATTACGATGCTAAACTTCCATTTTGGGCCCGAGTGCTACACCCCATGGGGCTATTCTTTGGCAGGATATTTAAACTAGTGGGCGGATGTTGTATTTTTGTTACCCGTGAAGCTTTTGAAAAAAGTGGCGGATTTCCGGAAGAATACTTTGCTGCCGAGGATGTTGCATTTTCTTCTGCACTAAGAAAATTCGGCCCCTTTATCATCCCAAAATCTCGAGTTACAACTTCTGCACGCAAAATCTGGACGATGAAACCAGGCCAAACCATCTGGCTTTTGATTAAGCTCGTCTTCGCTGGCCCAAACGGCTTTCGTTCAAAAAAAGGGCTCGACTTATGGTATGGTAAAAGGCCTGATGACCCGGTTTATCAACAACTTCCTAAGAATTAACCTTGGCTAATAATGGTCTATTTGTAGATTTTCATAACTTAGAACTTTGTTTTCGGAGAATTAAAATGGCTGCTAAAAAGATCCTTATGCTGGTTGGCGATTTCGTTGAAGACTACGAAGTCATGGTTCCTTTTCAGGCCCTCATCATGGTGGGGCACCAGGTTCATGCAATCTGCCCAGACAAAAAGTCTGGCGATTTCGTTATGACTGCAATACACGACTTCGAAGGCCAGCAAACTTACAGTGAAAAGCCGGGCCATCGTTTTACCCTTAATGCCACATTTTCTGAAATTAACCCCGCCCACTACGATGCCCTTATCATCCCAGGAGGGAGGGCCCCAGAATACCTAAGGCTTAATAAGGAAGTGTTAGAAATGGTGAGGCATTTCTCTGAAACAAATAAACCCATTGCTGCCATTTGCCACGGCCCCCAAATTCTTGCAACTGCTGGAATATTAAAAGGTAGAACCTGCTCGGCTTACCCCGCAGTAGGGCCAGAAATTACTCTTTCAGGTGGCACCGTTGCGGCTATCGCAATCGATCAAGCTTATGTAGATGGCAACCTAGTTAGCGCACCCGCTTGGCCCGCCCACCCAGCGTGGTTGGCAAAATTTCTTACAGTTTTAGGCACTAAGATCGAATTATAACCAGCTTTTATAAGGTTTAAAGATGAATTCAATTTCAAATGCCACTTTACCTTTTGTGTTATTTTGTGGCATATTAACTATGTGTATATCTCTTATTATTCATTCGTTTTTCCTTTCTTTAACTCTGCAAACACAAATCAAATTTATGAAAAGCTATCCCAATGCCATCGGATTTAGTTTAATCATGCCATCAATTTTGCTTTCAACTTTTTTGTTTGTAGTTTCAAGCGTGATTCAGATTTTAATTTGGGCATTTTTGCTAATGTTCTTTGGAAGTTTCGCCAACATTAATGATGCGCTTTATTTTTCCTCTACCACCTATACAACGCTTGGAACCGGAACCCATGTTCTAGTACCTCCCTTTCGGCTGCTTGAACCTATGGAAGCTGCAACAGGAATGTTAGTAGCAGGGCTCAACACCGCGGTACTTTTTTCCATCCTTAGAAAAGTGGCTAAAAAACACTCCCGGTTTGACGACTTTTTAAATTAAGGTTACACTGCACCTTCATTTGCTTCGGTCCAATAAACGAGGTTTTCAAAATGGCACGATTTTTTCTTTTAGCTTTGCTCACTAGTCAAGGTTTCTTATTTTCGCCTCCTACTTTTTCTTTTGCTGAAGAAGATAAGAGTTCAGAAAAAGAATTAGCTAAACTTTCTGGTTCTTGGATTCCTCAAAGTGCTGAACTTGGGGGACAAAAGTTACCCGAAGATTTTCTTGTTAAAGTTTCTCTCCTCATCTCGGGTAACTCCTATTCCAGCAAAGTTGGCACACAAGCCGACAAAGGCAACCTTAAGTTAAATTCCCTTAGCAGACCAAAAACCATGGATATCATTGGAACTGAAGGCCCAAATCAGGGCAAGACTTTCCCTGCAATTTACGAATTTGCAGGAAACACCCTGATGATTTGCTACGATTTAGAAAGTAAAAAAAGACCCGAAGCTTTTAAATCATTGCCGGGATCTCAAATTTTCCTTGTCACCTATAAACGCGAAGTAAAGTAAATATTTGATTGTCTTTTCTTTGCAAGCATCACTATTTCCTGCAAGTATAAGGTTATAAGAAATTCCAAGGATAATATGTTTTCACGAGGTTATCGATGTTTTCATTATTACGGTTTAATTTTGTGCTTTTGTTACTACCTATTTTTCAAGATGCTGAAACGATTAGAGTTCAGAAATATGAAAAAGAAATCAGTACCATCGAAACCCGGTTAAAGGAAAAGAAGCTTAATCCTGACACTATTTTTTTTGTGGGCAGCTCCACAATAAGGAAGTGGGAGCTTGATAAAAATTTTCCCAATCTGCCTATAGAGAATTGTGGTTTTGGTGGTTCCCAAGTTCGCGATTCAACTGTTTTTGCACCACGCATTTTGCTTCCCTTTAAACCTAAACTCATCGTGTTTTATTCGGGTGATAACGATATCAATGCTAAGCGAACACCGATACAGGTGGCTAATGATTTTCAAGCTTTTGCAGAACTGATTCTTAAAGAAAGCCCTAAGACAAAAATTATTTTCTTAGGGATTAAGCCCAGCCCTTCTCGCGAGAAACAAGCGGCCGACCAAGATAAAGCTAATGCCTTGGTGAAGGAATACTGCAAAAAAAATCCTTTATTGCATTTCGAGGATATCAAGTCGCTTTTCCTTGATGCATCAGGCAAACATTTAATCGACCTTTTTGTAGCGGATAAACTTCACCTTAGCGCTAAAGGTTATGAACTACTCTCTGCAAAAATAAAACCACTCCTAAAATAAAAGGTACTTTTTACATGCTTGGATTTTTAATAATAGGCGTTGTTGCTGTTACATCCGCCAATGCTGTTGATGTTGCCAAGCCTAATATTCTTTGGATACTCGTTGAAGATATGTCTGCGCATTTTAGTTGCTATGGCGAAAAAGCTATTAGCACACCCAACCTCGACCAATTAGCAATTGAAGGCATGCTCTTTTCTCGGGCCTTTGTCACCGGCCCCATTTGCTCTATTTCTCGCAGCGCTATGATCACAGGAATGTACCAGACTTCGATCGGTGCCCAACATCATCGCAGTGGCAGAGGCACTATTAAAATCAACCTGCCCCAAAATGTTGTTCCCGTGCCCACCCTTTTTCAACAAGCTGGGTACTACACTTCGAATGGAGCATTCCCTCAATTAAATAAAGGTAAAACTGATTATAATTTCGAATTCAAACAGAATATTTATGATGGAAACGATTGGTCTTTACGCAAAAAAAACCAACCCTTCTTTGCTCAGATTCAGCTTCACGGGGGGAAATACCGCGAAGGTAAAAACTGGAGCGAACTTGTTCAAAAAGAATTGGGACAACCAACCGACCCAAATTCACCACTCTTAAAACTTCCACCCTACTACCCCAACGACCCGATAATTCGCAAAGATTGGGCCGACTACCTCGATACCATCCGACTTACCGATAAACAACTAGGGCAGATTCTTGACCGACTTAAAAAAGAAAATATTCTTGATAACACGATTATCTTTTTTTGGACTGACCACGGCATTAGCCATGCTCGGGGTAAACAATTTCTTTACGAAGAAGGCATCCGTGTTCCTCTAGTAATTCGTGGCCCTAAGGTTGCTGCAAACAAAGTGCGTGACGATTTGATCGAGCATATTGATATCGCTGCAAGTTCGTTGGCATTTGCAGGCATACCCATCCCCAAATCAATGCAAGGTAAAAATATTTTCGCCAACGATTACAAACCGAGGGAGTTTGTCTACAGCGCAAGGGATCGTGCAGATGAAACCGTCGAGCATATGCGTGCGGTGCGTTCCAACGAGTTTAAATATATCCGCAACTACCTTAATGAAAGGCCACACCTTCAACCCAATGGCTACAAAGATGGGAAGAAAATTCTCATTCGCATGAAAGAACTTTTCGACCAAGGTAAACTCGATCCGATTCAAAGTCAGATTTATGCAGCAAAAAGGCCCAAGGAAGAACTTTACGATCTTCGTAACGACCCTTGGGAAATCAAGAATCTTGCATCTGATGAAAATTATGCTGCAGAACTTAAGAGACACCGCAAAGCACTCGCAGATTGGGAAATCGCCATCAATGATCTTGGCAAAATTCCTGAATCTGAAGCGCAGTACGATAGCGACATGGAGGCATACTTAGGCCCGAAAAAGGGAGCTAGTAAAAACGCAATCTTGCTTAAAAATATTGAACAAATGAAACAGTGGGCCAAAGAGGGCAAGTAGGTTTTACCTAAGTTAATCAGGAACTTACAAGAAGTTTACTTATCACTTCTAGGTTGATTCAAAGCAATTTTCATAATGATTTGTGCCCGATGATTTTCAGATAAGGTAAATTTTTTGGTGTTTTAATGATTATGTGTTACAAACATAATTAGGTGGACGAGTCAACCTCATTTAATCGGAGACCAAATGCTCACTTCAATCACCATCGAAGAAGCCCAGGCCCGCCTTAAGGATTTGATCCACAAATTAAACCCAGGCCAAGAACTTATTATTACCGAAAATGAACAACCAATTGCAAAACTGATCAGCCAACTCCAAAATTCCCAACAGAGGCCTGGACCTGGATTATGTAAAGGTATGATCACCATTATCGCCGAAGATGATGACCATTTGAAAGATTTCGTGGAATATATGTAATGCGAATCCTCCTTGATACACCTACGGTTTATTGGTACACCACTGGTGATTTCAAACTAAGTTCCTCGGCCCAAAATGCAATCCAAGATATTACAAATGATGTCCTAATCAGCCCTGTTTCTCTTTGGGAAATTGCAATTAAAGTAAGTAAAGGTAAATGGCAGATGAACCAGCCATTCGATGTCTTTTGGCGAACTTGCCTCAACACCTATGGATTCCGGCTTTTACCTCTAGAACCATCTCACACCATTACGGTTTGCAACTTACCTTATCCAACCAATCATCGTGATCCATTCGACCGAATGCTGGTAGCACAAGCTTTATGCGAGAACATCAAAATTGTTAGTGCGGATGAGTCCTTGGATGCTTATGCAATTTCACGGATTTGGTAGTATTGGTAAAATTATTACTCAAATCTATACGCTTCCATTCAATTGTAGTTAAAAAATACAGACCATTGAACCCACTGTAATTTCACGCTAATCTCTTCTTTTTTTAAACAGATGCTTGCTTGAACCTCACTTCTCAGGTTAATCTTTACTATTCTAGATTAATTACTTTCCTCCCCCTTTTGTCGGAGCCTTTGTTTATGAGTTTTTCTAACCACAATCTTAATCGTAGAAATTTCCTTGGTGCCGCTGGCGCTCTTACTATTGCTCCACTTGCTATTGCACAATCCGTGAAGCGCGACTTCACCCCAGGCGCAAACCCAGTTCGCTACCCAGACCCCGATATCATTGCCCTCGATAAACGATTCGAAAAACTCAAACTTGGAAACACTCCCATTCAACGCCTTGCTACTGGTTGCCTTTGGGCTGAAGGACCCGCTTGGAATGGCGTAGGCAACTACCTCCTCTGGAGCGATATCCCCAACGACCGCCAACTCCGCTTCCTTAACGAAGACAACCATATAAGTGTTTTCCGAAAACCCGTTGGTTATTCCAATGGCAACACTTTCGATTATTCGGGTAGGCAGATTTCTTGCGAACACTCCACCCGCAGGGTGGTTCGTTACGAATACGATGGCACCGTGACCACGCTTGCAGAAAAATTCAACGGCAAATCTTTAAACGCACCCAACGATGCGATTGTTCACCCTGAAGATGGCTCCATTTGGTTTACCGATCCTGGCTACGGCGGCCTGATGGATTACGAGGGGATCAAAGAAAACTCTACCAGCGTTCAACCTACCCAAAAGGAAGCAGTCTACCGGGTTGATGCAAAGACCGGCGTTATCGAAAAACTTACCGATGAACCATTCAAGCCAAACGGTTTGTGTTTCTCTAACGATTATAAGAAACTTTATGTTGCAGATACAGGCGCTTCCCATTACCCCGACAAAGCACCCAAGAATATTTGGATGTTCGACATTATTGATGGCAAAAAACTGAGCCCCGCTCGAGAATTCACCTCGATGACTCTCGAACTTAATGGCAAAAAAGTTGCAGGCTTTGCTGATGGTATCCGTTGCGATACTCAGGGCAATATTTGGGCCAGCGCTGGCTGGGTGGGCGAAGGTTATGATGGCGTTCATGTTTTTGCACCTGATGGCGTGCGCATTGGCCAAATCCTTCTTCCCGAAATCTGTTCCAATGTCTGCTTCGGTGGGCCTAAGCGCAACCGATTGTTCATGACCGCAAGCCAATCGCTTTATGCCGTCTATGTTGATGCAAAAGGCGCCCACATTAGCTAAGGTTAAATTACTTATGCGATCTTTATTAATAATAATTGGAATGTTCACCTGCGCAGAACAAGCTTTTAGCCAGGCAAACAAACCCAATGTAGTTATGATTATCTCGGATGATCAGGCATGGGGGGACTATTCCTTCATGGGCCATAAGCAAATTAAAACCCCACACCTCGATAAGCTTGCATCCCAAAGTTTGGTTTACAAGCGTGGCTATGTACCTTCTTCGCTTTGCTGCCCTTCCTTAGCTTCTTTAATTACAGGCAGGTATCCGCACGAAACCAAAATCACCGGTAATGAACCACCTATTCCTCTGGGCAAACCGATGGCACAACGCTACAAAGATCCTGAGTTTTTAACCCAAGTCAATCGGCTTAGCGGTTTCATGGCAAGTAGCCCGAGGCTACCCGCAGAACTTGGGAAGGCGGGTTATAACAGTTTTCAAACTGGCAAATGGTGGCAGGGTAACTTCAAAACCGGTGGCTTCACCCATGGTATGTCGCATGGTGATCAAGCAATTGGTGGCAGGCATGGCGATGAAGGTTTAACCATTGGTAGAAAAGGCCTTCAACCCATCTACGACTTCATCGATTCCTCTAAGGACAAACCATTTTTTCTTTGGTACGCACCAATGCTGCCACACAATCCTCATAACCCGCCTGAAAAATATTTAGCAAAGTATAAAGATAAAACCCCTTCCATTCATCTGGCCCGGTATTGGGCGATGTGCGAATGGTTTGATGAAACCTGTGGCGAGCTACTTGCTCACCTCGATAAAAAAGGCCTCGCAGATAATACCTTGGTTGTTTATGTGACCGATAACGGTTGGATTCAGCAAGAAAACAGCCCCAATTACCGTGCAGATTCTAAACAATCGCCCTATGATGGTGGATTGCGTACCCCCATTATGCTAAGGCATCCGGGTAAAATTAAACCAGAGATAAACGATACAGCGGTTTCTTCGATCGACCTAGCACCAACCATTTATAAATTCTGTGGACTGCCTGTGCCTGATGGTTTGAAAGGAATCGATTTGCTTGATGCCAACGCTGTTAAGAGGCGTGATGCGGTGGTTGGGGCTTGTTTTCTGCACAACGCAATCGATATTGAGAAGCCTGAAAAGAATATGACATGGCGCTGGTGTGTTGCGGGCGAATGGAAGTTAATTATTCCAAATCCTACGAATGCTAAGTCAGGTATTAAAATCCCAGGTGAAGCCAAAATAGAGCTTTATCAAATTGTATCCGACCCTTTTGAATCGACCAACCTCGCGGCTTCTAAACCTGATATTGTCAATCGGTTAACTAGCAAAATCGATGCTTGGTGGAATGCCAATTGATTTTTCCCTCACCCTCTTTCTTTAAGGAACTTGATTATGAAATCTCTCTCCCTCGCTGGTGCATTTCTAACCTTTTTAGTTTCCATCGCCTTGGCTCAACCGAAACCAGATGAAGGTTTTACTATGTTATTTAATGGAAAAGATTTTTCTGGATGGAAGATGGCAAAAGGTGGCGATCTTCTGGAAGGCAAAGTTGACGCTGCCAACAAAAGATTTATCGTCAAGGATAATTCTTTAGTTATCGACCCTAAGGTTAAGGGCGATATCACCATTAATACTGTGAAGGAATTTGACAAGAATGTTCATATCAAGTTTGAGTACAAACCCGATGCAAAGTGTAACAACGATTTATTTCTCAGAGGATTGAAGTTCGATATCAAAAAAGGTGATGTTAAAAATATTAAATTTGATGAGTGGAATTCTTTTGAAATCATTGTTACGGGATTAGAAGTGGAGTTTAAGAACAATGGGGAATCACAGAAGAAACAAACGGTAAAGCTGGGGAAGAGTTCGTTTGGGGTTCGCGCAGAACTTGGGGGCATCGAAATCCGAAACCTTCAAGCCAAATAAAGACTTGCCATTCTATATTTTATAGGAGTTACGCAGTTGCCCATAATTTGTTTGTTTGGGCAGTTTTCATCTTTTCCTGATCAATCCTGTGCTTTCCCAAATTCTAACCGAATAGGGGCGATTTAGTTCCAACTGCGTAACTCTGTAATATGTAAGGTTTTAACGGTTAATTAAACAAAAAAAACAAAGCCTGCAATTGATTTAAAGTAGGCTTTTGCGGGAAACCTTTTATAATTTATATTTAGACCTTTTAATTCTTTCGCTCGGGTAAACTATGAAATCTAAATATCTCATTCTAATCCGTGCTGGATTTACTCTCATTGAACTCTTGGTGGTAATTGCCATCATTGCCATTCTTATTGGCTTGCTTCTGCCTGCGGTGCAAAAAGTTCGAGAAGCTGCTGCCAGAGCCCAAAGCCAAAACAATTTAAAGCAAATCGGGCTAGCTTTGCACGGGACTCACGACACCTATCGCGTTTTTCCACCATTACTTGTTAACCAATGGACATCCTTCTTCCCGGTAGGTGCCTCTGGCGTGGAATATAAGGGGCCTTATCTCCCTTTTAATCAGGCCACTGCGGGTGGTGATAAATCAACTTTCTTTTATTGTCTACTTCCTTTTTTGGAACAAACTACACTGCATAAGTCTATTCCCGCTTTTAATATTATGGCTAGGCGAACCGATGATGCCACCCAGATGGTTGGGTCTACTCAATTAAAAGTCCTTCAATCGCCAACCGATAGTAGTCCTTATAAAGAAATGGACTGGTCTTGGGTTTGGACAACGCATCCTAATGGTATTCCTTACAAACAATCACTTACAAGCTATGCGCCTAATGTTCGAGTATTTGGCCAAGACTTTAACGGATCTTGGACTGGTTCACAAGTTGCTTGGAGTAATGTAGGCGGCGGGGTACAAACTCTTAATAGTATCACTGATGGAACCGCGAATACTCTAGGAGTTATTGAGAAGCAGATGGTGACTGGGCTAGGAACTTTAACTTGGGCTAATTATACTCTTTCAGGAACGGTTGGTAGCTTCAATGGGGCGCATGTTTGGGCTACTACCGATATTACCGATGCTTTAATTCCTTTTTTTGGAACTACCTGCAACGATCCTAATTCAGCTGCAGATGATGTTTACGGCGTATATAATAGAGCTAACTGCAGATTTGGTAACACCGATCCTAATGAGTATTTTCACCCCCCTTCCAGACTTTTAATTCCCAGCCAGCAAAGACACCACAACATTTACCCCTTCACATCCGGCGGGGTTCAGGCTGTAATGATGGATGGCAGTGTTAAATCAATCACTACTTCTGTGAATATTAGAGCGTGGAGTGCTAGTGTCACCCCTCGTGGTGGCGAGGCTGAAAGTATTAATTAATCTGCAATTTCCCCTTCCAAGTTGGTTTAAAACAATGAAACGATTGCTTTTTATTACATTAATTTTAATTATGGGTTGCGGGCAAACTGCCTACGAGATTCCAGATACAGGAGCAACTTTAGAAGGATCTATCACCTATGATGGTAAGCCAATTCCTTTGGCACTAGTAATAGTACGCTCTGAAACCGCAACTGCGGATTCCATTGTTCGTGAAGAAGGTAAATACAAGGTTTTAAGTGTACCTCTTGGGAATGTAAAGATTGCGGT
Organism: Gemmataceae bacterium; assembly: GCA_041694635.1. GTDB lineage: Bacteria > Planctomycetota > Planctomycetia > Gemmatales > Gemmataceae > UBA969. The sequence continues at coordinate 82,255 of JBDNHI010000019.1, read as the reverse complement.
AGATACCGAAGCTATGCGAAGTGAAGTCATCAGTCGAGCAATGGCAAGGGCCAACACCGGGCCAGATGGAAAAGCCGCACCTAATGCCCCTGCAAAGTTATCATTCTTCCCTGTACCAGTAAAATATGCGGATCCAGATACTTCTGGCATTACAATGGAGATTAAAAAAGGGACTAACACCTTGGATATCACACTTTCTAAATAACCAAGCTAAAGCTTTATTTCAAAAACTCAAAATCATTCACTTTATTTAAGGAATGGCCTTCCAAGCATTGGCCTGAGAAGTAAGTAAAAATTTAACTGCAATTCTAATAATTTATAGTAAAATTTATTCTGAGAGAACTGAACCTTTTTCAAGGATTTTTATTCCCATGCTTAGATGCTCTGCACCGCTTATCACCTTGGTACTCCTAGTTGGGATCGGTTGTACGCCTAAACTTCCAAACCTCGACTCGGAATTATCTCCACGGGTGCAAATCAGCGAAGTTGTCCAGCGAAATATTATTGATAGTGTCAGGTTTACGGGCCGATTCAATGCCATCAATTATGTCAATGTCAAAGCGAGAGTGACTGGATATTTAGAAACCACACCATTTAAAGAGGGCGACTTTGTTAAAAAAGGCGACTTACTTTTTAAGATTGATCAGCGCCCCTATCAAGCAAAATACAATGATGTCAATGCACAGGTAAAGCTGTTTCAGGCCAAATTAAAACTGGCAAAAGCCGACAACTTAAGAGCCCAAGATGTTGGAAAAACACCGGGGGCAATCAGCAAACAAGAACTTGACAAATACCAAGCTGCAGAAGAGGAGGCCCTTGCTTCGGTCGATGCATCTAAAGCCAGTCTCGAAATTCAAAAAATCAATCTGGACTTCTGTTCCGTTTTATCTCCCATCGATGGCAGGATTAGCAAATACTATATAACAATGGGAAATATTGTAAATCAAGATAATACCGATCTTACAACTATTGTTTCTGAAAATCCGATGTACTGCTACTTCGATATTGATGAGCGAACCCTGATCAAGTTGATCCGGACTATCCAAGCTGAAAAACCCCCTGAAAATAATAAAGGAAGTAGAACTTATCCTGTATTTATAGGACTTGCAGATGAGAAGGATTTCCCTCACCAAGCCACCCTTAATTTCACCAACAATCAAATCGATTCCCAGACTGGATCACTCACTTTGCGTGCAGTCATTCCAAATAAAATCAAAGATAATAAAACACCGCTTTTTATCCAAGGTATGTTTTGTAAAGTTCGACTGCCTACAAGCAAGCCAAAAGATGCCATACTTGTTTCTGACAGAGCGATTGGTACGGATCAGGGGCTAAAGTTTGTTTATGTCGTTAATTCTGAAAACAAGTTGGAGTACCGCAGGGTTACTTTAGGTGAATTACAGGAAGACAATTTAAGGGCTATTAATGATGGTCTTAAACTTGGTGAAAAAGTGGTAGTGGCAGGGATTCATATGGTCAAATCTGGCATGACCGTAATCCCGGAAGTTGTTCAGATGCCAACGGTTCAAATGATGAATTCTCAAACATCCGAACAAACCCCGAGCAAATAGTGATTTCAAATTTCTTTATCGACCGACCTATTTTTGCCACGGTGGTCTCTGTTTTTCTTACCATTGCAGGTGCATTGGCGTTGATAACTTTACCAATTGCACAGTATCCCCCAGTGGCGCCCCCCACGGTGCAGGTTTCAGTAACCTACCCTGGTGCAAGTGCCCAAGTTGTTGCAGATACCATTGCAGCCCCCATCGAGCAGCAGGTCAATGGTGTGGAAAATATGCTGTATATGTCTTCCACTTCGGACAATACCGGGCTTTACAATCTTACCATCACCTTTGCACTCAACACCGATTTAAACACCGCCTTGGTAGCGGTTCAAAATCGTGTCAACCTTGCGGTTCCCCAGTTACCAAAACAGGTGCAAAAGCAGGGCTTGGTCATCAAGAAGAAATCTCCAAGCATTCTTCTTTCCATAAATTTTTATTCACCCGATGGCACCTACGATGACCTTTATCTTTCCAATTATGCAACCATTCACGCAAAAGATGAACTTTTTAGGCTTCCCGGAGTTGGGGATATTACCGTTTTCGGACAGCGTGACTACGCCATCCGCGCTTGGCTTGATCCGCAAAAACTTGCTTCTCTAGGATTGAGCTCCACTGATGTGGTTAATGCCATTCAACAGCAAAACATTCCCTTGGCAGCAGGGCGATTGGGGCAGACCCCCAGCCCCGATTCGGTTGAAACCCAATTCCCAATTGATGCTCTGGGAAGACTTAGAAACCCTGATGAGTTCGGAAATATCATTCTCCGTGTTTCCAATAAAGATGAGAACAACAACAGCACCAATCCCAAAATTCTGAAACTTCAAGATGTTGCAAGGATCGAATTTGGGGCCCTTCGCTACGATATGAATTCAACTGTTGATGGATTCCCTTGCGTTGCACTAGGGATTTTTCAACTCCCTGGAACCAATGCCCTTGATGTCGGGAATGGCATTAAAAAGAAAATGCTGGAACTTTCAAAAAGCTTCCCTCCGGGGCTTGCCTACAAAATCGTTTACGACACCACGCCTTTCATCAGTGAATCGATCGAAGAGGTTTTCCTTACCCTTCGCGATGCAATCATCCTTGTGGGAATTGTTGTTCTGGTTTTTTTACAAAGTTGGCGGGCAACTCTCATTCCTTTAATTGCTGTTCCCGTTGCAATCATCGGTACCTTTGCATTTATGGCTATGCTTGGTTATTCGATTAATAACATTTCCCTTTTTGGGCTGGTGCTAGCAATTGGGATTGTGGTTGATGATGCAATTGTGGTGGTGGAAAATGTTGAGAGGTGGCTGAACAAAGGGGTTTCCCCCCGTGAAGCTGCTCGAAACGCAATGAAGGAAGTTACTGGCCCGGTTATTGCGGTTGCTTTAGTCCTTTGTGCGGTGTTCATCCCCTGCTCAATGATCAGTGGAATCACGGGACAATTTTTCAGGCAATTTGCTGTTACCATTTCGGTTTCCACCGTTATTTCGGCCATCAATTCCCTTACTTTAAGCCCTGCGCTTGCTTCGATACTTTTAAAGCCCCACGGCACAAAAAAAGATCCCATCCAATTCCTTCTTGATTTCTTTCTAGGATGGTTTTTCTTTCTTTTTGAAAAAGTCTTTGGCGTTTCCGTTAAATTCTATGGCTGGCTTGTTGGTAAGTGCATCCGAGGGGCTATATTCGTTTTAGCCTTTTATTTGTTTGTTGTTTTTTCAACCGGTTTTCTATTTGTTAAAATCCCTAGAAATTTTATCCCCGATCAGGATCAAGGATGGCTTCTTGTTAATTTGCTGCTTCCGGATGGTGCAAGTCTGCAGCGAACCCAAGCCTCGATGAATGAAATCGAACAGGCTATTCTTAAGATCAAAGGGGTTAATCATACTTTCACCACCTCGGGATACAACCTGCTTTTTAATGCATTTGCTTCTAACAATGCTTCTATGTTTGTGATTCTTGCTCCCTTTGAAGAAAGAAAATCCAAAGATTTAAGCGCCAGCGCTTTGATGCAAAAAATTACATCCGTGGTGAAGGAATTTAATCGAGAGGCCAAATTTTCCGTACTTGGGGCACCACCGATTCCGGGTATCGGTACCGCAATGGGATTTAAGGTTATGCTTGAAGACCGTGAAGATGTTGGCGCTGCAATGCTTCAGGATGAAATAGATAATTTGGTCGCCAAGAAAGATACCATCCCAGGGCTATTCATCTTTTTTTCACTTTATCAGGCACGAAACCCACAAATTTTTGCCAACATCGATCGAGATCAGGTCGAGTCCCTACAAGTTGTAATGCAAGATCTTAATAATTCTTTGAATTCTCTTGTGGGATCCCTGTTTATTAACAACTTCAATGCCTTTGGAAGATTCTGGCAGGTGACTGTTATGGCGGAACCTGCCTACCGAGCAACCATCGATGCGGTCAACCTTATAAAAATTCAAAACAAAGCCAAGCAAATGGTTCCCTTGGGGTCAATGGTGAAAATGTCGGATTCAACAGGTGCAAATTTGGTGATTCGGTATAACCTTTATCGGGCCGCACCGGTTATTGGCATCAACCTTCCCTGGATTTTAAGTTCAGGCGAAGCAATCAAAGCGGTTGAAGAAACTTCAAAGAAAACCCTTTCCCCTTCGATGGGAATAGAATGGACTGAAATGGCCCTGCTTCAGAATATGGAAGAAAACGATTTTCGAAATAAGATTGTTTTTCCACTTTCAGTTATTTTTGTTTTTCTGGTTCTATCAGCACAATATGAAAGTTGGGCACTCCCCCTTGCAGTGATTCTTGTTGTTCCCGTCTGTATTTTATGCGCCTTAATCGGAACCATTGTTGGAATGACAGGCATCAACATATTCACTCAAATTGGATTGGTTGTTTTGGTGGGGCTTTGCAGCAAGAATTCCATTCTCATCATTGAATTTGCAAAGCAACTTACCGAAGAGGGAAAACCGATCAGAGAGGCAACCATTGAAGCTGCAATGCTTAGGCTTAGACCAATTTTGATGACCTCTTTCGCTTTTATTCTTGGGGTTTTCCCGTTGGTAATTGCAACTGGGGCTGGTGCCGAAATGCGTAGGGCCCTTGGCGTTACTGTTTTTAGTGGGATGCTTGGGGTTACTATTTTGGGGATTTTATTCACCCCTGTATTTTTCTTTGTGATCGAATCACTTGCTGAAAAGCCGATTTTTCAATCTAAGTTTTTTATAATTATAGGTAAAATTCTTAGGGCTTTAATTATCGTTTTAACCTTGGGAATATTTCTCGTTCTAACCAAAAAAAAATCGAAAGAAAGTAAGGCAGTATGATTTCTCACTTTTTTATCGACCGACCTATTTTTGCTTCGGTTCTTTCCATTGTGATCACCATTACCGGGATCGTTGCTGTAATTTCGCTGCCCGTTGCACAATACCCAGAAATTACACCGCCTACGGTTATTGTAACTGCCAGTTACCCGGGCGCGAACGCCCAGACCGTGCTAGATACCGTGGCTGCGCCCCTCGAGCAGCAGGTTTCGGGCGTGGAAAATATGCTGTATATGACTTCCCAATGTGCGAATGATGGCAGCTATAATTTACTTGTTACTTTCAAACTTGGCATGGATCCCAATATGGCACAGGTTCTTGTTCAGAACCGTGTTTCTCTCGGGCTACCCAATGTTCCAGATTTGGTGCAGAGACAGGGCGTTGCGGTCAAGAAAATATCACCCAGCATTATGATGATTATCAATTTGGTTTCCGAAGAAGATCCGCAAACAAAAAAGCCCATGTTCAATGATCTTTATATGTCGAATTTTGCAACCGTTCAAATCAGGGATGAGTTGCTACGGCTACCCGGGGTGGCAAATGTCACCTACATGGGCCAACGCGATTATTCAATGCGCGCCTGGCTTGATCCCATTAAAATGACTACCCTTGGCCTGACCACCGATGATATTATTTCTGCAATCAGCCAGCAAAACCTGCAAGTCGCTGCTGGTTCCATCGGTCAAGAACCAGCCCCCAAAGGTCAGCAATTTCAACTTATCATCAACACCTTAGGTAGATTACTTGATGTTGAACAATTTGAAGATATTGTCATCAAGACAATTCCAGCAAGCACATCAAACCCAATTGCTGCTTTAATCAAACTTAAGGATGTTGCAAGAATCGAGCTTGGTTCCCAGCAGTATGATCAGACTTGCTCTCTAGACAACAAACCGTCGGTTGCCTTATCTATTTACCAACTTCCCGGCTCCAATGCTTTATCAACAGCCGACGGAATTTACAAAAAGATGGCATTACTAAAAAACCGGTTCCCACCCGGATTAGATTACAAAATCGTTTATGATACAACGCCTTTTATCAAAGATTCAATTATGGAGGTTTTCAAAACCTTAAGGGATGCAATCATCCTAGTGGGTATTGTTGTTCTAATTTTTCTTCAATCTTGGCGCGCAACTTTAATTCCCCTGATTGCAGTACCCGTTGCGGTGATAGGAACATTTGCAGTGATGGCAGGCATCGGATTCAGTTTGAATAACCTTTCTCTTTTTGGACTGGTGCTTGCCATTGGGATTGTGGTTGATGATGCGATTGTTGTGGTGGAAAATGTGGAAAGATGGTTGCACGAAGGCTTGTCTCCCCGAGATGCCGCCCGAAAAGCCATGGTTGAGGTAACCGGGCCGGTTATTGCGGTTGCCCTTGTCTTATGTGCGGTTTTCATTCCTTGCGCATTCATTACGGGTATCACCGGGCAATTCTTCAGGCAATTTGCAATCACCATTTCGGTTTCCACTGTTATTTCTGCTTTTAATTCCATCACGCTTAGCCCGGCTTTAGCCGCACTTCTGCTCCAGCCTAAAGGCGCCAAAAAAGACCCTCTTCAATTGGCTCTCGATTTTTGCTTTGGCTGGTTTTTTAAAATCTTCAACTATGGTTTCAATTTGGTAACCACGGCATACGGCGGCATTCTCTGGCTTATGCTAAAACTTTCGGTTGTTGCACTGTTGGTGTACGCAGGATTGCTTTACGCAACCTATTATAGTTTTCTTATAACTCCCACTGGGTTTATTCCGCCTCAGGATAAAGGGTATCTACTTGCCAATATTCAAATGAATGATGCAACTTCGTTACAACGAACCGATTCAATTATCAATCAGATATGTAAAATTGCATTGGAAACCGAGGGTGTGGATCACACGGTTGGAATTTCCGGTCAATCATTGCTTTTAGGTGCAAATGCCCCCAGCCTCGGGTCGATTAATATTATTTTAAAGCCCTTTGCAGAGCGAAATAAGGCTGGATTAACTTCGCAGCACATTGGTGATTTAATCAAAAAGAGGGCTATAAAAGAATGCCCTTCTGCAATGGTCAATATATTCGGCCCCCCGCCTGTTGATGGATTAGGAACGGTGGGCGGATTTAAGATTATGATTGAAGATCGTGGGCCCGTTGGGTTGGCTGCCTTGCAAAAAGCCACCGATTCCCTCGTGATTGAAGGCAATTCCAACCGATTACTTAATACGGTATTTACCAGCAGTCGTGCAGATACACCTTGGCTATATTTAAATATTGATCGTGAAAAAGTAATGTCCTTAGGGTTAAAAATGCAGGACATTTTTGAAACTCTCCAAGGATACTTTGGCTCTTACTATGTCAACAACTTTAATCTTTTTGGCAGATCTTGGCAGGTCAATATCATGGCGGATCAAAATTTCAGACAAAGTATTAACGACCTTCTCCTTATCAAGGTTCGCAATGATTCAAATCAAACCGTGCCTTTGGGGACTCTGATGCAGGTTGAAAATTCATCCGGCCCCAACATTCTTATTCGTTATAATATGTATCCCGCTGCTGCCCTTTTTGGAAATAATGCCGCCGGAATAAGTTCTGGTCAGGCAGCCAGAGAAATGGAAAATATTGCACTTAAAAATCTTCCCAAGGATATTTCCTACGAATGGACTGAACTTACTTTCCTGCAATTTGAATCGGGCAACACAGCCATGGCGGTCTTTGCCCTTGCTGTTATTTTTGTTTTTCTTGTACTTGCTGCCCAATATGAAAGCTGGAGTCTTCCCCTTGCAGTCATTCTCGTAGTTCCGATGTGTTTACTTTCCAGCATTTTGGGTGTTCAACTTTTCAAAATGGACATCAACATTTTCACCCAGATTGGGTTTATAGTTCTAGTGGGGCTTGCGAGTAAAAATGCTATTTTGATTGTTGAGTTTGCCAAGCAACTTTTTGAACAGAATAAGCCTTTAAAAGAAGCAACAATTGAAGCTAGCAAGCTTAGGCTTCGGCCGATTCTAATGACATCATTTGCCTTTATTTTGGGGGTTTTGCCATTGGTTGTTTCCGAAGGTGCGGGAGCGGAGATGCGTAAAGCCTTGGGAACTGCGGTTTTCTTTGGTATGCTAGGGGTTACATTTTTGGGGATTTTTTACACCCCTGTTTTCTTCTATGTCATTATGTCGATTACAGGCTCAAAAAAACCCATCCATAACGAAGCAACTGTTGAAGAAAAACCAGACACAACGGGTCATCATGGTTGAGAAATCTTTTTCCTAGTTTCAGGCCGTGGTCTTAACCCAAAAAAGTTGACGCCTGTTCCGCCATCGGGTTCACAAACACCCTTATCTGAAGCTATTACTTTAGGAAGGGTTTTGATTTTATAATCATCACAACCTTGTGGTTTAAAATAGGGCCATATGGGCGGGTAGGTTTTTAATTGATAACAACCTGATCCATCGGGTTTAAAATAAGGCTGAACAGAGGGCATTGTTTTAACTTTGTAATCATCCGGGCATTTGGCACATTGTTTTTCGGAAGCAATTAGAAATCCCAAGGGAAGAATCAAAAATTTAAATCCAAAAAAGCAACGGATTAGTTGGAGGATCATTTATCCACCTTTTCATTTTTTTTCTCGAAGTAGGCGACAGGTTTAAGAATCTCTGTTTTAGGGAGAGGCAGATTTTTTGGATCGTTTGAAATATTTGCATCATCGTCACACCCATCTAGCCGAACTTGCCAACCACCCCCCAATGCTTTGTATACCTTTACAAGTCCGCGGGCACTAGCTTCTTGGTACAAAGCGAGTTGTAATTCCCGTTGAACTCTTTTTTCTTGTACAACAGAAACACGGTTAAAATTCGATGTGCCTGCTTTATATTGAACAATCACCAGTTCCCCTGCTTTTCGAATTGCAGCAACCGATTTTTCCATTTCCTTGATTGCTTCCTGACTTTTCAAATATTCCACCAAACCGCTTTCAACTTCAGCCCCAGCTTGAACCAAAGAGTATTGAAAACGGGCAACGCTTGCTTGAAAAGTCGCATCCTGAGCCTTTACCCCGTTTATAAGTCGGCCATAATTGAAAATATTCCAGTTAAATCCCGGGCCGGTTTGCCCGTAAAATGAGTGGGATGTGAATAACGCATTGTTGTTAAGCGCATTATAACCAAAGGAACCATTGATGTAGATGTGAGGAAATAATTCCGACATTGCTACGCCAATTTTTGCACATTCAGCTGCGGCTTCCCTCTCGGCTTTACGAACATCTGGCCTACGGGTGATTAGCTGCGATGGAATCCCTACTGCAACATCCTTGGTTGCCAAAGGAATTGGTTTCTTGGTAAGTTTTTTACCAAGGTCTTCGGGTGAAATACCCAAAAGCGTGCAAAGTCGGTTGTTTTCTAATCTTTGGAATCTCGAAAATAGCGGAATTTGTGATTGTGTATAACTTAAATCACTCTGACCTTGTTCCACATCCAAGTCACTGGTTAATCCACCTTTAAACCTGGCAGTTGCAATTTCAAGTGTGATTTTCTGGTATTCCTCATTCTCTTTCATCAGTTCAACCAATCTTTCAAAGTATCTATACAAAACATAAGACTCACCGATATCACCCAGCATTGTAACCATTACCTCATCATAATTTTCGATAGCGGAATCTAACTGATCGCTGGAACATTCTATGGCTCGACGATATCTTCCCCAAAAATCCATTTCCCATAGCAGACCGAACCCAAAGTTATATTGGGGGTAATAATTCTGGGGGATAAATTGACGGTTGGCAACAGCCGTGCTTAATCCAATTTGATTCATCCCACTTTGCATCGATTGCTGTTGGGGCATAAATTCTCCCATAGCAATTGCTAGTTGCGACCGGGAAGTCATAACCCTGTAACCAGCTTCTTTAAGTTTCAAGTTTTGTTTGGTGGCAAAGCAGATCAACTGATCAAGGTTTTCATCATTAAAATTCTTCCACCATTTGCGATGTTCCTCAGGATCTGTGCGGATTCTTTTATCATCTTTATCAATCCAATCAACCGAAACTGGGGCGGGTGGCTTGGAATATTCCGGGCCTACTTTCATCCCGTTATCCCAATACTCTTTCACCGGTCCTGGAATACAACCGGATATGCAGATTAAAAAAACTGCAGTGGTGAATTCCAAATAAGGTGGTTGAAGTTTCAAAGTATTTACCTGCACTTAGCTTTTCAATTAAAGTTATAATCCTAACCATCAAAAGAATCGGCAAAGTGGGGTTAGAATAATTAGAAATTATTTAAATTCGTTTCAAGTTGATAAAAGTTTGGAACTCAACAAAGTTCAAGTTAAAACAGCTAAATTCAAAAAATGGCTAATTTGGGGCATTAAATAATCTGAAGTTACCCAGCTTCCATCTAAATTTTTAGTTATAGTCAAAACTTTAACATAAACTCTTTTTTACTTTAGAAATGTGTTAGTTCGTGCCGATTTATCTATATAAGTGTCATAATTATAAAATGTTAAGGCTGACAAAGATTAAACGCACAGTTTTCAGATTGATTCTAGGTTGTTTTTTTGTTTTTGGGGCACTCCCTTTGTTTGCCCAAGAAACCAATAATGATTTAATGGCTTTTATCAAAGAGCAGCAAACGAAAATGGATGAGCTCGCCAAGGTTCTTGACGACCAAAAAAATCTGATCAATACTCAAACTAAAATTATCGATGTTCAGTTAAAACAAATTAAACAATCTGAACCAAATTCAAGTACCCCTGATCTTTCTGATACTAATCCCTTAGAAAAAGATTTCTCTAATATGGTTGATTTCACAAGGAAAAAATGGCCTGTGAAAGATAATGGCATGATGGCTACTTGGGGAAAAGATGGCAGACTTACATTCGAATCAGAAGACAAAGCCTTTAAGGCCCGCATTGGCGGACTCTTCCAAATAGACTTTGGCTTTTATAGCGTTGATCCCTACGCCCAAAAACTGCTACCCGATGCTGGATTACAGCAAGGTTCTGATTTTAGGCGAGCAAGGTTGCGAAGTGATGGCAACTTCTACACCTACATGGAATGGGTTTTTGAAATGGACTTTTCTAGGGCATCAGATGAACGAAGAAATGCCCTTACTGCTCCCACTCCAAATGTAACTTTCAATAATGTTTTTGTTGGCATGAACAATATCCCACTTCTTGGAACCGTGCGCGTAGGCCACATCAAGGAGGAATTAAGTTTTTACAGTGCAAGTAGCGGTAGAAACATCCCCTTCATGGAACGCCCATCTGTTTGGGATGCCATTGAAGATCCCTATCTTTTTAGCAACGGTATCACCATCAGTAACACCTATTTGGAAGACCATATTTATTCCTGGGTTGGTTTATTTCAAACCAACACTCGCACAGGCGCATTCGGAGTAAGCAATTCTGCTGAACTTGCATTTGATGTCAGGCTTTGTGTTATGCCTTTTTACGATGAGGAAAATAATCACTGGATGAACCTTGGGTCCTCTGGTTCTATTCGTGCAAATCCACAGGATTTGTTGGGGGAAAACAAAGGTAAACCGGTCGCCAGTTCCGATGTAGCCCCTATGGTTAGGGCGGGTTCCTCCTTTCAGGTTCCCAACTTGATTAATACACGAGCTGTTTTTACAAGAGAGGGCACCGAGCTTTATACATTATGTTTTAATTACGCAAATGGCCCTTTTTCCATCGGAGCCCAATATGATGGCCAGTTTTTAGATAACGCTTTTGTTGGTGGCTTACCCGATTCCAATGGCGCCCTTCCCAATGGAGTAAAACCCGTAGGCAACCTTTACTTTGATGGTTACTCCGTGGAAATGCTTTGCTTCCTCACGAACGGTGATCATCGGGGCATCAACAAAATGGACCCTATGTACCTGCAAGTCATTCCGGTCAAGAATTTTTCTTTCGGACACGGGAAAGGGGAACAAGGGAGTGGTGCCTGGGAAATTGGCACCAAGTTCGACTTTGTCAAATCACAATTTAATGTTCCAGATGAGAAGCCTCGTGGGGGCTATCTAAGTTCTGTTACACTTGGGCTTAACTGGTATCTTAACCCCAACGCTTTAGTCATGACTAATTATGTCTACACCACCGGTTTTTTCGGGCAAAATGGCCCTGATAACGCTGCTTTTCACTCCTTCGGTTCCCGTTTCCAATTCACCTTCTAAGCCATTCTTATTCTCCAAACTTTATCAGCTCGGGTTCAACCGCTGATCCTTCTTCAAGCTCTCCTTGATTGCTTAGGATGATCTCTTCCTTTAAGTTCAATTCGCGGGAAACATCTTCCCCATTTTCTCGCTCGAGCCAAAACACTCTTGCCAAGGTGCCATCATCCACCTCAATCGAAACTCTGGCACGGTGGGCTACTCCAGATTCCACCCGATAAAGATAGGGGACACCACCCAGACGAACGATCGCACCACTCGGGATCAATGCGGTGTTTTTAAATTCCCGCAGGTTCAATCGCATACGGCCATACATTCCAGGCAATAAGCGAGCAGCCCCGTTGGCTTCCAATCCCTTTGGAAATACAGGCAACTTTCTACTTTTCAAATCTGCTTGACTATTCAACATGGCTTTGGTTAAAAACGCCCGGTGCTCTGCCTCGGTGCCATTGTACAAATCAACCTCCACCCGAAGAGTACGGTCAGCAGAGTTAAGCGATGGGGCCAAACGACTTAATTTACACTTTAGGGCCCGACCCGGAAAAGAGTCCATCCGAATCTCGGCTTCCGTATCAATGCCCACATAGGCAACAAAAGAATCGGGAACCTGCATCGATACGGTAACGATATCTGTCTTTTCAATCACTAATAAGGCTGGGGCACCAGGCACAATAGCTGCACTGGGAACAAAAGTTCCCGAATCAACTGAGCGGGTTGCAATCACACCATCAAATGGCGCCTTTATTATATACCTGTTTTGCAACTGCGATTCCTGCACCGTTGGATCCAACTCTATCAATTTCTCTCCCGCTGTCACTTTGTCGCCAATATTCTTTTCTAAGAAGGTGATCATGCCGCCCAACTTTGCATACAACGCTGCCCGATAATAAGGCGAAACCTCTGCAGGTTGCTCTACACTTAACCCCAACCCTCCACCCATTTTTGGATTAATCGTTTTCACACGAATACCCGTTTGCGCATTCGGATTAGTAAGCTGAACACCTTTGACAGCGGTAGAGAAAAATGTCAGCGACCACAACCCCATTGCGCTTATTCCTACAAGCAAAATCGCAGGCAGCCCTAACCCTCTTTTTTTCCAAACCATGCTCGCATCTCCTTATAATGAAACAGCAGATCCACTAGTGTTGTCACCCAATTCCCCTGCCAACCGGGGATCAACAGCATTAAATTTACGAACAATAACAGTATACAATATAGGTACTAAAAATAGAGTTAAGAAAGTGGAACTGAATAAACCGCCTACAACAGCCCGTGCCAGAGGAACATTGGCCTCGTTCCCACGACCCGTACCCAACGCCATTGGTGTCAACGCAAGCACCGTGGCTAGAAATGTCATCAAGATGGGGCGGAATCGGGTAGAGGCAGCGGCACAAATCGCCTCTCTTGCGCTAGCCCCATTTAGCCTGCTTCGATTTGCAAAATCCACCAACAACACACCATTGTTCACCGCTATTCCAACCAGAAAAATTACACCCATCAGGGATTGCACATTTAAAGTGGTTCCCGTCAGATATAACATCCATAGCACTCCAATGAACCCCAATGGCACAGTCGACATGATCACCAACGGCCCCGACCAAGAACGAAACAAAGTCACTTGCAATAGGTAAACCAAGACAGCAGCAAGTACCAGCCCCAAAGAAAGTTGGCGAAATGAATCATTCATCCGACCATATTCCCCTTTAATCTGTAATCGCATTCCCTCTGGAAGTTTGATGATTTTAACAAGCTCGGTAATCTCCCCGGCCACCGCCGCCATATCTCTCCCCTCGGTATTTACCAAAAGATTTGTCACCCTTCGAAGCCCTGCATGGTTGATCTCTACCGCACCAGATTTCCTCCGGGGTGTTACCAAGGAACCAAGATTCACAGGCGCAGATTGTGCCGCACCTTTTACAGGAAGCCCCATAATATCGTCCAATTTACGATCTACATCCTCGGGGTACTGCACCCCGACAAAATACTGGTTACCCGTTTGCGAATCGATCCAGAAATTTCGGCTGACAGAAACACTCGAATTTAAAGCGACCACGACTTGGAGCACCACATCCTCTACTGAAAGACCAAGTTTTGCAGCTTTAACCCGGTCAACATCCAGCACCAAATAAGGGGCATCATCCCGCTGGTGCACCCGCACATCAACAGTCCCCCTAATCGAAGAAACACTTTCACGCAGCTTCCTTGCGATACTCAAAGATTGCTCAACTGTCCCCCCTTCAATCTCAATATCAATGGGGGAGGAAGCCCCTTGATTTAGTGCAGTGGAAATCATCCCACCCGTATCAAAATCAACCCGCAGATCACTAAACTCTGGATTGGCATTAAACAAATGCCTTAACTTAGCAGCATATTCCTGAGCACTTTTCGACCTCTTATGGTTCAACTGCACCCGGATCACCGCATCTTGCTGGCCGGAATTCGTCGTATACGCAGCAGACCAATCAGGGTTTAGACCAATCTCAGAAACAATCATCTCGCGTTCCAATGCAGGGATGTTATCTTTGAGAAATCGCTCCACCTGCTTAACCCGCTCTTCGCTGGCATCAAGGCGCAAGTTCGATGGCGACCTAAGGTGCAAGGTAATCTGGCCAGCATCTACCTGAGGAAAAAACTCCCGCCCGATTCCCTTCAACAGCCCAAGCGATAATACAAAAAGTATCACCACACCAAGAATCACCGTAACCCGATGCTCTAGGCTCCAGTCAAGTAAGCGCAAATACCTTTGCGTTAAATGATCCAATAATCTTTGAAAGCGATCCAAGATCTGCGACAACTTCCCAGCTTTCCGTGCAACCCCCGATGCGCTTGAACCAAGATGCTCATCGGGCAGGAAATTTGCGCACATCATTGGCACAAAAGTTCGCGATAATAAAAAAGAAGTAAGCATTGCAAAAGCTACCGCTATAGTTAGCGGGCGAAATAAAAATCCCCCTATACCAGACATCAGGGCTAGTGGCGCCAATACCAAAACTGTGGTGAAAGTGGCAACCAAGACAGGCACCATGACTTCGGCACAACCATCGAGCGCTGCCCGTACCCGCGACTTGCCCATTTGATAATTCCGATGATTGTTTTCCAGTTCAACAATGGCATCATCCACTAAGGGGCCAATCGCCAAAGCCAAACCTGCAAGGGTCATTGCATTTATCGTGTTACCAGTAATATAAAGTCCAAGAACCGCACCAAGAAGCGATAAGGGAATTGATAAAGTTGCAATTAAAGTCATACGCCAATTACCCAAGAACAGCAAAATCATAATAGAAACCAATATTGCACCGCTAATTCCTTCTTCTACAAGGGAACTTAAAGCGGACCGAACGATCACGGTTTGATCCATCACCAATTCCAATTTAGTACCTTTGGGCAATCGTTCTTCCATACTTGGAATAAGCTCACGAACGCCATCTACTACTTTAAGGCTACTAGAACCACGCTGGCGATAGATGGGAACAAACACCTCGTTGCGATCATCAATGCGAACCCTCGAGGTTTGGATAGCAGAGGCATCCTCCGCCCGGCCTACATCACGCAAAAAAACATTGGAGAGCCCCCCAAAAGTCAGGGGAAAGTCGTTAAAGTCTTCAACATTTTCTGCCATTGCATTACTATCAAGCAGTAATTGGTCCGATCCAAAATAAGCGGTCCCTGGTGTGACCATGAGATTGCCTTTACGCAATGCTGCAACCACATCTAATGGTGCCATATTTCTAGATTCTAACTTAGCCGGATCTAAGTAAACCATCACGCTGCGATCACGACCCCCAACTACAACAGGGGAAATACAACCAGGAACTGCGCCTAACATATTTCTTACTTGAATTCTGGCAATATCTTTCTGCCTTGCATCATCGAGAAATGGATTACTTACTGTCAAAATTCCAACTGGCAAAGTTCCAGTTGCATCGAATGGCAATGCAACTGGAGGAAGTGTATTTGGAGGAAGGTTGGGCAAAGCACCCAAGGCCAGCGAATTTGTCAAAGTCAAAGCTTCATTTGGGTCGATATCATCACGAAAATAAACCTTAACTACACTAACGCCTGGCACCGACCTTGACTCTACAAGTTTAGCTCCTGGGGCTTGATTTACCCAGCGTTCAATACGATTAGTGATGGTTTTTTCAATCGAAGAAGCTGGCATACCCGGATAATAAGTAAGCACTTGAACTGCTGGGGCTTTGAAAACCGGGAGAATATCGATTGGGATATTGAGCAGGGCCAAAGAGCCTAAAATCGTAATAATAAAGACAAACGCCGCCACCATATATGGGTTACGAAGAGATGCTTTTATTAACCACATTACAGATCAACCTTTCAGTTAAAAACTGATGACACCCTTTAAGCCAACAGAATAGATCTTTTGAAAATCCACTTGGCAGGTTGTTGATCAACTCAAGTGATTTAAGCCTACCTTTAAGGCATCACATACGCCCCAAGAAATACTGGCCTAATAGATATTATAGTTTAAGGGCCAGACTAAAAACAGCTTTTATGAACCTGGCGTTAAGACTGAAAAGCCCTTGGATGGTTTAAAACCCTTAGTCGAATCACCGATCAAAGGTTCTCCTTGCAAATCAAGCTTCCTAATTCCCGAGGCTAGGCTGAAATCAAGTTCTTTGTACTTGACCCAGATAACATTGGGGGAAAGAGTGGACTCGTAATAAAAATTGCCGTTGGTAAGATCAATGATCGTGCGCCAGCGGGTTGGACTATTATGGGGATTGCCTGATGCCATTGCCTTAACATCAACTTCGCCAAAAGGTTGAGAAACATTTCGCATCACGCTGAAAACATAGGCGACTGCTTCTCGATCATTAAAGGCCTTGGGTAACCCCTGAATAAAATAGGCAGCACGAACAAAACGGTCTGCAGCAGCATTGCTTCCAGGCAGTGGATCATTCCCACCAAAGCCTTTATAGTTCGCTAATTTCTCTAGTTGCTTTGAAAAAACCGGATCATTGGTCATTACTGTATGCTTACGGTCGTGGTAAACCTTTGGTTTGCCACCTTGATATTCGATGACAACAGAATCCCCGGTGGCATCTTCAAACGCTAAATGTGTGCTTGCCTTCAAGTTATCAAAAATGGTGGTAACAATTTGGAAGGGATCTTTCTCGAATGCATCTGCAACCTCAGCAACGGTGGCAAAGTTATCTAGGCAATATTGCAACCACATCCCCAAGCTTATCGCTGGTCGGGTTAGATCACGGGCGCCGTAGTCAGAAGCACCAAGCCATAGCATATGCCCAGCTAGGCCCTTTTCATTAACGCCATCCAAGACTCCCGCGCCCTCTCGCACCAGCGCCAACTGTCCGTACTTGGATTTCCATTTGACAGAATTTTTACCCACCAACCCATCGCGCTCAATCCCTTGGGGAATGACAAAGAAATCAACTGGCATGTTATTGATCCAGTCCATATTTCGACCAACAGTTACAGCATGGCCCTTGGTATTCCACAAAGCGCGTGAGCAGGCCAAGACAGATGTTGCAACTAACAAGCTAACTAAAAGTACAACGATAAATTTTTGGATCAACATACGCATTTAACAATTCTCCATAAGTAAGATGCCTACCTTATTTAATACTATATCTAAAACAACTATAATCCAAAACTTAAGAATTTAATCTGACAATATTTTTAGCATACCTCAAATGCAAAAGGGCCCCTTGATTACAAGGGACCCTTTGCGTTTGACCAACAAATCACTTATAAACCTTCCACTTCATAACCCTTGCTGTAAGTTTTACGAACAAACTGGTTAGCCCCCTTGAAGTTGGTTATCTCCATTTTTTTCGCATCCCAAATCAGTTCTTGTTTTGGAAATCTTGTTGACATGGTCCCCAATAAAACCGACTCCGTCATTGGCCCAGAATAACTAAAGGGCGCAGAAGCAGCGCCATTGCCCCTACAAGCTTCTACCCATTGAAGATAATGGTTATCCCCGGGAATCTTGGTGATTTTGGCTTCAACCTGTTTCCCATCAAGGAAAACAGAAGGGGGTCCAATATAAGGCGAATACAAAACGCCCGCGGTGCCAATATAAATAGATCCCTGATCCGAGAGCTTGGTTGTACCAAGCAAAGCTTGGATCTCGCTTGCAGGGCGTAGCTTGCCATCAAACCAGTTAAGCGTAACGGTATCGGTGGTAAATTTTGTACCGGGGAAGGAGTATTTTACTTGGTTATCAAGGCCCCAACTATCGGCACCGGTGTTACCTTGTAAACAGATAACCGAAGTGGGGGCAGTCAAAGCAACAGCGCTAAAAACAGGGTCAAGAATATGGCAACCCATATCGCCAAAAGTTCCAGTGCCGAAATCTAATCGTTTACGCCAATTGCCTGGATGATAATAACCGTTGATATAGGGGCGGTCTGCTGCAACCCCGAGCCAGCCTTTCCAATCAAGGGAAGCGGGAACGGGATCTGTTTTTTCTGGACGAGGATTATTATCGCCCCACTGTTTACCACTCCAGCTATAAATTTCCTTCACCTTGCCTACAACGCCTGCTTGGATTGCATTCACCACAGTCTTGTGAACTTCATGGGAATGAATTTGTATACCCATCTGTGTAACAAGTTTTTTCTCTGCAGCAACCTTGGTTAGCTGACGCGATTCATAAATCGATTGCGTTAAAGGTTTTTGCGTATAGACATTCAAACCTTGTTGCATGGCTCGCATAGTGATAGGGGCGTGCATATGATCCGGGGTAGAAATATTCGCAGAGTTCAAACCTTTTTCTTTATCTAACAACTCACGCCAATCGGTATACACTTTCACATCAGGGAAAAATTTCTTCAATTCCTCTAGGCGCGATTTATCAACATCTGCCACTGCAACTAGTTTCAAATTTTTGCTTGCTGAAAGAGCGCTGATATCAGAACGGGCCATACCACCCGCGCCAAAACTTGCGTGCATTAGGGTTTCGCTTGGGGCTGCATTGGCAAACCTTCGGTACACCATAGGTGCGGTTAAGGTTAATGCCATAGTTTTGATTGCACTACGACGCGTTAGCTGAACTTTGTTTTTCATTTTCTTTTTCCTGAACGGGGACTACTATCTGCATTGGGGTAATATTTACTGCATTTCTATTGTTTAACCTGTAACTAAAATAATTGCAACAAAAAGAAATAGTTAAGGCATCTTTGCCTTGGCAGGTTCTACTATTTTTGAAGGAGCAACTTCTAGACAAACTGCAACTTTCGTGCCTTCTTCTGGGATATTTTCTGTAAACGCTTCGAACTGCACATCCGCATTTTCTTTACTGCTTTCAATAGGCAAATCCAATAAGGCTGTCTCAAAGTTACTGACACAGATTACATCTCCCTCGTTCGCAAGATAAATTGGTGGTTTATTCTTATCAAGGGGATCGGGAATAATCCTACTTCCAGCGAAAACCCAATCGTGATTAAGTGCCTTATTTGTTTTGGTATTACGCACCCAATCTTGAGCACGGACTGTTTGTTTTTTACCATCTTTTTCAAACACTAAGGTGATACGAATTATAGAACCCGTTGCAGCTTTGTATTTTGGCACGAAGGTTACAGGCGAACCGGGTTCACCCCGAGCAAGAACCAGCGCTTTGTGTAAATCTCTTGCATCGATATCAGCAGCGAGTACCGATTCGTGTTCTTTGGTTTTGGCTCTACAAAGGAATTGCTCGAGTGGCCCAGTTGTTCTACATACCACGGCACTTACCCAAACCTTTCTTGTTTCTCCATCGATTTCTAGTAATACATTTGGGCCAACAGGGACTTTCGAAACCTCGGTTTTTTTTGTCTCTTTTGCTGAATTAGAAGTTGCAGGAGGTTCTTTTTCTTGTGTACAACCCAACAAAAGGACAAGTATTAAACAAGAAAAAATATTGATGAGCCTTGTGTACATAACAACCACCTCTCGGGTAGGGATTATTTAATTCCGGACAGGTGTTCGGGAAAACTTTTAGGATTGAACAAGGATTATTCCAGTTCAATCCACCATTATATTAGAGCATAGAAAAGAAGAAGATTGAAGCAAAGAATGTGAGGGGGAGATAAAAAAAGCCAGCTCTGGGTAATACCCCAGAACTGGCTTTTGAATGAACTGCTTAGTTTTTACTTACCAGATTATTACTTAGCTGGCTTAGCTTCAACTTTAGCGGGTGCGGAAGAATCTTCGCAAGGGTTCTTGCAGCAAAGGCGATTGCGGAAGATCTTATCAAAGAGTTTTTCCTTGCAAGATTCGCTTTCGTTTTTGCCACAGCTCTTACCATTGTCACAAGGGTCGTTCTTAACTCTCTTGCAAACAGTTACAGGTACGCATTCAGTTACCTTATAGGGAACCTTCACATTAACCGTGTAAGGAACCATCTTGCAAACAGTTTCTGGAACTCTTTTGCATACGGTTACGGTTTCAGTACGGCAAACCTTATAAGGAACTTTCTTTACGCACTTCGTGGTTTCCATTTCGGTTACAGTTACTGGTACCATCTTCTTGACAGTTTCAGGAACCATTTTTACCACGGTGTAAGGAACTTTCTTCACTGCTTCTTCGGTTACAGTTTTGTACACAGTGTAAGGAACTTTCTTCACTTGTGTTTCACGAACCATTTTGGTGGAAGTGGTTGTGTAACTGTTGTCGAAAGTAGCACCTTCTTTGAAGATCCAAGGTTTGCCCTGATCTGCACCAGAGTTATTCTTGCCATCTTTTCCAGATGCATCACCATTCTTACCATCGTTCTTACCATCGTTCTTACCATCAGCCTTATCAAAGCCTGCGGCTCCATGGCTTACACCCTTGCCATCAACATAAGCACCACGAATGGTCTTGCTGACGGTGTAAGGAACTTTCTTTACAATGGTTTCTGAAACCATCTTGGTTACAGTGTAAGGCACTTTCTTGATGATGGTTTCTGGAACGATTTTGCAAACAGTGTAAGGAACTTTCTTCACAGTGCAAACTGCAACCTTTTTGCATACGGTTACAGGAACCATTTCTTTTACACATTCCTTAACAAAGGTCTTGCATGTAACTTGTTCGCATACAGTGCTAACTTTGAAAACCTTGCGGCAGCATTCCTTCGCAGGAACTTCGCTGCATACACGGGTCAGCTTACCTGGTTTGCAAACAGTACGGCAAGTTGAAGGATCGAATACGCTTTCGCTAGGAGTACGAACCCATTGGTTTTTCGTGGTAGCGGGAATCGTGTAGTTTTCTACAACCCATTGACCAACCCTGCGGGAAACAGTCTTGGTAGTTTCAACTGGTTTCCATACAGTTTTGATAACTTCTTTTTGGGTAGTTTCTTCTACATTTTTGTATTCTACGCACTTAACTTCTTTGACGCAGTTTTCGATTACCTTCTTGTTCTGTACACATTTTACTTCCTTGATGCAAGTTTCTTGCACTGGCTTGCAAACGGTGTACTTGCATTCTTTTTCAAGTTGTTCGCAGATTTTCTTCTGCAACTGGCAAGTAACTTTGTGGCAATGAACTTCAGTTACTGGCTTGCATACGGTGTAGCAGCATTCCTTTTCGCACTGAACAGGAACTCGCTTGCAAATCGTATACTTGCAATCTTTGTAATGGGTTTCGCAAACAGGCTTGCAAACCGTGGAAGTAACTTCCTTCATACAAGTCTTTTTGACAGGCTTGCATACGGTGTATTCGCAATCTTTGTAAGCGGTTTCTACAACCCTTTTCTGCACTTTCTCTTCTACATTTTTAAAAACAGTCTCATAGCACTTTTTGTAGCAAGTACGAGATTCGTCTCTGTAGCAAGTCTTGGTTACCTGCTTCATCACTGTTTCCTGCACGGTTGTGTAGGAAGTCAGCCAACGCTTGCCAAGGACATTGTCCACGACAAGGCGGAAATTTTCTCTCATCTGGCCTGTAGCAGATGAAAAACAACTCTGAGCGTCGCAGCAAGGCGGGCCAGATGCATTGTACTTTCCTGCACCGCAATTAGAGGCGGAAACATTCTGGGTGGCAAACAAACCAACCAAAACTGCCAACAGCGGCGCTACCATACGCATCCTTTTCATCGGAACTCCTCTTGTAAACTTGGGACCTGGGCTTGCAGCTTTGCAAGTTTTCCCTGGAACTTCCCGTTACTAAATTGATCACCTCGCCTTGGCCATCCACGCAGATGGCTTAGATCCTTAGCGGGTGATTCAGCCGGGAACTAACGCTCCAGGTGCCTGGCGTTTCCTACGCCGGCTGTAATCTCATGTTTCTTATCGGATTATCTTTTTGATGTGGATTATCTTCTATCACGGTTGTTCTATATCTTCTTGCTTTTATGCTTCTACCTTTGCAGATCGTACGCCTTTTAACACCCACAATACTTTTTCTTGTTTTGCTGGTTGGTCAACCTGTAACGATTATGCAAGTACGAAAAAAAACCGGCGTGCCTTTTAGCACGCCGGTCCTTTATTTTTTCTAACGCTTTTTATTTATACAGGCACAGACATTTCTGCCTTCCTTTTAATATTCTGACACAATTTATTGCAACGATCTAAATCCCTTAACATTACTTCAGTCAGAACATGCACTGCCTGGCTATCTGTCGTCCATTGCAATTGCTGTTGGCAAGATGCAAGGTGTTCTAACATATCTTTTAAGAACAACAAATTTGATTCTCTCTGGCTCATAGCCCACCCCTTTGTCTACTTAAAATTTAACCAAGCCTAACTAAATAATCACTGCAACCACTATGCCACTTGTTTGAATTCTCGCAAAATTATTATTAGTTGTTAAAAAACTCATAACAATTAGCAAGTATCACCGCCATAGCAATCTAATATTGCACCCTATTTAAGGGTCGGCTTTTAATCTTAAGCTTTTTTTAAATATATTTGTCTTAACCAATAGTTTGCCAATCGCATAAGCCGAATAAATTACCTGAGTTACCAAAGTGGTAAAAGATAACAGCCCGGGTGATTCTTTCAAAAAGATGTAATGTTTTCATTTCGCTTTGTAAAAATGACCGAACCCATTTCTTTAAGGTACATAAAAGAAATGACATTTTTAACCCAGAAGGTTGGACATCAGATTAATTCTCCGAGAAATATGTTTTAATTATCGCTTAAAGTCGTTATGATAAAGATCCTTCCAAGATTAGATTTAAACTATGATTATGGGTTTTTCTCTCCCGCCAATATATGATTTGAATAACATGAAACATCAATCTGAAAATTCAAACCTATTGGACAAGAATGAGCCGTTGGTAGAACCGAAGTTGGCTCACTTAAAACAACTTGTAAACGCCAACACCTTTCGCTGGAAAACCATCATCTTACTTGAAGCGATTAGTTTGTGCCTAGCAACGCCCCTAGCCTATTTATTACTTGTTTTTTTTCTCGACAATCAATGGCATTTAAATGTTCTAGGACGACTAATTGCAAGTATTGGTTTGTTTCTTGGCCTAGGGTGGGCAGCTTTACATTTATACCGCCAATGGAACGCTATTGATCTTACCGAGGATCAGGTTGCACTTGCAATCGAACAATCAACTCCCGGTGGGGTCCAAAATCGCCTGATCAATGCGCTGCAACTTGCCCAGCAAAATGATCAACTTAATCATGCAGTGGTTGAAGAAAACTGCCTAGGGCTGAATCAAATACATTTAGCACAAGCAACTCAGATGAAGCCTGCGGCAATTCGGATGGCAGCGGCGGGAGGACTGTTAATTGTTGGCATTATTTTTTTAATTGCTAAACCCGATCACTTCACAAATGCTGCTAGTCGCATATTTCTCCCATTTGCCAACATTGATCCACTTTACCGGACGATTCTTACTATTGAGCCAGGCAATTTTGAAGCCTTGGGGGAAGCACAAATTCAAATCTCCATTAAAGGAGAACGACCCAAGAAACTCGTACTGTTCAAAAATATCAATGGCAAGCGATCTTCCGAAACCATCGCTGTTGAAAATAACGATGAGCCCGTTCGACATATCCTTCGCAATCTTAACGAAAACCTAGATTATGCTGTGCGTGGTAACGACTTTACCAGTGTTTACTACCATATTGAAGTGCCTAGGATTTCAAATCTGGCACGGATTCGCATGAGTTATCAATACCCAGCTTACACCGGCGAACCTGAAAAAACTCTGGAAAGCAGGTCAGGCGATTTAGAAGCTCTTGAAGGAACTCTGGCCAAAGTTCTATTCATATTCGATCGGCCCGTGGATAGTGCAAATCTTATTTTAGAATATAAGCCCGAGGTTAAAAAATCTGCAACAACCATTCCATTGAAACAAGTCTCTCAAAAAGAATTTGAAGGTGACATCGTATTTGACAACTTGCTTGGATATCGTTTAGAAACCATGCAGGCTGGCCGACCTAACCTCACAACCTCATTCCCCATCCGGATTCTAAAGGATTTAGAACCTAAACTCGAACTTTCTGGCATCGAGCGGCGCAGCGAAGTTCAGTTAGATACGATCCTACATTTAAAAATAAAAGCTCGAGATGATTACGGCATAGAGAAAGTAGGCTTATTCTATCGCAGAATCAACAACTCTCTTTCTCCCTCTCTTGCAACCGAAGAAAATTGGCAGCAGATCGATATCTGGAACGCCGACCAAAAAAAATCCTTTGCTATCAATAATTTCATCCTTCCCATCTCTAAGTTACAAGCCGCTGAGTTGGATAAATTTGAAATCGCTTTACAAGCTAGCGACACCGAACCAGCACGCAAAGGCAAATGGGCAACGGGAATGATCCACGAACTTTCGATAGGTGGAGATGGAATTGCATTGCAGATACAGTATGAACAAATCCTACGATCCGAAAAAGATTTAACCTCGCTACTTCTTTCTGAAAAAGAAGCTCTGAAATCTACAATCACATGGCTGGGAAAACTCGATAACGGCGAGCTTCGATGGGATGACCAGAAAAACATCGACGCTTTGCATGCCGCTATCAAAATCTTAATTAAAGAACAAGAAAATGTTCAGAAGAATACAGTGATGGCAGCAAGAGCAATGCTTCTGCAAACAGGAAATTTGCGGATTGCACTAGGTATGCTGGCAGATACGGAAATGCTAAGGCTGGTGCGGATTTATGCTGCGGTACCTAGCCGCGATAAACCTACTGAAAAGCGGGCTGCTCTTGCTGATTCACGGCTTGCTCATGAAAGAATAATTCGCAGCATGGAAGAAATGCTTGAACAATACCAGAATTTCCGAGGTGAATGGGAACAAAGTAATATGATTGCGTTTCTCAAAATGCTAGTAGAAAGGCAGACCAAATTACGCGACCTTTCTCGCAAACTCGCCACCTCAACCGAACCACGGGATGAAACTCAGACACGGGCTTCGATGAACCGAAGACAAATAAAGATCCTTGAACTTTGCAAGCTCATTCAACCTGCTTACTTAGGTGTAGCACTTCGATTGCAAAATCTTGAACCTATCTTAGCAAAAGCTTTCAATACCGCTGCAAAAGCCCTAGATAGCAGCTCCATCCTTGCTCCATTAACTTCGGCCGCTGAGCAGGCAAATTTAGGCCGCTGGAACGAAACTTCTCAACAACAATCGCTTGCTGTAGAGCAACTCTCTTCCTTGCATAATATGTTACAAATGGCGCAAGTAGAGGCTGCGTCGAAAGCTCTTGCTGCATTGAAAGCAAAATTAAAATCGGATTTGGAAGCTCAAAAAGAAATTGACAAACTTGCCCCAGGAACTGCGGAAGCTTTTCTCAAAGATCTGCCGGAAAATATTAAGGTTGAAGATTTGATGCGTATTGTAGAAATCTTGGGCGCTAAAAAGCGTACAGATAAAAATCCTGCAGAAGAACCCGACCTGCTAAGTATTCCTATGGTTGATGTCGATCGCAACGCCATAGAACTGAAGGAAGATTCGGGGGTGCGCCAAGATCCTTATTCATTAAAGCTAGGGAACTTGGCAGAAAAGACACCGCTACTTAACCTTCCTAAAGATCAGAAGGAAAATGCGGTCAAACCTTTCATTCAGGAAAAATTCGATGATCTTGTAGGCAAGCTTCTTGATGAAACCGAAGAACTCAACAAAAATTTCCAATCCCTCAAACTAAGCACCAACCAAAACAACAACGACCCAGGTGAAATCTCTAAGTTGGGGGGGAAACTTAATTCCACTGGTGCTGTCAGTGCTACGGGTAACAAAAAACCTCCTACCACGGAAGTTGGCGGGATGGCTCGCACTGGCAGACAAGGTGCCCGCGCTACTGGCATGGTTGCTGACGATGAAGCCGTCGATCGCAGAGGCAGGGATAAAGCCCTCGATGGCACCATGGAAGCTGCTGATCAAAAAGGTTTGATAAAAATGAAGAAAAGCGATGACATGCAAAAAGATGTCTCCACTGGAGTTGGTGGCAAAAAAGTCGAGTCAGATAATTCCCATTTTAGCCTTCACGATAGTGGCAAATGGAAGGACGACTTTATCAAGCGCATGGACAAGCCTCAAAAAAAACAAAACATCGTGGAACGACAAGGCGATAAAATCGATGCAAAAACCGCTGCTCTTCTCCGCGATCTTACCAGTCAACAAGAACAAGTCATCGAGCAACTCAAATCTATCAGGAAAGAATTACGGTCTCTTTATCTTCCTACTGAACATTTGGATGAGCTTGCTGCTCAGTTGCAATCGAACCTTGCTGTACTTTCTGAACAACCCAGTGCAGAATTATTCAACCAACAGGTTCATACACTGGATAAACTACGAGGGGCAATTCGCGTTTTTCGTTATGCAAATTCTAGCTTACAACCTAGCCTTCCACGAGATCGAGCGATTCAGGGCCGCATTCTTGACCAACCACAAATTCAAGGTTTCCCAGAGTACGAAGAAGCCATGCGCAATTATTATTTGAAGTTAGCGGAGCAATAATTTTGCCTTTATATACACGACACAGTTCCTATTTGCCTGATAAGATTAAACTAACCCAATTGCGTACATTTCCTGCAATTCGATTTGCTTTAATTTCCTTTTTTACTTTCATTTGCATTGCTAGTTCTTGGGCACAACCTCAGATTACTCTTCCTTTATCCAAGCCTGGGATTTGCAATTACATCACCCCAGTGATGGCGTCAAACGCCACGGTTGCTGCAGTAAGTGATGTCCATGGTTTGCTTGCAATCGGGCACGGTGTTGCCTTTTCTGAAGCTCATGTTTCATTATTCAAACTCGATGCTAAAGGCATACCAGCACCTATTGCAACGCAAATACTTTTACCTAAACCCATGGAACTAACAAAACATAAAAACTATGTCCTCGGGTTGGCGTTTCATCCGAAGTTGCCGCTTCTTTATGTTTGGCAAGATATTAATGTGCCTTACACAAATCCGGTTCCGCCCGTTCCTCTGGGTACCTTGCAGTTCGATCACTTGTGTATTTTGAATTTAGCAAAAGACCCGCCGCAATTGATTACAAGTATATGTCGTGGGGTAGAATTCATTCATAATCAAGGTGGGGGCGGCCTCGCAATTGATGCCTTAGGTAGCCACTTATATGTACCCAACCTGCGTGAAATCACAAATGCAGGCAGTTGGAGATTTGGCAGATACCCGTTAGATGCAGAAGGTTTGCCTGTGGTAGTTGAATCAAAGGAACCGCTTGGGATTCGGATAAAAAAACTAGAAGATTTAAATGCTGCAAACAAGGTGAGCCCACCCCAATTAACGCCTACAGCGTATATTGATTTATTTCGTCAGAATTTTTATGGTAGTGCCCATATGATTGTACCTGTAGGCAAGGACGCCGTAATTTCCAGTGGGAATATGGGCCTGATGGCTTGGCGCCCCGATGATAAAATCATGCCTTTACAAGGGGTACCTATGAAACAAGCAGGCCAAGTTCTTTTTGCGGTTCATCCTTCCCATCCTGCGATTTTTGTAACCTCGTGCAATGGTACATCGGAATCATTTTCCCGAGCCGAACAAGTGGAAGGTTTTCTGACCCTTTTGCCCAAGCAATATATTTTGCCCATGGGAAAACTAACAGGCCCGCCAATAATTCTTCCTAAACAAAAAAAAATCGTTCTAGGGGGTGCGTACCACCTTCTAGTCATGGATCTCGATGAAAAGGCTTACCCCACGGGGGACCCAACCCATGTATATGTCAATACCCCCGCTGCAAAAGCTTTGGTATATTCGGAAAAATTTGATCGTGCTTATGTAGGAACGGAGATAAGCAAATGAGCCTAAGAACCCAGGTTATTTCAACATTTTATGGCCGACTATCTTGCGTTTTTATGAGTTTGGTTTTTGCAAGCACTGTTTCCGCACGCACCATCACCATAACTGCGGAAAGTTGTGATGAGATGGCGTGTATTTCAGCCTTAGTGCCCCGGTTAAGCTGGGCCATGGGTGGCGATAACAAAATCAACAACGCACATGGTACACTTTACTTTAATTCCAACACTGCTTTGTTTTTACGCTTTCCGATTAAAGACCTGATTCCAAAAGGTCAGCGTATCACCAAGGCAGAATTAACTATCGCCCCCAATTATATTGCGGGCATACCCGAAATTAATGTCAGGCGACTATTGGCGGAATGGGGTTCGGGCGTCTGCTACCAATACCGCATGACTTACCCACAAAAAATTGAATGGTCTCAACCCGGGGCACGAGGTAATTCTTCCGACCGAGCTAACAAAAATTCCGCTACCTTCAAATTCTCCAAGGTTGGAGAACAAACTGCTGA
This sequence comes from Gemmataceae bacterium, assembly GCA_041694635.1. Lineage (GTDB taxonomy): Bacteria > Planctomycetota > Planctomycetia > Gemmatales > Gemmataceae > UBA969. Next base: position 53,589 of record JBDNHI010000019.1, on the reverse strand, counting down.
TGTTACTGAAGACATCGAACTTTGGTACACCGGTGCTTCTCCTAATCGAGGCTGGATTTTTACCATGGATATCAATAACTGGGCTTATTTTCTTTCACCCTACTCACCACAGAGTGGAGGAAGCAAAACTTGGAAATTACAAATCTCCTTTGAACCCCTATGATAAATCTCCAAACTTACCCTCTGAAATTCATTCTGATTGCATTCTTATTTATTGCTACAGGCTGGGCTATTGCGCAACCCGAAATTACCTCGGTTCACCCCCTGCCTCCGCAAACTCCCACTTGGCTGGCGGGCTATGCGGTGCGTTGGCCAGTTCGGATATTGGGCGAAGTTAGCACGCAAACATCGAAATCCGTGTTGGTAAATATTCCCACGGGGGGTTGGTTAAAATCTGATGCTTCAGATATTGCAGTGCAAACTGCGGCTGGCATTATTCTTCCCGTTGCTATTCTTTCTCACGACCCCACAGGCGATTCCATTATTCAATTCAAACGCAATGGAAACGACCCGTGGTACTGGGTTTACGGCGGTAATCCTAAAGCACCTGCTTTAGTGAAAGTTGACGCAATAACCGATCCTACATTTAAAGAAGGCCTTACTCTTGAACTCCGAGATTGGGCAGGCGATGATCTTTCTAGCTGGGCCAAAGTAAATGCAGGACTTCTTAAAAGCAACAAGATCATCGGCAATGCAATCGTCACGGAAATCACGCAGAATTGCAATCCTGCACGCCCCGATGTTGGGAATAAATTTGCAGCTTCTTATCGAGGTTTTCTTAACATCAAAAAAGAGGGCACTTATAACTTTTTTGTAAACGCAGACGAAGCTTCCTTTCTTTTTATTAATGGGTTCAAAGTTTTTGAACGACCAGGTTCAAACCGTACTTTAGGGCAAGTTAAAGTAAAAGAATTAGAAAAAATCGTAGGCAAAGTTGATCTTAAAGTTGGGGTTCACCCCTTCGAAGTTCATCAAGTTGTTGGAGAAAACATGCAAGTGCGTGGCGTATGTACACTCGCATGGACCACGCCCGACCTGCCTAAAATGTCGATGGTGTCTAACAACGCTATTTCTCACCCGCTATATGCAAGAGTTGCAACTTTTGAAAAAAGAGATGGTTCCGATGCTGGCTCTTTTTCCTTCGGCATTGACGATACTTTAGAATCAGTCGGGCTTAAATTATTCTTGGTTCGATTTGAAGCAGATGGCAACTTTAAAGATCCTGAAAAAATAACTTGGGACTTTGGGGATGGCACTTCCACAAAGGGGCCTTCCCCTATCCATGTTTTCTTCAAGGAAGGCGATTATCTGGTAACAATGCTTACCGGTGAAGGCATGCCACCTTTCAAACGAAAAATAAGAGTCTGGCCTGAACCAGGTGATACCAGTCCACTTTCTCTTGTCAAAACTATTAAAACTATTGAATCGATGGAAAGGAAAAAACTTGATGTACAGCGCATTCGTGAAATCTTTTCATTCCTTCAGATTTGCGAAGAACCTAGTCGATGGCCTTTACTTGAAAGCGTGACGCAAGTTCTACTTGCTCAGAAAGATTTAGATTTGGAAATGAAAACGCAGTTGATAACAGCCAGGATGGAAGCACTTACAAATCTTGGAAAGCCGGCAGAGGCGCTTAAATTAGGAGGTGAAGTTGCACCAGAATTTGCTAAAACACCGGTCTTGCAAGTCCGCTTGAAACTAGGAATGGCTGCAATTCACCAATACCATAACCGAGATGCCAATGCTGCAAGCAAAATTTATCAAGCAATTCTCGATGAACACAAACGGGTGGAGCATCCCAATCTGAGGCTTGCTGCAATCCGGTGGGGCGACATGTTTGCGGAAGGTGGTGATCTGGCACGGGCCAGTGACACCTATCGCATTGCAGCAACTTTGGGGGGCGAAAAATTTGCGAACACCGCCAACACGGAAGCCACTACTCGAGGCGCCCTCATGCGCATTGCTGAACAAAAACTCAAAGCAGGCGAAATCCTTGCAACCAGACAACTTCTCGAACGGATGGAACTCGAATTCCCAGGTAGACGAATTGATGGCTTGTACTGTTTTATGCGAGCAGAAACGGACAGACATATAGGTAAGTACGAAGATGCGCTAAGAAATTACGAAATGATATTTAAATTACCTCAATGGGCGGGATACCGAGATCGGGCGTCGCTTGGAATCGCAGATTTATATTTTCGCATGGGTGAGTTAGAGAAATCACTGAAGTGGTTTGGAAATTTGAATGAGAGCTTCCCGAAATTTTATGAAGTACAGAAATGCGCTAGTATGGTTAAGTTAATTGAAGGTCGCATGGAAAGAATTAAAAATGCCAAGCGTCCTGAAGAAGCTTTTTTCAAAGGAATGCAAACTGGTTTTGAACCAAAGGAAAGTTCTTGGGTCAGTATGTCGATGCCCTTTCCAATCGTTCGGGCCCCGAGCCTTGAAGGGTCCCATGCAGCGCTAATCGATATTTATCCTACGCCATTGGGAGGACTCATTGACTATGTTTTGCCTCTTAAGAATCTTACGCCAGGCACCACCTACTGGGCGGAAATCTGGTACAAGGATATCTTCCGACCGGCCCCCCCTATTCCTCATCAAATCGCTTATATTCATGCCAGATTGATTGCTGACCCAAGCAAAGAAGAAGTCCTTGCTGCGGCTACTTTACATAGATCCTCCCATCATCAATGGCATAAACTTTCTTTCAAACTCAAAGCACCTCTTTCTCAGGATTGCCTTTTTAAACTCTCTTTTTACAATCACACGGGGGTTACACTTTACGATTCACTTTCTATCCAACCGGTCTCCGATAGGCGGATTGATTCCCTCGTTAACTTTATTGAAGGGGGAAAAACGCAACAGTGAAACCAACCCAACGACAAGTGTTTTTGTTCATCCACTTTTTATTCTTAAGTGGTACTTTTGCATTCTCTGCTGATATTTCATCGAACAGCACCGGAGGTGGGCTTTGGTCCGACCCCATGACATGGCATGGGAAAGTTGTTCCCACAAGTGGCGACGATGTTATCATTCAGAAAAATGATATCGTTGCTTTTGATCGCAATGATGCGGGTAAGGTTTCATGCCGTAAACTACATATTGATCCCAAAGGAATTTTTACTTTCAAAACAGGAGGAGGTACGCAAATTTGTTCTATTGCAGAGCCGATAGAAAATTTTGGAATTATTCGAATAGATGGAACAAAGTCTTCATCCGATTTTCTGGAACTTCGGATGATCGGTGAGACACCTGAAAAACGCGGCATCAAACTAAAAAAGGGAGCCAATTTACTTCTTTATGGAAAACCAGACCTTCCAGATGGAAAGCGTAACATCGCTCTTTCCTCCTTAAACGGGGCCCAACAACCTGATGAATTAATCAATTTAATTGAAGCAGAAGGCGCTGTTAGTATTGACATTCAGTGGGCTGCACTAAAAAACATTCGCTTTATTGTTTCTAAAATTGACAACACCGGAGCTACTCCCAACGAAAAGATTAACTTCATCGAAAATCGGTTCTCTGGTCTCTCTAGTCTTTCAATTCTTTACTGCGATACTCCGGTTCTTTCCAAAAATACTTTCGAGCATCTGGGACCCAAGCTTATCGAAGAACCTGCAATCCATGTAGCGTATAGCCCTCTCTCAGAGATCAAGGGAAATCATATTAGGGGTGGATACATCACAGGCATTTCTGCTGGGTTTCAAAGTGACACCACGCTTTCAGGTAACCTGATTGAAAATTGCACCAATGGAATAATTATTGGCGGCGGGGCAGTTGCAGTTCCCAATAGCATGATAAAAAAATGCGTCCTTCGCAATTGCACCAATGGCATCAAAATTTTATCTGGAACCGGTGTGCTTGAAGATATCATCATCGAAAAGAGTACACAGGCGTTTAATGCCAACACATCGAATCTTCAACTCACCAATTTTCAGGTGACGAATCTTGCACCTAAGGGCATTGCAATCGCACTGCATACAGGAAGCCTAACCCTGCTTAATTGTGATATAATACCTGCCCAGATCACTCTTGGGCCCCAACCTGCAACTGCAAAAGTTGATTCAATCACTGCACTTCAATATGCGGTAATAGCTTGTAAAGGTGCACCTGCGGATTCATTTATTGAAGTTCGCACCATTGTTCCAGCGTTACCAGCAGATAGCGCAGATCCCAATGTACGCAATTCCCCCGCGCCATTAGTTAATGGTTTGACACCCCTTGCGAACACATTAAATCCGCTGATAATAAAAGCTTGGTCGATTGATGTGGGTGGGAAACTTCAGGCTGCGCCACAATATCAGGTGAAGTTGTTGGGAGTAGCCTTGAAAGAAGGGGAAGCGAAACCGGTATTAAAAAGCATAAATTTCAAGCCAATAGAAAATGCATTCCGACGAGAATCCGATGAAAGCACCGTAACCCTTGAGGTACCTTTAAAATGATGAAGTTATTTTGCATAAGTACTATAAGAAAAGGTAAAAGTTTTCCCCTTCGAATCATGATTACTTCAATTATTCTAATTAGTTTTGCGGGAAATCTAAACGCACAGCGCACAGTATTATTCCCCCCCGCAGAGGCCCCTCCGCCTCCCCCAGCAAAGGCACCACCCCGGACTCAAACTGCGGGTGAAGAAACAGATATCATACCGGATCCTGGGCCAACCATGAGGAAAACCCAACATCGGTCACCGCCTCCGCCGACCAATCTGACTGTAATATACAAGGTAGAATATGGTGAAACATTGCAGTATAAGCATCCCAATGGAGTTGTGCAAAAATTCGAACAGTGGAAAAGTTACCCCAACGATGCGCTTAACCTAGTGACACTGACAAATGAAAAGCTTGCGGATGGGAACAATTACCAGTATGCGACGAAAGCATTGGGAAGTACGGGATTTGACCCGGTAGAAATTCCGATTTTGTACATGACTGGGGACTATGAATTTGTACTTAAGCCTGCTGAAGTTGAAAACTTGAAGAAATTTATCACCCAAGGTGGAACCATTATTTTTAATGCAGCAAGGGGAAGAGATGAATTTTCGCGTGCGGTGCTGCGAGAAATGAAAAAAGTCTTCCCACATAAATCTTTCATGCGCATGCCCATGGATCATCCTGTTTTCAACGCCCGATTTCGAATCCAAAATGTCATGATGCTTTTAAACGGGGTTCAAGCGTCACGGCCCCCCGAAGTTTATTCCATTGATATTGGCACCCGCGCTGCCTGCATTCTTGTGCCTGGTGGGCTCGGAGGTACCCTTAGTGGCACTGATTTTCATCCTGAGGGAAAGCATATTGTGGGCGAATCTGCCAAACGACTTGGCGTTAATCTTGTTGCTTACATGCTTGGCTGCACCGAGTATGGCAGATTTCTAGCTCAAGATTTCCCCCTCTACACAGGCCGCACTAAACCAGGCGATGTTGTTCGCTTTGCCTCCGTCAAATACTCCGGAAGCTGGGATCTCAACCCTGCTATTCAGAATAGTGTGCTCGCAAACCTTAAGGATAACACCAGTATAGATGTTGATTTCACTCCCCAAACTGTAGCGCTTTCTGATAAAGCTACAGGCCACTATCCTCTGTTGTTCATGACCGGTCATTATGATTTTATCTTAAACGATGCAGAAATTACAGGCTTAGCTCGCTATCTTCATCGTGGCGGACTACTGGTTGTAAGTGCCGGGGCTGGATTAAAACCGTTCGACAAATCATTCAAGCGGGAATTAAAGCGCGTCTTTTCAAACGCAGAGCTGGTCAAAATTCCCCCGAGTCATCCTCTCTTTAGTGGTGGATGGAACTCTATCGAACGCGTTAGTTTTACCCCCGCTGCTTTGCGTGACAATCCAACTCTTGAAACCCCTGAGTTTCTTGGCTATTTTATCGATGGCAGATTAGCTATCCTTTACTCCCCCTACGACCTGATGAGCGGTGTCAATCGCGAATCCAATGTCTATGCCAAGGGGGTGATCGATACCGATGCCATGCGAATTGTTAATAACATTATCACTTTTGCGCTTAGTCATTAAGCAAGAAAGTCAAAATGAATCTGGTTGACAATCAGGTAGGTTCCCCTACTATCGGCGTGCGAATTGTTTCTTAAAATTTTACCGCCTGTTACTAAAGACAGGCATTTGAAAGATGGATCATGAGCAAAGAAATCGAACAAAAACTAGCAGAGCTTAACACTCTTCATAAAGCGATGCTCGCTGAATTTTCCAAAGTTGTAGTCGGGCAGACCGCAGTTCTTGAAGAACTTTTAATCACACTTTTCGCAGGAGGACACAACCTATTGGAAGGCGTGCCAGGGTTGGCAAAAACCTTAATGATCAACACTCTTGCAAAGTTAGTCGCTTTGAAATTCAAACGCATTCAATTCACTCCGGATCTGATGCCTTCCGATATCGTGGGGACCAATGTTATTGAAGAGGATCATACAACGGGCAAGCGAATCATGGTTTTTGTAAGTGGTCCGGTTTTCACCAACCTTTTGCTTGCAGATGAAATCAATCGAACACCGCCAAAAACTCAAGCAGCGCTTTTACAGGCGATGCAGGAAAAAGAAGTCACTGCAGGGGGTAAAACCTATTCGCTCGAACCTCCGTTTTTTGTTCTTGCTACCCAAAATCCAATCGATCAGGAAGGGACTTATCCCCTCCCCGAGGCTCAGAAAGATCGCTTCTTATTGAACACTTTCATTCGTTATCCCACACTTGAGGAGGAAGAACAAATCGTTAGCCGGACTACCATGAATGAAGTTCATGATGTGAAGTCAGTTTGCGATCGAGAAACCCTGCTAAAGTTTCAGGAACTAATTCGAAGCATACCTGTTTCGAAACATGTTACGGGGTATGCGGTAGATTTGGTGCGAGCTACTCGGCCAGAAGAGGCAGGCGTACCAAGTTTCATCAAGGAACAAGTGGCATGGGGCGCTGGTCCGCGTGCCAGTCAGGCCTTGATTCATGTTGCCAAATGCCATGCTGCATTATCGGGCAAGATCAATGTTTCGTGCGACGATGTAAGGCATCTGGCATTACCAGTACTGCGCCATCGTTTACAAGCAAGTTTTGCAGCAGAAGCGGAAGGTATTAGTACCGATGCGATCATCAAGAAATTGCTTGAAACTATAGGTGAACGGTCACATTAGAGAAAGAATTATTATTAAGCTTGGAAGTTAAAACAAGTGAATGCGAGTATGAATAAAACGATGTTAAAGTCTTTATCATTATCTTGGTTAAAAAAACTGGGCTCACAAGCAACAGGCATATTTCGCAAATTGCATCATGCAGTCGTTTCTTCCGATACGCATAAACTCGCAAAGCCAATGGAAGGCTTCGACCCACAGCGCTACATGGATCCTGCGATTCTTGTTCGGGTTGGTATTTCGCCCATGCTTGCCAAAGTGGTGGTGGAAGGTTTTTTAAGTGGTTTACACAAAAGCCCATTTCATGGTTTTTCGGTAGAGTTTGCAGAGCATCGTGAATATGTTCCAGGCGATGATCTCAAATACCTCGATTGGGCACTTTTCGCCCGAACCGATCATTATTACATCAAACGATTCGAAGAAGAAACCAACTTACGATGCCATCTATTACTTGATCACTCGGCATCGATGGGATATGGCACCGGAGCTTTAACTAAGTGGGATTATTCTTGTTTCCTTGCTACCTGCTTGGCTTACCTTATGGTTAGGCAACAAGATGCGGTAGGTCTGGCGTTATTCGCAGCAACCCCAGGGGTCTATGTTCCACCTAAAGCTAGACGCATTCATCTCCGACAAATCATGGCTGCCATGGTTCGACATGCACCAACTGGCCATACCAATGTTGCTAGCAGTATACGAACACTAGCACGCAAACTTAAAAGGCGCGGCATGGTTGTCATAATCAGTGATCTCATTGACGACCCAGAAGAAACCCTCAAAGCAATACGGTTGCTCGCAGGTCACCGTCATGATGTCATTGTTTTTCATGTTCAAGATGCAACTGAATTAGATTTTTCATTTGAGGGAGCAGCCCTTTTTCGAGATATTGAAACGAACGAAGAAATGGAAATCGATCCCGTCTCACTTCGTTCAGCTTATCTTAAACAAATGGAAGAGTTGTGTGGTTTCTATCGGAAGGGCCTGACGGAAAGTGGCATAGATTATCATTTAATAAATACAAAGCAAAGCTACGATCAGGCATTAACGGCCTATCTAAATCGCCGCGCCAAAAGCGGGAGATAACATCGCCATGACTTTCCTTGCACCCATGGCATTGATAGGCGCTTTACTTTTAATTTTGCCCATTGTGGTGCATCTGTTCAAACCACGCAAAATGCAATCCACTCCATTCAGTTCCTTGCGCTGGCTTAAGCTTACCAAACAACGACTATCTAGACGGATTCAATGGCATCAATGGTTACTATTCCTAATGCGGGCAGCCTGCATTTTATTGTTGGTGATGGCCCTTGCGAAACCTCTGGTTGGCGGTTGGGGAAAAAATAAACCTGTTACTCGTTTTATAGTAATTGATGGCGGGGCCAGCATGTTGTATCAAGCGGGCGATGACCTCTCTTCATTTGCAAAAGCAACTCAACTTGCAACTCTTTACGCAAAAAATTATAATGTGGGCGACCTCACCTCAATCTTGCTTTCAGGCCCTACGCCAGAATTAATCACCCCGCTGGGGCCTGATTCTTCCCTCGCTCTTGAAAAAATCAATTCCCTCCACCCAACTTCCTCTCATGCCAGCTTAACTGCAACCTTGCCATTGATTCGGTCCTTGATTCGTTCTAACAACCAGCAGAGCGTCGAACTTGTATTCCTAACAGATAACCTAAAAGATCGCTGGGAACAAAAGCGAATTCAAACTTTTTTAAAAGACTTGCCCAATCCAGTGGCCGTCAAGTTGATAGAAACAACAGCCAGTCCCACGCCCAATAAATGGATTGCGAATGCCAGATTACTGCAATTCGGAACCGATGAAGATCGAATAATTCGAGCAGAGGTTAGTTGCAATGTCGAACCAACCGGCCCGGTAAATATTATTTTACAGGGTATATCGGGCGTGGTAGAAGAATCCCAACCAGTGACATTAAAACCTGGGCAGGTCACCCGAATTGATTTTCGCATTCCTGCTGCATTGAATCTTAAAGGTCAGATTGCCACACTTAATCTAGAACCTTCTGATGGATTAAAAGCAGATGATTCTTTTTTCTTGAACCTTGATACACCTTGGGCGGCCCGTGTTTTATTAGTAGAACCCGATGTTAAAGGTGCAGATGGCCGCAGCGATGGGCTCTACCTGCGGGTTGGGATGGAAGTGCTGCGCGCATCTAAAAATCTGGCAATCGAAGTATTGGTGCGCAATTCCGGCACCGTTTCAGCTACTGATTTCCAAAATGCCGATGTCATTCTAATGGCGGGGGTTCCGGAATTAACTAGCACTTCTCTCGAAGCATTAGAAACTCGAGTCCGAACTGGGGCTGGCCTTGCGGTTTTGTTCGGCCCACACATCAACGAAGAATTCTATAACCAAAAACTTTATCGCCCACAACAACCTGCTGAAGGTATCCTTCCCTTGCCTTTAAAAATTGAAGCTCAAAAATTCACTTTGGAAGGCAAACCCGGCAGAATGACTAACATCTCTTGGAACCATCCGCTTCTTGCTTTACTCAAAGACCCTTTGCTAGGCGACCTTACCACCAGTCGGTTTAACCGCTACGCAAACCTTTCGGGCACGATTGATAAATCCGATCGCATTCTCGCCCGCTTTGATGATAACATCCCAGCTATTCTTGAAAGAACCTTGGGAGCTGGCCGTATTATCATTCTTAATATGTCAGCCAATGATGAATGGACGGATCTCCCTAGTGAGAAAAAAATCTTCATTCCTCTGCTCGATCGCTTGCTAAATCATTTGGCATCAGGCGCACTAAAACAGAGTTTCTACACCGGCAATTCTATTGACATTTTACTACCAAACAATTCACCTAAAGACGATGTTATGGTAGTCAGCCCCACAGGCGTTAAACTTTCACCTCGACTTATCACCCTGAAAAGCCAAACCCTTCTTCACCTCGACACCACTCTTGAAACTGGATTCTACCGCGTCGAAACCTCGGGTAAAAATATTTTCACTTTTGCAGTTAACGCCAGCCGACAGGATAGTTCTCTTGACCCGATGGAAACTCCTGCGCTGGAACAATGGTGGTCGCCTGCCATGGTTGAAGTGGTAAGCTCCCAAACTGCAAAAGACCAACTTTCCAAACAATCGGGTCACTGGGCGATCTGGCCGATTCTGGTATTTATTGCGGGTGTATTACTGATTATGGAAACGATTTATGTTCACCACTTATGCCCGAACGCCAACCCGAAAAGTGCCCGCCCGCTGCAGGGTCTAGAAAGTACTACACGAAGTCTTTTTAAACCCGCAGGAAATAGAACCCTCTAGTTTGTTTCAGAAAGTATGCGTATATGGCAATTCAGTATAATAATCTCTTACCCATCTGGCTGACTATTTTATTAGCACTGGGTTTGCTATTTGCAGTGATCAATGGCACGGTAATGTTATCACGGAAAAAAATCGCCCCAAATCTTATCATCATTCTTTTCTGCCTTCGCTTTGCCATCTTACTCACTTTCCTGCTCATACTATTGCAACCTGTTATTCCCTACAAAAGTTCTTCCAACCAACTTCCTGAATTGTTGGTACTCCTCGACACTTCAACCTCCATGAATCCAGAAATTAGTAACCCAAAAGACCTAAGTAATCTCACCACACTACTTCAAAAAAGTAAATTAATTCCCTACCTCAAAAATCGATTTAATCTTAACTGGTTTAGCATGGCTGAATCTGCTAGACCAATTCAAGAAGTAGATTTGAGTGAACTCAAGGAAACCAAAACAGGGGCGCAATTTGCGGAATCGATTGAAACCGCAGCTTCCTTTTTGCAAGCCACGAGAAACCCACCCCAGCGCATATTGCTTCTAAGTAAAGGCAATGATCACGGGACAATCGACCCAGTGGAAGTTGCAAAAAAATTAGGCACACCCATCGATGTCCTATTCCTAGATGAACTCCTCCCTGACGGGGGGCAACAGGAAACTCCATCGAATGAAGTTCGTATTTCTGAGGTTCAAGCAGCAGCGCGTGTTTTAATAGGCTCGGATACAGTTTTTCGTGTAGTCCTGAGTTCTAAAAGTCCCGAAATCAAGGATCGAACCTTACTCTTAAAAGTGAGTGAGGATGAAAAAACAATCCTTGAGCAACCAATCATATTTAAGGGAGGGCGTGTCGAACAAACCGTTGAATTTTCTGCCAAGCCTAACTCTGTTGGACTTAAAAATTATCTCTTTCAACTTAACTCCGATAATCCTCCTTCTTCCAAGCCCTATCCTCTTTTGGTCCAGGTGCTTGACAACAAGTTTGAAGTCCTTATTTTGGAAGATCGCTGGCGCTGGGATTACAAGTACCTACATCGCTTATTCGAAGATGATCCAAGCTTTCGTTTTTCTGCACTTCTTAATCGAGGAGCGGGTGCCTTTGTGCAATTTGGATCTCCCGATAGGCGTGTAAACTTAATTGGATTTCCGCAAGGCCGTTCAGATTTAGAAGGATTCGACATTGTTTTTTTAGGCGATGTTCAGGTTTCCAAATGGCCTAAAAATCTTGCCTCGGATCTCGCCAGACTTATTTCCGAAGATGGCCGCTCTCTTGTGATTGTCGCTGGGCCGAACCTAGCTAACTTCATGGAAATCCCAGAACTTCATACTTTATTACCGGTTGAATTAATTTCAGATTCTGGGAAGCCCATTGAGGGGCCAATCGAAGTTCGAATGCGTCCAGATAGCGCAGACTCGCCTTTTTTTGCACAGCTCCGGTCTGAAAACGCCGAGGTTCTCTCCCCCCTCGATCAGATTTATCCCGTTCTTCGCAAGCGACCAGGTGCTACCATTCTTCTCGAAGCTGCCAAGGAAAGAAATCCGTATGGCAATCGCATCATTATCGCTGAACATACTGTTGGCCGAGGCCGCGTTCTTTTTATCGCCACCGATACTCTCTGGAAATGGCATACCCTCGCTACCACTAATCAGGGACCAACTCCTTACAGCATTTTTTGGCAACAAGCCTTTCGGGCCATCACTCCTACTCGCTCTACTTCCGACTCGGTCAATCTCTGGCTTTCCCCTAACCTCACTCGGGTAGAAGCAGGCAGGCCAGTCGTTCTTCATGCCGAGGTTCAATCTCTACGCTTGCTTCCTTTAACTTCTGTTCAGGCGCTAGTTACTGCAAAGGATGGCAAACCACTTCCCTTGGTTTTCAACTCAGACCCTGCGAACCCTAAATTGTTCCGGGCCGAATTCTCCCCTAACCAACCTGGCGTTCATACTATCTCCGCTACTATTTCTGCTAACAATAAAGTCCTAGCGAATGCCACCACCACCATTCAAGTAGTTGAACCATCAGATTCCAATGGTTCTGATCGAATGAATCTCGTGCGCATTGCGAATGCCACGGGTGGCGTGGTTATCGATCCCGCCGTTCCTGAATCTTGGCCTAAATCTACCGAAAACGCAGTTCACCGAGTTGATCGTTTAATGATGTTCGATATGTGGAACAACTTCACTTTGATTTTGTTATTGTGCTTGTTTTTGGGGATCGACTGGTTCATCCGCATATTCAAAGCCTGATTCTCAAGCTATTGCAAAACAAATTACCCAGCGGGTTGTAATGATTTCTCTTAATTGAATCACCAGCATCCTTCTCTCAAAGCTTTTAATAGACAAGCAAGATTCATAATGCTATCTTGAAATTTGACCCTGAACCTAAGAATAGGAAATACTTTTTATGAACACTACTTTGATTGCATTAACCCTTAGCCTTGCTTTATTTCAGACCGATGGCAACTTCAAACTCGAACCAGGATTCAAGCTATTGCTCAATGGCAAAGATCTAACCGGATGGCGCTACAGTAATGGCCCAGCCTTCGATGGCAAAGCCAATGCAAGCGATGGCCGTTACTCCGCTAAAGATGGAAAAATCATCGTCAACCCTGGTAAGGGCACCGCTCAAATGTGGACCGTGCAGGAATTCCCAACCAACTTCCATTTGAAGCTAGAGTTTCGTGCTGAAGTAAACGCGGACAGCGGCATCTTTATTCGCAAGCCCCAACTCCAATGCAGAGATTATCTTGTTGCAGGCCCTTACAAAGATTTGAAAAAATACAAAGCTCAAGACTGGAATGAAATTGAAGTGATTGTAAAAGGAAAAGTTGCTACCTGCACCTGCAATGGCGAAGAATTAAAGTTTCCAAACGAACTTCCTATGACGGGCCCAATCGGCCTTGAAGCTGACCGTGGTCAAATGGAATACCGCAGGATTCGCATCAAAGAATTACCTTAAAACCACTTTATATCCTCGGATCGGTACCCTTTTTAGTAATCTTTTCGTAAAATAAAAATGCTAGGCTATGTTAAAGTAGCCTAGTTAAAACACACTACATTCATAGTGTTTTTTGGGTTGAGAAGGTGAAATATCCGGAGAGGTGGCAGAGCGGCTGAATGCGTCGGTCTCGAAAACCGATATAGCTGAAAGGCTATCGGGGGTTCAAATCCCCCCCTCTCCGCTTTTAAAAAACTAGTACAATTTATTTTAGTAGCGAAACAAAGACTACCCCAGCCAATAGTATAAAAAGTATTCATCAAAACCTACAGGCTAAACAAAAAAGAACCCAAAATAATGTAATGGTTTAAAATATGCTAACTTTAGTATGTAGCACTAAAGTTAGCAAAAGAATAAACTAATCTATATGAAATCAACTTTAGAAAAGTTTGGTGAAAGAGTAAGAACCATAAGACAAAAGCTAGGTTTTTCACAAGAAGAACTTGCCTCGCGTGCGGGTGTTCATCGCACTTATATTGGTATGATTGAAAGGGCTGAAAAAAACATAACCTTAGCGAATATTGAAAAGATTGCAAAAGCACTCGGTATTAGTATTTCTAAAATAACTAAAGAATTCTAATAAATTCAGATAACTTAAATGTAGAATTGATTAATGAAATTAATAAATTATGTGACCCTATTACTTTGCCAGAGTACCAAAGTATTGCAAAGACTTTTCAAAAATTAGTGGAGTTATCTATAAATGAAATTTGGGTAAAACATAGTAAAAAAGTTTTGTTAAGTTTGAATGATGTATTAATAGGACTTGAAGGTTCAGCGCTTAACACTTCAACAGCCTACGGCTTTATGATAGAAGAATTTTTAGTAAGACAACTACCTGAATTCTTCACTAGAAATGTAACCGCAACTAACAAATCCATTGAAGATTTTAGTTACTCAAACCATTCAAAAATAGAGTTGATGGTTAATTTAAAAGTGGAGAAAAATACAAGTAAAAACAATGGGATCGTTGCAGGAAATATACTAAGAGAACGCTATATTTTAAATGAAAAACCAAAATTATATTTGATAATGAAATCAAAATACCAGATTAATGAAACTAAAAGCGAACTTAAATTTATTGCCACAAGCAGTTGCTATCTTGAATCTTTCATTACTCAAGAAAACTGTTTAAAAACTGATAGAAGAAATTGGACAAAAAAATTCAATCCGTTGTCTGGACGCCTCCAGTTACCAAATAATACCGAACTAGCAAAATGCAGTATAGACTCAATACCAGACCCAACAGCGATATATAAATTTATTTTCGAACTTGAAACTAAATTGAATAAAGCAAAGAAACCTTAATATTTTTCATTTAGTATTTCAAATACAACTTCTCCAATTGCTTTACCAAGCAATGGAGGAACTGCATTACCTATTTGTACTAAAATCTGACTTTTTGTACCCTCAAAAATAAAATCATCCGAAAATGATTGTAACCTTGCAAGTTCTCGGGGAGTCATTACACGATTGAAATCGTAATGGACTAAAACCCCCCCGTGATTTTCTTTAACTGTTCTGCTTGCAGTATCAGGATCATTTCTATGAAAAGCATCAGAGAACCCAAACGCACTTTCCCCTATAGGGGTGTTTTTAAGTTTTTCAACAAAACTTATACTATGTTTAGTTAAAATATGGTTCCACGCTACATTTTCTTCTTGGCACTTGAGATCATCGATAGATTGTCGAACAGTAATCCATTTTTGAGGACCAAATAAGCTATCGCCGTATTTTGAATGGGTCGGTTCGGGATACCTGACATTTAAATCTTCTTTAACACCAATAAAAATAAGTCTTTCGCGTCGCTGAGGAACACCATAATTCGCAGCATTTAGTAATTTAAATTGAACTTTATATCCAATTTCATTATAACTTTTGATTATTTGGTCGATCACACTTTCGTGCAAGCTTGGGTGACATTTTTTATGCTCAACTATTTCTTTACTTAAAACACTAATTCGGTCTTCATCTTTTTTTTCAAATTTAAAAACAACAGGGTTATTTTTAAAACGCTTTCTAAGCAATAATAATTCTTGTTTTTCTTTTTCTAATATTCGCAATAAATCTAATTCTTTTTTTTCATTTTTTGTTAAGTAGCTTTTTTCATGTTTGATAGTAAGCAATCCTTTAACATTTTCCATTACAAATAATTTCGGTTTTAAATGATCAACTATTTCAACATAATCTCTAAACAGCCTTCCCCTTGGATCATCAGGATCCCTAAAACCTGCATTACTGTATGCTTGGCATGGAGGGCCCCCAATAATTACATCACATTCTATATTTTTAAAGGTGTTATAAATTTGTTCTTTTATTTGATTATCTGTAACATCACCCCGAATCATATTGGTATCGGGATGATTTTTTTCATAAGTGTCAGATGCAGCATCACAAAATTCATTTGCTGATACAATATTAAATTTGCCAGTCAACTCAAATCCATTACTTAATCCGCCACAACCCGCGAATAAATCTAATACATTGTATTTCTTTTTTTTCATAGTGTTCATTATCTTATAACTTTTCAAACACGAAAATGCTTGCTAACTATAGTATACACACCATTAAAAAATATTACAATAGTTTTATAAAATTAAATGAGATTTTGCATAAGGTAGTTAAAGTCCCGTTTTCTTCTAAAAGTTAACCTTTTAAATCAGAGTTTTACTTACTAAATACAATTTTAACAAAATCAAAATTATTCCGTTAATGCAAGTCGGAAGCCACGAAACTCAAAACTGTATGATGCAGTATCAAGAAACCGCACCGCTGAGCGGATAGATAATTCCCGATTAACAAAAGACCCACCGCGCAATACCCGATATTCGCCATTAACAGGCCCCTGCGGATCAATAGCAGGATTTTTCGAATAAGCTGCAAACCAATCGTTACACCATTCCCATACATTGCCGTGCATATCGTATAAGCCCAAGGCGTTGGGTTTATAGGAACCAACTGGAACAGGTTTTGCTAAGTCTGAACCGAAAAAATTTGCCTGTGAAGGCAATAATTCAGCATCAAAGGAATAGGCCGTTTTCGTATTGCCCCTGCAAGCATATTCCCATTCAGCTTCAGTAGGCAATCGAAACGAACGCTTGGTTATTTCATTTAACTTTTTTATAAATCGCAGAGAGTCATTCCAAGAAACATTAGTCACGGGCAATTTTATCCCTTTAATTTCGCTCGGGTTTTCCCCAAGCACAACTTGCCATTGCTCTTGAGTAACTTCAAACTTGCCCATAAAAAAAGATTTAGAAATTGTTACCTCATGGATTAGTTCGTTGGCGCCCCGACCTTTCTCAGTATCGGGAGAACCCATAAAGAACTTACCCTTAGGAATCAAAATCATTTCAAGTTTTACATCATTACTTAGGTCTATTACTTTTAGCGTTGGACTTGCAGCAACCACCCACCCAATAAGAGAGAAAGCAAAACTTGCAGCTAAAGAAATATTAAAAAATAGTTTCATAATACACTGCTAAAAAGAAATTAAAGTTACAAAACAAAAAGCACCCTCTAAAGAAGGTGCTTGCAAAGGGTGTTTAAGCAGGCGATTACTAGGAAAGAACCAAAGGTCCATCCTTGCAATATTCAACATTACCAAAAGATGCAATATTATGGCCAAACCCGTGGGCCATCGCAATGAGCAAGCGGTTATGAGAAGTCCGCGTGAATTTATGAGACTTGCCATTTTTCCAACCAAGGTTTCCACCCACCATCACAAAAGGAATGTTATCTAAGGTATGTGAATTTCCTTTACCTAGTTCATTTGTCCAAACCAAAAGGGTATTATCAAGCATATTTCCTTGGCCATTAGGCTCGGGTGTATTTTTAAGCTTTTTAGCAAAGTAGGCGATCTCTTCGCAGAACCATTTATTAATTTTGATCAACTTTTCGACAGCAACTTTATTGGTATCGGGTTCGTGTGATAATTGATGATGGCCTTCCTCGATACCGAGCCATTTCATTTTAGCCATACCTACGGAGTTGGTAAATTGGAAAGTAGAAATGCGATTAAAATCGGCTTGAAGACTGTTATGCAAGAGGTCAAGTTGCATCCTACTAATTTTAGGAAGGTTTTCGTTATCTTCACGAATACCTGGCTCGAGTTTAGGCATAGCGTGATTATTAGAAAGCTTCAAGTTGCGAAGCTCTTTTTCCATATCACGAACAAAGCCAGTATGCTCTTCAATAATTTTGCGGTCTTCCTTCCCAAGCTGAGAAGAAATCCTTTTTAAATCAGCGATCACTGGGTCGAGAACACTTCCAAGAATTTCCTTATCCTTGGCTTGACCATAAAGTTTAGCAAACAACTGATAAGGATCATTAATAGGGGAGATTGGTTTATTGGAAGAGCTATAAGACATACGAGTCCAAGTGTCGGCCCGATCAGGAACAAGAACGCCTAATTCGAGAGAACCAAAACGGGTGCGAGTTGCTTCATTTTTCTGAAGATAATTTTTAATTTCTTGATCGATGGATAAACCACTAGCCCAGCCAGCAGGTGTATGAGAACCACCTTGAACATTACCTGGGAAAAGCTCGATACCGGTGAGCAAACAGCCGATACCGCGCATATGATTATCACCATCGCCCCGAACCTTATCACAAACGCCGTTTAAAACGATGGTTTGATTTTTAAAAGGTTCAAGAGGGGCAAGAATTTCTTTGAGTTGGAAATTTTCGCCTTCTTCTTGAGGCCAGAAGGCTTCAGGAACAACGCCATTAGGCGAAAAGAAAATAACCATTCGTTGCTTATTTATTGCTTTTCCGGGTGCAGCAAAGGCTTCCAAATTACCCAGAAAAGGAATAGTAGTAGTGCTAATTCCAGCGGTTTTTAGAAAGTTTCGTCTGTTTAATTGGTTCACGGCAAGAATCCTCGAGTGGGCACAGGCCAAATTTTTAATAAGCGTGGAACAAAAGTCTAGCATGAAATCAGGGTGATTGCAAAGGTTGTTTGGTCAATTTTTGGGGTTGAGCCACGACTTTTTGGCTTCCCAACCGTGCTATCTCACTAGCTAACTTTGCCATATTTAACGAGTTTTTTTCGAAATAGTCGGTTAATTGCTCTAATGTTTCAGGCCCGTACGCCCTTGTAGGTTGCTTCAGAAGATGGTGGAACAAATGCTCGGTAAAGGCACGGTGAGTATCACGATTAGAAGCAAGGAAAAGCGCAAGGTTTCTTGCACCATCGAAGGAAACTTTTTTTCCATCCCTTGATACATAAGAACCACTTGTATCAATCGGCTTGGAATTATCTTGGGTTCTAAGTTTGCCAACAGCGTCAAAATGCTCCAGAGTAAAGCCCAGAGAATTAATCGTGCCATGACAAGTCATGCAAACGCCTGCTTTGGTTTGCATGATAACTCTTTCGCGGGTGGTGAGAGAAGGATGAAGACTTTGAGCCAAAGGCGCGACTGCTTCTGGAGGTGGCTTTAGCGTAACTCCAACAATACTCCGGGCGAGAAAAACTCCCCGATGAATTGGAGAAGATTCTGCAGCGTAGGAAAGCATAGAGATCATATAGGGATGGGTTACAATGCCAGCGCGTTTTCCAGCATCGAGATTCATTTTTTCAAAACCCGTTTTTGCATCAAGTTTCTGATTATAAAACTTAGCAATTCTTTGATTCATAAAAACGCTATCTTCCAAAAACAACTTCTGAAAATTACTCTCTTTATTCCAGAATATTTCATCGAGAGATTTATCAAGCGACAGTTTCAAATCTGATTCGAGCAAAGGATTAAAATCGGGAAAGCGCTTAGCATCTTTATTAAGTTCAGAAGTATGATTTAACAAAAGTAGATCGTGAAAGAAACCACGGATTTTCTCTTTCGCCCGGCTGTCTAATAACATCCGATCAATTTCACGCCTAAGTAATTCAGGATTCTTAAGCTTCCCTGAAGTTTCTGCATCCCACAACTGTTGATCTGGGATTGAATCCCACAGCGTATACGAAAGTTGGCTGGCAATAAAATCCCCACCTCCTTCGTGACGGTACAAAAACTGAGGCGACTTCAAAACCCAAACAATCACTCTTATCGCAGCTTCTTGGGGTTCCTTAAATTCTAACATAACCTTATTAATCAAGGCAGTTTCATCATTTTCTAAGTTTCTTCCAAAAGCTCGCATCGCAAACTTTTTCAAAAATTCAATAGTTTTTTCAACTCTCTGAGCATCTCCCTCTCGGGTTTTTGTAAATTCATTTAGCTTCTTAGAAATATATTTTGCAGCTTCCAATGCACCGGTGGTGGTTGCTTGATCCCATTCCTTGGATATGGTAACGCCCCTCTCCCAACCAAGGCTGCCATCATCTGGCGGAAAAGGGGAAGAACAAATAAACATCTCAGGGAATGTATTTGAGGTCAGATATTCACTAGGGCAGATTTCTAAGGGCCCAGAAGGTTTTTTCCACAAAAGTTTGACAAAAGCTGGCTGCACTTCCTTCGGTTTTTTATTATCGTTGACCCCTTGTTTTGCTTTAGTGAAATCCAACTTAAGAGAATAATAACGGCCCGCTATCAAATACAGCGAGCCTTTAAACTCGGTATCCTTACCCGACTTTACCCAGGCATCAATCAGAGGGTTTGCAGCATCGTTTACCCAAAGTCGAATGCTATGGCTAGATTGAACCGTAAATTCGTAATAGCCTGTTTCAGGGGCAAAGATTGCACCGGCCCAACGAATAGAAAAATCGTGAGGTTCGGTTTTTCCCACAATGGGACCTTCTATTTTGAAATCAAAATCAATCTCAGCATCTACATGCGTCTCCACCAGATCACCTTTGTTAAGGTTTCTGGCTTTAAAATATTCCCCTTTAATTCCTTTACTCTTTTCTTGTGAGTTTGCTTTTTCTCGAAAACTTCCAACCAGATCCATCAGGGTATTGCGATACTGCTTAACTGTCAGCCTGCTGAGTTCCACTCTTGCGGGGCGATTTCTTTCCCGGGCAATCGAGGAATAAAAATCTTCGTGAATGTATTTTGCAATTGCAAGAGAGCTTGTTGCATTGATACTGCCCGGTTCATCCTTGGGCATGGTTTCTTCAATTACTTTTGCCAACTGATTTGGGGTGAGGTCTCCAGATAAAAGTTTTTTATATTTTCCTTTGACCCCCTCACCTTTAGCACCGTGGCAAGCCAAGCATTTGGCATCGTAGATTTTTTTACCTTCTGATTGGGCCAAGACGAAGGTAGGCAATACTAGTAAAAGCAAGTATCCAAATAGTAAACTTGCACTAAGGTTAGATAAAAGATAAAGGTAAAGGTATTTAAATTTCATAAGTGTTCTAGTTTTTATAATTCAAAAATTTGGGTGAGGACTACACTATTATCTTAGTTAACTTTTTCGGTTATTTAAAGAGAAAGCTTTGCCAGTTCAAACAAAGATTAAAAAAGCCTTAATGTTAAGGTGGTATTGTAGTGGTAAAAAGGGAATGGTTCCTATTTTTCTAATATTTTGAAGGATTTTGGATCACTAAGTTCTATTTGCGATTTCCCTTGAAATTCACTAACCATCCCTTCAACTTTAATACGCTTGCCTACCAAACCCTTACGAAAAATTTCTACCCCATTCGTTTTAATAAGGGGTTCAAAAGCCTTGGCATCAAGGACAACAGTGAAATTATCCGCTGCACGAAAATCAGCAAGGGAATTAATAAAGGCTTTACCATTATCACGAGACTGGCCGGTTGACTTGACTTCAAATTCGACCACAACTTTTTCTCCTACCAGTTTTGCAGCTTCACGAGAAGAAATTGCACCAGCACCAACGGGCGCTTCCTTCACTTCCGAAACGGCTTTCAAATTTTTAAGGGGAATACGATAAGTTGCAGATGTCTTTCCTTCTTCATTACGCAGGGAAATACTTACAAGAGGAGAATCCTTAGCTTGCCAATCGATATCGACTATGCCGTAATTATTTTCCCAGGGCATAGCAGCAAAGCGATGTTTATTAGGCTCTTCCCTACGCCATTTTGTATTGGCCTGATTAATGCCGCTAGAAGTAACATCGATCACGGGGTAACCCCATCCAGCATCCATAACGGAAATTTCGCCCAGATGCCTATCCCCCGAAAGAAAGAGAACCCCACTAGCAGAGGTGTCTTTAATCAGTTTGTAAAGTCGTTCTCGTTCATTAGGGAAGTTCATCCATTTTTCAAATCCGTGATCTTCAGAAACCACTTGAATGCTGCTGCCAATAATGCGAAGGTCAGCGGGTGAGCGCAATTTTTCTTCGAGCCATTTCCACTGCTCATCGCCTAAAACCGTTGCCCCCGGATCAGAATTACCTACATAATTACCACGGAAGGAAAGGCCAGGCCCTTTTTTCATAGCACTTCGGAAATATCGCGTATCCAGCAAAATGATTTGAACTTTTTTCCCTTGTGGCCCAAGCTCCCAGGATTCATAAACCCCTTTTCGCGTTCTTCGAGGTGAATCTTTTGCAACTTCAAAAAAATCGAGCAGTTCAACTTGCGTTTTATCTTTAGGAACAAATTCCTCGCCCGCATCGTTCTTGCCAAAATCGTGGTCATCCCATATCCCAATCAGCGGTATCGATTTACGCAACTTTGCAAACCCTTCAACCGCATTCATCTTCGCATACTTGGCACGCATCACCATAATATCGCTGGTATCTGCGTAAATGTTATCACCTAAGAAAACAAATAACTCGGGCTTATCATTAAGAATGGCATTCCAGATAGGTTGGGGCTTATCTTGATGAGCACAAGAGCCAAAAGCTATTCGCGAAATGTTTTTACCAGGCTGGGGTTCTGATGCGAATAAACCAAACACCATAAAAACGGATAACAATAAAATTATGCCAAATGAAACAACTATTTTAAACATATAATAACATTCCTTAAAAGTTTTGATCAGATGATTTAAGATTATACTAAGCAATCTTAGGGATAAATTAATATCTTATGAAAGTTCAATGAATTCATAAATTAAAGAAACACCTATCATTTAAAAACCTGTTTAATAAAGAGTTTTAATTACCTCAATTACTCTTGATTTAAAGTAATTTTTGGGTTTAAATGAATTTAACACATCTATTACATAAAGTGAAACTTGATGGTAAAACAAAGTAAAGAAGATTCGGAACCTAATGTAAAGCTAATTGTTCTTTCAGCAATTGCAATCCTTGGATTAATTATTCTTTTATTGATCATCATTTTCTCTGGTTCAAATGAGGGTTTCGTATCTGGAAAGGTTACTTTAGATGATTTAGAAGTTTCTGATTCCCGAATAGTTTTTGAACTTAATACTGAAAATGCTGAAGGCCCCATTCCTTCCCAAAGTAATGACAATGGGCAATATCTTTTGTTTGGTAACAATGGTAAAGGCGTTACACCTGGATCCTACAAGGTAACCGTTACAAAGATGATGCAAAAAAATCGTAAGGAATTATCAGGGGAAGATCAAATGAATGCTGAAAACAAAGGGTTATTAACTAATATTTTACCTAAACAATACGAATCGATGGCGAAAACTCCTTTAAATATTCAAATAAAATCGGGGAAAAACATTGTGAACCTAGAATTAAAAACAAAGGGCTAAATTAATTTAAGCCTTCTTTTTAAAACCGGTAGAGTATACAATCAAATGACCTATCTGTTGATTTTAATGCGAGGTTTTAAAATGTCATCGAAAAAAAATGGCTTCACTTTAATTGAACTTCTTGTGGTGATCGCAATCATTGCCATATTAATCGGTTTATTGCTGCCTGCTGTTCAGAAAGTTCGTGAAGCTGCAAGCCGAATGCGTTGTGCCAATAATTTAAAACAAATTGGCCTCGCAATGCATTCGTTTCACGATAGCAAAGGCAACTTTCCTCAAGGAGGTGGCGGGTTCGTAAATCCAGCCACAGGGGTAACCGAAAACCCTGCGGTTCGTGTTTTTTATTTTAACTGGCCCTTTCATATTTACCCCTACATGGAACAAGAAAATCTATACAAACTTGCGCCCTCAGATATTTTTGCCGATGTCAATACGGTGACCAATGGGGCTGCTATCCTTAAAACTCTTGATACTTCTACTGTTAATAATTTCTATTGTACTACTAGGCGATCTGTTCGCACTTATCATAACGATGCTATTACCGATTACGGTGGTAACGGAGGCACCAACAATCTAGATGGCGTTTTGGTCGAAAATAATACTCCAACTTTTTATAAAGTTAACATCAATTCTATTTCGGATGGTACCTCGAACACTTTGTTGCTTGGCGAACGAAGAATCAATGTAGAAAGCATCGAAAGTGGAACTGATTTTTATGACAATGAACCTGCGGTTCGAGCAGGGGGCGGTGATGGTGACACCATAAGGCTGGCCCAACCATCTGGTGGTTCTTGGCTTGCCCCTGCTGCTGATATCAATGTAATTTCAACTACGAGTGGCGGTTATTTTGGTGGCTCCGGAATTCGTCAATTTGGATCTTCTCATTCAGGAGTTATGTGCGCAGTCCTTGCTGATGCATCCGTTCGAACCATCCGCTTTGGTTGCAATCCCACCACTTTTAAAAATCTTTGCGTTCGTAATGATGGTCTTATTGTCGATTCTAATAACTTAGATTAAAAGATTCTTCCTTAGCTTTACAAAATTGCATTTTTGTTGCTCTTTTGTATATTTCAACAGATACAATATTATTGCTTTTGTTTGTTCTATTAAGGCAAAACTAACGATTTTTTTCCCAGACCAAACTTAAGCAAATTTATTCTTCATTCGACCTCGGCGAACTTCTTATGCAGGTCAATCAAACTTCTAAAAATCTCTTGCTTGAAATCTTTGCGCTCGACCTTCGGTCCCTTGCCTTATTTCGCATAGGCTTAGCCCTTATACTTCTCTGGGGAATTACACTTTTTTCTTTAGAAACGACTTTCTTCTTCACCGATCAAGGGGTTATGCAACGAGAAGCGCTCAAGCAAATAGAATTTCCCTTAAGCATCGTCTGGTGGATTAGTCCGCATTTTTTATCTGGTTCAATAGCTTGGCAGGTTTTCCTTTTATCTCTTAGCGCTGTTACAGCGTTTTCCCTCCTTGTAGGATACCGCACCAAGTTGGCCCTTGCGATTTCCCTCTTTCTGCTACTTGGTTCTCACGCTCGCCAACCTATGATTCTTCAAGGGAACGATGTGCTGTTACGCTGTGCATTGTTCTGGTCTCTTTTTTTGCCCTTGGGTGCCCGCTGGAGTATCGATTCTTTAAAAAAAACTATTGTACCATTTTCTTCTAACCGAATTATTTCTTGGGGTAGTGCTGCTTTAATCCTACAACTTGGAATTGTCTACTTTAATGCGGCAATTCCCAAGATGTCTTATGAATGGGTAGGAGATGGCAGCGCGCTTTACTATGTGCTAAACATGGATTATTTCAGCAAGCCTTTTGGATACTGGATGATTCAATTTCCAACTCTGCTCAGCCTACTGACCAAACAAACTCTTCTTATTGAATTTGCAGTTCCTTTTTTAATTTTAATGCCAGTGGGTAATTCAATAATTCGACTTCTAGTAATTGCTATGATGTGGGGTTTTCACTTAGGAATTTATTTTTGTATGGATGTAGGCTTATTTTCTCCGATGTGTATGGTCTATTGGTTGGTATTTTTACCTTCTTGCTTCTGGGATTTTCTGGACAAATATCTCCCTTTCCAATTGATGAAAGGGTTTAATGAATCGAATCAACCTTCAATCTTAGCAATGAAATATTCTCGCTGGCTCATTCTCGGACTTTTACTTTATGTTCTTGTGCTAAATCAAAAGCGCTACTTGAACCCGCCACATAGCAGCGATCAACGCGAATGGTTTTACTTACCAGCCAAGATAACTGGGCTAGATCAGTTCTGGGCCATGTTTTCTCCAAGCATAAGCAGGGAAAGCATAAAGATCAATCTTTTGGGAATTAAAACCGATGGTACTGCCGTTGATTTGCTTCATCCTGAAAGTGCAACTTCATCTCCAAACACACGCTCTGGCTGGGAAGAAAACGACCCTTATTTACGCAAACGATTCTTTTTACTTTCTCTTTACGAGTTTCACCACGAGGCATTTTCTGATGCTATTCTGCGCTTCTTTATGAATCATTGGAATCAATCACATGACAAGAACAATCAAATTATTACGGGTCGAATTGTAATTAAGAAAAAAGAAACTCCTCCACCATTTAATGCAAACGATTTTTTACCCAAAGTGACCGAAACAATTTTAGTTGAAATTCAACTGCCTTAAAACCGAAGATTACTAATCAAGAAAGAAGTTATTATCTTTACTGTGCTTTTACTACTCTACTAATTAAAACAATGGCACAAAACAACTTTGACCTAAATCTAATTATTTCCTAATGCCAAATTGTTTCAAAGCTTCTGCATTTAACTCAATTCCTAGGCCCGGCTTATCAGGCAAGGTCAATAACCCGTCTTTATCAGGTCGAAAAGGTGTGCAAATTAAATCATCCACATAAGGCGATGGCGTAAGGAACTCCACATACCTAGCGACCGGCATCGCACAAGCTAAATGTATATCAGCAGCTAAACCAATTGCGGTGTTCCAACCATGGGGAACCCATAGCACATTATGGTCATAAGCCATCCAAGCGATGCGCCAAGCTTCAGTCAACCCGCCACATTTGGTGCAATCGGGCTGAATAATATCGACAGCTTGTTGTTCAAAAAGTGGTTTAAAACTCTGCCTACGGGTTAGTACTTCGCCGGTAGCAATAGGAACAGGAGAATTTTTTCTTAACTGTGCAAACCCAGCAATATCATCAGGCGGTAATGCTTCTTCGAACCAAACGACATCATAAGCAGCAAGCATTTGCGCAGTGCGAAGGGCCCATTTATAACTGTGGGGCCAAAAGGCTTCACTGCCGCCAGCATCAATCATAAGTTCGACATCAGGGCCGATGGTTTCTCTTGCGGTTTGAATCAGCAGTTCATCGGTTTTAAAGTTGCGTCTGCCAAAAGGCTTCCACCCCAACTTAATGGCTTTGAATCCATTCTTAATAGCAGCGTTGAGTTTAAGACGAAGAGGTTCGGGTTCATCGAAAAGGAGTGAACCATAGGGTTTGATCTGATTGCGATAATTCCCACCTAGAAGACGGGAAACAGGTTGATTCGAGATTTTGCCAAACAAATCCCAGAGAGCGATATCGATACCACTAATAGCGTGTTCGACAGAACCGCCTCGGCCTTGCCAAAACATATTCTGTCGTAGCTTTTCGCTTAAACGAGCAGGTTCATCTGCACGCTCTCCGAGCAAGAAAGGCAGAAGAAGTTTGGAAGCAGCTTTAACCAAGTCGCTACTGGTGAAGGTACTGCCTAAACCTACCAATCCCTTATCTGTGATAACTTCCACGATGGTATGGACATCATCTTCAGGGGTGAGTTCTTTGGCCCAACCTCCTTCAACAGTTCCACCTGCAAGTCCTGTAATGCGTAAGTCAACAATCTTCATCTTTTAATATCCTTGCAATAGTTTTAGAGGTTAAGATCCAATGGATTGCTGTCCCCAAGGCATAGGGATGGTAGGTTTATTTCGGTGTAAGTCTTTACGAACATCTTTAGGTCTGTCTTTAAACCAAGTGACAAATTTTGCAAGTTGTTTGACAGCCTCATCGTATGCTTGTTTACCTTTTTCTGGTGTTGCAAGTTCAGCATCGCCAAGAACCCCGGTATCGGAATAACTACTTGTGTGTGAAACAACCGTAGCGGGTCCCGCAGCAAAAAGATCAACCCAGTTAAACTCACTATTTTCATTATTAAAACTGATGGTTCCACTCTTGATTTTATCCATACGAACATTATCGCCATCAAGGTACATATAAAGACTGGTTTCAAGTTCGCAAGCGTGTGAACATCCACCTGGGAACTTGCTTTGGCGCCATTTGGGTAAGAATTGCTTATCGACAGTGAGTAGGTTCCACCAAGCGATAAGGGAGCATTCGGCATCGGTTTCGAGGTTGGTTCTTCGGGCCACGAGATCGAGGTTGGGCATATTGGAACCGTGACCGTTAAGGAGAATAATTTTCTTAAAACCGTGGTAGGCAAGAGATTTAGTGATGTCGAGAACATGATGCATGAAGTGTTCGAAATCCTGATTGATAGTACCGGGAAAATCCATGACATGGCCTGTATAACCATAGGCCACTACAGGAAGGACAAGGATTTTATCGGCAATCATTTTCCCTGCACCTGTTGCAATACCAACTGGACAAACTAAGTCAACATCGAGTGGCAGATGGTGACCGTGCTGCTCGACAGCGCCACAAGGAATGATACAAACCTTACCAAGGTCAACAGCATCGTTGATTTCAGGCCAAGTAAGTTTTTCATAACGATATTCGGTTTTAGCACGAGTCATCATTGATTCCTTAATAGGTTATCTAGATTCTGAAACCAGAAACTTTTGAACAAACTTTTCATCGAGAGTAACGCCAAGGCCGGGCCGGTTAGGCACCTCAATCCAGCCATTAATAGACTGCACCTTTTCCAAAGTAAGTTCGTGCCTAAGAGGAGAATCTTCAACACAATCCTCGAAAAGAAAAGCATTCTTGCAGGTGGAAAGCCAATGAAGGCTTGCAGCAACGGTAAGTGGACTGGTGTAGCAATGATTACAAAGTCGTGCACCGATTTCTTCTACACGGGCACGGATATAAGCAGCTTCCGTAAAACCACAACGCGAAATATCTACCTGATATACATCAAGTGCTTTGCGATCGATGAACGGGCGAAACGATTCCCTTCCACATTCCCCTTCCCCCGCAGCAATCGGAATAGGCGAACGATCTCTGAGCCAAACATAACCATCGATATCATCTTCCCTTAAAGGTTCTTCAAACCATTCGGGTTGGAATTGCTGGAAGGCTTGAGCTCTGCGTAAAGCGGTTCGAGCGTCATAGACGCACCCCGCATCGATAAGAAGTGTTGCATCTTTTAAACCCTCACGAGCGCCCCGCACGAGGTCGATATCCACCGCTTCGGAAGTGCCCATAGGCTCCCAGCCGAACTTAACCGCTGTGTAGCCTGCCTCCACCCACCTGCGGCCAATGTCGGCAGTTTCCTTACCATCTCTGCCAAAAAGAATGGAAGCATAACCTCGCAGTTTGGAGTGATGCTGTCCGCCAAGTAGGCGATGGATAGGTTGATTAAAGGCTTTGCCTTTGATATCCCAAAGGGCCATATCGACAGCAGCCATAGCGGTAATCCCCACACCGGTACGGCCGAAATACATAGTGCGCCTATACATTTTCTGCCAAAGCAATTCGTTCTCTAGTGGATTCTCTCCGAGGAGAATCTTGCGTAATCCGCAGGCAATATTATGGCTAAAGGGCGCATCGACAATTGCCTTCACCACCTCTGGTGAGGAATCCGCTTCGCCAATACCTTCAATCCCAGTATCGGTACGAATGCGAATAAGAACAGAATCTTGACTGCTAGCAGTTTTTGCTTGCACATTAGGAATGCGAATAATCTGACATATAACTTCGGTAATTTTCATGAGAGTTTCCTAGGATCAACTTCGTGAGCAATCACAGCGACACAATCGCCTTGCGTAACAATGGAAGGAGCACGATTTGCGATGAGGACGCCAGATGAAGAAGCGATGATATCAAGATGAGGGCGGTCGGGCCGTTCGAGGAAATGAATAGCACCCAAGATTTGGCCTGCCTGAACAGAAGCGCCAAGTGGGGTAATATTCTCGTAGACGCCCGATTCGGGTGCGAAGCGGTAATCTTCCCAGTCGAGAGCCTGCACCCATCGGGTAGGTTTTTGCCCAAGCAATTGTCTGGTGACGATTTCACCTTTCAAAACTCCCATGGTGACAAGCACATTATTAAGGCCGGTTTGAGTAAGGGAATGAACAGAAGCAGTGACATTTTCGCTGCCCCCCATTTCCGTAGTGATAACAGTTTTGCCTTGTTTTTCAGCTTCTACAGGAAGTAAGCCAGTTCCTGCGATATCAGAATAGAGGAAGCAGAAATCCGTATTCCAAGCCTCGGTACCCAGCAGCATTTTCTGGCGTTGAGGCCCATTAGGAACGAGGTGCATATGAGCGCAAGGGCAGAAATCGACACCTCGCCCGCCGGTATGAATGTCGATCACGATGTCAGCAAGAGGGAATAAAACCGTGGTGAGATAATGAGCAAGAACCTCGCAGGGAGTGCCTTCGGGATTCCCCGGGAAAGTGCGGTTGAAGTTTTTGCCATCGAGTGGAGAAAGTCTGGTTCCAGCCTTTGCAGCGGGCATAGTAAGGGTTGGAATGATAATAATTCTACCGTGAATTTGTTCGGGTTGAAGATTGCGAAGTAGACGCATAAGAGCAACTTGCCCGGGATATTCATCCCCATGATTCCCCGCCATAACTAAAGCGGTAGGCCCGGTTCCATTGTTGATGACCGCGATGGGAACAATAAGGTTAGCCCAACCTGCGAGGTTATAGGAATAGGGAATGTAAAGCTGGCCAATCTGTTTGCCCTTTTGGGAAAAATCGACCGAGGAACGAATCATAGTTTAACCCCTAGGTAAAGGAAACACATTCAGGAGAGAAAGCCAGAAAGCAAGTGTAGCAGGCAAAAATTTGCTAACAATGATTATCCCACTCTGAATTTAGCAACCGCTTTTTCATCGAGAGTAACTCCTAAACCAGGGCCAGTAGGAACCGTGGCATAGGGTGGCCCAAGGTCAAGAGGCACGGTGATGATTTCGCCGTCGTGATAAAAAGGCCCAATAGTATCAGCAGGGAAAGAATCACAATCGATTTCAGGAAATGCAGCAGCGATATGAAGCATAGCAGCGGTGCCAATTCCAAGTTCAAGGTTACTACCAATGGTGCATCGAATGCCAGCAGCCTTAGCAATGGCGACGATCTCCGCGGTGGCCGCAATTCCGCCATGCTTCCCGGGGTAAACACTAAAAATATCAGCAGCACGGTGGTAAGAAAGCTGCCAAGCGTCTTGCAAGGTAAAAACACTTTCATCCGCCATGATAGGTGCAATAGTCGACCTACGAAGTTCTGCAAGCGCCACATGATCGCCCGGAGGAATAGGTTGCTCAGCAAGAAGCAATTTAACATCATTAAGTTCGCGCAGACAATAGTGTGCTTGTTGAATAGTCCAGCCGCAGTTGGCATCAATGGTGATGGGTATGTTCCACCCTGCAACTTCCCTTACGGCTTTAACTCTTGCGATATCAGTTTCTGGATCGAGCCCAACCTTAACCTTCAAACAGCTAACACCAAGTTTAAGATGCTGCTGTGCCATCACTTTCGACCCTTCGATATTGCGAGCCCAGACAACCAGTTTAATACGGATCTTATCGCGCACCTTCCCGCCAAGTAATTGATAAACAGGAAGGTTGACCGATTTACCTAAAATATCCCATAAAGCCATCTCAACCGCAGCTTTGGTAAAAGGGTTAAGCTTAATAATAAAATCCATTGCGCGTCTTGCAGTAGTAATATCACGAGGATCTTTACCAAGAAGTTGAGGTGCAATGTAATCGCGAATTGCAATAATAGTACTGCCCTGAGTTTCCCCAGACCAAAGCCCCGAAATGGTAGCTTCACCTAAACCGATAATGCCTTCATCGGTATGAACCTTGACCAGAACATAAGGAGAGACAGCGTGTTCGCCATGAGCTGTTTTAGCGGAAAGGCCCTTTTTTAAAGGGACATTAATCGCAATCGTTTCTATTTTAATGATCTTCATTCATACATTCCTAATTAGATGTAAGCTTTAAAGTTATTGCAGGAATTTGCGTAATACATTCGCAGTGATTTTTGAAATTTGCTCATCAACAGGCAGAGATGCAACATAACTAATCGACCCCACCGAGAAAACTTTCCCACCTGAGGGGGTATCAAAGATAACCATCTCCGCACCGCCATCATCTGGGTTCATACCCTTCGCAAGAAGCAAAATCCCATCTGGGGAACAAGGTGAAATCTTATCGGTCTCGTGACCAGAAGCCCCACCCGGACAACGCCTGTGCAAACTTTTCTCGCCAAAGATGTCGCCCGAATGAAGCCCCGTATTTTCAAACACCCAATGCGAACCATCTTGCACTCTATAAGGAGCCCCAGTCATCGCCCCCGTGGGCGTAAAAACGACGCCGAGTAGTGAAGCCTCTGATTCCTGCCTAATAGCGAATCGACTTTCAAACCCACCCAGACCCTTAGTATCAAGGCCGGTAAGTTTACAATTATGACAAACCATGGCTCCATCGGAATTGATTTCGACTTCGCAGTTGAGACCGTTACCCCCGAGGTAAATCAGCCTGCCTTTTCCTTGAAAGACCCAAAGCTTGACTTTGTCAAACATAGTACGAGTCCAGTATTCCGGATGCACCGCAGTGACGAGGACTTTGTAGTGAGAAAGGTCAAGCGCGCTGTCATGGAGTTGCGATTCTGCAAAATAATCGTAGTTAAAGTTTTCTTGTTCGAGCCATCCTAACAAGCGCCATTCTGCAGGTGCAAGATGACAAGCCTGCCTGCCTTCAATCGGATCGGTAATTTTTTCATCGAAGGGAATATGGTTAAAAGGCTCGGGCCGATCAAAAGAAAGAGGCGGATAGTTAGCACTACTCCAAGTAAAAAACCCATCATCAGAATATCGTTTAAGTTCAGTTCTCGAATTAATAGTAGGAGTAGGAGGCAACCCATCTGCGTGAATATAATTACTTCGACCACCGAAACTATTGTAAGCATTCCAGTTTAAGTTCGAAGCAAGCACCGCTAATTTAGCAACAGGCTTTGCAGAGGCGACTATCCAAGGAAAAGAGAACTGCTTCCCCGTTGCGGTAGATACTCTAAAATAATATAAACCCGATTTTAAAGGAGCTTTGATTGATTGAGAATGAACCGAGTTTGCATAGCCGGTCTTATTCCAAAGTACACCCGTTTGGGTGTAGTCGCCATCAGGTGTAATTTGCATCACCGCACGGGGGGCATGCTCATCGTGCCAACCGTGAGAAGAAATAAACTCGGGAGTTATGCCATATCGGAATAACTCTAACTTATAAGGCTCAACCGAATGAACCCGAAACTCGGAAGATTGACCAGAGCAAACCTGCTTAGGCCAAGCATAGCCAATGAGAGAATCGGAAAGTAAACGAAATTGATGGGGAGACTCTAAAGGTAATGAGAGAGAGCAAATTTTAGAACCAAAACCCTGCTTTTGTAACACCACCTTATACTTGCCTGTTACTGATTTTAAAGGCTTTTCAAGATAGACCGCACCACTTGCTCGCGACCGAGTTTCAAAAGAATTGCCTGATTCATCTATGAATTCAAACAACACATCAGCAAGCGCAGAGTACTGCTCATCACTTACATACCCAATTAACATAAAATTCTCCAAAGGCAGGAAGTACTCTGATATTTTACAGACAACACTAACCAATGCGACAAGAATCATATTTAAGCAAGTGACTTTTCAATATTAAAGCGGTAGAGTGTAAAAATAAACTGAAAGACCTAGTTATGGGCCCTAACACTGATTTCAAAACCTTGAAAACTTACCAACCGACTAACCAAGTTCCCACGCGGGCTCGTTTTATATTAATACTTTGGCTTTGTGGGTTATCTTCTGTTTTATACCTTGACCGCATTTGTATGTCTCAGGCAATTGCTCCCATTCAAAAAGAACTTGACCTAAGCAACACACAAATCAGCTACATTTTAATGGCTTTTACTTTGGCATATGGCTTGTTTGAAGTTCCTACTGGAAGGCTGGGCGACCGCTTTGGCTCTCGATTAATACTTACCCGCATTGTCATCTGGTGGTCTTTATTCACAGCTCTTACAGGTGCTTGCACTGGTTTTGCATCTCTCCTTTTAGTCCGGTTTGGGTTTGGCATAGGTGAAGCAGGGGCCTTCCCAAATGCTGCTCGAGTTATCTCTCGTTGGTTTCCCAATGAAGAAAGAGGCAGGGTTCAAGGAATTATGCTTGCTGCAGCTCAACTAGGCGCAGTTATAGCTCCCCTAGGTGCGGCTTACTTAATTCAATCGATTACTTGGCAATGGACCTTCGTCGTGTTTGGTATGGTTGGCATTTTCTGGGCGATTGGATTTTGGATCTGGTTTCGCGATAACCCTTTTGAGCATAACTCTATCAATCAAGCAGAGCTTGCAATCATTCAAAAGGGAAATACTCTTGAACCTTTAATCACGCAAAAGGTACCTTGGGCTAAGGTATTTAAAAATCGCGGAATTATTATTCTTAGCCTAATAATGATACTAGGGGCGTTCTATACCTATTTCTTTTACTCTTGGTTTCCAAAATACCTTTCCGCTGCACGGGGTTTGGACAACCTCACTACGGGAAAACTATCTTCCCTAGTATTAGCTGGCTCTGCAGTTGGAATGTTACTAGGGGGCTGGCTTGCAGACAAAATTCCTTTATGGTTTAAACAGGCACCCGATGCACGAAGATACTTATGCGTAATATGCTATATTATCTCTTCTATTTGTCTATATATTGGAATCCGCTGTGATGACGCTTGGACGCTTGCAACACTTTGGGGAGCATCATTTTGCTTTATGCACATCACTTTGCCTAATTGGTGGTCAGTTGCAATTCCTCAATGTGGCTCGCATATTGGTGCGCTTTTTGGCCTGATGAATGGTCTAGGTGTCATAGGCGCAACTTCATCCCAATGGTTCGTAGGTGCCTTTGCAGATTGGCGCAAAAACCAAGGCTACGAAGGCAGACCACAATGGGACCCCCTCTTTGATGTCTATGCAGGTGCCTTGCTTTTAGCAGCTTTCGTCTGGTGGTGTTATCGCTTTACGCCACTTGAGGATAATAATTTTTCTAAAACATAAAAGAATAAAACTTAACTAGCAATCACTTATTATTGAGTGCTAAAATAGTGGTTTAGTGTAACTTTCCCAAAGGTTTCTCTTTTTAGGAATAAGCTTATGAAAAAGACAACAATCCTTTTTCTGGTAGTTGCGGTAACTTTTGGAATTTATTTGCGAGATGCACTTGGCTTTGCGAATGAAAATGCAAAAAGCTCTGTCTTTAAACATTTAAAAAAAGGGCAGATTGTTTCACTTAAAGAGAATGCGAATAATTATTCAATTCAAGTTCTGTCAAATCTACCTCTAGGCCATAAAATTTTAGAAATAGGAACCGATTATCTTGTCTTGGAAGATGCCACCGCCTCTTTTACTCTTAGCATCCCGGTGACTTCGATCAAATCGATATCGTATTTGAAACTTAATCTTCAGGGTGATAAATAAGGTATTAAAATGGCACTATTTGATTTCTATTTATTTGTCGACTTTAGTGCCTCTGCAAAACCTAGTCCTAAAAACCCCAGTGCAGATTGCTTATGGGTAGCCTGTAAACACCAGCAAGAGAAAGCGACAACGCATTATTTTCGTACTAGGCACAAAGCATTTAATTTTATTTGCATAACCTTAGAGAACCTAATCAGAAATGGGAATAAAGTTTTTGCAGGTTTTGATTTTCCCTTTGCTTTTTCTCACCCCTTAATAAAAACAAAGTCCCAAACCCCATGGTTAGAAAATTGGGAACTGCTCTTTGGTCTGATTTCCGATAATGAAAGTAATGGGAACAACCGGTTTGAAATAGCCTCGGTTATAAATTCTAATTTGGGTGGAGAGTATCCTGGACCTTTTTGGGGTTGCCCAAAGGCTAAAACAAATAACTTTTTAAATAGCAAATCACCTAAGTTCCCCTATGAACTATCAAAGGAAATATTTATTTCTCGACTTCGACTAGCGGAACAAAGGCTGCCCGGAACCCAAGAAGCGTGGAAACTATATGGGATAGGAAGCGCTGGAAGTCAGGGGTTGGTTGGAATTCCTTACTTAATGAGATTGAAAAAAAAATGGGGCAACAAAATTAAAGTTTGGCCAATGGAGACTGGGTTCACTAAAAATCCTACGGATAAAGCTGAAATTGTACTTGCAGAAGTTTGGCCTAGCATTTTGAAAAAAAATGATAGTTCAAGGAAAAACGAAAAGTTAATAAAAGATCAAGCACAAGTACTTGAATTAGCAAATTGGGCTTCCCAACTCGATCAAAAGGATAAACTTGAAGAATATTTTAATACTCCTCCATCCCTCTCGGTTCAAGAATTTATTCAATGCATAAGCCTCCAAGGGTGGATATTTGGCGCAGTTTAATGAATAATGTTTAAACAATAATTTTTTAGGAGATAGTAATGCGAAGTTCGTTATTCATTGTTTTAGTTTTTTGTTTTTTTAATTCATTAATTAGTGCCGATGATCTACACAATGTTTCAAAGATAAAAGGCGACTTTGAACGCGCTGCTAACTTTGATAAGCGATTCCGCAGTCTCATCAATCTAGATAACCTTGAACCCCATCGCATTGGTGAAGATGGAAAATTCTGGTTTCAAACTTCGGATACCTTTGGTGTTAAAAGCTTTTTCCTTGTAGATCCTTCAAAAAAAGAAAAGATGCCATTATTTAATGCGGAACAAATGAGAAAGTCCCTGCTAGACCTTAAGGCCCCTAAAGAAGCAGTAACAAAACTAACATTAGAAAAATTGCAAGTAGATGTATCGCTTAAGAAGTTTTCATTTATTCTGGCAGGGCAGGGTTATGAAGCAAACTTAAAACCTTTGGAAGTAAAAAGAATCGCGAAAGAAATACCAGCACTAGAACCTTTAAAAAATCTGCCCAAATTAAGTGAAGTAAATGGGAAAGAAACCAAAATAACTTTTGAGAATAATCTTGAAGAAACGATTGAAATTTTCTGGCTATCTTTTGAAGGAAAAAGAGTTAGCTACGGAAAGATTGAAAGTGGACAAAAATTCTCACAGCGTACCTTTGAAAATCAGATTTGGCTCGTCATAGATTCTAAAAACAAATTGCACAATGCTTTTAGAACAGGTGCTGATAATTCCATTGCTCGCATTCAACAAAACCAAACAGTTCCCAAGCCAATGTCAGAGGAAGTGCGAAAGATAAATCCTCAAAAGAACAAACCTAGCAACTCTTCCCCCGATGGAAATTGGCAAGTCATTATCCGAGATTTCAACCTTTTTCTTAACAACCTTAATAACCCAAATAATGAAATAAAACTTACCAATGATGCGGATGCGAAAAATGGTTACCGGGGTGCAATTTATTGGTCCCCCGATTCCTCTTCCTTTATTGCTATGAAGAGTACCCCAGGGGAAGGCCGAGTTATTCATATGATTGAATCCACGCCAAAAACTCAGCTTCAACCCAAACTCATTTCTTTTAATTACGATAAACCTGGGGATAAACTTGAACAGCATTTTCCCCATCTATTCCAAATTAAAAGTAAAAAAGAAATTATAATTGATAACAACCTTTTTAATAATCCTTGGAGCATTAGCCAAGTTCGCTGGAAAGCAGATTCATCTCGATTTACTTTTCTGTATAACCAGCGAGGGCATCAGGTATTGAGGGTACTTTCGATTGATGGGCAGTCTGGAGGAGTTTCAACCCTTATCGAGGAAAGTTCAAAAACCTTCGTTGAATACAGTGGGAAAACTTATTTTCATTGGCTTAAAGATGAAAATGAATTTTTATGGATGTCGGAACGAGATGGTTGGAACCATCTTTATCTTGCAGATGGAATCAAAGGGGGAATTAAAAAACAACTTACGAAAGGTGAATGGGTTGTTCGGAATGTCGAGCGGGTAGATGAAACTGGTGGTGAAATTTTACTAAAAGTAATGGGAATTCATTCAGATATGGATCCATACTTTTATCACTACGCTTTGCTTGATATGAAGACAACAACACTTACACCTTTAACAAAGTCTAAAGGAACCCATAAAGGAAACTTTAATTTTCATCCGGATTATTTTCTTACAACTTGGTCTCGAGTTGATCACGCCCCAGTCACGGAACTTAGAAACGCAAAAACAGGAGAACTGATTTTAACTTTAGACCAGCACGATGATTCGAAATTAAAAGAAGCAAATTGGCCTAGGCCCATCCCTTTTAGTTCAAAAGGGCGAGATGGAAAAACTGAAATTTATGGCATCATTATGAAACCATCTAATTTTAATGCAAAAGTAAACTATCCAGTGATTGAACAAATTTATGCAGGGCCTCACGATTTTCATGTTCCCAAAGATTTTCGTGTTTCTTCAAAGGCACAGGCGATGGCAGAACTAGGTTTCATCGTGGTGCAAATCGATGGAATGGGAACCTCTGGGCGCTCGAAAGCCTTTCACGATGTATGCTGGAAAAACCTTGCGGACGCAGGTTTCCTCGATCGTATTCTCTGGATGAAAGCCGCTGCAAAAATGATCCCTCAGATGAACCTTGAAAAAGTAGGAATCTATGGGGGTAGTGCGGGTGGCCAAAATGCAATGCGCGCTCTAATCGATCATGGAGACTTTTATAAAGCTGCTGCTGCTGATTGTGGCTGTCACGATAACCGTATGGATAAAGTTTGGTGGAATGAGTTATGGATGGGCTACCCCATCGATTCCTCGTATGAAAAAAGCTCTAATTTCGTTCACGCCCATAGAATGCAAGGGAAAATCTTACTTACAGTAGGTGAACTGGATCGGAATGTAGACCCTGCAAGCACGATGCAAGTTGCAGATGCCTTAATCAAAGCGAAAAAAGATTTCGAACTAATAGTAATACCGGGTGGCGGGCACGGCTCGGGGGAATCTCCGTTTGCACATCGCCGGAGACAAGAATTTTTCCTTGAACAACTTTGGGGGAAATAAAACCACACCCAACCTGCGCAGAATGACAATAATCAAATGCTTATTGCTTCCAAAAAGTAGAAGGGCCAGCGTTATATTGAACCTTCAAGTGAGGTGTTTCTATGCGCTTTTGCCCATTTCCCAACGAACCCATACAGGCTGCAAGCATTCCAGAAGTTAGCAAAGTTCGCTCAATGGGGTAAGGGGCTTTGCCGGTCATAAACAACTCTTCCGCTTTGCTCATAAGTGCAGCAGAGTAAGAAACATTTGGATTAGGTGGCAAATAAAACAAGGTTGAAAGAGGCTCAGCTTTACCCTTCAGTTTAGCTGCAAAAGTAAAATCACCCACCAGACCATTCATTAAAAGCATTGATCCTTTCAAACCATCTGCATACTCAATCCGATAAAGAACAGGAGATTTAACCATATCAGCCATCTGTTTAGTATTAGGAAGGCGATGGCTATAAGTAGGAAGCTGACTAAGAGTTTGGGAACGACTCAGGCAGGCGGAAAAAAGTTGAGGGTTCCAACCACCCTTTTCCCAAGAACCCGAATTCATCGCTTTCCAAAAAGCATCACCTTTTAATGCTTGAACTGATTTAATCCCTGTTTCTCCGCCTTTGCGTCTTTCCGCCATACATTGCATAACTTCAAGGGCATGAAAATCGTAACTATCAATTCCACCCATAGCCAACGACATGACTTCATCAAGTTCTGCATTATCTGGCATTTCAATCGAAGGCATCCGCCAAGTAACGGGAAGAGAAGAGCCAGCAAGAAAAGGGAAATTCATCTTGCGAGAAGTATCGACCATTTCCTTGGCCCAATCCCAATTCCAAGAAAGATGTTTGTCGTTAAAGATGGGTGTGGTGCTGCCATCGTTTTTAAAGACATCGACAATTTGTTTAAAGAACTCATAGCGGGGATATTTTTTCTGCCCCAGTTCGTTATCCGGATAGTTGCCATGCTCGCCAATAACAAGAATTGCATCAACCGCAAGCTTATCGGTACCACATCGTAAAGCTTCAGCAATGGAAGGGTAAATTTTAAAGTTAGACTCCTTGGCGCGGTCCTTGCTCAAATCGTTTGCAGGGGACTGATCGACATAGGCTGAAACAACATCAATGGAAGGGTAATGCCATTTTCCTTGAACCGGATAGCCAGCTAAAAAGCGCTCGCCCATATGCCAAGCATGGGTTCGAAAGCGCCATTCGGTGGTAATAATTGCCAGTTTTTTGCGTTTTGTATTTTCTGCAAAGGCAAAAGGCGATAAACCAATTCCCACAAGCATCGAGGTAAGAGCTTTTCTTCGAGTTAGCATGGCTTATTCCTTAGAGAATAAAATTTGAAGGCGAGGTTAGCTTGACCGCTTTAATGTAATCTAATCTGCCTATTCAATCAAGGAAACGAAAAAGAAAGAGATGATTTTAAGGCAGATTGCCAAACAAATATGAATTAATGTTAATAACTCGTTGACACAAAAGTATTAGTAACAGTATAATTACGATGTGAAAATAATACATTACTCAATGTATTTATAGTTGTTGAAAAAAACATTATGGGTTACTGAGATGCGAACCAAAAAAGGTTTTACCCTGATCGAACTTTTAGTTGTAATAGCAATTATTGCTATACTGATAGGCCTTTTGCTACCTGCTGTGCAAAAAGTTAGGGAAGCTGCAGCCCGCATGAAGTGCCAAAATAATCTTAAACAATTGGGATTAGCACTACACAACATTCATGGCACCTTTGGTGTTTTCCCCCCGCCGGGCGCTGGGGTTGCCAACGGTTCAGGTTGGAATTCTGTAGTCACCAACAAGGGGCCTTTTAACAACCAGACCCCCGGCTTCTTTTTGCTCTTTCCCTACATCGAACAAACCGCAGTTTATAATTTGGTAATTGCCCAAGGTGGTAATGTATCAACACCAGCGCTCTATCAAAACACGAAAATTGAAGTTCTTCGTTGCCCTAGCGATGTTAGCGCAGGGGGAAGTGTTTTTGGACACCCCTCAGGTTCCGATGCCGCCTTTGCAATTTCTAATTATGCTTGGAACTATCTTGCCCTAGGCGACCCTGCTGCCAATAGGCAAGAAGGGGTAACTAATATGCCCAGATCTTTCCCCGATGGAACTTCACAAACTATTTTCTTTGGCGAGCGCTATGCATGGTATGGAAGCGGTAATACCAATGGTAATCCTCTTTCGAGCCTTTGGTTTAATTCGGAAAACCGCTGGATGGCGCAAATGTGTAGCGCACCTTATGCTGGCGGAACAGGTTATGCACCTTGCCCTATGTTTCAAGTTAAGCCACTTATTCCTAATGCATCAAACGCCAGTGGTGGAGGCAATTCACCTCATTCCGGTGGAATCGGTGTTGTGATGGGCGATGGATCTGTTCGAAATATCGCCAGTAGTATTTCTCCTACCACTTGGTCTAATATTTGCGACCCTCGCGATGGCAATGTCCTAAGCGATTATTAATCCATACCATTTTTCCTGAAGGATTTTACCTATGGTACACTTTCCGTTTTATCGTTTATCGATTGCCGCTACTTTCGCTTGTATTCTCATTGGATGTTCAGAAGGCAAAGCCGGGCCCAAAGCCGTTGTCAAAGGAACGGTTGTTCTAGATGGCAATACACTCCCCGATGCAGAAGTTCGCTTTTTTTCCAAAGAAAACAATCCTGAATTGGGTACCGCCCAAGCAAAAACAGATGCTAAAGGAGAGTTCACGATCAAGCCAGATGCCAATAATAATAATTGGTTGAAACCAGGAAAATTTATGGTGCTTGTTTCAAAAATAGTGTCTACCAAAGCAGATGGGGCGATGGGAACACCCACAGTAAATCTAGTACCTGCTATCTATAACCTACAATTAAAGACGCCATTAATCGTAGAACTTAAAGATGGGGAAAATAAACTTCCCACCTTCGAACTAATTACCCCCAAGAAATAGCCTAGAGTATGATTAAGTTTTATCTTTTGGCTAAGCCAACTTTTACTGCTATTTAAGAAATTTAAGCTTATCACTTCACATTTGATTGGCAAAGTTACTCTCTTTTGACCAATATACAAGTATTCTAAACCAAGGAGCATACCTACCATGATTCGTTACCTAAGTGTCCTTATTGGGATTTTGATTTTAACCTCCACGACTTTCGCAAGTGATTTGCGAATTTTCTTTGTCGATGTTGAAGGTGGCGCTGCCACACTTATCATCACCCCAGCAGGGGAATCGCTGCTTATTGATTGTGGAAACCCGGGTAAACGAGATGCTGAACGCATTTTCAAAGTCGCAACCGAGCAAGGAAAAATAAAAGCAATCGATCATCTTTTTATTACGCATTGGCATTTGGATCATTACGGCGGAGCAGAACGCCTTCGCTCACTGATGCCAATCCATCATTTCTGGGACCGAGGGATTCCAGAAACTTTGCCTGAAGATGCCAAGAATTTTCCCATTCTAATTCAAGCATACAAAGCAGCGGGCGGGGCTAAATCAACCACTTTAAAAGCTGGGGACCAAGTTCCACTTAAACAGCTAAAAGGATCTCCTAAGGTTCAGTTGCTTTGCTTAAGTGCAAGTGGAAAGGTACTTGAAGACAAACCCGGGGCTCCTGAAAACCCTATTGCTAAGCTGCATCAACCTCGACCGGAAGATCCCTCAGATAATGCAAAGAGCCTTGGGTTTTTATTACAATTCGGAGATTGGAAGTTTCTTAACCTAGGTGACCTTACTTGGAACATTGAATATAAACTGGTACACCCGAGTGATAAAATTGGGAAGATCGATGTTTATCAATCAACGCACCATGGGCTAGAGATAAGTAATAATCCGGTGGTAATTAATACGGTAGAACCAAGAGTTGCGATTTTTAATAATGGCGCAAAGAAAGGTTGCCATCCTCAGGTGACGGGGGCACTAAGGCGAGTATCTGGGTTAGAGGCAATATTTCAGCTGCATAGAAATGTGAACGCAGGGCCGGGTGAAAATACCGACCCTACATTTATTGCCAACGAGAGCGAGCAATGCGAATCCTTGCCTGTGATTCTTACCGTTGCAAAGGATGCAAAATCTTATGAAGTTCAGGCAGGTAAGAACAAAGCCAAGCAATTTAAAACACGCTAAGGGTAGAGTTCAATTAAAACCAATGGTTAAAAATGAAGCTAAAGACCCGATATTCGAGTCTTTAGCTTTTTATCTACCATGCGTAAGTCATGCAAAAACTGGTACAAAGCACTTGTTTTGGTTCTAAAGATAAGAGTTTTAAGCTTTTTAAGGTAAGAAAGAAGGCTTGAACTATTATAAATTGATGAGAACCGTGATAAAGCTAGGCTAGTCGGGTTATAATGAATAAGTGCACTCCCACGCTTATTTGGATTTTAATGAAATGGAAAACCCACCCGAAAAATTTAATGGCTTCATCATCGCCAAGGATGGGTATAAACCTATGATTGTTTCGGGCGAAGCATTAAAAAAATTAGCAAAGAAGCGGAAACTACTAGGCGATGACCTAGTGTTTTGTGATTATCAAAAAGTGTGGAAGAAAGCTCGGTATGTGAAAGGGTTGCGTACTTTCTTTGCCAAGCGTGAAACTAATTATAAGGGTGAACTTGCAGACCCCGAAGCTTATAGTGAACCTCAAGACTTTGATGTGATTGCTGCTATTGAACAAGAGAACTTATCAAGTGTTGGTGTTGAGCAAATAAACAGTAACCCCACTATTTTAAATTCTAATTTTTCGC
Source organism: Gemmataceae bacterium (assembly GCA_041694635.1). Taxonomy (GTDB): domain Bacteria; phylum Planctomycetota; class Planctomycetia; order Gemmatales; family Gemmataceae; genus UBA969. Next base: position 10,722 of record JBDNHI010000019.1, on the reverse strand, counting down.
ATCACGAAATATATCACGATTCTCATCCTAATATTGAATTATAATCTATGCGGGATGCGATTGAATACCTGCGCGATAACTCACCTGATATCAATGATGAAACCGCATGGATGTTTTATGCGAAATATTCGATTTATTTTTTAATTCTTTCAGGGTTTGGCTTACTAACCTATATTATTTTCTTCCTTCGCTCCGCAATCGAAGGGCAATTTCATTAACTACGATCAGAAGACCCAACCACTAAGCCTTAAAATTAATGCTTGGAAATCTAGCTATTGTCTCTAAGATTACCTTTTTGGTAAAGTTAGTATAGTAAGAGGCTAGAACAACCTAGTTGGCGGATTAGAATGACGCAAATTCCTTGGAACGAACAACAATTAAATGAAGCAATGGCTTCTCTAATAAATGCAACACCACAAGAAATCTTGCGTTATGCGGTAAAGCATTTTTTTCCCAAACTGACGATGGCAACAGCGTTTGGCGCAGAAGGTTGCTGCATTATTCATATGCTAGCAGAAATCGAACCAAAGGTCCGAGTCTTTAATCTTGAAACAGGCTATCAGTTTCAGGAAACGCTGGACCTCCGTGAACGGATTAAAACACGGTATGGCATTGAAGTTGAATACATTCACCCCGAAAAAACAGTCGCAGAATATGAATCGGATCACGGCGGCCCTATGTATCGCATTCGACCCGATCAATGCTGTTACGATCGCAAAGTACTTCCTTTGCGTAAAGCAGTGGCGGGTTACGATGCTTGGCTAAGTGCAATCAGATCCGACCAAACCAACCACCGGGCCAACGCTGGATTGATTCAGTGGGACGCTAAGTTTGAAATGGTGAAAATTAATCCCCTGTTAAATTGGAATAAGAAAGATGTCTGGGATTTTGTCATTAAAAACGAGGTTCCTTACAATCCACTTCACGATCAGAATTACCCCAGCATTGGCTGCTGGCCTTGTACTCAGGCTATTAAAGAAGGCGATGATGAACGCAGCGGTCGCTGGGTTGGTTCCACCAAGAAAGAATGTGGCTTGCATGTGATTGAACACCAGGGCGGTAGTGGTATTTAATATTTGTTTTTTTGGGAACTATTTAGCAATGCGATTATCTGCCAAAGCTGATTATGCCTGCCTTGCAATGATAGAATTAGCAGCAACGAGGGAAACTGCAGCACCGACCCGAATTAAGTGGATTGCAGATACGCATAAGATTCCCCAGCGATTCCTAGTTCAAATATTATTGCAGCTAAAAACAGCGGGTCTTGTAAAAAGCGTACGAGGTGCGTCAGGGGGTTATAATCTTGCCCGTAAACCGGAAGACATCAGCCTTGCGGAGGTAATTCGTGCAGTCGATGATAGGGCCCTTGCAAGTCCTGATAGCAGCAACTTTCAGAATTCTTCTGCCATCGTTTTAGCCTTGGAAACAACTTGGAAGCAAGTTCATAAAGAAGAACTTCGCATATTAGAAGATTTATCTTTAGCAGAAATACTGCGTAGGGCAAATGCAGATAAAATTCTAAGTTATCAAATATAAAGGTTTGCGTTTTTTAAAATCTTTTTCGTGAAGTGGAAGATGCCCCAGATTCGCCTTAATGTTTAGTATTCTGGTATTTCAGGGTACAAATCTAAAGCTTTTCGTAATTGCATAAAAGAATCTACAAGCCTCGAATCGAACTGTAAACCTTTGACCCGCCTAATTTCCTGAAACGCTGCATCCATTGACATTCCTTTGCGATAAGGTCGATCTGAAACCATAGCATCGAGTGAATCTGCAATAGCAACAACACGGGCAACCAGCGGGATTTTTTCGCCCTTAAGCCCATCTGGATAGCCTTTCCCATCCCAGCGCTCGTGATGCGACCTAACTATAGGAACAATATCTTTCAAGTCGGGTACTAAAGAAATAATGTCGGCACCCTTGGTGGTATGCAGTTTCATAACCTCTGCTTCTTCAGGTGTAAGCTTACTAGGCTTACGCAAAATTGCATCGTCGATGCCAATTTTTCCTATGTCGTGAAGGGGGGTACCTATGCGAATTTTTTCAATGTCTTCTTCACTAATCCGTGCTTCTTTTGCAAGTAACAATGCAATTGCAGTAACTCGATTGGTGTGCCCGCCTGTGTAAACATCTCTAAGTTCGACAGCCTGAGCAAGTATGGTGACAGTGTTCAAAAATAGATTGCGCTGCTTCTCTAATAACAAGGCACATTCTATACCAGAGGATACTTGTGCTGCAATTGCATCAGCAAGTTTCAAATCTTGCTTGGTAAACGGTGCTTGTAAGAATCCTCGGTCGAGATGAAGAATGCCTAATCTTCTGCGTGGTGTTCGCAATAAAATGCACATTACGGAAGCCATAGCACCTTCAGCGAAACTGCTTTTAGAATCAAGAATTTCTTTTTCGTTAGAATTTTTATAAAGGATTGATTCACCTTGGCCCAAACACTGAACAGCCAGAGATTGACTGTAGGGAACCCTACTATTAATTTGCTTGCCTGAAACAATCGATGTATCGATAGCTTTTAGTTCTAGCTTATTGGTATCGGGGACTAATAAGGCAATAGCACCGCGTTGGGCATCTAAAACCGCGACGGTATCTGCGAGGATTTTTAAGAGCAGAACATCTTGTTTTTCAACATGGGAAAGGTAATGACCCGCTTGAAGAAGTGCGAAAAAATTCTCTCCTACTTTGGGCGCACGAGCACCCAACTCGCTAAAGCTTTTTAGCGAATCTTCAAAAGATGCACTATGTAGTGATTGCACCTCAAAATCCTGAGTCATTAACTCTTTCGGTGCTTCAGGAATAAAAGTATTAGGAATTGAGTCGGTTGCAGGCCCAAAAAGAATAGATTCAACAACAAAAGCAATTTCTCCAACCTGAACAATATCTTTAATAGTAATGAATTGTTTGCCTGAAATTAATTTTACTTGGTTAACGAATGTACCATTTGTACTTCCCAGATCCAGAACGGACCAACCTTTTTCGTTGGTTTCAAATTCGGCATGATGCCTGCTAACAGAATTATCATCGATTGAAATTTCAAGAGACTTTCCCCTACCCACAGTAGACTTAGAGGAAATTTCCCAAACTTTTCCACTCCAGTTAGAATTGATACCCCGGAGTATCAATTTGGAAGAAATGAACATAAAATGTCTTACCCTTTTAGCGATTGAACCCTAGGGAATTAAAAGAATTTTACCCGTAAGAGACCCGACCTTGCCCAGAGTATTTTCTTCAAGCAACTTATGTGCATTCTTGGCATTAGAAAGAGGGAAAGTAGCCCCAATATGGGAGTTTAACTTTCCAGATGCAAGCCAAGCATTAATATCGTTAGCACAGCGCCTTTGTTCATCAGGGGTGGCATTGAACATAGCAAAGCCGGTAAGGGAAAGGCCCTTGATATAAAAAGGGCCTACGGGAAAAATTGGCTGAGCAGTCCTGCCGGCCATAATAATAATTCTACCACGCAGTGCCATCAAATCGACTATTTTTAAAAAATCTGGCTCTCTTTGCGTTTCAAACCAAACCTGCACACCTTGGTTAGAGGTGAATTCCTTCACCCCTTTAGAAATATCATCTGAATGGTAGTTAAGCACTAAATCAGCGCCCCAACTATAACAAACATCCGCTTTTTCTTTGGAACCAACCGTAGTAACAACCTTAGCTCCAATGGCTTTCGCCATCTGCACGACCATACTGCCTACGCCACCTGTACCACCATTTACAAATACAGTTTCACCAGCTTTTAAATTGACATTCCGAAACAACCCAAGATGAGCAGTGATTCCAACTAAAGCAGTTGCTGCAAGCTGGGAATCCTCGACACCCTCTGGCGAGGGATAAACATAATCGTCACGAACAGCAATAAATTCAGAACAGGTGCCTTGTCTACCTAACAACCCTTGGTTAGAACCCCAAACACGGTCACCGACTTTAAAGCGAGAACAATTTTCTCCAACTTGTTCTACCACGCCAGCAAAGTCGCAGCCCGAAATAAAGGGCTTAGGTAAATTCATTGCGACAGTGCCTGCACGGATATAAATATCGATGGGGTTAAGAGAGATGCATTTAACTCGAACTAGATATTCACCAATTCCAAGCTTGGGCAAAGGAAGAGAACCAAAGATAATTTCATCAATGGAGCCAGTTTTTTCTATGAATGCTGCTTTCATTATTAATCTCGCATATTAAGGTTACAACTATTCTATTGAACCACCTAGGCATAAGAAACCAGCGAGGAAGAAAGCTTGATAAAGATTTTAATTATAGGCGCCAGGAAGTAAGCCATTCTCGAGTAATTCGTACCAGTGCGTTACTTCTTCAGTTCTTGATTTAGGTGTAGAATTTCGTAAAAATTCTGGTGGATTTTTCATATTTGCATAAGAACATAACTGCCAATATGCCAATTCACGAATCCATTTATTTTCTTGAAGGAGGTAGTCAAATAACTCGTTGTAAATAAGTTTAGTGGGATTAATTGGCATCTTAGCTAACAAGCGCAAAATAAGTATAGATTGTGTAGAATCAAATCCAGTATCAATTAAAAAACCTGAATTTAAAATAGGGTTAAAGAGCAAGATAAAACGCTCGGGCTCAGATCGAAGCCAAAGAAATAAAGCACGGGCAGCAGACTGTCGCATTATTGCCATCAAAGGCAAATCATTTCTTAGTAAAGTAAGTAATTTTTCCCCATCGCCCAGTGCTGCCAGCGCCATACATCCAACATAACGCCTAGCATCGTTACTATTAACAGCGTTAATATAGGCAAAGATTGCTTGAGTAGGATCAATGCCTGGTTTAAGAACCAAAAGTAACTCACTCAGCGAAGCGTTCAGGTTAGCTTGGTTAGGAATATTTTTAAATAGTGCAAAGTCTGAAGAAAGAAGCAGGTTCGTTTCCTTAGAAGTAATTTTTTTAACTTCTCCCTTAGAATCAATTAGTACAGCAGAGCCCGCAAGTAATTGAGGAAGGGGCTTTTCTTTTCCTGCCACATAAATGTGGCAAGTTCCCTGAAGCACTCCGAAATAAAATTTCTGTTCAAATACTTCAAAAGCGACTTCTGAATTTCTCCCCAAACTTATTTCAAAAGCTTGGTTGATGTTCCAATCTCGCAAAATAAATTTATTCGCTGCGATGTTATTAATCACACACTTTCCCTGCTTGATTGCAAAATCACATTTAATTTCAGGGTTAGCAAAGAATTTAAAATGTGCAGGGAAATGTAACGGCTCTGCAAATGACATCCGATTTTCACCTAAAACTTTCATCTGAATCCCTTGTGCAATTTCACATTCAACTTCACAACCAGGCAGACATAGATATTCCGTTAAGCTTACTAATGCCCTAACTCCAACAACTTGATTAAAAGGTGCTTTTCCATCAGTGCGTGAAAACAATAAAGTTTTATCCCGCAGTGAATCGGGGATATATGCAATTTCTAAAACCTTTATACTATCTGCTTGATTAATTACTTTTAAAACTTTAGGTTCAACTTTTGTAATTGGATTTAGCAAAGGTGTAGCAACTGCTTTTTCGTTTTTAAATGCCTCGGGGCTTTCTGATTTCGTTTCCTTTGGAATAGCGACCGCATCTAGATTTTTCTTATCTGTAATTAGAATAAAGGGAATTACCTCAACTTCTTTTAAGTTTTTAGCAAATTCTTCCTTCACGGGTTCCGCAAAAAAACACATTAATAAAACACCAAATCCTATCATTAATAGAGAACCACTTAATAGCATAGCTAGATTTTTACTGACAACTGGAATGGGTTCCACCGCTTGTTTTTTTCGAGCTGAAACTTTTTGTTGAAGAGCTGGTGGTGGTGTTTGCGTTGCACCAAAATCTTTACCTAAGGCGTAATTTCTTAGATACGATTGTGGCAGTATTTCTTGCTTTACTTTTCCTGTGATTACCTGATGGCAGGTTGCAAGGTGAGCCAAAAAACAGTCATCCCCTTCTAACAAAATCTCGATTTCCCGAAGTTCATCTGCCTTGCTATTACCTTCCAAATAATTCGCAATCTTAATATCGCTGGGCCATTTTTGTACCTCAATAGACGAATAATGTACCTTAGGATTTTTAAGAACATTTATTAATCGTTCCAACTTCTTCGTTGCTTCAGGATCTTCCTTTAACATCAAAACCATTTGGTGCGTTTGCGAGGTATCAAGTTGATCGTCTAGGTAATCGAGGAAGAATTTCATATTCATACGCATAAAATTTTCGCCTAGCTGAATAAGGGAAGAATATACAATCTAGTAGTGGTGCTAGTTCGCTAACTTCGTAACAAACTTTTCGAAAAAATAATTTTTAAAACTGATAGGAGTTACGCAGTTGGAACTAAATCGCCCCTATTCGAGTGGAATTTGGGAAAGACAGGATGATCAGAAAAAGATGAAAACTGCCTAAACAACCAAATTATGGGAACTGCGTAAGTCCTAACTGATGTTGCATCTGAAGGCAAATAAGCTAAGAACCCTAATCTTAGGTTAAGGTATAAAGGAAAACGTTGTGGGAACACTGATGACAAAGAATAGGGTAATTTTATTCGTTGTGCTAATAGGGGCATTCTGGGGCGACCGCAACCTTGCCTATGCTAACTTACTTTGTACTCAATCCACTTTCGACCTTGGTTTAGTGCACGCAGGAAAACCCTGCAGTCACTCTTTCTCCATCAAAAACTTAGGAAAAGAAGTTATTCAAATTCTTGAAGCACGGCCAAGTTGTGGCTGCATCCATAAGCCAATCATAAAATCTACCCTTTTACCTAATGAATCGTTCTCTCTAGCGATTGAGATTCATACCCTCACCAAACCCCCTGGACAGCATAGCTTTGCCATCACGCTTCATTATCTCGAAGCGAATCAAGCTAAAGAGTTGATCCTAACAGTTAAGGCAGATATCAAAGTGGAGGTAGAAATCACACCAGCAGCTTCCGTTATTTATACGGATCGAGATCACACACACACCCTAACCATTAAAGATACCCGTGCGAAGCCTCTAAAGATAATCGCAGCAGAAACTTCTAATCCAAATATTGATGTTCAAGTAAGCGAACCAACTATAAATACCAACAACGAGTCTGTTCAACTAATTACACTCCATATAAAAGATAGCTTAAATGTTAATAAGCACGAACTTTGGGTTGTTCTAACTTCTGATGACCCTACATATAGGGAAATGAAGGTGCCCCTTACGGTGATCAAACGAGATGGCAAACAAACAACGGCATCTCCGGGGAAACTATTTTTGGATAGTAATTTGGGGACACCCATTGCTGCAAAAATAATCCGGTTAACAAAATCGGGGCCTGATGCGGTTATGGTGCAAAAAGTAGAAACTTCACACCCTGCTTTTCAATGCACATGGGCAAATGGCCCTGGGGAAAGTGCAACCCTTCGAGTCCTGATGGATGAAAAATTGCTTCTTAAGGGTGAAACAAATACTATCTTGACGGTTTATTTCAAAGATGCGAAAGAGCAAAAAGTTCAGATTCCCATCTTTATGCTGATTAAATAAACTTTAGCCCACGATGATATTTACTAATTTTCCTGCTACTACAATCAGTTTTTTAATCTGCTTGCCTGCGATGGAATCGATAACTTTTGGGTCGTTAAGTGCAAGTTCTTGTAAATCTTTTTCGGCAAGTCCGACAGGCACGCTTAATCGTTGTCGGATTTTGCCATTAACCTGAACGGGGATTTCGACAGAATCTTGTTTTAGTAAATCTGGGTTGTAGGTGGGCCATTTTTCATAAGCGAGGGAATTGGGTTCACCGAGGGTTTGCCAAACCTCTTCTGCAAGGTGAGGTGCAAATGGTGCCAGCAGTAAAATAAAAGTTTTAAGTGCGCTCTTAGGTTTAACTTCGATTGGGGTTAAGAAGTTGGTAAATTCCATCATTGCAGAAATAGCGGTATTGAAACGATAATGCTCGAGGTCATCAGAAACGCGCTTGATAGTATGATGCAACATACGCAATGTTTCTGGGTTGGGTTCAACATCTTTAACGGAATCAAGCAATTGATTTGATTCAAAACGGTCGTCAATAATCATGCGCCAAACACGGGCTAAAAAGCGATAAACGCCTTCCACGCCATTCATACTCCAAGGTTTCGTAGCTTCAAGGGGCCCCATAAACATTTCATAAAGGCGCAAACTATCGGCACCATACTCGTCGATAACCTGATCTGGGTTGATGACATTACCTCTGCTTTTAGACATTTTAGAGGCACGCGCATCGACACGAATTTCGGTGTTATCTTTAAGGACAAAAGATTCGCCTTTCTTTTCTACTAAAGAATCATCAAGCTTAACGAAATCAACTGCGAAACCAGTTTTCTTTTCTGAAGCATTTAAGCCATCAAAACTAACCAGAGTTTGAGAAATAAACTGGCCATCTTTTTTGAATCCGGTGTATTCAACCTCGCCCAGAATCATTCCTTGATTAATCAGTTTTTGGAAAGGTTCTTTGCAAAAAAGATAACCTCGGTCAAGGAGTAACTTATGCCAGAATCTGGAATACAAAAGATGAAGAACAGCGTGTTCTGCACCGCCTATGTAAAGGTCAACAGGCAGCCAAGCCTTAAGCAAATCAGGGTTACAAAAAGCGTTGGGATTTTTAGGATCGATGAAACGCAGAAAATACCAGCAAGAGCCTGCCCACTGAGGCATGGTGTTGGTTTCGCGGATAAAATGCTTGCCATTGCGATTTACTTTGAGCCATTGCGTTGCTTTACCCAAAGGGGGTTCGGGCTTACCGGAAGGTTTAAAATCTTCAAGTTGTGGAAGTTCTAAAGGGAGGTCAGAAATTTCGACGGGCTCAATTCTTCCTAAAGGTTTGCCTTGTGCATCAACTTCGTGAAGCAGAGGAAAAGGTTCGCCCCAATAGCGCTGCCTACTAAAAAGCCAATCGCGCAATTTATAATTAACCTTTTTGGTACCTTGTTTATTTGCTTCAAGTAGGGCAATGATTTTTTGTTTGAATGCTTCAGATTCAATACCATCAAATTCACCGGAGTTGCAAACAAGACCCTCGTCCGTGTAAGGCTGGGTGAAATTATCGAGAGAACTTTTAGTTTTTTCGAGCCACGCCTCCGGGGGCTTTACGACTGCAATAATAGAAAGTTGATATTGTTTAGCGAATTCAAAATCGCGGATGTCGTGGGCAGGCACCGCCATAATCGCCCCTGTGCCATACCCCGCTAGCACATAATCTGCAATCCAAATAGGAATAAGTTGGAGGTTTACGGGATTGATAGCAAAGGCACCAGTGAAGACACCGGTTTTTTTCTTGGCAAGTTCCGTTCGCTCGAAATCGCTTTTACGAGAAGCCCCGGCTTGATAGTTTTCCACTGCTTGTTTTTGTGCGGGTGTGGTTATCTCTGCAACAATCGTATGTTCAGGCGAAATAACCATATAAGTTGCGCCAAACAGGGTGTCGGGCCTAGTGGTAAACACCTTAATAACTTTAGAAGATCCATCGAGATTGAATTCGACTTCAGCGCCTTCGCTTTTTCCTATCCAGTTCCGCTGCATATCTTTGATACTTTCAGACCAATCAAGATCAACTAAATCTGTTAATAATCTTTCAGCGTAAGAGGTGATCCGAAGCATCCATTGCTTGAGCGGGGTTCGTATGACAGGGTGGTTACCTCGCTCGCTTTTTCCATCGATTACTTCTTCATTTGCAAGTACAGTTCCCAAAGCTTCACACCAATTGACAGGGACTTCGGCTTGGTAAGCCAGGCGCTGTGAATTTTGATAAGTATGAATAGCAAGTTCGCCTTTAGAACTAACCTCAAGAGGAATGGGGAGTTCTGCAATAGGCCTGCCTTTTTGCAAAGCAGCATCGTACCAAGTGTCAAAGAGTAAGAGGAAAATCCACTGCGTCCAGCGGTAGTAAGCAGGATCGGTGGTATCGACTTCGCGGTCCCAGTCGTAGCTAAAGCCAAGGGCTTGGATCTGCCTACGAAAGTTGTTGATATTTTTTTCGGTGGTGATTCGGGGATGGGTTCCCGTTTCGATTGCGTATTGTTCTGCTGGAAGGCCGAAGGCATCCCATCCCATAGGGTGTAGCACCGAGAAGCCACGCATTCTTTTATAACGAGCAAGGATATCGGTTGCGGTGTAACCTTCGGGGTGGCCAACATGAAGGCCAGCGCCACTCGGGTAGGGAAACATATCAAGGATGTAATACTTAGGCCCGATTGGTTTTTCTAGGGTTTGAAAAGTTTTATTATTAAGCCAATAGGTTTGCCATTTGGGTTCAATAATCCGCGGGTTATAGCTTGGCATAATTTACAAATCTTCAAGGTTAAAGTTGTCTTGCGGATAGCAAGCAATGTTAAGTGATATCTTATAGCTAATTGGTTTGCAACAAAGGGCCGCCTGGTTAAATCCCTAATAAGCGTAATGGTGCTAACTTACTTGCCCTTTCGCTTTGACTTTCGCAACTTTTTGATAACAGTAGCGGTGGGGATTCGGCATGCAGTTGTTTAATGAAATAGAAGGATAATAAAAGGAAGATAACCAAAGCCCACCGACTGCGTTCGGTGGGAATTCTTCTGTGAATAGAAGATAAAGAAATACAGTCCCAGCGCTACTGTTATCAATCAAGAGGTCGCTGGGCTTTGGGGGCTTCATATAATGCGAGATTTCGGAAGAAAACAGCAGAAACAAGCCGCCCCCAGCGGCTATTGTTAGCAATCAAGAGGTCGCTGC
>JBDNHI010000018.1:0-14105 GCA_041694635.1 Gemmataceae bacterium | reverse complement strand
TCGATAACCAAGACCTCCAAGCACTCGCTAGCAAACTCAATACAACTCCAAGGAAATGTCTTGGCTTTAGAACGCCTGCTGAGGTATTTTGTAAACATCTTCAACCGTTGCACTTCAAGTGTGAATTCGCCTTCCCGCCTTTGCGGGAATGACAACTAGAGGGTTTTGGGGCTTTGGGGTTCTCTTTTTATAATGCGGTATTTCAGAAGAAGAAATACAAAAGACATAAGAAGACCTAGCGGCAATCCCAGCGCCACTGTTAACAATGAAGAGGTCGCTGGGCTTTGGCGCCCTTTTTAAATGCAGTATTTCAGAAGAAGAAAAGAATAATCATAATAAGCATCGTTTATCTCGGCTTAAGCGCACTAATCACATCAAGCCCTAAGGTTTTTTTCAGCTCATCAAATGTAAACATCTTGCCTGCCTCTGCCTTATCAACCCTGACTTGCTCCGTAAATACACTAAGCAATTGTTTCATAGCAGCAGCCGTTACCATCAGGCTTTCAATCGGGCAAACCATAATCTTATAGCCCAAGGATTCCATTTCTTGTGCGGAAAGAACGGGTGTAACGCCACCAGTAAGCATATTAGCAAGGAGCAGGTGTTTCACTTGGAATCCATCCTCTACTACATTAAAAATTAAGAATAATATAGGACTTATGCAGTTGCTCATAATTTGGTTATTTAGGCAGCTTTCAACTTTTCCTGATCACCCCGGCTTTCCCAAATTCCACCCGACATAGGGGCGATTTAGTTCCAACTGCGTAACTCCTAGTATTATAGAAATCGAATAGGAATAACCCGTTAAGCAAGTATTGACCCGGTAACAAATCTCGGCTATCAGTCGCTCTAAGTTTAGTTTTAATGTTTCAAAGAGGGGCTCACTAGAGCAAGAATTAATATGGCTAACACAAATTTTTCCAAGGTTGTTGCATCAGCAATTGTTCTGGGATCGGTTATCACCAGCGCTGGCCTAACCGGCTGTGGAAAAACAAAACCAGCAGAAACAATTACAAAAACTGAAACCAAACAGGTGGAAGCAATTCCGACCTCGAATCAGAACAACAAACAAACTGAAGATGCAGAAGATTTATTGCATCAGCCCTTTGCAAAAGCGGTAAGCACGGGAGATAACCCGCCAGAAAACTGCAATAGGCCACCGGATACAACAGCAACGAAAAAGTCGGTATTTAAGCTATATGAAGCGGTTCAGGCCTGCTGGGATGAAATCCGTTTCAAAGACAAAGCTGGAAATTTAATCGATTACACCGCAATTATTAACACAGACCAGGGAGATATCGAACTCGAACTTTTCCCCACTCAGGCACCAAACCATGTGCGTAACTTTATCGCACTTGTAAAGGTTGGGTATTTCGATGGTTTATGCTTTGAAGAAGTTCATAACGAAGAATCGGAAGACCCGCCAATTAAATTGACCCAATTAAGGGCTGGTTGCCCACTTGGAACTGGGGAATTAGGTTATGGCAGCATCGGCTATTGGCTTAAACCTGAATACAGTCCAGAAACCAAGCACGAAGAGGGAACGGTAGGTTCTTTTTATGAATTAGAGCCAGAAACCGCGGCATGTAGGTTTTATATCAACTTGGATAAAGCCCCATTTATGGATAGCGATTACAGTGCGATGGGAAAAATAACCAAAGGTATGGAAGTCGCTCAAAAAATCTTCAAGATGCCTTTAAAGGCTGAAAATGACGAGGGAAGTCGGAAGCCAGACAAGCCCGTTTTTATAAAGAAAATAACAATTCAAACGAGAAATAGTGTCAATACGGCATCAGTCCGATAAGATAGGGTTAAGGCAAGTAGCAGTGCCGGCGGTAATAAAAAGCCGCGGTTAGGCGCTGGGAGGGGCCCCACGCAAAGGGAAGTTGTCAACCTGGTCAGGCCGGAAGGTGCAGCCATACATAGCGTACCCTTGTGCAGTGGATCCGCCTCTCTTGGCGCCCAACCGCGACTCTATTTTTCACCCTAATAAAACTAGAGTTATGGCCAAAGCATCCCCAAAAAATCAGGCCTCCTCCAATTCTAAAGAAGATACTTCTAAAGAAAATAGTTCTAAGGATGGTTACACAGTTCTTGCAAGGCGATATCGGCCTGCAACCTTTACAGATCTTATTGGCCAAGATGCCATTTCTCAGGTTCTTACCAATGCGATAAAGCATAATCGAGTAGCGCACGCCTATTTATTTACTGGAGCAAGGGGTGTAGGAAAAACCTCGACTGCAAGAATTCTTGCCAAGGCTCTTAACTGCGAAAAAGGCACCTCGACGACGCCGTGTGGCACCTGTCCGATTTGTTCAGCAATTTCTACGGGCGAAGATATTGATGTTTTGGAAATCGATGGAGCAAGCAACCGAGGCATTGATGAAGTGCGGGAAATCCGCAACAATGTACAGTACAGGCCCAGCAGATCTCGCTACAAAATTTATATTATTGATGAAGTTCATATGCTTACGCCACAAGCATTTAATGCGCTTTTAAAAACGCTTGAAGAACCGCCTGCCCATGTAAAGTTTATATTTGCTACAACCGAGGTCCAAAAAATCCCCATCACGATTTTATCTCGTTGCCAACGCTTCGATTTTTCGGGCATCAGCGTTAAGCAGATTACAAGTCACCTTTTAGAAGTTACCGCCAAAGAAGGATTAGAAGCAGAACCCGAAGCGATTGAATTAATCGCACGCAGGGCAGGCGGTTCTATGCGCGATGCTCAATCCCTTTTAGATCAAGCGCTTTCTTTTTCTAACGGGAAAATCACCCGAGACGAAATTCATCGACTTATTGGCACCGTTGATGAAGACCACATTATGAACTTGGCAGAAGCTATTCTTATGGGGGAATCTTCCAAAGTTCTTGAACTTATGGATGAGACAAACTCGAAGGGTTTGCAGATGGGCGAACTTGTTGAGCAGATGATTTCCTTCTGGCGCGACCTAATGATATTTATTTCTTCGCATCAGATTCCAGTAGATGCAGGAATTGCAACTAGCCAACACGACCGCTTTAAGAAGATGGCAACGGGAATTTCGCTCGATACCATTCTTGCTGGACTAGATATTTTATCTCTTACCAAAACCAGATTAAAATCGACCCATCAACCCAGAACAATGGTGGAATTTGGCCTTATCAGGCTATCCAGGTTGGTTAATTTAGTGCCTTTGCAAGAGATATTACAGCAGCTTAAGTCGGGTGTTGTTCCCACGCTTGCTCAAGTGACAGCCAAGCAAATAACAGCACCTCCCGAGGGGTTAAAAAAAAAGTTCCTGAGTGAGACTGAAAGTCTAATTCAACCGATAACTGGTTCATCTGAAATAAGATTAGATGCAGATAATATGGAAACGATTTGGCCACAAGTCGTTACTGCGACAGGGCCAATGCTAGGAAACGAGTTAAAAAAAGCTGGGCATCCAGCAATTTCTGGGCCAAACGCTCTAGTACTTGAATTCCCCAAGCAGTACAATCAAGCTTTAGAGGTTTGCTCCGACCCCAGTCGAATAGCAAGAATTCAAGCGGCTTTACTTTTAGTTACAGGGCAAAACTGGCTGGTTAGGGTCACCACTGCCACGGGAACAAGCAGCCTAGACGAACCAGAAATCTTAGTTGCACCGGTTGTACCAACCGTTCCTAAGGTCAAGGTCAGCCCCAAGGATGCTGCAGAGAGGGAACCCCTGGTTGCTCGGGCTCTTGCGGTTTTTAACGCACAAATTATTAGAGCAGATATTGGCTTTGGGGTTCATCCCCCAGAACCTAAAGATGAACAAACTTCGGCAGATGAACTTTAAAAAGGCACCGGTACTATGTTTAAAGAAATGGGACAGATTGCAAACCTGATGAAAAACCTTCCTAAAATGAAGGAACAAGCAGAACAGTTACAGGCCAAGCTACAAACTATTTTTGCGGAAGGCGAATCGGGCTCGGGTTTGGTGCGAGTTCGGGCTAATGGCAAAATGGAACTGCTCTCTATTTCTATTTCAGATGCTGCATTTAAAATGCAAGATCGTATTTGCCTCGAAGAACTTATCAGAGAAGCTTCTAACCAAGCCTTGGCGAAAGCTAAGCTTGCGATTTCTGAAGAAACTGCAAAGATGGCGCAATCTCTTGGGCTTCCAAGTGGGTTTGAGTTACCAGGTTTAAGTTAATAAATTTTTCTCTAGGAGAGCCGAAGTTGACACGGGATGATTCAAACCAACAACTAGGGGTTATTGCTAGGTTAATTGAAGAGTTGGGAAAATTACCTGGCATAGGCCCAAAATCCGCTGAGAGACTTGCTCATTTCATCCTTGGTGCGGATAAAAATCAAATCCTTCTCTTAGCTGAATCTCTTCGCGCTGTTAAAGAATCTATCAAACAATGCAAGCTTTGCTGTAACCCTACAGAGCACGAATTCTGTAATATTTGCATCGACCCACAACGCGATACTTCGGTTATTTGCATTGTCGAACAACCCCGCGACCTTGCTGCACTTGAACGATCGGGCAGTTTTAAAGGCCTTTATCATGTGCTACACGGCAAGCTTGCACCCCTTGATAATATGGGACCCAATAACCTGACCATCGATAAATTTATGGAGCGAATTGAAAGTGGTGATGTAAAAGAAGTCATAATGGCAACAAATCCTACTATGGAAGGAGATGGCACTTCTTTATACCTCTCCAGTCTTTTAGGACCTTCAGGAATTAAAGTCACCAGACTTGCACGGGGGCTTCCTTCAGGCTCTGGCTTAGAATTCGCCAATTCTCAGATTCTTTCAGATGCCCTCGAAGGGCGTAGGGTTCTTTAGTTACTGGGTCTCTTGTTGATTATTACTTGTTATTTTGTTTCGAGGTTTCTTAATGCGGCTTGAAAATTCCATAAGTCAGAGAATGAGCCACGAACTGCATCTTGCTCCTCGCATGATTCAGTCGATGGAGATTCTCCAGCTACCGATTATGGCATTGGAAGAAAAGATTCAGCAAGAACTGCAAGAAAATCCCGTTCTCGAATTAACCCAAGATGCTGAAGAAAACCTAAACGATGAAAACTGGAACGATCATCATTCCTCAGATTCAAATTCAGACTCAAATTCTTCGCCCGACACTACCGACAAGACCTTGGTGATTGATACCAAGGGGCAAGCGGAAGCAGATTTCGAGCGCTTAGATGCTATGCCCGAAGAATGGAGGGAATCATTCTATGATGATCACCGGCCTTCACGCGGGGCACAAGAAGATATTTCCGATCGCAAGCATAACGCTATGCATAATGTGGTTTCTAGGCCACAATCTCTTGAAGATTATCTAATCGATCAGCTTTCTTTCTTTGATATATCGAATGGAGAAAGGCGTGTAGTAAATCAAGTGATTGCGAATCTTGATGATGGTGGTTACCTCAAATCTTCTGCAGAAGAAATCGCACTATCATTAGATCCGCCCGTCACGCCAGATGAAGTAAGGCACGCAATCGCCCTTGTACAAAGGTTAGATCCAACCGGAGTAGGTGCCAGAGATTTAGCGGAATGCCTGCTTTTGCAACTTCCTTCCAATATACCTAATCTCGACGCGGTGCGAGCCCTCATCACGAATCATTTAGAAGATATCAGGCATAATCGCATTCCAGCAATTCAGAAAACCACTGGACTAGAAATCAGCACCATTCAGGATTGCATCGAAGTCATTCGAAAACTTAACCCAAAGCCCGCTGCTTATTTCAATACAGAAAACATCCCTTATGTAGTTCCCGATATTGAAATAATCAGAGATCAAGATGGAAGCTACATTATTCGAATGCCAGACGAACTATTGCCTAATGTGCAATTGAACAAAAGTTATGTAGCTGAATGCAAGAACCGTGCGACCGATGCGAAAGTCAAAGAATTTCTTAGGCCAAAAATACAATCAGCACAATGGCTAATAGAAGCGATCGAACAACGCCGTAGCACTCTTAAAAAAGTCACCGAGGCAATAGTACAAAGGCAGTTAAATTTTCTAGACAACGGCCCAGAATACATCGAACCCTTAAAAATGCTACAAATCGCTGAAGTCGTTGGCGTTGATGTTTCGACCATCAGCAGAGCGGTGGATGATAAATGGGTCCAAACCCCAAGGGGAGTATTTCCACTCAAAAGGTTTTTTGGTGGTGGGACTCAAAACGCAACGGGAGAAGATATAGCTTGGGAAAAGATCCGTCGAAAACTGTTAGAAGTTGTAGAAGCAGAAGATAAAAAAAATCCCCTCTCCGATGAAGACCTCGTAAATAAACTGCAAGAGGAAGGCTACCCCGTTGCCCGTAGAACTATCACCAAGTACCGCAAAATGCTAAACATCCCTTCTTCACGGGAACGAAAAGACTGGTCGGTCTAGTTACTCGTTTAAATTCTTGAAACCTTCAGGCGTTTCACTGCCTACAAAATAAACATCACGGTCTGGCCTGCAACCGGGTGTATGGATATCAAGCATTTCTAGGCCGCTTGGCCCAGCAGTAAAAGAGTGTGTTGTGCCCGGAGGCAAGCGCAAGAAAACCCCTGCCTTTAATTGGTGCTTAACTCCATCTAATACCGCAACACCATCGCCACTTAATACGAAATAGAGTTCTTCCGCTATGCGATGAAAACTCGTACTGGTAATTGAATTAGGCTCAACCTTAACCCTGTACGCAGTTGAACGAATTTCTTCCTGAGGAAGAATCAACGATTCAATTGCATAAGGTCCGAGTTGTATAAAAGAATGAAGATCGCCCGAAGGTCGAACAATTAATCGAGGTTCTGAAGTTTGCATCCAAGCTTTTCCCGCTCTTTGTTTTTACTTTAAAACCAGTCGCTTTAAATCTTATTGATTAAAAATATCTTCAAGGGCTTTACGCATAACCTTAGAATCGGGTTCAATCCCTGCCCAATGTTTAATCCCAATAACACCCTGGTTAACTAACATTCCAAGCCCATCGATAACTTTACACCCTTTAACACGGGCATCTCTCACCAGCCTAGTTTCAGGCGGGTTTGGAATTACATCTGCAACAACCATATTAGATTTCAAACTTGAAATATCAAGTTCAAGCCTAGCATTCACATCGGGAAAAAGCCCAATGGAAGTCGCATTAATTACTACATCGGTGGATTCAGGTAATTTGAAATCACCCTTCCAAGAAACAAAATCAACTTTCGCTTTTACTTTATCTCGAAGTAGTTTTACAAGTTCCTCTCCTCGAGTATTACTTCGATTAACAAGAATAAAATGTTCTGCACCCGCAAGGGCAAGTTCAACAGTGATAGCCCGTGCAGCGCCCCCCGCACCAAAGACAACAACCCGCTTACCTTTGGGGTCGGTCAAAACTTTTAAAGATTCAAGAAAGCCTTTGCCATCGGTATTTTCACCAATCAGCTTATTACCTTTACGCACCACACAGTTAACCGCACCCATAACCGAGGCAGATTCACCAAGGCCATCAAGATGAGGAATCACCGCAACCTTATGAGGAATTGTGCAATTAAAGCCTACAAAACCCATAGCACGCGCACCCCTAACAGCATCAGCAAGATGTTCGGGGCTAACTTCAATAGTCAGATAACGCCAATCAAGGTGGTGATGTTTATAAGCAGCTTCGATAATAGCTTGGGTAGGGTTCTCACTAACAGGTTGGCCAAAACAGGCTGTTAATTCCTGTTTAAAATTTAAAGTCTTAGACATAGAGAGTTCCTTATTTTAAATCTTTGTCGTTAAGGGCATCCGCTTTTTTATAAAGCCCAGTGGGGATAAGAATTTCTTTGGGTGGTATTTTGCCATCAAAATAATCGAACATAGCTTTAACAGTTTGAATGCCAATTTTATCTGGGAACTGAACTGGATCTGCAAAAATCTTGCCTTCTTTGATGGCTTGTTTACCATCTGGCTGGCCATCAAACCCAATGATCTTAACGGCATCAGCTTTGTTGGCCCGCTCTAGGGCAGCGCGAGCGCCCAAAGCCGAAGGATCGTTGATTGCGAAAATCGCAGCCAAGTCGGAATGGCTTTGCAAAGCATCTTCGGTCATTCGTTGGCTTTTATCTTTTTGCCCATCGCCTGGAAGTTCTAAGACGATAATAATTTTAGAACCGGGCGATTTTTTGTTATGTTCATCAATCACTTCTTTAAAACCTTTGACACGAAGAATACAAGATTCCGCTTGTCGAAAATCTAAGATAACAACCTTGCCACCTGCTTCACCAAGGGCTTCGATGGTAGCAAATCCTGCTTGTTTGCCGCCTTCATAATTATTAGTTGCAATATGACTTACGACTTTGGCATCGGGGTCTAAACAAGCAATATCTGCAGTAAAGATAGGCACCCCAGCTTGATTAGCTTCTTTGATAACCGCCCCAATCGCCCTCGAATCGCAAGGGCATAAAACAATTGCAGCAACCTTTTTCACCAAAAAATCTTTAACTTGGCTTTGTTGTTTCGCTACATCAAATTCCCCACTCACCACCTCAACAGAATACCCAGCTTTTTCAGCTTGTTCTTTGATGGTGTCGCCTATCACCTTAAAAAAAGGATTGGTAAGGGTAAGCAAGGAAACTCCAATGATTTTTTTCGCCTTCGAGGTCGTAGCTTCGCTTGCTTTAGGATTAATAGAAGGAGTTGGTTTTTCTCCGCATCCAATAGTTGCTAAAAGCATAAAGACTACTAACACTTTCGTAATTCGATTCATCTAAGTTCTCCAAAACAAATGCAACTATATTCGTGGAAAGTATTGTGCAGATTAATATTTAGAAAACAATAAAATTATGGTTTAAGTGATTGAAGTGGCATTAAAGTAATATCCAATTCCAGTTGTTCATCTTCACGCAAGATTTTAATTTTAAGGGTGTCTCCAATTTTTTTATCATCAAGAATTAGATAAAGATCTTTCAACACCTTGATTGGTTTTTGATCGATTGATTGAATGGTATCGCCAAGAACAATTTTCCCAGATTTCTGCCTAGTAACCCCACGAAGCCCAGTTTTAGCAGCAGCCCCTTCAGGCAGAACATCCATAATAACAACGCCTTCAACCGCCCATTGTTTGGATAAATTATCAGGTGCAAGAGTAACCCCCAGCCCAGGTTTTGTAACTTTCCCGTGCTTGATAAGTTCGGGTATAACCCGATTGACTTCATCAACAGGGATAGCAAAACTAATACCGGAGGAAACCCCAGAAGGGCTAAAAATAGCAGTATTAACGCCAATAAGAAGGCCAGCGCTATCCAAGAGTGGGCCGCCTGAATTCCCCGGGTTTATAGCTGCATCGGTCTGGATAACATTCTTAATCGGCCTTCGTGTAACCGAATCAATTTCCCTTCCTAAGGCGCTAATAATTCCAGTGGTAAGCGTTTGATCGAGCCCAAATGGGTTGCCTATTGCAAATACTTTTTGGCCTACCTGAAGGTCATCAGAACGGCCAAGAGGCAGAGGTTTCAGTTTTTCCTTAGGTGCATCAACCTTCAAAACAGCTAAGTCTTTGTCTGCAAAATAACCAACTAACTTGGCCTGAAAGGTCGATTGATCAGCAAAGGTTATTTGGGCTGCATCTGCATTCTGAATAACATGAAAGTTCGTAACCACATGGCCAGCATCATCCCAAAGAAAACCCGAACCCGTACCCTCGGGCACCTGCTGCACATTCAAATTAAAACCATTGCGCCGGTTGCTAAGCGTGGTAATGTTCACCACGCAATGTTTAGAACGGTTATAAAGTTCAATGGTAGATTTTTCATCTTCAGCCAAGTTGCCTCGAGCAACAATAGTTCTGGGGACGCCATACTTTTGTCGGTCGAGATCTTCATTGTTTTTGAAAAGGAATTCTTTACCCCAAAAAAAGACAAGTAAGATTAAGGCAGGAAGGGCCAAAGCTATTACGGAAACAAAAAGCAAAGAAATCCAGACCAGAATACTCCGCCGCTTCTTATTCTGGGCACCTTGGTTACTATCAATAACTACAGGGTCGATGTATTCATTTTCATTATTTTCAAAGTTGTTCATAAGTTAAAGATCCAAAGTTTATGTAAACAGTTTCTTAATTGGTTTGCCAGTAGAAACCGCTACAGGCCGGTTAAAAAGATCGTGATAATGTTCCGAGGGTGCAACGCCAAGCGCATCAAAAAGAGTAGCAATAACATCTTGAGGATTAACCCGATCTTGAACCGGATAAGCAGCCGTTCGGTCGGTAGCACCCACGACAGCACCTCTAGAAACCCCTGCCCCTGCAAAAACAAGTGAGTACGCCCCTGCCCAATGCTTCCTTCCAGGTGTAGACCCTGCAAACCTTGGTTCCAAAGCAACTAAAGGCGCTCTGCCAAATTCCCCCATACAAACCACAAGGGTTGATTCTAACAATCCTCGAGAATCCATATCTTCCATCAAAGCAGAAAAACTTTGATCAAACCGAGGCAAAAGATGCCCTTTCATCGCTTCAAAAATATCGTTATGTGTATCCCACCCATACTGATCGGTTTCAGCACCAGCGTGATCTTGTCCACGAATATTTGGGTTCCAGAAAACAGTCACCCAAGGCATCCCCTGCTCTACCAGTCGCCTAGCCAAAAGGCAAGATTGTCCCGAACGATTTCTGCCATACCTATCACGCACCGAAGCAGGTTCTTGCGAAAGATCAAACGCATTCCTAGCCTTGGGGTCACTTAATATCTGATAAGCCTGCTTATAACGCAGGTCGTGGTCCAATAAACCGGGCACCGATTCCCATTGCCTCTGCTGTTTATCAAGCGACTCTTTCAAAAATTGCCTAGATTGAATTCTCACGGTAGGTAGTTCGGCTCTTGGATTAAGAGAAGCAAGGGCATTTTCAGGGTCGTTACCATCAATAGGCAAGGGGTCAAAACTACGCCCCAGATACCCACCATTTTGCCCTGGAGAATTTTGCTCGGGTACTAACAAAGGGCCATTGATATGAGCAGAAGAAAAACCAAATGGCCCACTAGGCCTAACTCTGCGAAAAATAGATCCCAGCGTTGGTGGATCTTCTGGCTTAGGCAAAGGATTTGAAGACTTCTGCGGATGAAAATGCCCAGTCAAACTAAGATAACAAGCAGAACCGTGATCTAAATCATCATGGCTCACACTTTTCAAAATCGTGAATTTATTCGCAACCTTGGCAACTAAGGGAAGGTGTTCCCCCAGCCGCACACCTGCGATTTTAGTCTGAATAGAATTAAATGCGCCCCGAACTTCAACCGGTGCATTAGGTTTAGGATCCCACATTTCAAGTTGACTTTGACCACCACCACAAAAAACAACTAATACCGATTTAGCTTTCTTAGTTTTTTTTATAAGGGTTGAATCACCCTGAGCAATAGTTGTAAGCAAGGGCATTCCTAAACCAAGGAATACTCTTCTATCCAATCTCGAATTAGCACGAAAAGTCAGCATAGTACTTCTCTATAGATTTTAGCGTACAGATCGTGTAAGGTCGAGGGTACAGATAAGGCTAAGCAGTGATATTGAAAACTAATACGGACTTAGTCTTATCAAAATCAACTACGATTTTAGAATGATCTTTAGCTTTTCCTTCAAGCATAAGCCTTGCAAGAGGGGTTTCAATTTCCTTTTGAATAGTCCGCTTTAAAGGCCTAGCGCCATAAGCAGGGTCGTATCCAATATGCACGAGATGAATTCTTGCAGGCTGAGAAAGTTCGATGGAAATATGCTTTTCATCTAGGCGAGAGCGCAACCTACCCAGAAGGATTTCCACAATTTTCTCGAGGTGTTTTTCACTAAGCGCGTGAAAAACAATCAGATCATCAATACGATTAAGAAACTCTGGCCTGAAATGCTTGCGCAATTCATCAAGCACCGCATCTTTCATTCGATCGTAAACTTCACCCAGAAAAGAACCTTTAAACTGAAGGATTTTCTGACTGCCTAAGTTCGAAGTCATAATCACAATCGTGTTTTTAAAATTAACGGTGCGACCTTGTCCATCAGTCAATCTACCATCATCAAGGACTTGCAAAAGGAGATTAAAAACATCGGGGTGAGCTTTTTCGATTTCATCAAAGAGAATAACGCAATAAGGTTTTCGCCGAACAGCCTCGGTTAATTGCCCACCTTCCTCGTAGCCTATATATCCTGGGGGGGCGCCAACGAGCCTAGCCAAGGTGTGCTTTTCTTGATATTCAGACATATCAATGCGAATCATAGCGCGCTCATCATCGAAGAGGAATTCTGCAAGTGCCCTAGCAAGTTCGGTTTTGCCTACCCCAGTTGGGCCAAGGAAAATAAAGCTACCAACGGGGCGATTTGGGTCCTTTAACCCGCTTCGCGCCCGAAGCACCGCTTCAGATACAGCAGCTACCGCTTCATCTTGACCAATAACCCGATGGTGAAGTTCCTCTTGCAAATGAAGCAATTTCTGCAGTTCCCCTTCAAGCAATTTAGAAACAGGAACACCAGTCCAACGACAAACAACATCCGCAATATCTTCTTCTCCAACTTCTTCCTTGATGAGCTTACTTTCACCCTGCTTAGAAGCGAAAGCATCTTCCTCGGTTTTGAGTTTACGCTCAAGTTCGTTTAATTTGCCATACTTAAGTTCAGCAGCTTTACTGAGGTCGTAGATACGCTCTGCTTTTTCGACATCAATTTTAGTTTGATCAATTTGCTGTCTTAAGGCACGAAGTTTTTGCACAGCCTCTTTTTCAGTATCCCACTGACCTTTAATGGCCCCAGACTGAGCTTTCAAATCTGCAAGTTCTTTTTCAAGCTTAGAAAGCCGTTCTTTAGAAGCAGCATCCTTTTCTTTTTTTAATGCCTCGCGTTCAATTTCAAGTTGCATAACTCTACGCAAAATTTCATCTAATTCCGCTGGCATACTATCTATTTCCGTTCGTAACTTCGCTGCAGCTTCATCCATAAGATCAATTGCTTTATCTGGCAGGAACCGATCAGAAATATACCTGTCAGATAAAATCGCAGCAGCAACTAAAGAAGCATCTTTGATCCGAACGCCGTGATGTAATTCATAGCGCTCCCGAAGCCCGCGCAAAATACTAATCGTATCTTCAACGGTTGGTTGATCGACAATAACGGGCTGAAATCTACGCTCAAGCGCGGCATCTTTTTCAATATGCAGTTTGTATTCGTTAAGGGTGGTAGCGCCAATGCAATGCAATTCACCCCGTGCTAATAGGGGTTTTAAAAGGTTGCCCGCATCCATAGCCCCCTCGGCTTTGCCTGCTCCAACAACGGTATGAAGTTCATCGATAAAAAGAATAATCTCCCCTGCAGATTGCTGAACTTCTTTAAGAACAGCTTTAAGCCGTTCTTCAAATTCCCCTCGATATTTAGCCCCCGCGATGAGCGCGCCCATATCAAGAGAAACAATCATTTTATTTTTAATACCTTCAGGCACATCGCCTCGAAAAATACGACTTGCAAGACCCTCAACAATTGCAGTTTTCCCCACACCTGGCTCGCCTATAAGAACAGGATTATTCTTGGTCCTGCGAGAAAGTACTTGAACCACCCTGCGTATTTCTTCATCACGGCCTATCACCGGATCAAGCTTGTTAAGTGCTGCCATTTTTGTTAAATCACGACCATACTTTTCCAAAGCTTGATAAGTCGATTCAGGATTTTGATTAGTCACGCGCTGACTCCCTCGTATTTCTTGTAATGACGCCATAATTCGCTCACGGGTGATTCCAAACTCTTTGAACAGTTTTCCAACGGAACCGTTATCTTGAATTATGGCTAGCAAGATATGTTCGATAGAAACAAAATCATCTTTGAACTTTTTTATTTCTTCTTCCGCTAGGGTGAAAAGAGAATTCAACCTTGGGGTAAGATAAAAATTACCTTCTTGGTTAGTGCCTGAAACTTTAGGCAAGCGATCTACTTCTTGATCACATCGTTTTTTTAAACCACCGGTATTCACATCGGCTTTGCGCAAGATAGATAAAGCCAACCCCGGGTCTTGTAAAAGCAGTACAGAAAGCAAATGCTCGACATCAACTTGCTGTTGACCCTTTGCCTGTGCCAATTTCGATGCCTGTTGTAAGGCTTCCTGCGACTTTTCTGTAAATCGGTCGATATTCATTGGATCAACCTAAAAGAAATAAACGATAACCACTTTCATTATTG
>JBDNHI010000017.1:0-2333 GCA_041694635.1 Gemmataceae bacterium | reverse complement strand
GTGACGGGAGAATTGGGCCAAAATATTCGTATATTTAAAAATACTGACGGCAACATAGAAGTACTCGAAACTTTGCCACTATTTGTTACACTTTTACTTCCTGCCAATCTCAGAAAATTTGAGACTAAATTCTACCAGAACTTTTCGTCGCCAAACCAGAAACTTGTTTCGGAAGAAACACACAATCGGAATGCAACGTCTTTTCCTGTATATCAGCGTTTTAAAGATAAAAAAGAAGGGTCCTGGATTGATTCTAGAGCTTTTTCTCATAAGGAATTAAAAGATCTTCCGCCAGTACTCAGCTATGTTTTGCCCGTTATTTTTAATGATAAACTCCAAGCAATTATTACCGTTGACTTAGGGGTTCAACAATTACAGAAGTACCTTACTAAGTTAACTAAAGAAAAATTTAGTTCTGATTATAATTTTGGGGGAGTTCCATTTATTTTAGAAAAGCGAACTAATGGAGAGATAGTCGTAATCGGTCATCCCGATCCAGCGTACCTAACTAGTAATTTTGAGATTGGTTCCACAAGTGTGGATAACAAATATTTACTACTTGCAAATAAGCACCCTGATTCCCGAATTAGAACTTTTGCGAATTTGTTGGATGATGAGATTAAAAATGGGGGCGACCCATTTTTAAAAAACCCTATTGCAGTGAAAACGGCAATTGATAATTTTAATAATAAATGGTTCTACACTTGGAATGTGATTAATCCAGGTATGCCACCAGATTGGATAGTAGGGATTTGTGCAAGGGAAGATTTAGTCGAAGCATCTACTTACCAAACTCTTAAAATAACTGGGTTAACACTCTTTGTCGTTACTATTTTTGGCGTTTTCCTTTGTATTGCGCTTTCCAATCGCTTAACGAAACCTTTACGCCATATCGCAAAGGATGTGGTTCGAATTGGGGAAGGTGATATTGCTTATTCAAATAAGCCACTGCCTTTTGTCAAGGAATTGAAAGAACTTGCAGAAGGGATAGAAAAAATGAAAACAGGTATACTTTCATTTCGTAAATTCATTCCAGCTAAATTAGTGTGCAGGGTAATTCAGTCAAGAAAAACCGCAGAACCTTTTGCAGAAAAGAAATTAATCACCCTCTTTTTTTCTGATCTGGAAAACTTTACCACCATTTCCGAAACACTCGATCCCGATAAACTTGTGAAATTTATCGGAAACCACCTCGCCTTATGTACTAACATTATCCAACTCGAATCTGGGACGGTTGATAAATACATTGGCGATTCAGTGATGGCATTCTGGAATGCCCCCGATATCACACCCGACCATCAAATAAAAGCTTGCCTTGCTGCTTTAGCCTGTCAGGAAGAAATGAAAAATTTCAATTCCAAAAATATGCGAGAGGGTTTGCCCTCGGTAAATATGCGCATTGGAATTCATACAGGTTTTGCCTTTGTTGGAAACATCGGCAGTGAAGATCGACTCAACTACACCGCTGTTGGCGATTCCGTTAATCTTGCAAGCAGACTCGAAGGTACGAATAAAATCTACGGTACTTCCATTCTTATTTCCGAAGGCACCTATCAGGAAGTAAAAGGTGGTATTCTTACTAGGCCGGTTGATAAAGTCGCAGTTAAAGGAAAATCCATATCCATTATGATTTATGAGGTTCTAGGAACAGGTAAGCAAGAAGATTTAACGCTCGACAAAGTGATTGAATTTACCACTCTAGGGTTTGACCATTACCAACAACAGCGATTTAATGAATCGATCTTATGTTATCAAGAAGTATTAAAAATTAAGCCTGAAGATAAGCTTTCATTGTTATTTATTAAACGCTGTGAAGAATATTTGGTTAACCCTCCCCCGCCAAGTTGGGATGGGAGTTTCCATAACACCGGTAAATAAAAGCAGAATATCTCAAGAAAAATTCAAGTATTGTTAAAGGTAAGATATTTTAATTCCCTGCGCCCATAGGCAGAGGAACATCTTCCACATGAACCCGAATTTCATCCGAGTTTCCTACCAGTTCTGGGGCATACATACCATTGATCTTAGCGGGAAGGGCGTGGAAAAGGCCCGGGATTTCAGCCCTCATTCTATAGCGCAAGCTATGATTACCCCTTGCCAGTTGCCTCAGGAAGAAACAAACTTTCTCGTCCCGAAGTTCCATGTAGGCGTGCATATCGTTCTGACCATAGCCGCTGCGAAGTTCGATTGTTTCAAATCCAGCAGCTTTCATATCTTCAATCAAAATGTACTCGTAATCATTCTTACTGATTATGTCCATTTCAATTTCAATGAGGTCGCCGCTCTTTACGGTTGCGAGGTCTAAAATTTCAGTGCGTTCGAATTTTTCACCG
>JBDNHI010000016.1:0-161377 GCA_041694635.1 Gemmataceae bacterium | reverse complement strand
TCCCTATTCACCATTTTCCCTTGTTTTTAAGCCTTTACGATATAACACTTTAACAAAACCCTTTAAAAATAAGCCTTTTCTATTTGACATCAAACCCTTTTCCCCCTAACTTCTTTACATCAGGATCTGTCTCCTGTTTTTTTTATTACATGTCTTACAGGGAGTTTTTTGAATGTCCGAAAAGAAAAAGGCTATGACCAAAAGTCAACTTCTCAGCAACATCGCTGAAAGTACCGAACTTACAAAGAAACAAGTTGGCGCTGTTCTTGATTCTCTGCACGAGAATATCGTTGAGCAACTTGGCAAAAAAGGCCCTGGCGTTTTTACCCTTCCCGGCCTGCTTAAATTGAAAATCCGCAACAAGCCTGCTACCAAGGCTCGCGAAGGTACCAACCCCTTCACAGGCGCTAAGATGATGTTCTCTGCTAAGCCAGCTTCTAAAACCGTTCGAGCAAATGCACTGAAGGCTTTCAAAGAAGCGATCAAGTAATTCTGCTTTTCGTAATTAGAAAAAGGCCTATAGGTGTTCCTATGGGCCTTTTTTTATTCCGATTCCACTTCTCTTAACCTTTTTTACACGCTAATCTACATAGGGCTTCTGTTATCAAATTCAGTCGACTTTTTTACTGCCCGGCCTAGTTCCCCTTTGTAAAAGTGTTGCAGGTTCTTTCTCGAGGTTCGAATGGAAAAATCTTCCCCCAGCAGTAGTTACTTTATACCTGATGCAGATTCTGTTACCCTCAAACCCCTACAAAACTCCGCTTCATCTGATACTATTTCTGATCTAGAAGCGCGCATCCGCAGGCTTGAAGTTTCCCTCGCAACACTGCAAGATCAATCCTTATTAGAAGAACGCTTAGCCAAGCGGCTTCAAACTCAAATGGAAAATCGGTTACAGCAACAAGTACAAAGTGTCGCCACTTTAGAAGTTGTTGATAAAAACAGCGCCAAGGCTTATGCGACAAAAACCCCAGTTGGGGAAATCCTTACACCAAGTCAGGTTGAAGATGTGGTGGAGGTGCCTGGGTTAAATCCATTGAAGGCGGGGATCTGGTTTTTTAGCGAGGTGTTGCCCGAATTAAGGGCGATGGCTTGTATGTTTTTTGACCCCCGGTATAAAATGGGTTTTTGGAATAAAGGAATTCCTGCAGGGATTTTTTTGCTCATGATGCTTTCGCAATACTGGGTGCCCTTTGCCAGCATCCCGGTTTTAGGCGGGTTGATTGAAATTTTGGTTTTGCTTGCTTTAGGGTATCTATTAATAAAATTATTGGTTGCAGAAGCACGCAGATATCGCCAGCTTGCACCCGGCTTGCCTAAAAGCCTTAGGCTTGACCCAGATTAAAAAGGTTTTCACTTTATTAGAAAGGTTTTTACCTTATGAACGACACACGCATTATTCGACTTGGCGTTAACATCGACCATGTTGCAACCCTCAGGCAAGCTAGGTTGGGCCATGATCCCGATCCTGTTGCAGCTGCTATCCTTGCAGAACTTGCTGGGGCAGATGGCATCACCATTCACCTACGAGAAGATCGAAGGCATATTCAAGACCGCGATTTGATCGTGCTTTGCCCGGTGGTGCGCTGGTTAAACCTCGAAATGGCAGCAAGCGAATCGATTGCAGAACTGGCGCTTCTTCATAAACCCAATGAAGTTACCCTTGTGCCTGAAAAAAGGCAGGAACTTACGACCGAGGGTGGGCTAGACCTAGTTGCCAACCAAGCACAAGTTGAAAAGATAATGAAAAAGCTAAAAGGGTCTGGAATTATCGTTTCGTTATTTATTGACCCGGATTTTAGGCAGATAGAAACTGCAAAAACCTTGGGCGCAAATGCAATCGAAATACAAACCGCAAGGTATTCGGAAGCAAAAACCCAAGTAGAAATTGATATGCAGTTGGATGAGTTGCGAGAAGCGACCCGAATGGCCCGAGAATTGGGCCTGCGTGTGCATATGGGCCACGGACTTAACTACCATAATGTGCAAGAGGTTGCGGCAATTTTAGGCGTTGAAGAACTCAACATTGGCCACAGCATTATTTCCCGCGCTGTTTTGGTCGGCTTTGAACGCGCTGTCAAAGAAATGAAAGCCGCTATCCAAGAGGGCATTGCCTCAAGGCCCCATCGGTAAGCTCTTTTTTTAAGATTCGGTATCGCAATAAAATTCACCTTTTGATTAGAATTAACCTTCATTAAAGTTTTTGACCAAGCTACAAGCTTTGGTTTTGTTCTAAGGAGTTCTCGCATGGCAAGGAAGCTATCGTTTGCTTTATTTCTTTTAGCAGTAGGTTTTGGCTTTGCTCAAGAAGCTGCGCCTGTTAAAGCTCCCCCTGGCGCTGCTGCCCTTGTTAATAATATTCCCATTTTGGAAAGTGCGGTTCAGCGTAGCCTAGAGCGCATCCCACCAGAGCGCAGGGCAGCTGCTCGTGCAGAACTTATCAACCATCTCATTGATAATATGGTGGTGGATCAATACCTTGTGCAGCAAAAAATCGTTGCAGATGTTGCGGAAGTGGATAAGCGGCAGGCGTTGATGAAGGAAGAAATCATCAAGCAGGGGAAAGATTATGCCTTGATGCTTGCGGAATTGAAATTGGGTGAAGTCGAGTTAAAAGAGCATATCGCAGCAGAAGTTCGCTGGGAAAAATATATCGATAGCCAAGCGAATGAAAAAGCTTTGCAGGAAACCTTCGAGCAAAATAAAGAAGTGTTTAATGGCGCAAGTGTTAGGGCTCGTCATATTCTTTTGACTGTGCCACCTACCGATACAGTCGAGTTAGAAAAAGCACGGGTGCAATTAGTAGGTTATAAAAAACAGGTAGAAGAAAAGGTATCGGTTGAGATTGCGAAGCTGCCGCCTGCTACCGATAACTTAGGTAAAGAAAAAGCTCGAGTTGCCCTCTTAGATGAAACCTTTGCAGTCATTGCTAAGGAAAAATCCACTTGCCCTTCGAAAGATCAAGGAGGCGATGTTGGCTGGTTTAGCAGAGATGGCGTTATGGTCGAAAACTTCTCTCGCACTGCTTTTGGCTTACTGCCTTATCAGCTTAGCGAGCCAGTTAAAACCCAGTTTGGCTACCATTTGATTTTGACGACAGAAAAGAAGCCAGGCAAAGATATCAAGTATGAAGATCTCAAGGGTGAGGTGAAGGAATACTTCGCAGAGCGGATGAGGGAAAGGCTTGCGGAGCATGTGAGGAAGTTTTCGAAGGTGGTAATTTTCCCTACCCCTGTGGGATCGTAAGGCTGGCTTAAAATAGCGAAGAAGCGACCCGCTGTAAGAAGCCCCCACCGAACAGCCCCAAAGCCCAGCGACTGCGCTCGCTGGGGCTGCCTATTCATTTTCTAAAACGAGATTTCTAATGGATCTGTTATTTAATCTTATTTTCGCCTGGGGATTTTTCCCAGATCCAAGCGCCTTCATTGCGGTGTGCAATAATATAACTGCGCGAATTCTCCCAATGGCTTTCATCTCGGATGCGAAGTTCCTTACCCCGTTTTGCCCATAATTCCTGATTGAAGCCATGATCTCTTAATACGAACCAAGTATGTTTTTTTGCTAATCCTGTCCACTGTCTGTATTTTTCAACAGGGTATTTAGCTAAATAATGAACATGGGTACTTGCGATTGCCAAAGCTTCCATTTCTGCGCCTAGGCCTTCAAGCCTTTCTTTAATTGCAATCCCTACAATTTCTTGCTGAGTTGAAATCAGAACCACAGCATCCTGTGCGAGGTGTTTTTCAATGTAATATAATAAGCCATCGTAAAGGCCAGCAGGCGGGGGATTTTTATAATCCCCTTCGATATGGGTGCGATGATTTCTAGTGCGGAAACCTCGGGAATCTCCGGGAAGCCAGTTTCCATAGAAGGTTAATACAACATGAAACCAAACTGTTTCAGGCATGGGCGATGCCCCCTGTATAAGGGAATAAAAGTTATTAAATTTCTATATGAAGTGTAGTAAAACTACTAGTTAATTTAAGTTCAAAAAGAAAAATATTCTGTTTTTCTTCGGAAATCTCGCATTGTAGAACCAATCCCTAAAGCCCCCACCGAACAGCCCCAAAGCCCAGCGACTGCGCTCGCTGGGGCTGTATTTCTTTATCTTCTATTCACACACCGAAGAATCCCCACCGAACGCAGTCGGTGGGCTTTGTTGCACGAGAGTTGAGTGGGCTTGTAAAACCGCAGTCGGTGGGCTTTGTTGCACGAGAGTTGAGCGGGCTTCTTTAATTGCCTATTGCCAACTCACCTTTTAAAAACACCTTGCTTACTTTTAAATGCGAATCGAGCAATACAAAATCTGCAACCTTTCCTACAGCAATGCTGCCAAGGTCTTTATCAAACCCTGCGATTTTCGCAGGGGTGAGGCTGGCCATCCGAATCACGCTGCTAAGTGGCGCTTTCGTTGCCCTTTGCATCACCCGCACTGATTGATCCATGCCCATCACGCTAGAGGCAAGCGCTTTGCCATCGAGGGTTAAACCAACCCCATCCTTTTTCAGAATGAGACAACCTTCGTTCTTTTTACCAAACCAGTATTCGCCATCAGGCATATCAAGCGCCCTGTTAGCATCGGTAACAAGAGCCAGAGAATCAGGACCTTTGATTTTAAAAGCTAAGTTAAGAAGTTCATCAGCAAGGTGTTTGCCATCTGCAAT
The DNA here is from genome assembly GCA_041694635.1 of Gemmataceae bacterium. GTDB lineage: Bacteria > Planctomycetota > Planctomycetia > Gemmatales > Gemmataceae > UBA969. The sequence goes on along the minus strand of JBDNHI010000016.1, from coordinate 156,713 downwards.
AACTTCGGTGGAAAGTTCGGGGAAAAAGAGCGTAGCTTCCATCAACCCGCCCCGCATGGGGTAAGTTTGAGTTTGCCTAAGCTTGGCCCGATCCGACATAGCACAGAAAAGATGATCGACATGGCGAACGCCCCAGTTAACAGCAGCTTCGACTTGAGAAAAGGAGGCGTGAGAATGTCCCGCATTACAGCGGATGTTTTTATTAATGCAAGCCCGAACAAAGGCCTCCGCGCCCTCTAATTCGGGAGCAACGCTGGCGGTGCAAATGGAATCGGCAAAATCAAGAAAGGGCTCGAAATGGGTAGAACTGGGCGCAGTAATCGGCTCCGCGGGGTGACACCCTCTCGCCTCTGCAAAAAAATAGGGGCCATAAAAATGCGCCCCCAAAACTCTAGCCGCATCCTGCCATCTCGCCTCTTTACATTCCCTAGTAACCCTTAAAAAAGCAAGAATAGAATCCATCGTTGCAGCAGTAGAGGTTGCTAGCAAGCTGGTTGTGCCGTGCTTTAAGTGGGCCTTGCAAACCGAGTGGAAAGCTTCTAGGGTGCCATCCATAAAGTCTGCACCACTGCCGCCATGCACATGAATATCGATGAATCCTGGGCAGAGGGTTAGGTCTGGGAAATGATGATGCTTTGCAATGGGGCCTTGGTAAATACCTTGGGCTACAAGTTCGATTCGGCCTTGATTGAGGATGACATGGCCTGGCTCAAGCGTGGAATCTTCAAGTACCACGCTTGCCGCCGAAATGACCGATTGCATAAGAAAAACCTAATGAGAAAGGGCTTAGTGACGGAATAAAAATTCCTTGGAATTGATCAAAGCCCATTGCAAATCTTCCCATGCTAGGCGTTTTTCTTTCGTCTTGGCAAGGTGCTCGTTAGCAACTTTGTAATCGCCTTCTGCGGGCAAGCGGTTTAAGGTCGCAAGGTAAAGATCTTCTAGTATGGCTTTATCGGTTTTGTTTTCTTTAATCAATCTGCCTAAGCGATTATTCGCATTCCGAATCTTTTCGTTAATAGTAGGCCCATTAATTAGCTGTAATGCCTGAGCCAAATTGCTATCCGATTCGCGTTCGCATTCGCAAGCCAATTCCCTTGCAGGTTGACCAAAAGTTTTTAAAAATAAATTGTTCACTTCGGTATCGGGCAATTGCGTTGCTCGCGTTCCGAGTGGAAGCCCTGCATACTTTTCGGGTACCTCGGTAATTGCACAAATCGAATCTAGCAACTGTTCCGCGGTAAGAAGGCGAGTACTGGCGTGAGAAAAGTACTTGGAATCTTCCTGGTTATCTTTGGTAGGTTGGGCACTCAGTTGATAGGTGCGAGAATTCATAATCGTCCGAACCAAATGACGGAAGTCGAACCCACTTTTAGAAAAATCTTGTGCTAAGGCAACCAGAAGTTCATCGTTGGCGCTTGGGTTTGATTCGCGGAAATCATCCACCGGATCGACAATGCCTTTGCCCATAAGATGAAACCAAATACGGTTGACCACCGATTTAGAAAAGAAAGGGTTTTCAGGCTTGGTAAGCCAATCAGCAAGGGCTTCTCTGCGATTGATACCAGCGTCGGTCTTGGCAAGTTCGCCGCCTGGGAACTTTGGTGCCATCACTTTACCGGTACGCGGTTGGGTAACTTCGCCAGCCCGGTCTTCGTAGACAATTTCGCTGGTGGCAGTTTTAGGATCGGCGCCTACATCGGTGGAATCTTTTTTAACTTTAACCCGCGCAAAGAATGCAGCAAGCGAATAATAATCATCCTGAGTCCATCGCTCGAAGGGGTGATTATGGCACTTGGCACATTGCATACGGAAGCCAAGGAAAAGCTGAGCGGTGGTTTCAGCAAGGCTAAGGGGGTCGCGTGCGATGCGGTAGTAATTGGCAGCAGGGTTGTTTGATGCGCTGCCCGAGCTAGTGATTAATTCACGAATCATTCGGTCAACGCCGACATTTTGCTCGACATTTTCCTTGACCCATTGCTGAAAGGAATGCACGCCTTTAACTTGAATTGTCTTCCGGTTGCTGCGTAAGATGTCGGACCATTTAAGTGTCCAGAAGTCAGAAAACTCGGGCCTTAAAGTTAAAGCTTCCACAAGTTTATTGCGCTTGGAAGGATCTTTGCTTTCAAGAAATTCAATCGTTTCTTTGGAGTTTGGAAGAATACCGCAAGCATCAAGGTAGGCCCTTCTTAAAAACTCTTGGTCAGAACAAAGTTCAGAAGGAGGAATGCCTAAAAGTTTAAGCTTGTTGAAAATATTGGAGTCAATGAAATTATTGGGCACCAACTTTTCCCAAGCATATTGAACTCGGTTGTCTAAATAAGTGAAGCGCACGCTAACCAATTCTTCAAGGTAGCGAACGAGAATTGCTACTTCACCCGGTTGCTTAAATTCGACCAAACCACGATTGTTGACATCTGCAATCGAGGTGTCGCTACTGGTAAAGACGGTAAGGGGTGTAACATCGCGAGAAGAGTTATCAGCAAAGATTGCTTTAACGCTAAGTTGCTGCCAAGCAGCCGGGGCTTGAAAGATTCTAGCACCTGGGAAAATTTCGATTGATTTAAGTGCGCCTAAGGTTGGTGCATCGTCTTTTAAGCCTTCTGCAAGCCAAGAACGCATAGCTTTTGCGGTTTCAGCCTTAGGATGATAACGCTGCCCACCTTCGTGAGGAACCCTGCCCATTGCTTTTTGCAGCATTAAAGCAGCATCAGGCTCTTCTGCAGAAGTTCGACGGCCTAGCACATCGCGAGTCAGTTGTAAATAATCTGCAGCGGGGTCAAATCCCCTAAGGCTTAATTTAAACCCATTCTTACCAGATGGGGTACCGTGGCAGGCGCCAGCGTTACAGCCACCTACATTCATCGAAGCAATAACATCTCTGCGAAAACTAACGGGATCGGGTTTTTCTACCGAAGTTACTTGAACAGGAACCAAGGTTATCGTGTTTGCAGTCGTTACCTTAAGCTTGGTTGTGCCATTCTTTTGGCCAAAAACCATACTGTTACCTTCAACCTTGGCAATATCGGGTTGCTCGGTTTCAAAAGTTGAAAAAGGAGTAAGATCGCGGATTAAACCATTTGCATATTTCCCCGTCACCACAACCTGGGTGAAGGCGCGTTTACTATTAAGATTTATAATCGCGGGGTAGACTTCAACCGTTTCAGGTTTTCCAATGATTTCGCCCCGCTTGGCACTATCTACAGGCGGTTCTGCAAAAGCATTTTGGCCGCTTATTAATCCCAAGTTGAAAACAGTGATTCCGAAAACAACTAATGCACTGCGAATCATTGGAAATCTTTTCATAATAAATATCCTGAAGGTTAAAAACTTTTTTATCAAATTGGCAGGATCGCTTGGCTGGTTAACTACAATAATCATAACCTTATCATCGACATAAGCTAATAGTAATTTTGTAGTTTTTATGTTAATTTGATGATTTAGTATAAGCAAAAATGGGATCAATTGCCTTTATAATGAGAAAACGCTTATGAATGAAGCTTCTTTATCTTTCTTAAAAACCCTTCTTGAGACCCCAAGCCCTTCTGGTTATGAGGCAAAAATACAAAAAGTAGTTCGAGATTTTGCAGGAAACTACGCAGATATTGTCCGCACCGACCGTCACGGGAATGTCCATTGCATCAAGAAAGGCTCTAGTTCCGGTAAGGGAGAAACCCAAAAATTAATGCTAGCAGGCCATTGCGATCAGATCGCACTTATGATCCAGCATATCGATGACAACGGATTTCTTTATGTTCAACCAATAGGCGGCTGGGATATGCAGATACTTTTGGGCCAGCACCTCACCGTTTGGGGCAAAGATGGGCCCTTAAATGGAGTCCTTTCTCGTAAAGCCCCTCACCTTTTAACTGCCGATGAACGAGCCAAAGTACCCCAGTTCTCTGATGTGTGGGTTGATATCGGCGCTAAAAATAAAAAAGAAGCCGACTCCTTGGTTATGAATGGCGATGCCATCACCGTTCAACTTGGTTACACCGAATTGCTCAACGGCTTAGCTTGTTCACCTGCTATGGATGATAAGGTTGGCGTTTGGATTGTGATGGAGGCTTTGCGCTTGGTTAGCGAGCGCAAGCCTGAAGTGGATATTTATTTTGTTTCTACAGTGCAAGAAGAAATCGGGCTTCGAGGAGCAACCACAAGTGCGCAGGGGATTTTGCCCCAAGTCGGAATTGCTGTCGATGTTACCCACGCAACCGATACCCCCGGCAACGATCGCAAAAATATAGGCGAAGTAAAACTAGGCGAAGGCCCCGTGATTCATCGTGGCCCCAACTTTAATGCTAAGGTTATCGATCTTATGCTAGCAAGTGCTAATAAAGCAGGGGTTCCAACTCAGATACGGGGAATTCCCAAGGGAAGTGGCACCGATGCAAACGCAATGCAAATGGTGGGCGAAGGTGTAGCGATGGGCCTAATAGGGGTGCCAAATCGCTATATGCATAGCCCCGTAGAGGTTGTTAATTTAAAAGATCTTGATTATGCAGCATTGTTGTTGGCAGAGTTTTGCTGTAGCTTAAAGCCTGAAGATTCTTGGACTCCGGAGTAGTTTTCTTTCTTAATCTGGCGCTTTTTTGCTCTATTTTGCATTTAAATGAACTATTGGCTTTGCTCCTGCGTATTATTAATTAGGCAACCACTTAAATAACTGATCGCCTCAAAATCTGACTCGTCTAATCTTGTTGTGCAGGTGAAATAATGCAGGATAAATTCCTTGAAGCGTACTCGTTTTATCGTAACGAGGTTTGGTTTGTAGCTTATTCAAAGTGTTTAAACTTCGAAACTGCAAATGACCTTACACAGGAAGCTTTTTTAAGATACTGGCGCGAAATTAAAAAAGGTTCCATCGTTGCTTTTGAACGATCTTGGCTCTGTAAAGTGGTGCGTAACCTAGCTGAAGATTATCGTAAAAGTGCTTTTTGTAGAAACGGTACGATGAGTTCTGAATCCCTCGAAAAAATCGACTCTGGTATCATTTTGCCTATTATCGCAATAGAAAAAGCCGAACTCACTACCGCACTTAATTTAATCCTTTTGGAATTAAATCAGAAAGATAGGCGCATTCTTGAGCTTCGCTATTCCGAAGATAAAAAAATCGATGAGATCGCAATCGAGTTAGAATTGAAAAGCGATTTAGTTAAGATGAGGTTGTTTCGTGCTCGAAAGAAAGTTCGAAACCTACTTCAAAAGATCGGTTTTGGTGTTCGCTAAAGTTGTGTTTCTAAACGCGGTAATTACATAATGAGCAGTCCCAAAGCCCAGCGACTGCGCTCGCTGGGACTGCGGTTTTAAATACAGTGCGAAGAAGTCCCACCGAACGCAGTCGGCGGGCTTGTTTATTGCGCAGTCGGCGGGCTTGTTTAACCTTCCTTATCAATTTAATTAATAACATAACAAGCAGCCCTAAAGCCCCCCCGAATAGCCCCAAAGCCCAGCGACTGCGCTCGCTGGGGCTGCAGTTTTAAATACAGTGCGAAGAAGTCCCACCGAATGCAGTCGGCGGGCTTGTTTATTTGAGCAGTTGGTGGGCTTTGATTATTTGAGCAGTCGGCGGGCTTGTTTAACCTTCCTTATCAATTTAATTAATAACACAACAAGCAGCCCTAAAGCCCCCCCGAATAGTCCCAAAGCCCAGCGACTGCGCTCGCTGGGGCTGCGGTTTTAAATACAGTGCGAAGAAGTCCCACCGAACGCAGTCGGTTGGCTTGTAAAACAGACTCAAATACACACAAAAGAAGCCCAGCGAAGAATTCCCACCGAATGCAGTCGGCGGGGAATGATTAATTGGGCAGTCGGTGGGCTTTGAAATTAGCAATTAGAGATGCATCGTACATTCGAGTAATAAATCAAATGGATTTGCGAGTTTTTTCGAGAAACTTAAGACGGGTGCCACCCGTTTGAATCAGGTCTTCAGAAGTTAGAAGAGTTTCTTCCTTGATGATTTTGCGATTAAGAAAGGTGCCATCGGGGCTATTCAAATCTTTTAAGAAAAAGCCAGCATTACTTTTACGGATACAAGCGTGTTCGAGTTGAATATTGCGGTCGCCAAAGATAGCAACTTCGCAACCTTCCTTACGGCCGATGGTTGAAAAGGGGTTGGCAAGAATAATTTCTTTACCCTGCCAGCGCCCGTTTTCGATTCTGAGCCAAGCTTCTTTAATAAGCACCTGTGCAAGTCCGATAAAGAGCCCGATGGCGAGTCCCAAGATAGAAAATCCGATAGCAGGCGGAGTCCAGAAGATGCCTGGGCCAAATACCTTGACCCATAAAAGTTGGATTGCGAAAAATAGTGCCCCGCCTATAAGTCCGCCTACTCCGCCCCCTGCCATGCACTTGATGGCTTTGCCTAAGGCGAAGGATCGAGATTGGGTGTTAGGTTTGGAAGAGAATAATTCGAAAGCGGAGATTGCAACGCCTATGAGTATGCCAGTAAGAGTCCAACCTAAGATAAGCAATGAATTGTGAATGTTAAAAAGGAATTCACCAATGATGCCTCCGAGGAACCCACCAAACCCTGCAAGAACAGCAGCGGTAAGGGTGTGTGCAATACCAGTGATGAAGTTGCGAGAATTCCAGATGGAATCAAGTACGGTAAGGCCCATACCGATGAGAGTGCCAACGCATAACCCCTTAAGGGCGGCGCGTAGAATTCCATCGGTTTGAATAAATAGTCCGATGGCCCAACCAAAGTAAGAGCAAAGGCCGCCAATCAAAGCACAATAAATGACGAAAAGTTTAAAAGACACCGTTTACCTTTTGGGGATTACCCGAAAATCCCGCCTACAGGGGGTTTTTTAATTTGAATGGAAAGTTGTTCTTTAAACCCTTTGGAAGATTCAATTTTAAAAAGAGATTCACCCTCGGAAGGTGGAGCTTTTAATTTCCAAGAGATTGCATACTTGGACTGGGAAGTACGCAGCGGAGTTTTTTCTTGGCCATCAAGAAGCTTGAAGCCTAGGGGAAGTTTTAAATCTAAGGAGTCGGCGGAGGTGTGACCAGAAACATAAGCGGTAAGAGTGAATTCGCCGTTAGGGATAAAAGAACCACCTGCGGTAAGTGCAAGTTGGCCTTGTCCCTGACTTCCCGCAAAGGTGCCTAAGCCGTAAGAGAAACCAACTTCTCTAGCTTTGAAGGGTTGGATTTCTTTGGGGTTCCAATACAGTGTTAAAGCAGAATCTGGGGGCTTCAAAGTGCTTATGCTAGCAACCGGAACATCCCAAAGGGTGAAAGCCTCTTTGCATTTATTTCCTTGGGGGATAATGTCTTGAAGGCGGTAATCGGGCCAGCACCCTAGAGTAAGTTTATCTGGTTTCTCGAGTCCGATGTTTTGGAGACTAATGTTAGCAACGGTGCCAGGGCTGTTAAGGTTGTTGTTTTCGAGCGCTTGAAGAAAATCAGGAACAGAATTGTGTTCCATAATTAAACTGGTGCTACAGAGTTCAGATTCGCCTGGGATTAAAAAAGGAACAGCATCATTAGTACCTATGAAAGTGTCAAGCAGGAATCGGAATCCAATATTAAGATTTTTATTGCCCCGGTTTTCAATGCGATAGCGAACCAAAACGGTATCAAGTTTGTTGGTTTGAGCCCCCGGGATAATTCTTAGTGTTTGGGTGATTTCGACAGAAGGGTTGGTCATAGCCCAAAGAGAGGAATAGCCACTGCCAAGAAAAGGAAATTTGCTATCTGCAATAAGCTGTTTCATTTTAAGCCAATGCCCGGTGTAATGCTTATTGGCGGCAAGCATAAACTCTGGCGAACTTTTTTTGCTGAACTTGAGGGGACCTTGTCCAAAAAACCAATCGTTTCCATTGATGCGTAAGACCGAATTATTGGTAAAACCTTTTGGGTCTCGCACCAATAGTTTTGGTTTACTATTATCGGTAGGTTTGGTTTGAATACCAAATGACATATGAGGTTCTTGGGTGCCTTTGGAAGTAGCATTAGCCCTGCCCGCAGTTGGTTTTGCGGTAAGGCCTTCACCAAACGAAATTTCGACTTCAGTGTCATTAGTCGTGATGGTCACCTGTGGATCCATATCAGGTTTATTTGTGGTTAAGGTATTAGCAATAGTGCTGGACGGGGTATGAGAAAAAAGAATATCTCGGGCAAGGGCAACAAAATTTCCAGCAAATAATAAGAGTGCTAAAAAGATTGCAGGTATTCCACGAGTTCGGTACTGATCTAATTCTGGAGGAATGGGCGGGGCTTGAGCACCATTCATCGGAGGAAAGTTAGAGCTTGGGTTGATAGTGCCTAGAAAATTATTTGCCATACCCTTGGCGTCATTTGGAATAGGGGGCGGAAGAGAAATTCCATTCCCTTTTACTGCAAGATAAATACGGGGTTTAAATAACTTCCCACCATTTGAAAAAATTTGGATACGACCTTCGTGTTGGCCAGGCGAAACATCGGGCACCACAAGATCAATAGGAATCACTACTTTGTTTTTGTTAATAATAGCTGGGCTACAATGTAGCCACGGTGTTTCGTGACTTGAAGCGTGTGCGTAAACATGTTTTCGCTCTTCACTAAAGACGGTGAAGGAAAGAGAAATTTTATCCCCAGGGAAGCCAGAGCATTCGATGGACTTGGGCTCAATTTCAACCTTAGGTGCTTCAACCAAGCCTAAAGCTTCAAAGAATTGTTGAACCGCAGCCACCCCAGATGCGGGTGGCCCAGGAACGGGGTAAGTCCAGCCGTTAGACCTATACCAATCTTGTACTGAATTATCTTCAAAAAGAAGAGCAGCTACACTAGGGTTTTGCTTGGCAAGAGAAGCAAGCTTTCGTGGGGAAATAGCGCCAGCAAGGCAACCTTTTGCAAAAGGTGTGACAGGAATAGTAGCAGAGAAAATTATTTCTTTAGTCCCGCCATTGGTATCGATCACGATTTTTGCATTTAGATTTTTATCGGATGCTCGAAGCCTTTTGTTTTGAAGCTTAAGGTGAAGTTTGTTTTCGTTAATAAAATGAAGGGCTTTTTGGTTGGCCCCAGCCGCATCGCCAAAAGTAAGCCAAAAGTCTGGGCAATGGATGACAGCATTACCTTTGATTAATCCTAGGCCAGTGTTTTTTAATTGGATGTATAAATCTCTGCTATCAGTAGGGTTTAAAATTCCAAGGTTAATTCTTTCAGTTTCAACTTGAAGTTCGGGTTGTATTGATATTGAAATAGGCAAGCGGTTGATGAGTTCATCAAGGCCTAAGTCGGAGTTTGGAAAAACCCTGCATTTTTCGGCGTGATAAGCAAGGTCGGCCCTGCCAATCTTTTGGAAATACTGAGATAAAGATTTATCTTTGAGCAGATTTTTTGATTCACCCCATTCATCAAAAAAAGCAAGAACAAGTTCATCATACCTAATGCATTTTCTGCCATCAGGAAAGATAAAAGGAAAAGGCAACTCCGGGTTTTTAACCACAGATTGGCCGATACCGTTTTGTAATACTATTCCATCAAAGAAACAGAAAGCAGCCTCTTTAGGATTAATATTGCCACAACGATTGCAAGTCAAAACCATTTTGAAAGTCCAAGGAATTTGAAGTCCACAAAGGAATTAAATGAAAATTTATTATATCTGAAAATAAAACGGAATGCGAAAGGTTAAGGCGATAAATTTTTTGTGAGATAAAAATAGGCTGGAACTAAAAGAGCTGGGGAAAAAGCCCCAGCTCTTTTAAAAGTTAATGAGAAAGAAAATTATTTGGCTTCTAAAACCCAAATATTACGGAAGTAAACGGGGTTGCCGTGGTTTTGAAGTTGAAAAGCCCCCGGTTCTTTAGACTCGGGTTTCCCCCCACCCGTAGAACCTTTGAACTTAATTTTATCGTGAATTTTGATGCCGTTATGATAAATGGTGGCTTCCGCAGCAGCAGTTTTTTTACCAGATTCATCAAACTTTGCAGCAGTGTAGTTGATATCGTAGGTCTGCCAAACAAGAGGAGGAAAACAAGCGTTAACGGAAGGCGCATACTGGGTATAGATGCCGCCGCATTCATTGTTTTTGCCTTCCAAACCGAAACTATCAAGGATTTGAACTTCATAACGATCTTGCAGATAAAGGCCCGAATTAGCACGGCCTTGGCCTGAAGCCTTGGGCATAAAAGGAAGCCTGAATTCCATATGCATAGTAAAGTCGGTGAACTTCTTTTTTGTGGTGATGCCATTATTAAGAAGATTACCTTCAACGAGTTTGCCGTTACTCCATTCATCTGCATTTTTGCCATCAAAAAGGATCACAGCGTTAGTTGGGGGCGCTTTGCCAAGGGAAGGGCTAGCGCGTTCAACTTTGGTCATAGCAAGGTCAAGCTTCAATTTGTCTTTAATAAGAAGCTTGCCATTTTCGATAGTGCCCGAAATATCTGGGCCAGTAACTTCGATCTTGCCATCTTTGGTAGAAGCGTTAAGTAAAATAGGTTTAGCAGCAGAATCGAATTGTGATTGTCCGGGAAGGCCAGTTGAAAAAAACTTAAGCATAAATTTGCCATCGCCCTTTGCAACAACTTGTGCGCCGAATTTTTTCTTGCCCGAATTCAAAATTGCTTCGCCTTCATATTCACCTTGAATTGCAAAGTCTGCCCCAGCTTTAGAAGCATCGGTCTGGCTTAAATCCTGAGAAAAACCAGAAGAGAATGTTACCAAACCAGAAATAAGGGTGAATGCAAACAAACGAAAAATGCTCATAGGTATGCTCCATAGTTTAAAAGGGAAAAATATGTTTTATCATAGTGAGGGAGTGTTGCCACTAAAATTTAAAATCAAAGAATAAGTTTTAGTTAAGGCTAGTCAGAAATATCAGGGGGAATGCTGCGCAGTATTTCTCTGCGCCAATCAAGTTGATGCACAGGCCAACCGGAAATACGCCAGCCATTTTCATTCAAATGCTTTGGCCTGCTATTTTCGTGGACATAATTTAAAACCAAAGATTCAATTGGTTCAAGCAATTTAGAAGCCTTGAAATGGTTACTCTTACGCTTGGTAATATGAGAATTATCAACAAGGGTGATGATGCAGGTTTGGGGTAAATCAAGCATACGAAGAGCGATGATTTCGTATGCAGCGTTTGGGAAAATTTTCTTGAGTGCAGGTAAATCGTAATCGGTCGAAGATGCAAGGGATTTAAACCAATGGGTTGGTACAAGAATTCGCTGTGCAAGAAGATTGATCCAAGAAATTCCTAAAGCAGATTGTTCATCGTTGCATTTTGCCCACCGTGCCTTTGCCTCTATTTGCAAAGCCGTGGCTAATTGTTGCGCTTGATTCCAGTGTTGCTTAATAAGATTGGAATTAGGTTCGGTAGAATCAAAAGAAGTAAGTTGAGGTTTTTTTGAACGGGAAGGTGCACCTAGGCCAAAGAAACTGCAAGCCTTATTCTTAAGCAAGGTTTCTGGGTTAACTGGAGGTTGCAGGATTTCGGAAGCGGTCAAAAATTCCTCGACCAAAAGATCGAGAAGATTGAAGAGGTTGATTAAAGGATGGTCGTCCAAGGTAAAACTCCAAGTAGAAGAATGTGTACATTAGTATACTAAAGGTAAGGGAACAGTAAAGAATAAGAATTTTATTGTTTGGCAGAATTTTAAAGGAAGGTGCAAATAATGCTTGACCTTTAAATAATAAGAGTTAGACTTAGTGTGAGACACAATCTCATTAAGGATTGAGACTTTTATGATCGACATACCTCTTGGCCTTCTAGAATCTGGCGAATGGGCAGAAATTACCGATGTTTCAGGTAATCCTAACATCGTTTCTAGGCTGTCTGAACTTGGTTTGATGAATGGCTGTAAACTCTGTATGCTTCAACAGGGGAAAACTTGCCTCCTTCAAGTAGGCGAATCGCGACTAAGTCTTGGTTGCATTCTTGCCGATTGTAAAATTATGGTCCGCCCAGTTGAATAATTTTTATCTGTCCTCGAACTAAAACCAAAGCCGAGATCTTTTAATGCCATCGCTGGATCAAATCGCTGTGGGCAGCAAAGGCTTTATTACACAAATAGAGGGTGAAGATTCGACATCTCAGCGCCTTATGGAAATGGGCGTAATCGAAGGTGAACCTTTCGAATTATTAGCAGTGGCCCCGATGGGCGACCCCTTGGAAATTAAGATTCAAGGGTATCGATTAAGCATCCGAAAAACAGAAGCCTCCCAAGTGCTGGTTCAATTAACTTAAGCAGCAATATTAAATATGAATGAAATAAATTCATTATCGAAAACGATTCGAATAGCCCTTTTAGGCAACCCAAACACTGGGAAAACTACCTTATTTAATGCCCTTACCGGACTTAATCATCGAGTAGGAAATTACCCAGGTGTTACGGTTGAAATTAAAAAAGGGAGTTTTATCTATCAAGGTAAAACCATCGAAATATTAGACATCCCCGGGACTTACAGCTTGACGCCAAGAAGTCCGGATGAACTTGTTTCCGTCGAACTGGTGCTGGGTTTAAACCCCTTAGAAGAGCCCCCCGATGCCTTGTTAGTGTTGGCAGATGCTTCGAATTTAGATAGGAATTTGTACCTTGCTACTCAGGCGTTTGAAACAGGATTACCCATAATTTTGGCACTAAGTATGGTTGATTTGGCAGAATCAGCCGGGATCAAGATTGATATCTTGGCATTATCCTTGAAGCTAGGGATACCCATCATTCCAATTCACGCAGCAAAGCGGAAAGGATTAGAGGAATTAAAGAGCGGTATTATTTTAATTAAGGCTAAAAAGTGCATTCCGCCAATTCCTACATTCCCCCAAGTTGTCGAAGATTGCAGGGGATTAATTAGAACCCAGTTAGGTGTTAAGTTGGGCGATAAAGGGTCGGTGTTCTTGGCAGGTAGATTGCTCTTGGAAACAGACGAATTTTTATCAAAACAGCTTATACAAAAGTTTTTCCTCGACCTTTCTTCCTTGATTTTAGAATGCAGAGAAAAGCTTAAAGCATCTGGAATTAACCTTATCAGTATCGAGGCCAAAAGTCGCTACGCTTGGATTCGAGAAATGCTCGCACCTTGCGTTCGTAAGCCAGATAAAAAATTGGTAGCTTGGACTGACCGAGTAGATCGTGTGCTGACCCACAAGGTCTGGGGAATGTTTCTCTTTTTTTTGATAATGTTTTTAATGTTTAACGCATTGTTTATTGCGGCTAAACCCTTGATGGATCTAATCGGGGATGGGAAAAACTATTTAGGACAAAGCGTTGAAAACATTATTCCAGAAGGAATGTTGCGAAGCTTGTTGGTAGATGGCCTGTTAGAAGGGGTAGGGGGTGTGGTTACATTTCTGCCACAAATCATAATCCTATTCGGATTTCTTGCAGTGCTCGAAGACTGTGGTTATATGGCACGAGCTGCTTTTTTAATGGATCGGGTGATGGTGAAATGCGGGTTAAGTGGTAAATCTTTCATTCCTTTACTTTCATCTGTGGCTTGCGCAGTCCCAGGAGTAATGGCAACGAGAGTAATAGAAGATAAAAAAGATAGACTAGCTACTATATTAGTTGCCCCGCTGATGAGTTGCTCTGCAAGGTTGCCTGTCTATGTGCTTTTTATAGGTGCATTGCTTACAGATGGATATCCTATGTGGTTTCCTGGGCTAATGCTTTTTTGTATGTACAGCATTGGCTTTGTAACCGCGCCCCTAGCAGCTTTGGTGTTTAAAAGCACTTTACTTAAGGGTAAGGGGACTCCGTTTCTGATGGAGTTGCCTGTTTATAAAAGACCTTCCTTCAGGGTCATATTTGCTAGAATTTATGAGGCATCATTTTCGTTTTTAAAACGAGCTGGAACTATGATTGCAGCAACCATGGTGCTGATCTGGGCTGTTTTATATTTCCCCTCGGTTTCGTCGCTTGGTGAAAGTTACCCCGATCTTATTGCCAAGGCACCAACCCAAGAACAGCAAGATGCGCTTTTATTGGAATGGAAGAAAAATAGCTATCTCGGTAGGGCAGGCCATTGGATTGAACCCGCTGTAAAACCATTAGGTTGGGATTGGAGAATCGGTGTTGCAACTTTGGCCAGTTTCCCAGCAAGGGAAGTGGTGGTGGGAACTTTAGGAATCGTATTTGGCCTAGGTAAGGATTCAAAGGATGAAAGGCAGTTACTGGAGATTCTGCAAAAGGCACGCTGGAATGATGATCCAAACCAACCGCTATTATTCAATGTGCCCTCTGCAATTTCCCTGATGGTGTTTTTTGCTCTTTGTTGTCAGTGCGTTTCTACCTTGGTCGTAATCAAACAAGAAACAAGAACTTGGTTTTGGCCTACCTTTACTTTTGTTTATATGACTTCGCTTGCTTACCTAGCGGCATTAGTAACTTATCAGGTGGGTATGCTGTTATTATAGTAGAAGCCATAGGGAGGATAGAAATGGATTGGCAGACATTTATAGTAATGATAATCGTAAGCTTTTCAGCTTTTTATTTGTGCAAGCAAATGCTAAGTAAGCAAGGTTGCTCTGGTGGATGCTGTGGTGGGAAGAAGGCGGTTGAAAAAGTAAGGTCGGAAGAATTTTGGGTGGGGGAACTTAAATTGCGTTCCTCTTCGAAACGATAATTTGAATTTCCTAATCAAATGTTTTATTTGAGTGTCATAAATACTTTACCATTGGTTTAAAATAGTAAATGTAGATTCACTACAGACTGAAGTGAAACAATTCCGATTGATTTGAATAAGAAAATCTCTGCATTGCGTCTTTAATTAATTCTTGATAACCTCCCTTCGATAATCGCCTACGACAAAATTGTGTGGTGAATTCTGGCACGATGCTGGAAAATAGTCAAAATAATCAAAATGGGGAAGGAATCCCATGCGTTGTATGGTTACGGGATCTGCAGGTTTTATTGGCTCGCATCTTTCTGAGCAACTTCTAGACCTAGGACACGAGGTTGTAGGGGTAGATGCATTCATTCCTTATTACCCTCGAGAAATCAAGGAGGGTAATTTAGCAAACCTTCGCACTCGAAAAAACTTCTCATTCTATGAACTTGATTTTAGGGAAAATGACCTTACCCAAATTGCCAAGGGAACTCAGGTTGTTTTTCACTTGGCAGCGATGGCTGGCCTCGTCCTTAGTTGGAAAAACTTTAACCTCTATTCCTCTTGCAACCTCCTTGCTACCCAACGACTTCTTGACTCCCTTAGACAATCCGACACCCTTGAAAAATTTATCTATATTTCAACCTCATCGGTCTATGGGAAATTTAGTTCGGGCAATGAATCGATGCCCACCTGCCCAAGCTCACCTTATGGCGTGACCAAACTTGCTTCTGAAAACCTTTGCTTTGCTTTTAGAGAAGAATTCAAACTTCCCCTTACGGTGCTAAGATATTTCTCTGTCTATGGCCCCCGACAAAGGCCCGATATGGGCTACAATATTTTTATCAATGCTATGCTTCAGGGAAAAACAATTACAGTCTTTGGTGATGGTCAACAGTCGCGTGGCAATACCTATGTCTCGGATTGTGTTGGTGCAACCATCGCTGCGGTTGAATCTCCCGATGGAGAAATCTATAATATCGGGGGTGGAGAGATCGCCTCGGTTTGGGAAATTATCAGTAGGCTTGAAAAAATCACAGGTTGTAAAGCTATCGTCAAACAAGAAAATGCTCGCGCAGGCGACCAACGGTCTACCGGTGCGGATATTTCCAAAGCAATTAGTCACTTAGGTTGGCAGCCTAAAGTATCCCTTGAAGAAGGGCTTTCAAGGCAAGTGGCTTGGCAAAATTCGTTGCAAGTCAGAAAAGTTGCTTAATTTAAACTTCGTAGCCAATTGTTTTTAGATGTTCATTAGTCAAGACAAAAGGCTGGCTCGGAATCTTTTTAAAGTCAAATAAGTACAGTAGTTCTTTGATAGTAAGCGGTTCAATTTTTTTAAGCCATCCGCAAGAATACCCCAACAGACCAAGCAAGGCTTCGGGCTTTACCCCTTGTTCTCTTAACGATGCAAGCCTAGTGTCGCCGTGCCTTTTTGCAAGGCGTTTTCCATCTTCACCAATCACTAAAGGTAGGTGGAAGAATTCGGGCGGTGTCAGATTTAAAGAATCATAAAGAAGTATCTGTTTGGGGGTTGAAGAAACGAGATCATCGCCACGAACCACCTGAGTGATATTTTGGAAGGCATCATCAATGACAACAGCAAGTTGATAAGCCGGCATAGAATTTTTAGGATCAATTGAATCTCCCATCCGCCAAACCACAAAATCGTTTGATTGAAAACCTTGTGGGCCCTCGATAAACCCTTTATAACCGTCGATAAAATCTGGTTGTTTAAGAGGAGAGCGAAAGCGCCAGCAAAAATTAGTACCTTCAAGTTTCTTGAAGTCTGCTGCAATTCGATGCGCACAGGTCTGCGGGTAAACAGATTCTTTGCCATCTTCGTGAGGTGCACTTGCAGCTCGAATCACATCGCCTCGTGTGCAGGTGCAGGGGTAGACAAGTTCTTTTATGGCTAAAGATTCCAAAGCGGTTTTATAATAACTAATCCGATTTGATTGCACTAAAAATTGGTGATCCCAATCAAGCCCAAGCCAGCGGATGTCTTCAATTGCTTGTAGATCGGCCCCTTTTTTCACCCTAGGAGAATCGATATCTTCCATTCGTAAAAAAAGCGTTCCATTTTTACTGCGCACCGAAAGCCAGGCAAGCAAATAGGTTCTTGCATTTCCAATATGCTGGGCACCCGTAGGAGAAGGTGCAAGTCTACCTATGATTGGCTTAGAATTTTGGGTCATAGTAAATTACTTAAGAACGGTATTAGTGAATTGCAAAACCGCAGCCCCAACTTTTGTGTCCGGCTTACTTGCATCAAATATCATTTTCATGTGATTGTTAAGTGGAATTTCTTTGAACTTTACATTAATCCCGGCTTGTTCTAGAGCATCTTGAAACTTCTTGCAGTCGTTAGAGGTGCAAAGGGGGAGTTCCTTATCTGCACAAAGAAGAAGGAATGGGGGAAGTTGTTTTTTAATATGAGTGATGGGAGACGCATTAATTTTATTAACAGGATTGTTGCCAAAAACATTATTTAAAAGTAGCTTTGGGATCTCATAAACCCCACTAATCGAAATGACCCCTCGGATACAAGAAGGGTCAACTTTTTCAGATTTAAGATAAGTTTGATCACAGGCTATTAAGCTGACAAGATGACCGCCAGCAGAATGGCCACAAAGGATAATTTTTTCCGGATCGCCTCCATATTTTTTAATGTTTTTGGTAGTCCAAGATATCGCCCGAGCGACATCCTCTGCGTGAGAGGGGTGGCGGACCTTGGGGGAAAGTCTGTAGCTAATGACCACGCCGATCATACCATTTTGGGCAGCAAGCCTGCCCATAGCCGAGTAAATGCCGAAGAAATTTTTATCCCCTTGAACCCAAGCCCCGCCATGCACAAAGAAAAAGACAGGAGCGTTGTGAGGATTTTGTGGCAGAAAAAGGTCTAGCTTGTGCTTGGCAGGATCTTTGCCATCCCCTTCATAATACCCAATGTCTTTTATTTCTTTTAAAGAATCAGTTTTACGAGTTTCCTGAGCGGTTCCCATTGGTCTAAAAAACAAAAGGCAAATCATCGCAATGTAAAACTTGGTACATCTCTGCTTGGCCATTGCATATCTCCTTTAAAATCTGGGTTAGTTTACGAAAAGTATTGAAAACTCGGCTTCCCAACCAGACACTTTTTATCTATGGATTCTCAAATGGGAGGCTAGAATGTTCAGTTGGCGTATACTTATTATTATTCTAGGCATTGTAGGTTGTAACCAGACCAATCAGGAACTGGTGAAGGACTATCACAACGATGGGCTTCAACTTTTTAAAATGGGCCGTTACACCGATGCCCAAGAAAGTTTTCAAGCTGCTCAAAAATTACAACCTGCCGACCCTGGTATTTACTATAACCTAGGCCAGACTTACGATTATCTTAAACGCCCCTATGACGCAGAAAAATGCTATAATGAATGTATATTGCGTAGCCCGAATCACGCTGGTGCAAGGCATGCCCTTACTGTCTTATTATTAAATCAAAATCGTCAGGACGATGCTATTCGAGGAATCGAAGGTTGGTTAACAAAGTCGCCTAATTGCGCGGCTGCCTATGCAGAAGACGGTTGGATGTGGAAAACGATGGGCGATCTGCCTAGGGCGCAATCGCGTTATCAACAAGCGCTTTCTTTAGATCCCTCGGATACCCGCACTTTGGTAGAACTTGGTACTGTGTACGAAAAACTAAACCGCCCAGATCGCTCGTTAGTTCTTTTTCAGCGAGCTTTAGAAATAAACCCACATCAATTGGCAGTGAAAAAAGATTTAGAAAGGTTGCGATCTTCCGGCACACATTTACCCCATCCAGATTAACGAAAGAAAATTTTTAGTATGAATCTAGCCTATTTTCTTGTGGACCTCAAAGCTTGGGAATCGTGTAAAACGGAAGTCTATTACCCCGATAATTATCAATCAGAAGGCTTTATTCACCTTTGTTACCATCATCAGATCAGTTGGGTTGCTAATACATTTTGTAAAGAAATGGCATCCCTTTTAGCAATCGAAATAAATTTAGATTCGTTGGAATCGTTTGTGAGGGAAGATGCATTCCCCGGACAGGGTATGTTTCCACATCTGTACTGCGGTTTGCCTGTGAAAAATGTTGGTAAAGTGCATAAAGCGGTTAAAGATTCGAACGGACTTTGGTGTATTAAGACACTTTGATTATGCCGGTTTTTTTCCAACAAAAATATAGTAAGGTGCTTTCAAACCAAACATATAAGGGACGAACCCTTTCTTTTCTAAAAGGTGTGTGCCCAGAAATTTGCTTTCTAAAAAAGGTAGATGATCCGGAGAAGGAAAAACATTATCGTAATTGAACCAACTGGGCCAAAATAAGCGAGTCAAAGTAGAATGCTTGGTACGATTTTCAGAGACCCATTTTCGCGAAACATAAAAATCCACAACGCCTATTGTCCCCCCAGGTTTAAGCAAATCATAGGCGTGGTTAATTGCATCAAACCAATTGGGAATCATAGTTAGTGAATAAGAAAATGTAATAGCATCTGCTTGGCCGTAATCAGGTTGGTAACGGGTAGCATCAGCATAAGCGGTGCGAACATTGAGCCATTTTTTTTGGCCGATCCGGTTATCTGCAACCTTAAGTAGCGACTTACAAAGGTCTACAATAGTGACGGAATTTAATGGCCCAAGCCTTTGTGCTAGAGATTCAATGTTGTTCCCAGTTCCACCACCCATATCAATAAGATTGTCACCCGGAAGAAGTGGAAGAAGAGACATCATCTGTTCTCTGCCGTGCAAAAGCCTACGCCTAAAATCGTCGTAATGTTCCATCTGGCTGGAGTAGAAGTTTTCCAACCGTTGTTCGTGGTTGACACCGGTGTTTTTACTACACGCCATATGATAAAGAATTTTTAAATCGGAGAAAAGTCCCATAATTACCTTCGTTTATGAGGGAAGGTTTGCAATGTAAAAACTGGCATATGTATGAACCCTATCGCTAATATGAAGTTTCTCAGCAAGTTCGGTCTCATACTTAAGAAGGCTCCCAAGTTCGACCTTGTTTCCTTTAAAGTTGACCTTGAGTTGGTCAAGGTAAGTAACCTTGATCCCTGCGCTGCGGAAAATGGCTTTGGAATTAGGAGCCGATTTTTCTAGAATTGCAGACCACTCCTCGGCAAGGCCCTCTGGGTTGTGCGTACTCATCCAATCCATATGGTCAAGTAAAATAAATTTAGAAAACTTGTTGCCACTGCTTTGCATATAACCCGTAAGAGTATTGGTGTTGATGTGCAAGTTCTTAACTTTGTCACGAAGAGTGGCAAAGTTGTATTGCTTAAGGTATTCAGGGCAGCAATCGCTGGTGTATTTACCTTGGATATAAACTCTGTAAAAGTAATTGTTTTGAAAAGGAAGCTGTGTGATGACCGCTTCAATTGAATCTTGGATATATTTAGCAACGCCACCTGGGTACTGCTTGGTGATTTGTTCTTTTTGAGGCCCCGGCACACCCATAAGATTGAGCGTCATATTTCTACTAAGAAACCATTTCATCCAAGGAGTCCAAATGCGGTTTTTAATTTTATTTTCATAAACTTCGCGTTGCTGTTCGATAGTTTTCGTATCTAGGAGTTCTTGGATGGGTTTTTTAAGTCGTTGAAAAACATTGGCGTGTGCAAGGACAAGTTTAGCAAGAAGCCCCGAGGTTCCTCGGTAATAGAAAGACTTACGCCAGCCTTTACCTAAGAAAAAGGAGATGTTTTTATCCCAATACTTTCTGGAAATGTCGGAAAGATGCTGACGCAAACACTTCTCATAGATAACCTTCACAGCTACATTTTTACCCTCACCAAACAAGGAAAAAAAATCGTTATACTCTAAATGTAGAATGGCGGCCTTCTTCAATTCCAAAAGCGCATTTTGAATCGGATTTACATCCACCGTATGCACTTCGCCTGCCCCTGCAAGAAGGTAATCCAGCGCATTGCAACCAGCACTTGTGATCATTAAAACTTTATCTTGAGAATTAAAGTTAAGTGCAACTCGATCAAGTGCTGGGTCTTCCCAGCAGGTGTTATAGACTAAATTGTTGCTATGCACCGCACTAAAAATGCGATTATTAAATTTTTCGAGCAAAGTACGAGCACGCAACATTCGTTTAAATCTCCAAGAATCAGCTTTTATAGGCAAACTATAAATCTTGAATAGCAAAAAAAGCAGAGAGCAACCATTAAAATCAAAAGGGAACAAGGTATTCTTCACAGAATTTAAACAATTGGTACCCTAGCAGATTATTTATTGTTTTAAGAAACCCTTGCAAGTTGTAAAGCAAATTGGCAACCACGCCAAAACGACTCTGTGTCAACAAACTCATCAATCGTATGAATGTTGTTCTGCCCTGCGCCAAAAGTTATAGTTGGAATACCGTGTTTCACAAGCCAATTGGCATCGAGCCCGCCATTACCACTTTTAAGGTTAGCATCCCAACCTAAAGATTGTGATGCTACCAAAGTTTTTTTAATTACTTCTGCGCTTTCTTTAAGTTGAAACGGGTAATAATCTTGAGTGTAATGAAACTTAATCTTTGCTTTTTTATTCTGATCGTCCAAAACTTGATTGGCCGCAAATTCAAATGCTTCTTGATAATGCTTGCGGATTGTTTTTATGAAACTGGAATTATGACTTCGTGCTTCACCTTTAAGGTAGACATAATCAGTAACCACATTAGTGGCATCGCCTGCAGAGGTCATATTTTTACCTGAGAAAACACCAATGTTAGAAGTTCCTTCGCCTTCCTTTTTATTAATTTTCCCAAACCAGCCTTCCTGATGAATTTTCGCTAGGGCGATACTGGCAACCATAATGGCAGAAATTCCTTTTTCAGGGTAAACGCCTGCGTGAGAAGCTTTGCCTGTAATTTCAACTTCAAATCTTTCAGCGCCAACGGCAGCGATAGTAATGCCTTCGGGGATTCTACCATCTACATTAAAACCCATAACCGGATTTTTTAAATCTTCAAGCTTTACATATCTTGCCCCAAACAAACCACTTTCTTCTCTGACCGTAAAAAGCAAGGTGATGGGTGGGTGTGGAATGTTTTCTTTAATAAGTTTTGCAGCAAGATAAATAAGGCAGGCAACTCCGGTTCGGTTGTCCCCACCCAAGGCAGTGGGCAAGGCCGAAGAGATTTTTTTTCCTTTTAAAACGGGTTTGGCTCCAGCGCATAAAGGAACGGTGTCTAGGTGCGTCGAGAAAAGTAATCTGGGCCCCGAAACAGTGCCGGGCAAGGTTACGATCAAATTGCCACACTCTGTAGGTAATGGTATTTTCTTGTGTACGGAATCAAATTTAATCTGAGCTTTTGGCACCCCAAGAGAAATCAACTGAGCGTTGACAAATTTTGCGATGTTGAATTCTTTCCCCGTAACCCCTTCAATTTTCAAACAACCCATTAAAAGTTCTGTGGCCCATTTTTGGTTAAGAGAAAAGCTGTTTGTCACGATTATTAATCCTTAAAAAACGAGTTGTAAGATGTTGCTCTCATTGACTTTATACCAATACATTTGGACGATACCAAGAGAATTGGTTGCGAATTATCGGTTTCTTTTTTCAACTTGAACGCCAAAAAGAGTAAAATATTTCTTTATGTAGGGCCAAAGCGGCTCTTTTTCACTTTAGGGCCTATAATGAATGATTCCAGTCAAGTGCAACATCCCAAAGATCATCAAATTTTTTGGCTGTGGGCGCTCTGTCTTACCGGGGTAGATTACTTCAGTACACTTGGTTACCAACCCTCGATTGCTTACGAAGCTGCCGGAAAACTCTCACCTTTTGCAACACTTGTCGTGGTTATAGTTACTCTTTTTGGGGCTTTTCCTGTTTATCGGTATGTCGCGGGCAAATCGTTTAGCGGCCTTGGTTCTATTGGAATGTTGGAAAAACTGTTACACGGTTGGTCTGGGAAAGCATTAGTAATCACTTTGCTGGGATTTGCAGCGACTGATTTTGTCATCACAAAAACGCTATCTGCAGCTGATGCCGCTGAACATTTAATTTCTAACCCTTTTTGGCCTCTGCATAGTGAATCGTTTAGTCACGATAAACAGCGTTTAATTATGACAATGGGGTTGTTGGTTTTATTAGGTGCGATGTTTTTGCGTGGTATGTCAGAGGTCATAGGAGTTGCGGTTGGTATTGTTTTTATTTACATGGTTTTAAATCTTATCATTGTTATTACTTGCCTGAATCATTTAATTCACAATCCTGAGTTCTTCTGGGGTTGGCTTAAAGATGTGGAGGTCGGGGGTAATAATTGGCATTTGGTGGATGCGCCTTCCATTCCATTTACAGGAATTACTGGCGTCGTTATTCTATCCCTATTATTGTTTCCAAAGCTGGCACTAGGTTTAAGCGGATTTGAAACAGGTGTTGCTATCATGGGTATCATTAAAGGCGACGATACCGATACACAAGAGAATCCAAAAGGAAGAATTCGTAACACTCGAAGATTGCTTCTTACTGCGGGTTCCATTATGTCCTTTTTTTTAATTGCTTCATCAATCGCTGTGACCACATTAATTCCACCTGAAAAATTACTTGCTGTTTCGGGAAGCGAAATTGTTCCAACTGCTAAAGACCGTGCCCTTGCTTTTCTTGCTCACGGAGAAAGCCCAAGTATTCAGGCTTTTCCATTCGGTTCAGTTTTTGGCACGATTTACGACCTTAGTACTGTGTCAATCCTTTGGTTTGCAGGTGCTAGTGCAATGGCTGCTTTGATCAACCTCGTGCCTCAATATTTACCTCGGTATGGTATGGCTCCCGAATGGTCGAAGAAAATTAAGTATATGGTGATCCTGTTTACATTAGTAAATTTGTTTGTTACTTGGGCATTTAATGCAGATGTAAGCGCCCAAGGGGGTGCTTATGCAACTGGGGTTTTGGTCCTTATATTAAGCGCTTGTATAGCCTCGGTTATTGAAATATACCGTTCGCGCATAGGTGTATTCCTATTTCGGGTGCCTTGGTATTTTCTTTTGATTACTATTTCCTTTGCCTACACAACCTTGGCGGTTATTATTGAAAAACCCGAAGGAATGAAAATTGGTGTTTGTTTTGTTGGTGCAATATTTGTCTCCTCTTTTATTTCGAGGTTGCTTAGGTCTACAGAACTAAGATTCAATGGGTTCGAATTCGTAGATGAACACTCTAGATTTCTTTGGGAGACTTTAGAACACCTAGAGTTCCCCGTGCTTGTTCCGCATCGCCCTGGGCGGAGAGAATTGCTTATTAAGGAAGAAATCATCCGCAGGGAACATCGTATTCCTGCCGAGGTTTCAATCCTTTTCTTAGAAGTTTCAAGAGGCGATACTAGCGAATTTTATCAGCAACCTTTAATGGAAGTTGAACAATTTGATGAGCGATTTATTCTTAAAGTATCTCGCTGTTCCTCGATTTCTCATGTCATTGCGGCTATTGCCTTAGAGTTAAGTAAGTTTGGTAAACCACCCGAAATTCATTTTGGTTGGTCCGATGAAAGCACGCTGTCTGCAAACATTAGTTTCCTCTTGTTTGGTGAGGGAAATGTTCCTTGGATGGTGAAGGAACTTATAATTAAGGCCGAACCAAATGTTGAAAAACAATCACGAATTATAATTGGTTAGCATTGATGTATCATTTATAACTATCAATAGAATAGTTAAGTTAAGAAAAAATGTCTTCCATAAAAGAAAGTCAATTATGAATATTAAAATGGTTGTTAGGGTAATGGTTTTATTTACCTTGTTTGTTTGCCTACTTTGGTCAAATGGCGTTGGGTTAGTTTTAAGTTTTGAAAAAAATGACGCTATAAAAAATCCGACGGATCTTGCTAAAAAAGATATTTTCTTTCTTGCTTCAGATAACTGTGAGGGTAGGGGACCTTTAACTAAAGGTTTAGATCTCGCTGCGGATTATATAGCTGCCCAATTTAAAAACGCTGGTCTTAAATCACTTTCTAGTGATGCTACCTACTTTCAACCTTTCAAAATTTCTGGTGCAAAACTTGATGAAAAACCAACACTTTTAATTATTTCTAACAAGTTACAAGCCCAAACAGTCCCCCATAATAAACATCGAAGGTTTAAACTTGGCAACCGTGGCGAAACTATCATCATGGGCGAAAATACCACTTCCCTTGAAGTTGGGAAAGACTTTGAAGCGATGGGTATTTCTCACGCTGGTAAAGTAGAAGGACAACTTGTTTTTGCAGGCTTTGGCATTACCGTGGATGATGGGAAAAAATATGACGATTATGCGAAAATTGATGCTAAGGGTAAAATTGTTATCGTCCTTCGAGATGCTCCTAAATTCAAAGAAGAAGCTAAAATCTTTGACTCAAATGGTAAAAAAAGACAGTTATCTTCCCTTACTGAAAAAATCTTAAATGCTGAAAAGCATGGTGCTATCGCCATTCTTTTTGTGAATGATTTCGACACTGCTAAAGATACTGAAGATGCCCTTTTGCCTTTTAATTTTACTGCTCTTTCTAGAAGTCCTGGTAAAATACCCGCACTACATTTGTCTCGCTTGCTTGCAAATGACTTGCTTCATTCTGTTACAGGAAACTCGCTGGAGCAATCGCAAAAATCTATCGAAGAAAATATCGCCCCAACCAGCGTGGTGTTGGAGGGGATAAAGGCGGCACTTGAAGTCAAAGTAACCCGTGGAAAAGAAGTTGTCCCTTTGAAAAATATTGTTGGATTCCTTGATGGAAACGGCCCGCTTGCCAAGGAAACTATAGTTATTGGGGCGCATTATGACCATTTAGGTTATGGCGGGTTTGGTAGTTTAGCTGCTCAGAAAAAACTTGCAATTCATCACGGTGCTGATGATAACGGTTCAGGTACCACTGGTTTACTCGAACTTGTAAGAAGGTTTTCCGCAGTTAAAAACAGGCAGGGTAGAAGAATCATTTTCGTTGCATTTAGTGGCGAAGAACTTGGGTTATTTGGTTCCGCACACTTCGTAAATAATCCTTTAATTCCACTTAATGAAATTGCTGCGATGATCAACCTCGATATGATCGGGAGGTTATCAAAAGATGCTGATAGCAAAAAAGACAAAGTGCTTTTGGAAGGCACGGGCACCGCTGAAATGTTTGAACCCTTGCTTGATAAAAAAAATGCTGAGACTCAGTTTATGTTTGTAAAGAAGAAAAGTGGTTTTGGACCCAGTGACCATTCATCATTTTGCGAGAAAAAAATCCCTGTGCTATTTTTCTGGACGGGTACTCACCCCGAATATCATACGCCTCTTGATACTGCAGAACGAATCAATCTTGATGGGTTGATTAAGATTGTAGGGTTAGTTGAAAAAATCGCAATTGATTTAACTATGGTAGAGAAAAAACCTGCTTTCATTGAAATAAAAGGGGGAACTTCTCCTAGGCCAGCAGGCAATATGCCTAGGTTAGGGATTCGCCCCGGGTATTCTGATGAAAAAGAAGGCGTTCTTGTTGAAGGAGTTTCTGATGGGGACCCTGCTGCAAAAGCTGGAATTAAAAAAGATGATCGAATTTTAGAAATCAGTGGTAAAAAAGTAACCAATATCGAAACCTATATGCAAATTATGGCCGGAGAGAAAAAGGGAACCACTATTGAAGTTGGTATCGAGAGAGGTGGAAAGAAAGTTAAAATTCCTGTTAAGCTAGACTAATAAGTAAGACTAATGCAGATTTTATTTGCTGCCAAAAAACCTTTCAAAATAACCTTTTTTGGCAGTTACTTCAGCAGTTTGAATTGGCTCTTTTGTTGGGTTCCGGTTTAGTTTTTCGAATTCGCTTCCCGCATTTATCAACCGAGATTTTGCAGTATCTATTTTTGTTTTTAAGGAAGTATCCTTTGAATGTTTTTCTAGTTCTATTTCTAATTCCGCTTTTAATCTTTCTAAGTCATATCTTTGCCTAGCGAAATCAGCTCTTTCTCGGCTGGCTCTGATTTCTTCCTCGCATAATTGCTTTTCCATCAGTGCGATTTCACGAATTAAATTATCTCGTTTTGTTTCTAGTTCGCTTAGGTTTTCGAATGTTTCATTATTAGAGTTTGATTGGGTTGGTTTATTAGAGGTAATTTCATTGGTTCCAGGCCCATAAAGCCTGTCCTCTAATTCTGTTATAACTTTTTGATATTCAAGATTTTCGGTATGTAGCTTTCTAATAATTTGAGTTTTTTCTTCAACTAACTGTTCAAGTTCGCTTTCTGGTAATACTTTTTCAGCAGATTTTTGGTGATTGCTCGAAAGATTTGAATTTGTTAACGCTTGGTCTAATTCTAAGCATAGTTTTTTTAACTGTTCGTTTTCTTCTCGTAAAGCTTCAATTTCATCTGACATTTGAGTTTTTCTTTCCAAGAAACTTTGAATCTACTATCTGAAATTATTGTCTTTGCAAAAATTTAATATCTTTAGATGATATTTTTAAAATACCATAACTAAAAATAGAATAACTTAACTGGTTAATGCATTATGTACCATCTTAATCGATATCATAAGCTAATTCTAGTAATAATGTTGTTTTCATTAGTCTTAGATTGTTGCCTTATAGGAAAGTATGATGAAGGAATTTAATCTTACCTTTAGTTCTAAAGTTTGGGGCTTGAAATTGAATGATAACCAAGTGGTTTCAATTGTTTCGCCGAACCTGCAAACTAAGAACTTTGATGTTGGTGCTTTGGTTCGTGATGCATTGGCAAATCCAATTGAATACCCCCAACTTTGTAGTGCTGTTACCCCTGATGATCGAATTGCCATTGTGGTAGACGATCAAATTTCTGGATTTCTTGAAGTGCTAAAGGCAGTGATTGAACATTTGTCTGGTGCAGGAATAGCTCTGGAAAATATAACCGTTGTATGCCCCACCGGTACCAATCCAGATGTATGGATTAATGCTTTACCTGATGAACTTGACGAAATTAAAGTTGAGGTTCATAACAGTGCTAATAAGAAAAAGCTTTGCTTTCTTGCAACCACGGAAGAGGGATTGGGAATTTATTTGAATAGAACTTTGGTAGAAGCTGAGCAGGTTGTTGTCATAGGAAGAAGGTATTACAGTCCATTGTTTGGTATTGGTGGAGCTGAATGCGATTTGTTTCCCAGATTTTCAAATCTAGAAACTATAGCGACTTTTAACAAAGATTTTAATGATGAATTAGAAGATGCTGTACACCCAGCAAAGCAGCAAGCGATTAAAGTTGCGTGGTATTTAGGCGCACCTTATTTTATTCAAATTGTTGAAGGTAGTGCTGGAAATATTGAAGCAGTTATTGTAGGTTCGGTTCAAGCTAATCGGTTTTCAGAAGAAAAATTAAATGAAGTATGGATGAATGAAGTTTCATTAGCCGCAGATGTTGTTGTGGCAACGGTGGGTGGGAAAGATGAGAAAATAGAATTCCCTCAGTTGTGTTCTGCGGTTGCTTGTGCTTCTAGGGTAGTTAAGAAGAATGGGGTTATAGTTTTGTTAGCAGAGGCAGAATTTAATCTTGCCAATATTAAAAAACAACTTGAAACGAAATCACTAGAGAAAAATGATTCCACAATTAAATTGGTTTCTACGCACAACCTAAAACAATGGGTTGATTCTGCATCTTCTAGTCGTGTTTATGTTTCTACCTTTGGTGGGAAGGGCGAAATTGCAAAATTGCTTGCTTCACCCCTTAATTCTGCCCAAGATTTAATGGATCTTGTAGCCAGCGCGAAGCATATTACAATCATACACGATGCACATAAAGCATATGTGAAAGTTAAAAAGAGCTAAGATAGAATAATAAAAGTAAGGTATAACAATGACAAATTTGAATAATTTATTAGATATTATGAAATTGCAAGGGGCAAAATTTACACCCGAAAACTGTGCACCTGAATCTTTCGGAAATTTCGAGTTTGAGTATATATCCGCTAAAAATAAGCTTGCACTTTTTGATATTTCTTACCGTGCCAAAATCGAAATGACCGGGCCAGATGTACCCTCCTTCTTAAATAATCTTTGTACCAACCAAGTTGCTGATTTGCCTTTAGGCGGGGGTTGTGAGGCTTTTCTCACTACTGCAAAAGCCAAGGCGGTAGCTCATATTCGCATTTATCATATCCAACTTGCAGACGGAAGGCACGCTTATTGGGTGGATGGGGCTCCAAATCAAAATTCGAAAATTCTACAACACCTCGACCATTATCTTATTAGCGAACAAGTTGAATTTTCTGATAAAAGCGCGGATTATTCGCAATTTTTACTGGTAGGCCCAGATTCTAAAACTTTCCTTTCCCTTCTTATTCAAGAAGAATTACCCCTCTTAGAACCTCATCAATATCTTGTTCGATCTTTAGGTGAGGCGGGGCCTTGCCAAATCCGTTTCGAACCAGAGTTCAGCAACCCAGCTTATGAAATTGTTTGCTTGAAAAGCAGGTCTATTCAAGTTTGGCAAAGTTTGTGTTCTCAAGGGGCTATTCCCGCTGGAACTATTGCATTAGATATCTTACGGGTGGAAGCTGGTTATCCAGAAGTCGGAAAAGAAATCGAAGAGACTACATTTATCCCCGAGCTTAATCGCGCCTCTCAAGCTATTTGTTCCACCAAGGGGTGCTACTTGGGGCAAGAACCTATTGTGATGGCACGCGATCGGGGCCAAGTGAATCGATTGCTATTCGGAATTATTCTGGAAAAAGAAGTTGTAAAACCTAATTCGCTTATTTTTCGTGATGGGAACGAAGTTGGAAGAGTTACTTCTTCAATCTTTTCGCCCCTATTAAAAAAGCCCATTGGATTATGCTATCTGCGTCGGGGAAATCACGAAATGGGAACCAGTTTTGAAGTCGAATCCGAAGGGGTAAGGCAACACGCACATTCTTGCAAATTGCCTTTTACTTTATAATTGCCTATTGAATTATTAATAATGTAAATGCAAAAGCGTTGAACCCCATATGTATTCCAATCGGGGCAATTATGTTTTTACTTTCTTGATAAGCAAATCCTAATCCGATTCCTAGCAATGTTAGGCCAACTGGTGATGGCCAAGCAAAGGCGTGAATCATCCCAAATAATAATGCAGTTGCGCAAATACTTGCGGATTTTTTGTTTTGAATGCTTATTACGAAAATTCCTATGCCTGCTAATAGACTAAAAACAAAAGGTAATAAAGCCTTTGTAAGATGTGATCTGAAAAGGGTAATGCTTTCAGGTGCGTCTTCCCCTAGCATTTGAAAAACTTTAACCCAATCGTCTTTGAATTGAATAATGCCTATCAAAATTGCAATACAAGAGATGAAGAGGTAACCGTTTTTTTTAGCCATCGCCCAAGGTTGAATCAATCCGCGGAAAACTTGTTCTTCAAGTAAAGGGGCACCTATAACGGCAGAATTGAATACCAGAAACCATTCAAGTGGCATTAGGTCTGCGTCTGCAAGTTGTGTTAATGGGTGCTCGGTTACAGTTTGGCCAGGTAGATAGGATTGCACTTTTACCATCGCAAGTTGAACCAGATAAACCGCAGGGATAAGCAATAATAATTTACCAAATGTTATTCGCAAGGATAAAAGCAAGTTTTGAGTTTTCCAGCCAAGGTTATTGCGGTTCAGGTTGGTAAATGTGGTTAGAGCAAGTGGGAAAAGGAGTGCTAGAAAAGGAATTATAATTCCCGAAGTCCATAAGTTTATTTTGCTACGAAGCAATTTCGAGTCATCGCTATCGTTAAGTTCGCGAGCTAATTTGACTTGTTCTATGCCATAATATTTTTCTAGAACTTCGCTTTTTTGTAGCAAAAATGAAAGAAATGATCCTGAAAGTAACAGTAGTAATAAGCACAGTAGCACCTTGGTATTAGCAAGGTTTTCAAATCCTGTTTTTATTGTGTCTGGCGAATTCGTAGAATGATCATTGGTATCGTGCATCGGTTTAATAATATTTACCTGAAGTTAAAACAGTAAAAAGGTATCTTGGAAAGCTATATGGAAACAATTCTAGACAAAATAGTGGCAAGGAAGAAGGAAGAAGTTGTTCTTGCGAAAAAAAATACACCCGAATCTCAACTTCTAGATCTTATCAGAGTTATGCCCCCACGGGCTTCTTTTTATGAAGCACTGGTTCGAGCCCAAGGCATTGGGGTGATTGCTGAAATTAAAAAGGCCTCACCTTCTGCAGGAATTATGCGCGAATCTTTTTGCCCAGTTTCCATTGCTACTGAATACCAGCAAAGTGGCGTTGATTGTATCAGCGTGCTTACCGATGAACATTATTTTCACGGCAGTCTTCAAGACCTTTCATTGGTTAGCCAAGCTGTTCAGACGCCGCTACTTCGCAAAGAGTTTGTGGTTGATTATAGGCAGTTATTGGAAGCCAAGGCTTTTGGCGCCAGTGCGATATTGTTTATTGCGGAAGTGTTGTTAGGTGATGATTTGAAGTATCTTGTGGGTGAAGCAAAAAGCCTTGGACTAGAGCCTTTAGTTGAGCTTTATGATAGGGTTAATTTGCCTCGGGTTCTTGATTCTGGAACAAGAATTGTTGGTATTAATAATCGCGACCTCCGCACCTTTGTTACTAATTTAGACCATACCCTTAACCTGATGAATGATATTCCTAAAGATTTTCTGGTTGTTAGCGAAAGTGGTATTTGCAACCGTGCAGATGTAGAACGATTGAAAAATGCTGGGGCTAGGGCCATCCTTGTTGGCGAAGCTTTTATGCGTTCAGGTGATATCACTTCTACTCTAAAAACTCTTAAGGGGGTTGAGTAAGAAGTATGAAGCCCACTAACTCTAACTCTGCATTATTTCTCGAAGTTAAACAGTTTCTTGCTGGGTGCAAATGTTTGAAAGAAGGGGTTGTAATTGGAGTATCTGGGGGTGCCGATAGTATTTGTTTAGCGCATGCGGTTGGATGTTTGTTAAAAAAAGAGACTTGTAAAAAGTTGGTTATTGCACATTTAAATCACAATGCTAGGGGAACTCAAAGCGATGCTGATGAGGTTTTTGTTCAAGATTTTTGTTTTAAGATTCAAAAAGAATGCGTCATCGATGTCGTTTTTAAAAGGCATAAGCTTGATTTCGGAGAAACTAGCACCGCACCAAGTTGGGAAAAAAAAGCTAGGGTTGCTCGCTATGATTGGTTTTCGAAAGTTGCTCTTGAAGAAAAAGTTAATACGGTTTTTACTGCTCACACTTCTAACGATCAGGCTGAAACCGTTTTGATGCGATTAATCAGGGGTACGGGGGTTCAAGGCCTTGAAGGAATTAAGGTGCGCAGGAAATTAAGTAAAGGGGTTCAGTTAGCTAGGCCTATTTTGTCCTGCCCCAAAGCGCAAGTTATTTCTTATCTCAATGAAAACAAAATCAGTTGGCGCGAAGATTCTTCAAACCTTGATACCAAGTACCTTAGAAATAGAATCCGTTTGCAATTAATCCCTTTATTGCGTAGCGAGTTTCAACCCGCAATTGATAGTATTCTTTCAAATCTTGCTGGGCATATCCATCATTATCGTAGCCTTGAAAAAAGGCTGGCTTACAAGATTGGCCTTATTGTGGAAAAGCCTAGGGTAGATCAATTTGTTATTTTAGATCGGGAAAAGCTTTCTGGCTTTTCTTTTTGGAAAATTGCTCTCTTCCTGCGATCTTTATTCGCTCGCGAGAAATGGGGTGCTGATGCTATAAATTTTAAACAATGGCGAAATTTATCTCTTAAAATTTGTGCTGAAGGGTTTGAGGCTCATCTTACTGCAGGTATTCGCATTAGAACCAACCGCTTCACCGTGATTATCGGGCCCCACCAATCCTAAAACCTTCTAAGAAATACTGCTGAAACTTCTTCTTGCCTTGATACAATTTCGGTTGGCTTGATATTATTTTTATTTTGTTGAGGGCTATGCTGTGGACGATTGTTTAATTCCAATCAAACGAGTTTTATTAAGTGTTAGTGACAAACAAGGCCTTATTGAACTTGCTACAGAACTTGTAAAAAACAACGCTGTGTTGATTTCTACCGGTGGGACTAAAAAGGCTCTTTTGGATGCAGGGCTTCCCGCACTTGATATTTCCGAGGTGACTGGTTTTCCTGAGATGCTAGATGGCAGAGTTAAAACCCTGCACCCAAAAATTCACGGTGGTATTCTTGCTATCCGTAACAATTCTCAGCATTTAAAAACCATATCGGAACACGATATCCACCCTATCGATATGGTCATTTGTAATCTTTATCCGTTTGTTAAGGTTGCTTCTAATCCGCATAGCACCTATGAAGAAGTGGTTGAAAATATTGATATTGGTGGGCCTTCTATGGTGCGTTCTGCTGCAAAAAACCATCACGATGTTGCTGTGTTAACTAGTGTGGAACAATATCCTCTGATTATTGAAGAATTGAAAAAAACAGGAGGAAAGATTGGCCTTGCTACTAGAAAAAACCTGGCTAGGGACGCTTTTACTCATACCGCTGCCTATGACCTTGCTATTAG
This sequence comes from Gemmataceae bacterium, assembly GCA_041694635.1. Taxonomy (GTDB): domain Bacteria; phylum Planctomycetota; class Planctomycetia; order Gemmatales; family Gemmataceae; genus UBA969. Next base: position 123,744 of record JBDNHI010000016.1, on the reverse strand, counting down.
CAATTATTTTAAAGTGCAGTTTCCTGAAGCAGAATCTAACATAGAATTTCCATCTCAGCTTAACATTTCTTTTCGTTGCAAGCAGGTTTTGCGTTATGGTGAGAATCCACATCAAAAAGCCGCTTTTTATATCGAATTAAATCCTGCCCCCGATTCTCTTGCAAATGCATCAATTTTGCATGGGAAGGAACTCTCTTACAACAATTTGCTCGATCTTGACAGCGCCTTGGGGTTGGTGCGTGAGTTTGATACGCCTGCCGCTGTGATTTTAAAACATAACAACCCCTGTGGTGCTTCTATCTCCGATAATCTTGAGGTCGCATTTAGAGGGGCTTATGATGGCGATCCATTAAGTGCTTACGGTGGAATTGTTGGTTTTAACCGCGAAGTTGATGAGGCGACAGCTTTAGCGATGGCGGAACCAGGCCGGTTTCTTGAATGTGTGGTTGCTCCTAGTTTTTCCGCCGCGGCTTTTGAAATTTTAACGACCAAGCCTACTTGGAAAAAAAGTGTTCGATTGCTTGCAACTGGTCCATCAGGCCCCCAAGTCCCTGTTATGGATATTCGGAAGATTGAAGGTGGTTTACTGGTTCAGGCCAAAGATGCTTCCAATGAAGACTTATCTAATGCCAAGGTGGTGACGAAAAGGAATCCGAATCAGGCCGAGTTATCAGATCTTAAGTTTGCTTGGATTGTTTGTAAGTATGTGAAAAGTAATGCCATTGTAATTGTTAAAGATGGGAAACTTCTAGGCACGGGCGCCGGTCAGATGAGCCGTGTTGATGCGGTTCAAAATGCTTTGAAAAAAGCAGGGGATAAAGCTAGGGGTGCTGCACTTGCTTCAGATGCATTTTTTCCTTTTAGAGATGGTGTAGATGAAGCTGCCAAAGCTGGGGTTATTGCTATTGTTCAACCAGGCGGTTCGATGCGCGACTCCGATGCCATTGCATCATGCGATGAAAATCAGATCTCTATGGTCTTTAGTGGGATTAGGCATTTTCGTCATTAAAACTTTAACGAAATTGCTTGCAGAGTCTGGCTGGCTTGTGGATAAAGGACTATTACCTTTAAGGAGTATTTTCAATGTATCATCAGGATCGTCGAACTTTTGTTAAAAACACCATCGCTGGAACTGCTCTTGCTGTGGGTATAAATTCAATCGCTTTTGCGGAGAAAAAATCAATGATCCCTATCGTCGATACTCACCAACATCTTTGGGATTTACAGCAATTTAAACTTCCTTGGGTAGAAGCAGGTGCCCCCCTTGCTAGAAATTTTGTGCTTAAAGATTATGCTGAAGCAACAACTGGCTTAAATTTAGTTAAGTCTGTTTATATGGAAGTTGATGTTACCCCTGAACAACAACTTGCTGAGGCGCAGTTTGTTACCGATATATGCAAAGGTGGAAAAACCTCGATGGTAGCTGCTGTGGTTTCTGGCAGGCCCGCCTCTCCTGAATTTGCAAAGTATCTCGATAATTTTAAGGGGAATAAATTTATCAAGGGGATCAGGCAGGTGCTGCATGTTCCTGCGACACCCCCAGGATTTTGTAACGAAGCCGATTTTGTTCGTGGCGTTCGAATGTTGGGCGAACGAAACCTCAGCTTTGATTTGTGTGTTCGGGGTACCGACCTTGATAATGTTGCAAAGTTGGTTGATTCTTGCCCCGATACTCGTTTTATCCTTGATCATTGTGGCAACCCTGATCTTAAGGCGAAAGATAATAACATTTGGAAAAAAGGTCTTACAGAAATTGCGAAAAAGAAAAACCTAGTTGTTAAGATTTCTGGTTTTATTGCTTCTTCTTCAAAAGGTGCTTGGATGGTTGATGACCTTGCCCCAATTATAAATCATACCATTGATAGTTTTGGCCCTGATAGGGTAATGTTCGGCGGAGACTGGCCTGTTTGTACTCTTGCTGCTACTTTTAGGGAATGGGTTGATTCTTTGAAGCAAGTGGTTCAGTCTCGTTCTGAAGAACAACAGAAGAAATTGTTTCACGACAATGCGGTTCGATTTTATGGTCTTTCTTAATTCTTTTTTGGCTTATTGTATTTAATTATGGCGATGGTTTTGAAAACAAGGTGGGTTTATGATGAATGCTTTTCTGAATGCTGCGGTTTTTTTTATTTCAACCATCTCAGCCCAAGATTTTCAAATCGAAATTAAAGGCCCCGTTAAAATTTCTCAAGGCACGGTGGTTCAAGTCCCCTTACCTTCAACTATGACCATCAAAAGCAAAATTTGTTCCTTAACAGGGGCAGGCAATGCTATTATCGTTGGGCAGGTGGTTGAAGCGTTTGTCGCAGATGCAAAAGGCAAAGAAGGCTTAAAGCAATTAGTTGCTGTTTTTCCTGAAACTGAGGTTCCCCAATCAGGTTTAAAACTTTCAGTTTCTTGGAGTGCAGACGATTCTAAAAGCGAAATTGGTAGTTTTGTTTTTGAAGATAAAAATTCTGAATTAAGTTCAATCAATTTGGCTGGTAAACCTGTGCTTCAATTTGTTCACCCTATGTTAAAAGACGGCAAGGGGCGTGAGAATTCTTACAAACCTTTTCATCATTTATTTGATAATAATGGGGTTTTGGTATCTAAAGGACCCGGTGGCCAGTTTACCCACCATCGAGGCATTTTTCTTGGATTCAGCAAGGTTACTTATGGCGGTAATATAAAAGTGGATATCTGGCATTGCAAGGACGACACCCACCAAGCTTTTGATAAAGTTTTATTGCGTGAATCTGGGGCGGTTCTTGCTACTGAAAAAGATCTTATCTTATGGAAGGGTAAAAATAAAGAAACCTTTGCCAAGGAAGAAAGGCAATTGATTGTTTATAAAGTTCTTGGTGGGCAACTGGTCGAGTTTCAATCTGTTGTTTCTACAACGGGCGGGACTGTTATTTTAGATGGAGATCCTCAACATGCAGGATTTCATTTTAGGGCTACTAATGAAGTTTCAGAAAAAACTTCAAAAGATACTATTTTTACTCGGCCTGATGGTGAAGATAAACCTGGTGCAAGCAGGAATTGGCCCGAACTCAAAACCCATATTAATTTGCCTTGGGATGCAATGAGTTTTGTTTTAGGTGGTAAACGATATACAGCTTTGTATATCGATAATCCAACCAACCCAAAAGAAGCACGCTTTAGCGAAAGACCTTACGGAAGATTTGGTTCCTACTTTGTGACTGAGATTACCAAGGATAAACCAATGAGCCTTCGCTATCGAATTTGGCTTCAGGAAGGTAAGTTGGATGTTGCAGGTGCAACGATTAAGAGCGAAGCATTCGTAAAACCTATTCAGGCAAATATTTTTGTGAAGTAGCATTATCTAGAAAGAAAATTGATGTATATCAAAGAGTTAGAGGTTGCCCTTAAAGCTGCTCACGAGGCTGGAAAATTAATAAGTGATGTTTATAAAACTTCCAACTCGCAAGAAAATGTTCAGGCTGATATCACCACTGAAACGGATAAGCAGTCGCAAGAACTTATTTTAAAAGTTCTGCGTAAAGAGTTTCCTTCTGATTCCCTTTGTGCTGAAGAAAATACCATAACCCTTTCTGAATCTAGCTTGAGTAGCCCAAGAACTTGGGTGGTCGATCCGATCGATGGCACCCGTGGTTTTGTAATGAAGAATGATCAGTTTTCGGTTATGGTTGCTTTGATGGATCAAGGCAAGGTTGTTGTAGGTGTGGTGCACGAACCTGCAAATGGAAAAACAACTTATGCTGCCAAAGGGCAGGGTTGCTTTTTAATTCAGCCCGGAAAAGAAAAAGTAATTTGTAAAGTTCGATCCTGCTCAGATTTAAATAAATCGATTTTGGTGCAAAGTCACGCTAAGGCTGGAAAAATGAGCCTTGTACAAAAAGCTTTTTCCCCAGGATCTTTGCTCGAAACATACTCTGCAGGTTTGAAAATGGCGATTGTTGCTAGAGGTGAAGGCGATATTTATGCAAATAATTATGTCGCTTTCCACGACTGGGATATTTGTGCCGGCCATATTCTTGTAGAGGAAGCAGGTGGTAAGGTTTCAGATTTTCAGGGCCAACCTATCCAATATGGCGCATTCGGGTTCAAACAAAATAAAGGAATGCTTGTTACCAATGGTATTCTTCATACTATTGCCCTGTCGAAAACTGCGGGTTTACTAGAAAGTTAATTTCTATTTTTTTAAATCGACCGCTCGAATTGAAGGGCCTCGTAACTGAGCCAGTCGTATTTGGGCGGCTTCCGAATATTTTGTTCCCGGAAATGTCTGGATGGTTCGTTCAAGATAATAAATCGCTTGCTGGGGATGGCCTTTTTTTGCCCAAGAATCTGCAAGAGAGATGTAAAGATTCGCTAGCCTATCACTCATTTGGTCGCAGACTGATTTCATCCATTCGGGGTTGCTTTTAATCTCCGCAATAAGGTTAGCAGCTTCCTGCGTTTCCATCGATTCGGGAAAGGTTGAAGCCAAGTAATCATAACGGTCTAGGCAGGAAAGATAATTTGCATTTTGGTGGTCTTGTTTGAGTAAGCTTAAAGAATCTTTAGCTAAGCTGTTGGGACTAGAAATAGTTTGTGTGTTGGTTTTTCTATTAGCTAGAGTAGCAAGGATTTTTTCGCTTTCCTTGGCACCGTTCGTCCCTTCAAATTGCCTAGAGACTTCTTTAAATAACTGAATAGATTCTGGGGTATTTCCTTGCTCAAGGTTTTTTTTAGCTTTGGCAATTCTTTCTGCAGCTTGCTTTTCAAAATCTTCAATTAAGGTAGTTGATTTTCGTTGGATGGGTCTTTGTTTGCCATCCTCAATAATTTTTTTAAGGGCTACTACTGCTTTGGGATAGTCATCCGATGCGATTGCGAGGGTAGCTTCTTGATAAAGGGTATTCATCCAATCGGGTGTTGCAGAAGAATCACGGTACAGGTTTAATTGTTCTGCAAGGGCAGGTGCTTCGATAAAACCCTCGAGAAAGCCTAGAATGTTTCCTTGAGGCCCTGCAAAAACAAGTGTAGGAAAAGTTCGGATTTTTAAGGCTTCTGTAAGTACGGTTTCTTTTCGTGCGTTTATTTTTAATACCACCCATTGTTCATTCATCTTTTGAACCAGAGCTGGGTCGCGGAAAGTTCGGTGATCTAATTGCTTGCACCAAAAACAATTATCGGTGTAGAAATCTATAAGGATGGGTAGGTTTTTTTGTGCTGCTTCTTCTCTAGCTTTTAAATAATCGCTTCGCCATTCCAACTCTGCTGCAAACGCCGGAAAACCAATAGCCAGTATTAGAATCGCTAGATATAGCTTTACGCATAGGTTTTTGTAAATGTTCATAGGATTCCATTCTTAGCCATTAAGCCCTTGGATGGGCTTTCTGGTAGCTATCCTTTAGCCTAGTTGTAGTAACATGGGTGTAAATCTGAGTGGTACCTAAACTGCTATGGCCTAGTAATTCCTGAACCCCTCGAATATCGGCACCTGCATCAAGGAGATGCGTAGCAAAGGTATGTCTTAGGGTGTGTGGTGTAGTTCTAGAGTCCATACCAGCAATTTTGATATATTTTTCGAGAAGTCGCCCAACACTACGGGTGGTGAGCCTAGTGCCATTTTTGTTAAGAAAGATAGCAGGGTTTGTTTTTATCTTTGCACTTTTTTCTTTCGACCTTGCAGATAAATAATCACTAACGGCTTTTAAAGCAGGTGGGCCTAAAAGTGCAATTCTTTCTTTTTTACCTTTTCCTTTTACAACTGCTGTGCCATCGCCGTTTTCTACATTTTCTTGATCAAGTGCGACAAGTTCGCTAACCCGCAAACCAGCGGAGTATAAGGTTTCAAGGATGGCCCTGTCTCGCATTGCCATTAGCGAGTCTCCTACAGGGGCGTTTAAAAGCTTGTCAATATCATCTTGGGAAAGAAAGTGCGGAAGGTTTTGATCTAGCTTGGGGCCTTTTAAACCATCGGTTGGATCCCGATCGACTTTTTGTTGTCTTTGAAGGTACCGATAAAGCGACCGAAACGATGCAATCCTTCGGGCAATGGTCGCTCGGGCATAGCCTTGTTGTGAAAGCCAAGCAATAAAGGCTCGAACATGGCGAGTGGTGACTTGCTTGGGAGTAAGTGTAGCGATTGTGGTATGTCCACGCAGAAAATTAATTGCTTGCGTCAGGTCTTCTCGGTAAGACTTGACGGTTAACTCCGAGGAGTTTTTTTCCAGAGATAGATGCCGCAGAAATCCTGCTAGCGCCTGATTCATTTTAAAAATCTCTGTACAAGGACAAAATCTTACAACGCAATTTACGCTGTTACTTTGGTAAGCGGGATACTTGGTGAACCTCAGACTCCTGAGATTCAGACTCGGTTAGGTTTTCATTTTGTAAAAGTTCATCAACTTCAAGCTGGGACTTTGCACGGTGCGAAAGTAATGCAGCATCAAACCAAGTAAAGTTAAGGGTTTCATCTTCTGCTTGTTGACAAAGAGTCTCTACCAATTCATCCCAACCATTTTTATCAAAGGTATAGATAAAATGATGTTCTCCTTTAACCAAAGCTAGGATATGAAAATCCTTGTCGTGCATTATTATTTCTCCAAGTTGCAGCGAATCAATCTCTTAGATAAGGATATCGGCTTAAAGCCAAGGTCTAAGAAGGATAATCGAATTGGCTTTTAAAGCCTTCTTGGAAGCTTGACAAGCAGCAAGGAAAATGTTTGCTGTTCTACTTAATCAGAAAAGTTAAGCTAGATTACTTAAGCTTCTTAATCCGAGTTCTTCACGCAATAAAAAAGGTTCACCATATGCTTTATCTATTGCCCATCCCCAATACCGGTTTCGGTCTTTTACATCGTCAAGAAGATTGGGAAAAGCTTTGTTTCTACCTTCGATTAGTTGGGAATGGTAACAAGAAACCGCTTCCATTTTAATGTCGATATGTTTGGTAATATCTAAAATAAAAGATGGCTTTGGGTGAATTCTGAGGTGAATACTGAAGTAGTAAAAAACTTTAGTTGGAAAGTGAGGTTCACCCTCTAAATGAGTTTTGGTCAACTTGCTCCAAAACCTTGCCCCTAAGGCCAGTTCATAAGCTGCAATATGATCGGGGTGGATATCTTCCCAATAAGGAACGAATAAATTTTTAGGTTTAACCTTACGAAGTTCTTCGGCTAAAAATGTTCTTGCACTAAGGTCAGAAATCAGTTCTCGATTTTTTAAACCTAAGTTCTTGCGATAATCGAGTTGTAGTATTTTAGTAGCTTCTTCGGTTTCCTTGGCACGGATGGCAGGGTTGCCATAGGGAGTAGGTTCGCCATTCGTTAAGTCTAAAATACCTACGGATGAGCCATCAGCTTTTAAAACGCCGATGGTACCACCAACCCCAAGTTCTGCATCATCTGGATGTGGACTGATGATCAGATAGTCTAAACCTTCGCTCATAGGTAAGCCTCCTGTAGAATACCAATTGGGATAGATGGCCTGTAAGGAAATAAAGCAGCCTTGCAATATTGCATATTTTTGCAGAAATCGTTCCAATGGTCATCTTAATAAGTTTTATACCAAAGGGGGCAGTGAAATTAATGAAGTATGCAATAGTAATCCCAGCTCGGTACGCTTCCTCAAGGTTGCCTGGCAAAGCTTTGTTAAAAGAGACAGGTAAATACCTTGTACAGCATGTGTATGAGCAGGCAAAGAAGTCAAAAATTGCAAACGAAATAATCATTGCAACGGACGATACCCGGATTGAAATTGCAGCGAAAAAATTTGGTGCTAAGGTCGTAATGACTAAAAAATCGCACCAAAGCGGAACCGACCGGATTGCGGAAGTTGCTCTTAACCTTCCTTTTGATATTTATTTAAACCTTCAAGGCGATGAACCATTAATAGAACCAGAATCCATTGATTTGCTTTTTAAGCAATTAATCGAAAGCCCAGAGGTGCCTATGGCGACCCTAGGCACGCCAATTAGGGAAGAAAAGGACTGGCTAAACCCTAACTGCGTCAAGGTTGTGAATGATTTGCACGGCCGGGCCCTCTACTTCAGTCGTAGCCCAATTCCATTTGTTCGCGATGGTAAGCCCGATTTTACTCAAAGGCCCACACCTTTCTTGTTGCACCTAGGCATCTATGCCTACCGCAGGGAATTTTTGTTGAAGATGGCGCAAATCCCTATGCATCTACTAGAGAGAATAGAGAAATTGGAGCAACTAAGGGTTTTGGGGGCAGGGTATACAATCAGTTTGGGCGTTGTGGAAGATCGCTCCCTTGGCATTGATACCCGCCAAGATTACGAATTGTTTGTCTCAAGGTACAGGCAAATTACTCAAAACAAAGCAGCCTAAAACTTTGTTCACAATATTCTGGATTTTCAGCCGATTGAGTCGTATAAATCCTCCCATAGAGCATTTCTTGGCTTACGCCATTGCTCTTGTTCTTTATGGATTTAGACTGCGAAAGAAGCCAGAATGGCAAAACATATTTTTGTTACCGGTGGGGTTGTTAGTTCTCTTGGTAAAGGGCTTACCTGTGCTTCCATTGGTATGCTTTTAGAGCATCGGGGGTTAAGAGTTAGGCTGCAAAAATTTGACCCATATATTAATGTTGACCCCGGAACTATGAGTCCCTATCAGCACGGCGAAGTTTATGTTCTCGATGACGGTGCTGAAACGGACTTAGACCTAGGCCATTACGAGCGATTTACCAACGCACCCTTAAGTAGGGTTTGTAACTTTACCACGGGTAAGATCTACCAATCTGTGATTGAAAAGGAACGCCGTGGCGATTACCTTGGCAGAACCGTCCAAGTTATTCCTCATGTTACTGATGAAATAAAAAACGCTGTTCTTAAACTTGCAACGAATGATGTTGATGTGGTGATCACTGAAATTGGTGGCACGGTTGGTGATATTGAGGGGCTCCCGTTTCTTGAAGCCATCAGGCAATTTGCACTTGATGTGGGTAAAAATAATTGTCTTTATATTCATCTTACTTTGATCCCCTATTTGAAAGCAGCAGGTGAAGCGAAGTCTAAACCTACCCAACATAGTGTTGGGCTATTAAGGCAAATCGGAATCCAGCCTGATGTGCTAATTTGCCGGACCGAGCGTGAGATGCCTAGTGATATGCCCGAAAAAATTGCTCTTTTCTGCAATGTTGAAACTCGAGCTGTCATTGAAGAACGGGACAAAGAATTTAGCATTTACGAAGTTCCATTAAGTTTAGTTGAAAACAAACTTGATGAATTGATTGTTGAAAAGCTTTCCCTTAAGGCGAACCCGCTCGATATATCTGACTGGACTTCAATGATCCAGAAAATGCGTAATCCTAAGAAAGAAATTACGATTGCTGTGGTGGGTAAATATATCAGTCATAACGATGCTTATAAATCTATTTATGAATCGTTAGATCACGCTGGCATTGCTTGTAATTTCAGGGTCATCATTCGGAAAATCGAAGGCGAAAATATTGAACGCGAAGGTACTGAAAAACAACTCGCAGGGGTTGATGGTATATTAGTTCCAGGTGGGTTTGGATACCGAGGTATCCCAGGGAAAATCGAGTCTATCAAGTTCGCCCGTGAAAATAAAATTCCCTTCTTTGGCATCTGCCTTGGCCTTCAATGTGCAGTGATTGAGTTCGCTAAAAATGTTATCAACCTTGATGACCCTAACACCACCGAGATTGATAAGAATTGCAAAAACCCCGTCGTTTGCTTGCTGAATGAGCAATACAGCATCACGGATATGGGGGGCACAATGCGCCTGGGGTCTTACCCTTGCAAGTTAGTTGATGGTTCCTTAGCGCAAAAAGCCTACGGCAACTCTCTAGCTCATGAAAGGCATAGGCATCGCTACGAATTTAATAACAATTATAAATCTCAGTTTGAAAAACAGGGTATGTTGTTCTCCGGCATTAGTCCGGATGGTAATCTCGTAGAAATCGTTGAAATTTTAAACCACCCTTGGTTTATAGCTGTACAAAGCCATCCTGAATTTAAATCGAAGCCTACTAGTGCTCATCCGTTATTTAAGGGATTTGTAAACGCCAGTGGCCTTTATAATGAAAACAAAGTGCCTGTTAAATAAAGAAACCCTTTTCAAATCTGAATTGAAAAGGGTTTTGGTTAAATAAAGTATCGGGTTATTAATTGGCAGATGGATTAAGTTCGATTTTTCCAGTATCAGTAACGCCGTCTGCTTTTATGTTAACTGGGATGCCAATTTTTCCACCCTTTACCCAACCAGTTTCTTCTTGCCAAACAACCAAATTGAATTCGCCTGAAGGCGCATTCTTCATTTCAAAGTTTCCATCTTTATCTGTGATTGCAAAGTAAGGGTGATTAAATACCCTTACCCAAGCATTCATCCAAGGATGAATATTACATTCTATTTTAGTGGGTGCTGTAGCAGCTTCCCATCCTTCTACTTTAAGTTCCTTGCCCGTTGGGATTAGAAGGTTTTGATTGGGGTTATTTCCGGTGCTGATGATGTTCACATTATGACTAACTGGAGAACTGTTCTTGGCAACCAGCGACTGACCTGCTCGTAATCCCAAAGCGTGGGGTTCATAAACGCAGCAAGGTTGGTCAAGCACAACTTCCTTTTGTTTAACTTCAAGAAGGGAAGGGTGAATAGGAATTTGTGCTTTGGGATTTTTGCTATCGATAAGCCAAACAAAAACCCAGCGAACGCCTTTGCTTTTAGGATCTACCACAAACTTTTCGGAAAGGATGTCACCTTTAGAAAGGCAATGCGGTTGATCCTTGTCGATTTTAAGTTTTTCAGCCGCTGTGACGGTAGCCCCGCCCCAAATAACTTGTCCTTTGATAGTGCCCCACGTTTGGGCCTGAGAAACTTCTGCGGTGGCAACTAAAACCGAGAAGATAAAGCCAAAGCAAAGACCAATTCTAGAGATCGATTTCATAAAGATTCCTTGAATAAATGGGTAGGTATGATTCTTAAACTATTCCCTTGACACACTAATTTTATTGTAATGGACTTTTTAGTTAAATCCATATTTGTTTAGATGTGTTGTAAAAGATTTATTTAAAGACTTTTACGAATGTTTTCAGCATTTAGAGGTGAAATTAACGATTTTTCAGTAATGATACCCGTGATCAGGTGCGCTGGAGTTACATCAAATGCTGGGTTATAAACCCTCATCCCCGTTGGTGCTACCTGCTTCCCAAAACATTCGGTTATTTCTTTCGAACTTCTAAGTTCAATTGGGATTTCCTTACCATCTTCGATTGATAAATCAAAAGTGCTGGATGGTGCAGCAACATAAAAGGGTATATTGTGGGCCTTGGCTAAAACCGAAAGTCCATAAGTCCCAATTTTGTTGGCGGTATCACCATTTGCTGCGATACGGTCTGCGCCCACAATAACCATCTGAATTTTTCCTTCTTTCATAACCTGCGCTGCCATACTATCACAAATAAGGGTAGCAGGGATATTAGCCTGTAATAACTCCCAGGCAGTAAGGCGTGCGCCTTGCAAAAGTGGTCGCGTCTCATCGCAAAAGACCTGAATGTTTTTGCCTTGTCCCGCTGCGGTAAAAATGATAGAAAGCGCCGTGCCATAGGCGGCTGTAGCAAGGCCCCCAGTGTTACAGTGAGTGAGTATGCCAAACCCTTCGTGAACAAGGCTTGAGCCTATTTTGCCAATAAATTGGCACATTTCTCGGTCTTCTTTTTCTATAAGAAGGGCTTCTTTTAGAAGCTCTTGAAAAATAACTTTTTCAGTTTGCTTCCCTAAAAGCGCAAGGAATTTTCTTTTCATCCGGTCGAGCGCCCAAAACAAATTTACTGCGGTAGGTCTGCTACTACGAAGGTAGGCATCGATTTCATCATAATGATTTTTTAAAGTGTTATCTTTTGCGACTTTTTTAAGGCCAACGCAAATCCCCATCGCCGCTGATATCCCTATCGCAGGTGCGCCCCTAACCCTAAGGCTTCGAATCGCTTCGTGAACGGTAGCGATATCATTGCAATCGATGTAAGAAACATCTAGAGGTAAAAGAGTCTGATCTAATAGGCGTAAATGCCCATCAGTATCACCTATCCACTCCATAGCCCTAGGAACCGAATAAATTGGCTTATTATTCATAGTTAAGCTTTTGTTCTTTTGCCTTGAATAAAGTCTAGAGATTGCTGGTGAAGTAAGCCGTTTGTAACAAGTACATCAGAAGCCTCGATGGATTTATTGCCATTCCAATCCGAGAACTTGCCCCCTGCTTCTTCGACGATGGGAATAATAGCAGCCACATCCCAGGCGTGTACGCCGTGCTCGAGCATAATTTCGCCTGCCCCTTGAGCGACAAGGACAAAGCCATAGAAGTCGCCAAAGCCGCGTTGTCGTTCGGTATGTGCAGCGAGGGCGAGAAATTCTTTCTCCATACCAGCTTTAACAAACCAAGAAATACTAGAATAAAAAAGTTGAGAAGCAGCTAAATTATTAACATTTGAAACATTGATTTTGGTGTTATTTCGAAAGGCACCATCGCCTTTCATAGCCCGAAAAGTTTGGTTAAGAGTTGGAACAACAGCAATCCCTGCCAGCATTTCCCCCTTGTATTCAAGGCCAAGTAGCGTGGCCCAAATAGGAATTCCGCGTACGAAATTTCTTGTGCCATCGATTGGATCAATAATCCATCGATAACCAGAACTTCCGGGTTCATTTCCGTATTCTTCACCAAGAAAGCCATCATTTTTAAAATACTTTTTTAGGTTAGATCGAAGCGTAGACTCGGCTTCTCTGTCAGCGATAGTGACAGGGCTTTCGTCTTTTTTCCACTCGACTTCTAAAGCTGTTTCGTAATAACCCATTGCAGTTTTTGCAGCTAACTGGGCAAGTTCAATTCCCGCTTCATAGCGGGATTTTAGATCAGTACTCAATCAAATCACTCCATAAATAGATTATTTTTTAGGTATAAAACGATACTTGACGGTGTTTGGTGTCTCATCTGGTGGCATTTCATAAGGCAAACATTTTAGAAATTCTACCAAATCATCTTTTTGGGAATTAGAAAGATGGCTAGTCTTTCCGTGTTTGTCGTTGATATTTTGTGTTGTAAGAACATCCAAAAGAGTTTTAGCTTTGCCATGATGAAGATAGGGTTGCGTGCGGTAAACGCCAAGGAGGGTAGGTGTATCGTATTTTGGGCCCATTTTTTCAGAGGGATCATCGTTGCCTGTTCCGACCTCGTGAATTTTTCCATTTGGTCCAAGTTGGCTATCAGAATAATAGGGTCCGGAATGGCAAGTTGCGCAGCCAACCTGATTATTAAAAAAGAGCAATTTGCCCCGCTCTGCTTGTTCTGAAAGCTTCCCCGAAACTTTGTTATGTGGGGAAAGAGTGAAGTTAAACGAGTTACTGTAGAGCGCAAGGGCATCTAACTCGGGAGATTTTCCAGAAAGGTTTTCTTTAAGTTCGGTCTTATCAAAACCATTTTTTTGCGTAATAGATCCTTTAACAAGGCCATAACCTCTCATCAATTTACCCCGAATCGTGTATTCGAAATCTTGCACTTCATCACGATCCGCCGACCAATGCAATGGGTGGGTATGAGCTAAACCAGCCATTGATGGAGTTTTTCGTAAGCCTTCGGGGTTCTCCCAAACTCTGCCATCGGAGTTACCATCGGGGTGACAAGAAAAGCAAGCCACCCATTTTCGTGAGGTCATAGGGGAAAGGGAGGTGTTGAAAAGAATTTTCCCCAAAACCCATTCGCGACTTTTAGGAGGGTCGCACGATTTCATAGAAGCTATTTTGTTCATATTAGTTGGTTCGTGAATAGTGATATCAAATTGCAAAGCATTATAAACATAAACTTCTTTTCCATTGGGGTTCACGCGAATAGCTCGGGGGTTTAGTCCAAGGCGTACTGCATTTCCCTGCCTTTGAATTTCAGAATAATCATCATCCATAACTTTGCAGATATTCATATCGTTCGAACCCGAATAAATAACATAAATGGTTTTTCCATCAGGAGAAAGAGCACATTCCCAAGGTGTTGCAACCACATAGACCCCATTAAAAGTGTCCATTGCAATAGTCATACGCTTGGTTTTATCAGGGGCGCCTGAAGTATCACAAATTGAAAATTCTGGAAAAATCGAGCCATCTGCATCAATGATTTGAGTTCTTGATCTGATGTGCGGGTAATAGGCTTTGGGACGGGTAGGGTGGATGGTAATCTGTCGAGCGAGGTTGTCATCATCTCTGCCTTTCCAAGTGTCGGAAATTTTGTCTGTTATTAAATCGATCTTATTAACAGAGGCAGAATAGAATTCGGTAACAAACAGGGATTTTTCATCAGGGGATAAAGCAATGCCCCTAGTCATTTTCCCTGAATTAAAAACTTTAGTAACTTTAAATTCTGAGGTTGTGATTTCTGAAACTTGTCCGGGGTATTCGTGGGTAAGGTAAAGTCTGGAGCCATCTTTAGTAGAAACGATGCCGTAGGGTTCATCATTCGTTGGAATCGTTTTTACAACCATTTTTTTTTCCGTATCAACGATTACAACTTTGTCCTCTGAGTAGAGGGTTACAGCAAGGAGAGGGCTATTGCCAATCCAAGTGAGGCCCTCAGGTTTTGTACCAACTGCAATTTCAAAGATTGGGGTTCTGGTTAAAAGATCAAAAAGGGTAATGCTGCCACTATCCGTATTAGCAACCGCAATCTTTTTCCCATCTTGAGAAACATCCAATAGACTATTTGATTGTCCCGAGTAAGCTTGATTTGGTTTCAAGGTGAACAATAGCAACAAAATTAAGATAAGCACTTTTTTGTAACGCATCACCGAGTTCCTTAAACTTTTTAAAAATAAAAGAATTATCTTTTAAAAATGCAGTCATAGCAACTAACTAATTTGAATCTTATTGTGCTGGTGCAAAGGGGCGAGATGAAAGTAGTAAGGCTGGGGTAATTTTGTTAGGTTTTATAATTTAACTTGCCCCTAATATCACTCAACTACCCACTTTAAAAGGAATTACCCCTAAAAGCTTTAATTTCATTATAAGTGGTATTCTTGTTAAATTCTTCCTAGCTTTTTACCGATGAATAATTGAAGCCTTTTTTACCTGCAAAGGTAAATGCAAGGTAGGGTAATTGTTATTCTTAGGGAGTTTGATCTGGGTCAAACACCAGTGACCTATATCGCTTCAAAGTTGCGAGGTCGGTATGAATGTACTGAAAATGTTTGGTTTGGGACTTGGCTTACTTGGGCTTGTTTGTAACTTGGGGTTGGCGCAAGAGCCTTCACTAGGTTATGGCACGGCAACGCCCGGCTCTATTGGAACCCTCGGAGATTCTGATAACCAAGATAACCCTATGCCAAATACTAGGCAGACTTTATCAGAATGGATTCTTAATCCTAGAGACCCTAGCTGCTGTGGCCCCACTGGCAATTGCAAGTCAGGCCCTATTATGCTTGAAACTTATTTTAGAACTGGGGTCGAATATACCGTGGGTGGCGGCATTTTTAACCGTGTCTTAGATACTGGTTGGAATATTAGCGGTGGCGGCCGTTCCCTTTTCTTTAACCCTGCTGCTGATAATGCTTGGGTTATTGATCTTGGTATTTCAAACACTCATTATAATAGTAATGATCGAAGTAATGTTGCTACGCTTTTTAACCTACCCTACCTTGATCGTAGCGGTAAGGACTTTGGCTTAGGGGTTAATAAATCTATCACTGTTCCAAATGTTGATGTTGGCATTATTGCACTAAATACTACCTTTGTGAATCTTTCTGGTGGTAAAGAATTTTACCTCAGGGGGAATGCTTTAAATAAAGAAAATTCTTGGAGAGTTGGTGGTGATGTTGGGGGACGATATGGAAGTGGTAAAACCGAGTTTGTTGGTTTCCCTAATTTGAAAGATACGATTGGTGGTGTTTTTCTTTCACTTCATTCTGACCTGCAAATTCCCTTTGGGAAAGTTAATCTTATTGCCGGTCTTAGAGTTGAATGGGATTATATCTGGAACGGCGTGCTTCAAAGCCAAAATAATAGTGATTTATCTAACATCAATTTACTTTATAACGGTGGTATACAGTTCTAATTAATTGATATCAAAATTTAAGCTCAGGCTGCGATTGCAGCTTGAGCTTTTTTTGTTTCAATAAATTGGATGATTTCTTTGGCCCCTTTTTCCGATGCCCCTCCAAACAAAATTGAATTTTTCAGTGTCGATAATTCCTGAACTAAATCATTGCGCTTTTGTGGGTATTTCAGCCATACCCCTAGTTGTTCACTGATCCATTTTGATGGGCAGGTGCAACCAAATCGTTCCGGGAAAAGTTCCTTGCCTGCTAATAGATTTACTAGGGTAATATAAGGAACCGCTTTAAGTGTGTGTGCTACCAAAGACATAAAGGGCGAGGTTTGAAAAATAATTGCTGTGGGGATTTTTGCTGCTAACAGTTCTAAACTTACCGACCCTGAAACTGCGGCACAGACATAAGCGAGGCTGATGATTTCAGGAGTTTTTCCTACGAACACTTCAATCGGAATAGTTTGATTTCTTAATGCATTGTTGATTATTGTTTTATGAGTCTCTGAGAATGCGGCGACTAAAAAGCGGGTTTGCGGATGTTGTTGGTGAATCATTTTTGCCCCTTTTACCAAGGCATTTAAATTCAAAGCAACTTCCTGATTCCTTGATCCCGGAAGTAATGCGATTACTACACCAGATTTTTCTCGTTGTTCTTCAACAAAGGTCTCGTCTAATTTTTGATTTAATATTTGATCGTAGTAAGGGTGGCTGATCAGTTTTGCAGGCACATTATTATCGCTAAACCATTTTTCTTCAAAAGGAAAATTACATAGCACCAGATCGACAAGTCTGCGCATCTTTCTTACCCTCCAAGAGGCCCACGCCCAAATTTGAGGAGGTACATAATATATTACGGGAATGCCAAGTTTCTTCGCTGCTGCTGCCAAATGCCAATGAAACCCGGGGTAGTCAATTAATACCAAAACATCGGGCTTAGTTTGAATAAAATGATCAATTGCTAATTGTAAGATTTTTTTTAGTCGAGGAATTGAAGTTAATACTTTATAGAGGCCCATTATTGCTAAATCTGCCAAGGGGTAAATTAACTTGCAACCAGCTTGTTGCATTTTGTCGCCACCAAATCCAAATAGTTGGGATTGTGGGTCTTGTGCTAAAAGAGCTTTTGTAAGGTTACTACCGTGCAAATCTCCACTTGGTTCTCCTGCACTGATAAAAATATTCATAATTTTAACTCTGGATCATAACAGTTTGATTCTGCTCCTAAGAGTAATCGTTTTTCTTATTATCGAGCAAGAGTACTTATGAATTGTATAAATACAAATTAGTGCTCGATATGCATCCAATCCGGTGATGTGATTTCGTACCCCGAATAAAGATCATCTGGATCAATTGATGAAGTAGAAAAGCCTTCGTTTTCAAGTAGGGTTTTCAGTAAAACTGTAAATTCAGGCAAGATGGCGTATTTGCGGGTCAATAAATTTGCACCTGTTTCAAACTTGCTGCTTTCTGCATATACCTTCTCAAAATCATCTGGAGTGTTTCGCAGTACTTGTGTCCAGAATTTGCTCAACCTTTGCGAAAAGGCAGCAGCCACTTCATTTATTTCTGAACTGACTTCGATTAATAAGTATTCTTGCATAGATTCTCAATTTTTAATTGTTAACATTATTCTTGGTGATCCATTATCTTTTTATATTTGAACCGTTAATCAAGGGCCTTTAATTATGAAAAAGTTTATTGTTGGGCTTTCATTATTTGTTTCTACTCTAGGCTGTTTAATTGCTTTTGAGGGCCAGAAAGATTTCTCTAAGGATGAGCGTTCCAATTGCTCTACTTTTTCCATCGTAGCTTTTGACCCTGAAACAAAAGAGTGGGGCGTTGCGGTAGCTTCTAAATATCTTGCCGTGGGAAGTGCTGTGCCTTGGTGCAAAGCCAATGTGGGTGCGGTTGCTACTCAAAGCAGTGTAAATATTCTTCTAGGCAATGCCGCCTTGGAACTGATGGCAAAAGGCAAAAGCGCAAAAGAAGCACTGGATGACATAATGAAAGAAGATGTGGGTAGAGAGGTTCGTCAAGTTGGTTTGATTGACCAAAAAGGCAATGCTGCCTTCTTTACAGGAGCTAAATGTAATCCCTGGGCCGGTGGGAAAGTAGGTAAGAATTATACCTGCCAAGGAAATTTACTTGCCGGGCCTCAGGTGCTTGACGCAATGGCAAAAGCTTTTGAAGAAACAAAGGGTTCACTTGCTGTAAAGCTTTTGGTATCCCTAGAGGAAGGCGACAAGGCAGGCGGGGATAAGCGAGGGAAGCAGTCTGCGGCTCTTTTGGTTGTAAAGCCTTTTGGCGGGCCTAATGGGTTAGGTGATAAATGGTTAGATTTAAGGGTAGACGATCACACCGACCCCATCCCTGAACTTATAAGAATTGCTAGCATCACTAGTCGATTTAGAGCGGTTTTGAAAGGGAAATAAAAAAGTAAGGCAGCGCTGCCTTGCGCTGCCTTACTTTAAAATCATGAGAACAAAAAACCGAAACTCTAACAGTGGGTAAGGTTCTTTTCAAGGTGCTCTTCGGTGTTCTCCCTGACATTATTTTTATCGTCATAAAGATAGAAACTACATTATTTTTGGCTTGCCAATTTGTTGGGTCATTTAGGATTGATTGCAGAATAAAAGCAATAAAAGAATTAAACCAAGTAAGAAGATTAATCGTTAGATTTATCCCAGATTAAAGCCAGCCGTTACCCTCTTCTTCAATGATCGTTCTCATTGCATCGATCCAAGCGGGATGATCATTGAGGCAAGGGCATTGGAATAACTCTTCGCCCCCTGCTTCGAAAAACACTTCTTTGGCTTCGTGGCCAATCTCATCGATTGTTTCTAAGCAATCGGATGTGAAACCTGGGGTGCTGACAAAAATCTTTTTTAAACCATTTTTTGCCATCTTTTTCAAGGTTTCTTCGGTGTAGGGCTTTAGCCATTCTTCTCTGCCAAATAGCGATTGGAAAGACTGGGTCCAGTATTCTCTTGACCAACCCATTTCCTTGACCAAAGCAAAAGTTGTTCTTTTAACATGGGTTGCGTAAACATCTCCTCGCTGACAGTAAGAAATCGGGATACCGTGAAAACTTATGAGATGGTGATCGGGTTTCCAGCTAAGCTTAGCTTCTTCTTCTCTAATAATGGTGGCTAAAGCTTTAATATAAGCAGGGTGTTGGTAGAAAGGCGGAATGAAACGAATAGCAGGAACTCTTCGGATTTTTTGCATCGCAATCCCCAAGCAATCCATCACAGAGGCGGTTGTTGTTGCAGAATATTGGGGGTACATAGGTAACACAATCAGTTTCTCGACGCCCTTGGCGACCATGTTTTTCAAGGTATCAAGTAAGGGTGGGTTGCCAATTTGCATTCCAAATTCAACAGGGATGTTCGGAAATTTGTTTTGAAGTAATTTGGTTTGCACTTTTGTGAAATGCATTAATGGAGATCCTGTAATTGGATCCCAAACCCTTGCGTATTTTTTTGCAGATTGTTTTGGCCTAGTATTGAGGATAATGAGGTTTAAAATTGGCCACCAGACCAGTTTTGGTATTTCAATTAATCTTGGGTCGGAGAGAAATTGCTTCAAATACCTTCTTAAAGCTGGGCCCGTAGGTTCATCGGGAGTTCCTAATTGGACGATTAAAATCCCAGTTGAATTCATAGAAGTCCCAAATAAGGATAAAAAAGCCCATCTGACAATAAGTCCCAGATAGGCCTTTCTAAAATTTAAAAGTCTATTTTAACTATTATTACAAGCTATTTCTTTTTGCAGTCTGGGCCTTCCAAAGGATCGTTCTTCTCTGTAATATGCCCATTATTACTGGTTTTTAAAGCTTTTGCCTTGTCCAAATTAAGTTGAATGTAGCTTTTCCACTGCCCTGGAACATTTGATTCTGAATAGATAGCTTCAACGGGACACTCTGGGACGCAAGCCTCGCAATCAATGCAGTCTGCAGGGTCGATGTATACCATCTTGTCGTCCATATAAAAACATTCAACGGGACAAACGGCAACGCAATCGGTGTATTTGCAATCGTTGCAAGGTTGGGTAACAATATGAGCCATCGCTAAATTCCTTTCACAGTATCAATTATCTAATTAATATTCATGACTACCTTACTAATAATCATTATTAGTAGTTTAGGCAATTTTTTTCCAATGATAATACTTTTCTCGTGCGATTTTAAAAATCTTGGTTAATTAGGCACTTCATCTTGGGCTAGATTTTTTTCTCTGTAAAAGCTTAATTTGTAATAGATTCTTTCACTCTAGTAAAGCCAAGGATGGCCTTATGTTTCAGCGCAGAAGTCAGTTGATAATCGTTTGGTTTTTTCTAAGCGACTTGTTTGCTACAAGCCTTGCTTGGATTAGTGCTTATCAGGTTAGATTTGAAACCAATTGGATACCACTTTTTGGAAACCCAACGGGTAACGATTCTCTGTATACGCATATTCCTTGGGTGCTTTTTACTGCCGCTGTTGCCTACCATTATTCTGAACAGTACAAAATTAATCGAATGCGCAGAATGAGGGAAGAAGCTTTCTGTTCTATTAAAGGGACATTTCTTTTGGTTTTGCTTTTGCTTGCGGTTGATTTCTTTCGCAAGGATCTTTCTGGCTCGAGGGCTATGATTTCACTTTTTGGCATTTTTAATGTGTTAGCAGTTTTTATTTTAAGGCAAGTCAACTGGAAGTTAATCAGAGATTTTCGCTCTCGAGGTTACGATCAATCTTTTGCAATTATAGTTGGGACTGGTAGAGTCGCAAGGAAAATGGCCTCAACGCTTAAGTCAAACTCTTGGCTTGGTATTAAAAATATCGGTTTTGTTGAAGAACAAGTTTCAACTTTTAGCAGGGATCTTGATCTTCTTGGAAAATTTGAAGATCTACCCAATTTAATTAAACAATATTCTGTTAGTCATGTGTTTATTGCATTACCTATGAACCGCTATGACGATGTTCGTACTGTTTTTGAAATTCTTGCTGATACTTTTGTTGATGTGCGATTAGCTGCGGATGTTCCCGAACTTGCTGGCTTGTCTCTCTCAACAATTGATGTGGATGGGATGCCTTTGATTTCCCTTAAGGAAAATCCGCACTTTGGTTTAAATGTTATGTTTAAAAGGGGTATGGACATTGTGCTTTCTCTCATCGGCATTGTAATGATTTCTCCACTTCTTGCTGGAATTTCAATTTTAATCAAACTGACAAGCAAGGGGCCGATTTTTTATACCCAAGAGCGTTGCGGTTTAAACGGGATTTCTTTTCAAATGCTAAAATTCCGAAGTATGCGCTCCGATGCTGAAAAAGATACAGGTGCTGTTTGGGCTATTAAAAATGATGATCGCAGGACTATTCTTGGAACTTTTCTTCGAAGTACAAGCATTGATGAGCTTCCACAGTTAATTAATGTTTTGCGTGGCGAGATGAGTTTAGTTGGCCCAAGACCCGAACGACCTATCTTTATTGATAAATTTCGTAAGACTATTCCTAATTATATGGCAAGGCATACGGTTAAGGCTGGAATCACTGGATGGGCACAGGTTCACGGTTGGCGAGGTAACACTTCTTTGCGAAAAAGGCTGCAATATGACCTTTATTACATCAGCCATTGGACCCCTTGGATGGATATCAGGATCCTTTGGATGACCATTTTTAACGGTATGATCCATCGTAACGCTTATTGATTTTGGTCTTCTTTACTATTTACACCTTTGATAACTTTTCTTCCTCTCTAAAATTAACTCATAGCAATTTAAGAGGGGTTTTTTATGTTTGTTGATCGCGTTGCAGTTTATGTTAAGGGTGGCGATGGTGGCCCGGGTTGTTTGAGTTTCCGTAGGGAAAAATATGTCCCTAAGGGCGGGCCTGACGGCGGTGATGGCGGGGACGGTGGTGATGTCATCGTTCGTGCTATCGATGGCACCGATAGCCTTGCTAACATTGTCAACCGTAAGCATTGGAGCGCCGATAGCGGTGGCGGTGGTATGGCGGGTAACTGTCACGGCAAAAAAGCTCACGACCTTATTATTTCTGTTCCTCCGGGAACCCTTATTCTCGACCGAGACAGAGGCAACACCCTTAAAGATCTTACTCATCATAACGAGCAAGTCGTTGTTGCTTTTGGCGGCAGGGGCGGCAGAGGTAACCTTGCTTTCACCACTTCTGTCAATCGAGCTCCTCGTGAAACTCAACCGGGTACGCCTGGGGAAGAGCGTCATATTCTTCTTGAATTAAAAATCATTGCAGATGTTGGCCTAATTGGAAAACCAAATGCAGGTAAATCAACTCTTCTAAGTAGACTTTCTAGGGCGCATCCTGAAATTGCTCCTTATCCCTTTACCACTAAATTTCCTAACCTTGGACAGGTGATGATTGGTGGGGAAAGAGCTTTTATTCTTGCTGACCTCCCCGGGCTTATCGAGGGGGCGAGTCAAGGTGTTGGCCTTGGCCACGAATTCCTCAGGCATGTCGAGCGTACACTTCTTCTTATCCATGTCCTTGAACCGATGCCTATGGATCAAACTAATCCGCTGCAAAATTATTATTCCATCCGTAAAGAACTTGAGCTTCACGGCAAAAATACCATTCTTAAACCTGAAATTATTGTTATGAGTAAATGTGAATTAACTGATAGTGAGGAGGTTCGATCTCACCTCCAGAAAGAATTAGGAAAAAATGTGATTGGTATTTCTGCTGTTACAGGGCAGGGCCTTTCAACTTTAATCCAGGCCGTTACCCGGGAACTCCAAAAAATCAAGAATCCTGAATAATGAATCCTTCCCTACTTGCTGTTGATGTTGGTAATAGTGCCATCAAATGGGGACTTTTTTATCAAGGTGAACTTCTGGACTGTTGCAGGTTAGATTCTTTGGATGTAAATACTTGGGAGAAAAATTGGCTTCCCAATTTTACTTCTTCTGTCAAATCAATTTTGCTTTGTGGTGTTGTTCCCGACCGGTTGCAAAAACATTACGAATGGTTGATGCATAAAGCCATTGCAAGTAAACTGCGAATCATTACTTATCTTGATTTACCTATTCCTATCAATGTAGATAATCCTGCCCTTATAGGAATAGATAGGTTGGTAGCAACTTATGCTGCCTTAAAACTAATGCAAAACAATAGCCCTGCTTTGGTGGTTGATGCGGGAAGTGCAGTGACGGTAGACATTGGGACGATGACAGAAGGATTTTTAGGTGGTGCAATAATGCCAGGATTGCGTTTGATGTCCTTGGCATTACACCAAAACACAGCAAAGTTACCTGAAGTCTCGATTTCATCTTTAGGGGGCGAAGTTGCAGGTCGTAACACTCGGGATGCAATTTCTTTAGGCATTGCAAGTGCTTTTTTTGGCGGAGTTAATTGTCTAATTCAAAAACTTCTAAAGCAGATGGGTACCCATACAGAACTTTTTTTTACCGGTGGGGATGGACTACTTCTTGCTCAACATTGCAAGTATCCTGATAGGTTCTTTCCTAATTTGGTTCTCACAGGACTTTCTTTATTAGAGAAGGACTAGAATTATGGTTGATTTGGGTAAGTTAACTTATCTTGCCAGATTGACTCCACCAGGGAAAAGTGCAATCGCATCTCTTGGCCTAATAGGGCCTCAGGCCTGGAAAATTGTTCATCAAAATTTAAAGCTGCGAGGAAAAAAAACTTTACCCACTTTGCCCGAACCTGGTGATGTCTTTCTTGGTCGCTTGGGCGATGGGTTTGGTGACGAAGTGGTCGTTGGATGTAAAAATACCAACCCTATGGTGATTGAAATTCATCCCCACGGTGGAACTCAGGTTGTTTTAATGTTACTTAATTTTTTACATTCTGGGGGAGCAACTCTCTGCACTTGGAATGAGTTTCTAACCCACCTTTATTCCGACCCTTTAAAAGCAATGGCTGCAGTCCTTTTAAATCAAGCTAACACTGTTGAGCCTTCGAAAATTTTACTGGATCAGTTTAATGGTGCATTTAGATCTTGGCTTGATCCTTTCCTCAATTTTGTTCAAACAGAGAATTTTGTTGAAGCTAGAAAATCGCTCAATGAAGTTAATTACTTTTCTTTTTTAAGTTCTAGGCTAGTTGAACCTTGGCAAGTTGTTCTTGCTGGGCCTACTAATGCAGGTAAAAGTAGCCTAATGAATTTGCTTGCGGGTTATCAACGCTCTATTGTTTCAGATCTAGCCGGCACTACCCGTGATGTGCTTTTGCTAGAAACAGCGATCGAAGGTTGGCCTGTTTCTTTTGCAGATACTGCTGGTATTAGAAGTAGTTCCGATGTTTTAGAAAACGCCGGTATGCGTATTGGTGCCGAGGCAATAGACCAAGCCGACCTAGTTTTATGGGTTGAAGATTGTTCTTTAGTTGAAGCAGCAATTCCCCAATATGTTCAAGAAAAAAAGATTCTTACAGTCAAAAACAAAATCGATCTGCTTCCATCTATGACTTTAAGCCTTGGAACGGATTCGATAGCAATTTCCGCAATGACTGGCTTAGGAATGGATAATTTAATGGCCCGAATCATTCAAATCTTTATTCCTGAAAAACCAAGGCCTTGTGCAGCGGTGGCATTTTATCCAATGCTAAAATTGGCGCTGGAAAAGTCGATTGAATTATTGGATAAAGGAAGAATACAAGATATTCCCAAGCTGTGGGAGTCTTTTCAAGGACACCAGAAATAAAAGGGGCTATGCCGTGAAAATTGGGAAGTTCAAAAGCAATGATAATTTTTACTTTGCAGGGTTGGTTCAAGAAAATGAAGTCATTATGTTAGGGGATTTGACCAAGGAATCAGGTTTATTTTCGCAAATTCTTTATTCTGAAAATCCAGAACAAGAAGTTATAAAGCGATCTGGTGATAAAAAGTATCCCCTTTCTAATTGCTCTTATTTAGTTCCCGTAGACCAACAAGAGATATGGGCCGCTGGAGTTACCTATTTAAGAAGTCGGGAAGCAAGAGAAAGAGAATCGGAAGGAGCTGCAAAGTTTTACGACTTAGTTTATAAAGCACAAAGGCCGGAACTGTTTTTTAAATCGATACCTGCTAAAGTCGCAGGCTTTGGCCAAAATGTTCGAATCAGGCAAGATAGCAAATGGAGCGTGCCCGAACCCGAACTTACTCTGGTGATCTCTCCTACTGCTAAAATCGTTGGATTTACCATTGGAAATGATATGAGCGCTCGAGATATTGAAGGCGAAAATCCTCTTTATCTTCCGCAAGCAAAAATGTATTCCGGCGCTTGTGCTATCGGCCCTGTTGTTACTCTTGCCAAATTTTTGCCCCAAGGCGAGGCTTGCTCCATTAGTCTTGTAATTGAACGGGATAGTAAAATTGTTTTTGAAGGTAAAACTTCTCTTGCTTCAATGGCAAGAAAACTCGAAGACCTCGTTCAGTGGCTCTTCAAAGAAAATGATTTCCCCCAAGGCGCTTTGCTTCTTACTGGTACCGGGGTTGTGCCACCTGATCAATTCACCCTTAATAAAGGTGATGTTGTTCGAATCCAAATTGCAGGCATTGGCACCCTCGAAAATACGGTCGCTTAGCCTTTTACTTCACTATTTATTTTGCAATTAGGCTTGCTTCGTGCTGCAATTAATTCTCTGGGTCTTAATCCAACTTGGGTTGAAAGGCTTTCTTATGAAATTTATCTACTTCACCAAAACTCTAAAAGAACTTGGTCCTAATGCCCTTATTGAATTTTGTAAAGAAGTTGGCGTTGATGGTCTCGACCTTGCGGTTAGGCCGGGGTACCCAATCGAACCTTCAAATGTGCTTGTCGAACTACCAAAATTTGCTGCGTTGATGAAACAAAAAAACCTAGATATCCCGTTGGTGAGTGCCCCAACTTCGCTAATCGATGCAGATGCCAAGGATGCCAAGAACATTTTTGAAGCTTGCGCCTCAGCAGGGGTTCCTATGGTGAAAATCGGATACTTCACCTACAAAGGCAATTTTAAAGATGATTTGAAAGTTGCTAAAAATAAGCTTGAAGGGTTCTTGAAACTTGCTAGGGCAACTAAAGTAAAGGCGGTCTACCATACCCATTCCGGTAACAACATCGGTAATAATGCTGTTTCACTGTTAGAATTACTCAAAGATTTTGACCCACATCATATTGGTGCTTTTGCTGATACTGGCCACCTTGCAGTCAATGGTGGGCCTATTAAAATGGAACTGGAAATTATTAAGCCTTGGCTCTCACTTGTTGCAATCAAAGATATTTTGTGGGAGCAGTCTAAGGCAGGTTGGGCCTTTAAAGTCGTGCCTGCGGGTAAAGGAATTGTTCGCTGGCTTGATGCTTCCAACGGGATTAAAGATGCAAAGTTTCAAGGAACAATTGTAATTCACGGGGAATATGAAGCAACAGATTTAGTTGAAAGGAAGGCTTTGGCCAAGGCTGAATTAGTATTTCTTAAAAAACAATTTTGATAATGTTTTTAGTAACAAATGAAGTTGGTGCAACCAAGGTTAAAATTGAACCTAAAAGTTTTGAGTTTTGTTAGATAACAGTTCCGTCGGGAATAATACTGCCCCTAGGCACGCAGATGATGCCATCGCGGATAACAAAGTTGTTTCCTTCGTCGTGTTGAATTTTTTTGGCGTTTTCAAGGCGAACATTTCGTCCGACTCTGCAATCTTTGTCTAAGATTGCATTTTCAATAATCGAGTTATCACCGATATTAAGATTTGGAATGCCATTGGTTAAATTCGTGGCTCGTTCAAGATCGGTTTCAAAGCGATCTGCCCCAATTAAAATTGTTTTTTTTAGGGTTACATTTTTACCGATTCGGCTCCTTACCCCAATCACGCAATGGTCAAGAGTTGACCCCTCCCCGATGACGCAACCATCACTAACAAGAGTATTTGCAAGAGAAGCGCCAAGAAACCTTGCAGCGGGAAGAAAACGCATACGTGTGTAAATTACACCATTTGGGCTATGAAAATCAAAGGGAGGGTTGTTGCTTGCGAGTGCAAGATTTGATTCATGGTAGGCTTTAATGGTACCAAGGTCTTCCCAGTAACCATCAAAAAGGAAAGCTTTCACATTATGGTTTTTGATACTTCTAGGGAAAATTTCTTTGCCAAAATCGGTAGCAAGTGGGCGAGAGTTAAGCAAATCAAGAAGAGCTTTTCGATTGAATAAATAGATACCCATACTGGCTAAGTAAGGCCGTTTCTTTGCGTGAATACCGTTTCTTATAAGCCAATCCTCGGTGACTGCATAGGGTTCAATCTCGGCCAAGGTTTTTGGTTTTTCGATGAAACCATTGACCTTGGATGATTCATCTACTTGAACAACTCCAAAACCAGAAACTTGGTCTTCGGAAACAGGTAGAACTGCAATGGTGACATCTGCCTTGGTCTCGTGATGAAAATTATGGAGCTCCCGAAAATCCATCCGATAAAGTTGGTCACCCGAAAGAATCATTACTTCTTTTGCTTGGTCTTCTACCACATATCTGATTTGTTGCCTGACCGCATCTGCGGTGCCTTGGTACCAGTTTTGCCCTTCATTGGTTTGTTGAGCTGCGAGAACTTCAACAAAGCCCTTTCCAAAAGGATCGAATTTGTAACTGTTGGCAATATGCCTGTGTAAACTAACGCTAAGAAACTGGGTTAAAACATAGATGCGGTTAAGGCCGCTGTTAATGCAGTTGCTTATCGGAATATCAATCAGCCGATATTTTCCCGCAATAGGTACAGCCGGTTTGCTGCGTAGTTGGGTAAGTGGGTATAAGCGAGTTCCGCGACCACCGCCAAGAATTAAGCTTATTACATCCTTCATAATGAATTCCCTGAAAATTAAAGTTTAAAATTTGAATATTTAACCAATTTTAGAAGACACGGGTACTTTATAAAATAATCGATTTAATCATTGTTCTGCCTATCTCTGTTCCACCAGCGAGAAACTTGAACCGCAAGTTTTTCAGCATTTTCAACACAGTCATTAAGCGCAACTCCTCTAAAGGCATTACCACTAAGGTAAAGCCCCGGGTGTTTTAAAAGAGAAGCATCAATTTTAGAAATTTTTTCCTGATGATTGAGTATATATTGTGGAATGGCTTTTTTCCATCGAATGACTTTCACAAAAAAGGGAGGCGCCTGAACTTTCATAGATGACTGAAGCTCTCGATAAACAATTCGCGCTAAGGTATCATCATCGAGATCAAGTAATTCTGGTCTGGAAGCTCCCCCACACATTGCCCTTAATAAGACAGCCCCTTCGGGTGCACGCCCTTTAAAAATTGAGGAACACCACTGAACCCCTAGAATAGAACGATTTTCTGAACTAGGGGTAAGGTAGCCAAATCCCTCAAGGGAAGTTGGCACATCACCCGAGCGAAATCCCATAACAATAACAGCAATATTATTGTACGGAATAGAATCTAAAGTTTCAGCAAGGGTAGAATCAAGATCTTTAAGCATTGTTGCTTGGGCAAATGCCGGGCAGGTAAGGATTGCAATATCGAAATCTTTTGATTCACCATCGGAGCTTTGAATAGTCCATAAATGATTCGATTTATTATGTGTAATTTTGTTGGCTTGAAACTGAGAAATGTTTTGTTTGCCACATTTTTCTGCTAAGGCATCGGTTAGCTCGGTTAATCCGCTGTTAAAAGACCAGAGCCTGCCCGAAGCCCTGCCACCTGGATTTTCGATTGCGCGTGCTTTGCGCGCAGCAGCCAATCCCTTGGTTATACTGCCGTAGTCTTTTTCCATACTAGCTAACCTAGGAAAACCAGACTGAAAGCTAATATGCTTGGCATCTCCCGCATAAATTCCTGCAACAAAGGGATCAACAAGTTTGTCGGCAATTTCTGTACCAACTCTTCGTTGTGCGAAAGCGTAAATTGATTCATCAGCCTCGCTATTTTTTTTTGATTGAAATCGTTCTAAGAATAAAGCGAGTTTTGATTTCCAATTAAGTACGTCGGAAGATAAAAGTTTAAATGGTGAAGAGGGAAGTAGGCGTAATTTGCCACCAAGAAATAGAAAGCGATTTTTTGAGGAAGATTCGTTGGCCCCAATAAATCTACTGGTTAGGCCAAGTTCCTTGCTCAGATTAAAAGTCGATGGGTTGCTGTCCAAGAATCCATTTGGCCCTGCTTCATAAATGAATCCTTGATCCTTTTGCGAGGATATTTTCCCCCCAACAGTCTTTTCACTTTCAAGAATCTCTATTTGTACTTCTGCAAGATATTGCTTGAGCCTATAAGCTAGAGTAAGTCCCGAAATTCCAGCACCAATAATTGCTATTTTTGGCATTTGATAAACTTGAATCTCTTTGGTTACCGTTTAGTAAAAACTATATCATCTACATCAGTTTTAATTTCTGCAAGAATATTAGGAATAGATTCAAACTTATTTTCCCTCAAGGCTTCGCTAGGTAATAAATTGTCCATTAGTGTAAGATTTTCAGTTAAAGTATCTTGCAGTCCTTCAAGGAGGATTGTCGAGTTGAGTTCAGTTTCCGTGTTTGTTTTTGGGGCAATTGAACGAGGGTAAGAAACTTTTCCCGAAACGGGTTGGCGCTTGTTGGTTGTTGATCTCTTTGCTTTTAATTCTGCTCCAAACTTCGTGACGATATAACTTCTACCCCGTTGATCCATCTCTAATTCTAATAGCCCGTTTTTTGAGGCATCTTCTAATAATTCACTAAAGGTACGGTAGCCGTGATAACTTTCATTGAAGGAAGGCTTTTTTCTTTTGATAGTGTCTTTGACCATCGAGGACCAAATCACTTCTTTGTTTTCGCGTCGGAGCGCAAGAAGTGAATCAAGCAATAAATTGAAAGCCTTTTTTTTGCTTTCTGGCACAGAAGAATCGAATTCTGGAAGGTTTATATGCTTGCTTTCAAGGTCTTCGTAATAAATGAATTCATCGCAATTGTCTCGTAATAAGTCGGAAGTTGACTCTTGCATCCCCATCCCAATAACATGTTTACCCAATTCTTTTAATTTGGAAACAAGGGGAGAAAAATCGCTGTCGCCTGATACGACCACAAAGGTATCGATGTGTTCTTTGGAATAGGCTAAATCCATAGCGTCAACGCAAAGCCTAATATCAGCAGAGTTTTTGCCTGTTTGACTTCTGCGTGGGATTTCAGTAAGTTCAATGGCAGCTTCGTGCAACATTGTGGTGTAGGCGCTAAAACGGTGCCAATCGGCATATGCTTTTTTAAAGACAATTTTTCCTTTTTCTAAGAGTCTTTCAAGGACTCTGGTAATATCGAATTTTTCTCGTCTATTTTGAAAACCAAGTGCCAAATTTTCAAAGTCAACAAACACCGCTAAAGATCTTTCCCCATCTACAGCCATAGTTTAAACCCTTGAGAAAAAGGAAACTTAGCCAATAATAGCCAAGATTGGCCATGAATATAATGATAACGGGTGTTTCGCCTTTTATAAAGCAAGGAATTGAAGAAAAAATGAAGAGGAAAGAATGTATTGGGCAATATCGTAAAAGACATTTTTTTGCAATTATGATCGCAATGTTAGGGCTTCGGCCTTACCACGCGTGGTTGTCCTTGCTGGGCCAACGGTTCTTGCACTACCTTCCAACCTTGTGGAGCTCGTGGCGGATCAAACTCGCTGCGTTCGATTTTTATATTACTATCGAGTTTTGGAATGTCCCAAGTAACTTCACTACCATTGGGCTGTTCAAACCATAATTGCCTGGGCATAAAATTGGCCCTGTTAAAAACAATTCTGGCCCGCTGAAAATCTGCCTTATCTGCAGGAAATCTTGGGTTGATATCCATGTAAATATACCACTGGTCTTCTTTAACTAGGCGAATATCGTATCGACGCAGAGCTTCTTCCGCTTTCATGCCAAACAATAAAGACATAAAACTATCTTCGGATACTTGACCTTGCTTAGGTTTGGGCATTTCAAAGGCTCGTATTTCTTTTGCTTCAAATAAAACTTGGTACAAGTAGTTTCCTGTGCAAAGAAATTTTTTGTCTAAGTCTGCTTTACCTTCTTTTCGCAATTCTAAACTAGCGAGGTTTACTGTGCTTTGGCCTGTTCCTAGTTTCATATACTTTGCAACACCTAGGGAAGATGAAGTGGTTTCAAATGTTTTATCTTTTTCTATAAGTTTAATTGTTGCAACTAGAGTCTGAACTTTTAGCATCTCCTGTTCCCAACGGTTCAGATAGACTTGAAGTTGCGCAACCGTAGGAGTTTGGCTAGCGGGAGGTTGAACCGCGGTTTGGGCAAAAGAGTTTTCAGCAATACCTAAAAGGAAAACTAAAGCAAAAGTCATTTGGACCATAACAAATCTCCTAACGAAGCAGCAAAAATTAAAAGGTGCTACTACATAAAGAGATTTATAACACGGTTTAAACTGGTATTAAAAGGCCAGAAAAGCAAGTCGAGTGCACAAGGGGGTTAAAAGTGATTAGGCGAGGTTAATATAGACAGTTTTGACTTCGGTATAAAGGCTCAAAGCATATTCTCCAAGTTCTCTGCCTATCCCACTCATTTTAAATCCTCCAAATGGTGCCGCAGCATCAAAAACATCATAACAATTAACCCACACGGTTCCTGCCCTTAAACTGTTGGCAAGGCGGTGTGCTTTGGTGATGTCTTTGGTCCAAACAGCGGCAGCAAGCCCGTAGAAGGTTTTATTTCCCCGTTGGATAACTTCGTCAACATCTTTGAACTTTAAAATATTCATCACGGGGCCAAAGATTTCTTCCTTAGCAATTTTCATATTATCTTTAACACCATCGAAAATGGTTGGCTGAATAAAATAACCTTTGTTTCCAACCCGCTTACCCCCGCTGAGTAAATTAGCACCTTCGGAAACGCCCGCATCGATGTACCCCATAATGCGGTCACATTGTTCTTGTGAAATTTGAGGTCCTTGAGTTGTTGCCATATCGAATGGGTCGCCTATTTTTTGTTTTTTTGCACGCGCAACGAGTTTTTCAACAAAGATATCGTGCACTTTTTCTTCAACAAAAAGCCTGCTGCCTGCACAACAGCATTGCCCTTGATTGAAAAATAAACCAAAGTAGGTCCCATCAACAGCGGCATCAAGGTCTGCATCTGCAAAAACAATATTTGGGCTTTTACCCCCCAGTTCTAAGCTTACTCTTTTCAAATTGCTTTTAGCGGCAGCTTGCATAACAAGTTGCCCCGTTCCACCCTCACCAGTGAATGCAACTTTATCAATATCCATATGAGAACTAATTGCTCCACCAGCAGTTGGCCCAAAACCTGGAACAACATTAATCACACCGTCCGGGATTCCTGCTTCTTGAGCAAGCTCTGCCATACGCAGAGCCGTGAGGGGAGTTTGTTCGGCAGGTTTAAGAACGATGGTGCAACCAGTTGCTAAGGCCGGGGCCCATTTCCACGCCAACATAAGAAGTGGGAAATTCCAAGGAATGATTTGCCCAACCACGCCTACAGGTTCGTGTTTGGTGTAGCAAAAGTAATTGCCTTCGACGGGAATGGTTTTGCCATGAGTTTTATCGCACCACCCCGCATAGTATCGATAAGCCTTGATGCTAAGGGGAAGGTCAGCATTTAAAGAGTCGCGAAGAGGTTTACCATTATCAAGAGATTCAAGAGCAGCAAGTTCGGGGAGATTATTTTCCATAAGGTCAGCAAGATTATTGATTTTACGACCTCGCTCTGCAGCACTCATTTTGCGCCAAGGGCCAGTTTCAAAAGCTTTTCTTGCAGCTTTTACCGCTAATTCTACATCAGCAGCATCAGCTTCAGCAACTTTGCATATTTCTTGGCCCGTAGCAGGATTTAGCGTTGAGAATGTCTTGCCTGAAACACTATTTACCCATTTGCCATCAATAAATAGTTTCTGATTAGCAACTTTGGGGGCTTTGATAACTTTGGTTTTAGAAGTCGTAGACATTTTAAATGCTCCTAAGAGAGGATGAATCGCTTAAAGTAATTTGACACCCCGATGAATAATAAGTCAAGGACTAGCTAAGATTAATTGCCTTTAAGCCCTGCCTTAAGGAAAGTTACAAAAGCGGAAACATCATTGATTTTTCCTTCGTCGTATCTTGCGACTTCAACGAACCCTTCCAAAGTAGGTTTTACAACAACATAAAGGGGAAGTTGTTCGGTATTGAATTTTAATTTTTGAAAATCAAGATTATACCCAGCATCAAGTCGCTGTTTTGTTGCATTTCCTTGAAAGGTTGCCCTTTCTTCGGGTGAATAAAACTTATCTGGAACACGATCGGTGTAAAGCTGAACTAGAACAAATTTTTTAAGATTGTCTTTTACATCTTTTATAGGGAAAATGTTAGCCTCATTGATTTTGCAATTGGTGCAAGTAACCCCTGTGAAATCAATGAAAACCATTTTGTTTAGCTTGCGGGCTTCTTCTAGGCCCCGATCTAAATTCCCAATAAAAGGAATCTCGTCGCTTTCTTCTGGAAGAAGAAAAGAATCAACCCAGGCAAAAATTGTTCCCGAAGGACGAAGCCTAGATCCATCTTCTTTTAATTTTAATAGTGAGGGGGCAAGGTACAAGCCCAAAGCCAAAAACAGAGAGCCAAGCACAACCCCTGGAACACTAGTATGCTCGGAAGGAGTGTCGTGTGGTAGTTGTAAGAATCCAAGTAAATAAAAACCACAACAAAGAGAAAGAATAACAGTAATGGCCATCGAAAAATCGTAAGTGAAGACCATCGGTTCGGGTAAAAGTATTAATTCACCAGCCCTTAAAAACTTGATTGCAGCAGCTAGCTCAAGAAAACCCATCACAACCTTGACGCTATTAAGCCAGTTCCCACTTTTGGGAAGTTTTTTAAGCATTCCCGGAAAGAGAGCAAGCAAAAAGAAAGGCGAAGCAAAGGTAAGAGAGAATGCAAACCCCCCAAGCAGTCTGTGAAGAAAAGTTAAGTTAGAACCAGAGGCAGTGCCCCCAAATCCGCCAAGAAAAGGGGCAACACAAGCAAAGCTGACAATTGTAAAAGTGAGTGCCATAAAGATGGTCCCAACCACACCACCTTGGCCTTCTTTAGAACTAGTAAACCGAGCCAAGCCGCTTGGTAATTCGATCTCATACATTCCAAGAAGGCTAAGTGCGAAGAAAATAAACAGTCCCCCTAAGCCAAAATTCATTGCAGGGTGAACGCTGATTAATCTAAAGAAGGAAAGAAGTGCAACCGCAGCAATAGTAAGAACGGTAACAATAGTAACGCTGTAAACCACTGCCATAAAAACGGGTCGATAATTAGTTTTTTCAGATTGTTTGAGGAAGTAGCTTACGGTGATAGGAATCATAGGAAAGACGCAGGGTGTAACTAAAGAAATTGCGCCCCAAAACATTCCTTGAAGAGCGAAAGCCCATAAGCTTTCACTATTATTAGTAGAGTTGTTTTGATTGTCTGGATTGTTTTTTTTTGAGTTAGTTTTGCCTTGCGATGATTTGTTATTTTGAGGGTGTTGAATAACTTTTGCAATAGGTTGCTTAATCAGAAGTTTTTGCATTGTTTCTTCTGAAACAGGCAAAGGGTCAGCTTTGGTTATAGAGATGGGAAGGCTAAAGAAGTGCTCTCCCCATACGCATTTAGAATCGCAAACTTGTAGTTTGATGGAGAAATCGATTTTGTCTTGCCCGATTTTTGCATCCGGCTGGATGTAAATTTCTTGGGTCCAAGTGAAAGGCTTTTCGAATTCTAAAAAGTAACCAAGAACACCTTCCTCTTTCCATTCCGGTTCCGATTCTTTTATCGGGTGAATTGGAATGAAAGTGCTACTTTTAGCAAAAACGATTTTTGATAAACCATTTTCATCCTGCTGTTCGGTCCGTTGGGTGATGGGGTAAGTGTGAAACTTAGGCTTAGGAGTTGCCATAATGCGCAAAACGAGAGTTTCGCCGCGTCGGACTTGTACTTCTTTTGGTGAATCTAGGTTTGCATCTGAAAAAGGGTCGCTAGCTGCCAAAGTTAATGAAAAATCAATACGAGAAGCGGTAGCAGGAATTGTGGCTTGCGTAGAGGGTTGTCCCCAAGCGCGAAATACCAGCGTAGAGAGCAAAAACAAAATGCAAAGAGAAGACCGTAAATAATTCATAAAAGCCATAGGGTTAGCGTTATAGGAAAAGCATTTTGAGTTAGCCACAATTATCTAGGAACTGGTGCAACGCCAGTAATTTTAAGAGTAGTAACAGCTTTGGTTTTTAAATCTGCAATTTGAATACGATGAGCATTTGTATCAGCGATATAAATTTTCCCGCCTGAAATACAAATACCAGATGGTTCATTAAACATAGGCCCTCCCATCCAGCCATCTTTTGTACTTGAAAGGAAGGTCTCACACTTACGGGTCTTAGGATCAAGAGTTTTAATTTTGCTGTTGTAAGTATCAGCAACATAAATCAAGCCATTATGCCAGGCCACGCCAAGTGCGTGCTGCAGTCGAACATCGTCGCCTACGCCATCGGTGTCACCGAATTCAAAAAGGCCAAGGCCAACGATGGTTTTGACATTGCCCTTGCCGTTAAGGGGAAGGGTTCGGATGGAACTAATTTCGCTATCAGCGACAAAAAGGTCAGTGCCATCGGTAGCAAGGCCGCTAGGTTGAGCAAAAGACGCAGCAGGAAGTGGCCCGTCGCGCAAAGTTTCGCTGCCGTTTCCAGCATAAGGTTTAAGTTCTTTAAATTTATAATTTAATTCCCAAATTTGATGATGGCCAGCTAGGGCGATGAATAAACTGTCTCCCTTAAGGAGAATATCCCAAGGACTATTAAGGCTAACTTTTGTTGCACCACCACCGTTATTGCGGTCATGTCCTTGTTTTCCTGTGCCTGCAAAGGTAGTAACCATTTTGTTTTTGAGATCGATTTTACGAATGGAGTGATTTTTTCTGTCAGCAAGGTAAAGATTATCCCCTTCGAGTGCCATACCTTGGGGATCATCAAACATAGCCTCGGAATAGGAACCATCTTTAAACCCAGATTTTCCAGATTGGCCGATCGTATCAAGAGCTTTTCCATCAAAATCAGTAATGATGATTCGATGGTTGGTGCTATCGGCAATAAAAATTCTTTTAGAATTGTCATCTGCGAAAACTTTACCAGGGAAATAAAGAGGCGAAGGCGACTTCTCAACCGATTGGCCGAAGTTTATGGGTTTTAAATCGAGGGGCTTCTTTTCTTCTTTTGCAGTTTCGATAAGTTTTGCGATAGCTTTATCGACCGCATCGTGCAACCCTTCGCCAGAACCTCGAGCAACAAAATTACCTTCACTATCAATGAGAACGAGGGTAGGCCAAGAATTCACACCAAAATTACGCCAGATTTTCATATTCGCATCATTAACAACTGGATGTTTTATTTCGTAGCGGGAAATCGCTTTACGAATGCTTTCTGTCTCTTTTTCATTATCAAATTTAGCAGAGTGAACCCCGATAACAACTAATTCATTGACGTATTTTTTTTCTAATTTAGCAAGGTCCGGCAGTGTATGAATGCAATTAATACAACACAGAGTCCAAAAATCTAAAAGAACAATTTTGCCTTTTAGATCTTTGATGCTAATAGGCTTTGCGGTGTTGAGCCAAGCCACGCCCCCATCAAAATCAGGGGCTTGGGCTTTACCTGATGGTTTTTTAACTGGAGGAACTTGAGCTAAAGCAAGTGTGTTTGCAGGCAAATAAAACCAGGTTGCTATGAAGCATAATGCAAGGAAAGTCAAGGTTGGAAAAATCAGCGCAACCCATTTACTACGACTGTTTGCAGAAATTTGAGTCTGATTTTTTTCAGCTGGCGTTTTTTCAGTGCTCATTGTTGTCCTTTTCATAATTGCATCTTTGTTATTGCCTACGCTTTAAGCCACTAATCTTAACTTAGGTTCTAATTTAGGCGGGAATCAAAATCAAAATAAGTACCTCAATTACTTTATCCACTATGCACGGAAAATCTGTTTTTGCCAAGAGATTATTTCTTACAAATTAAATTCTTGGAAATTTATCCCTTGCAAGATGCTTTGGTCACGCAATTTCTGTTTGATTCCTAAAACTTCTTTGTTGATTTTCATTTTGAAAAGCATAAACATTTAGTCTGTTGGTGAAATTTAGAATTAAGATTGAACTTTATTTGTTCTGATGGGCTTTGTTTTTAAAAAGAACAGCAAAGAGGATTAAAGAAATGTCAGTTTTACCAGACTGGATGATTAGGGAACAAATTAAAATTGAACCCTTTGCAGATTGCGCCGCTAGAAAAGGAATGATTTCATATGGCGTAACAAGTTATGGCTATGATGTCCGTGTGGATAGGCATTTTAAGGTTTTTACAAATGCCCGCTGTACCGTGGTGGACCCAAAAAATTTCGACCCGGCTTCTTTCGTTGATATAGAAGCCGATTATTGCTTGATTCCACCAAATAGCTTTGCACTTGCTGAAACGGTTGAATATCTGGAAATTCCCAGAGATATTATTGCCGTTTGTGTTGGCAAAAGCACCTATGCCCGGTGTGGCATTATTGTCAATGTTACCCCGCTAGAACCCGAATGGCGCGGTAGGGTGACCATTGAAATAAGTAATACCACGCCTTTACCTGCTAAGATTTATGCTGGTGAAGGTATTGCACAGATTTTGTTTTTTAAAGCCAATGCGGTTTGCAAGACCAGTTATGCGGATAAAAAAGGAAAGTACCAAGATCAAAAAGGATTAACACTCCCCTTCGTTCTTGGGTCACAACCCCCTCAATAATATAGGGTTGGGATTATTCGTTTTTTTTGTTTATTTTATTGTGTACATTTCGTGAATGATTATTAGGATACACATCCTTAGTCGAGGCCAGCAGCAGGTTCATCCCGTCGAAGAAGTCGTGTTACTATGGATGGTGACGACCCCTGCGTTTTATTATGAAAGTTAAGGAAATCTATGCGAATTAGTCGTAACTTTACCGTAGAGGGAAGGGATCCCTTCGAATCAATTAAGTTTGTTTCAAGGACATCAAAAATTGTAAATCCTGATGGAAAAGCAGTTTTTGAAATGAAGGATATTATGGTGCCTGAGAAATGGTCTCAGGTTGCTACCGATATTGCTTCTCAAAAATATTTTCGGAAGGCTGGCATACCTCGCCAATCTAAAAAAGTTGCTGAGGAAGGATTGCCTGAGTTTCTACAGCGTAGTATTCCTGTAGAAGGCGATCCAAGAGACTTATTTGAATCCGATTCAAGGCAAGTCTTTCGCCGCTTAGCAGGTTGCTGGACTTATTGGGGTTGGAAAGGTGGATATTTTTCTTCGCCACAAGATGCTCAGTGTTTTCATGATGAAATTTGTTATATGCTTGCAAGCCAGATGGCAGCTCCTAATTCTCCCCAATGGTTTAACACCGGGCTAAATTGGGCCTACGATATCGATGGGCCACCTCAAGGTCATTATCGAGTTAATCCAGAGAATGGAGAAATGGTTCGGTCTACCTCTGCTTATGAACATCCTGCCCCACATGCCTGCTTCATTCAATCCATTGAGGATGATCTTGTAAACGAGGGCGGCATTATGGACCTTTGGGTTCGTGAAGCTAGAATTTTTAAATATGGTTCGGGAACTGGTAGTAATTTTTCCAACCTTCGTGGTGAAGCTGAACCTCTTTCTGGTGGTGGTAGGTCAAGTGGTTTGATGAGTTTTTTAAGAATTGGTGATCGTTCTGCTGGTGCTATTAAATCTGGTGGAACTACCCGCAGAGCAGCAAAAATGGTCGTTTTGGATCTAGACCATCCTGATATTCAAGAATTCATTAACTGGAAAGTCGTTGAAGAACAGAAAGTTGCTTCTTTGGTTACAGGCTCCAAAATTCTTTCTAAAGAATTAAACGCCATCATCACTGCTTGTCATAGTTGGCCAAATGTTGAAGAACGCTTTGATGTCAAGCGAAACCTTAATTTAAAAAAATCGGTTATAAGTGCATCCAAATGGATGGTATCTGCTAACTATATTGAAAGATCGATTCAACTTGCCAAACTTGGTGCGACTGCTGTTGCCTTCGAAGAATACGACACCGATTGGACGTCGAAAGCGTACGCCACGGTATCGGGTCAAAATAGCAATAACTCGGTTCGAATTGAAAATAAGTTTATGGAAGCAGTTGAAAATGATGGTGATTGGCAACTGTTCTTCCGAACTGAAAAAGAAAAAGCAAAGAAAACTGGACGCGACCCAAAACCTTGCGAAACTTTAAAGGCTCGCGACCTATGGAATCAAATTTGCAATGCCGCTTGGATGTGCGCTGATCCTGGTATTCAGTTTGATACCACTATCAATGAATGGCATACCTGTCCAACCGATGGCCGTATCAATGCTTCAAACCCTTGTAGCGAATATATGTTTCTTGATGATACAGCTTGTAACCTTGCATCTTTAAATATGATTAAGTTTTTTGATCTTTCGACTGGAATGTTCGATGTCGAATCTTTTAAACATGGGTGCTACCTCTGGACTCTGGTGTTAGAAATTTCAGTATATATGGCGCAGTTCCCAAGTATTCCAGTGGCACAAAAATCTTACGATTATCGTACCCTCGGGCTTGGATATGCCAACCTTGGTACCTTGCTTATGGTTCAAGGCATCCCCTACGATTCTGATGAAGGTCGTGCTTGGTGTGGTGCTTTGTCCGCAATTTTACATAATGCTGGCTATGTGATGTCTGCTCGTATTGCTAGTGAATTGGGAACCTTCCCCAGATACGATGCCAACCGGCCAGATATGCTTCGTGTGATTCGAAATCATAGGCGTGCTGCTTATAGAACCAAAGCTTCAGAATATGAAGGTTTAACAATTACCCCTGTGGAAATAGATCCATCAAAATGCCCTAGTTATTTGCTTGAAGCTGCAAGAAATGAAGCAGACTTAATGGCTGAACTCGGAGAAAAACACGGGTTTCGTAATGCTCAACTCACCTGCATAGCTCCAACGGGAACTATTGGACTTGTGATGGATTGCGATACAACCGGGGTTGAACCAGATTTCGCCTTAGTAAAGTTTAAGAAACTTGCGGGGGGAGGGTATTTTAAAATCATTAACTCCTCCATTCCACCGGCCTTACAAAAACTTGGTTATAATCTTGGTCAAATCGAAGAAATAGTGCGTTATTGCAAAGGTGCTGGAAGTTTTACGGGCTGCCCTCACATCAATGCAGAATCTTTGGCTGCTAAGGGCTTTTCAGTCGAACTCATCAAAAAATTAGAAGCACAACTGCCATCTGTATTTGAACTCGGATTTGCCTTTAATCGCTGGACGATTGGAGATGAAAATCTAATAAAAATGCTTGGCATTCCTAAAGAAAGAATTGAAGCTTCAACCTTTGATG
This sequence comes from Gemmataceae bacterium, assembly GCA_041694635.1. Lineage (GTDB taxonomy): Bacteria > Planctomycetota > Planctomycetia > Gemmatales > Gemmataceae > UBA969. Next base: position 83,417 of record JBDNHI010000016.1, on the reverse strand, counting down.
TTCTCAGTGCCCTAGGTTTCAGTAAGCAGCAGGTTCAAGAAGCTAGCCTTTTTGTATGTGGAACAATGATGGTTGAAGGGGCTCCGCATCTTCGGCCCGAACATTATGCAGTCTTCGATTGCGCAAATCGGTGTGGCAAGAATGGCAAACGATTTCTTTCCGCAGAAGCTCATATAAAAATGATGGCAGCTGCCCAGCCTTTCGTTTCTGGAGCAATTTCTAAAACCATAAATATGCCTCATTCTGCTTCTTTTGATGATGTTAAAAATGCTTATATGATGAGTTGGAAACTTATGGTTAAAGCAAATGCAATTTACCGCGATGGTTCTAAACTTAGCCAACCTCTTAATAGTATTGCCGATGCTGAGGATATCTCTGTTGATTCGCTTGATGATACTTCAGGCGTTGATCAAAATCCTAGGTCCGCAGTTCGGTTGGCTGAAAAAGTTGTCTATCGTTATATCTCTAACCGCCGGCGCTTGCCCGATCGTAGGGCAGGGTACACTCAGAAAGCGAGAATTGGTAACCATAAAATTTACTTGCGAACGGGTGAATACGAAGATAATACTTTAGGCGAAATCTTCATTGATATGCATAAGGAAGGGGCAGCATTTCGAAGTATGACCAATTGCTTCGCTATTGCGATTTCTCTTGGTTTACAGCACGGCGTTCCTCTTGAAGAATATGTTGATGCCTTTATCTTCACCAGATTTGAGCCCAATGGTCCAGTTCAGGGCAACCCCCATATTAAGATGACCACTTCGGTCATTGATTATATTTTTAGAGAGTTGGCTATTACTTATCTTGGTAGGCACGACCTAGCTCATGTGGTGCCCGAAGACCTTCGTGCAGATGCTATTCATCGCAGTCCCAGTACCACAGAGTATCAAGCCGAGATTATTGATGATGATGTAGAAGAGGAAAAACCTGCAACGAATCAAAAGGCTTTTTTTGTACCTCGCACCGAAAACCTAAGGCCTATGAAGGCTGGTAGCGATGTCCGTTATACTGCCACAAATGGTACGCACGGTTCTTCGGTTGAAACTGATGCAACAGTTTCGGCATTGGTTGCAGCAAAGCCCTCAGATGATCGAATCCGGCTTGCAAGGCTAAAAGGTTATGAAGGTGATCCCTGTAGCGAATGTCAGCAGCTTACTTTAATACGAAGTGGATCATGCTGTAAGTGTGATACCTGTGGTTCAACAACTGGTTGTGGTTGATTTGTTAGAATGAAATAAAAGAAGCAGGCCAAGAGAAATCTAGGCCTGCTTCCTTTGTTTTTCGATTTTAGTTAACCACTTGACTATGATAATTATACTATTTACGGTTTGGTTCTTACTTAAGGAAAATTATGGTTTACCTTTCAAAAATTTATACACGGGTTGGGGATAAGGGAAAGACCGCATTAGGTTCTGGTGATATGGTTGCTAAAGATCACCCAAGAATAGAGGCATACGGAACTGTTGACGAGCTAAATTCGAATCTTGGAATGCTTGCCAACCAAATGAAACCGGGGGCTGATTTAGATTTTGTTCGTAGTATTCAAAATGATCTTTTTGACCTTGGAGCGGATTTATGTGTTCCACTCGTTGAAGATGCCCCGGATAATCGGCTGCGTGTTCGGCCGCAGCAATGGCAACGGATGGAAAAGAAAATCGATGAATTTAATGAAAAACTTGCCCCTTTAAATAGTTTTATTTTGCCAGGCGGCTCTAATGTATCTTGTTGGTTTCATCTTTGTAGGACTGTCTGTAGGCGGGCTGAAAGAGCTGTCGTTCATCTGGGTTGGCAGGAAAAACTTAGCGAAGATTCAATTATTTATCTTAATCGACTTTCAGATCTTCTTTTTGTGATGGCTAGGGTCTACAACAATAATGGGGCTGATGATGTTCTTTGGACCCCTGGTAAGACTCAGTAATAAGTTATAGTTTTTTAAAACACAAAGAATCGAGAAGAAATGGCTCACTTCATCCTTAGTGCATTTGCAGATGAAATCTCATCAGACCCCCTTGAACAGATCAATGTTCTGGCCGCAAGTAATGTTAATTTTATTGAGTTTCGCTCGATCCATAAAACCAATGTGTTAGACCTTTCCGATCAGCAAATATCTGATTTTAAACAACTCTTAGATGAGAATGGTTTTGGCCTCAGTGCAATTGGATCGCCGATAGGCAAGATAAAAGTGGATCAACCCTTTGAGCCTCATTTGATTCGTTTTCAGAGAGCTATTTATTTATGCGGGGTGTTCGGAATTAAAAATATTCGGGTTTTTAGTTACTACCTTCCAGAAGGGAACGAGTGGCCCAAATGGAAAGATGAAGTCTTCCGTAGGATGGAAAAGAAAGTTGAAATAGCCAAAAATGCAGGGGTTGTGCTTCTTCACGAAAATGAACACGGCATCTATGGTGATTCGCCTGATCGGGTTCACGAATTACTTTCTAGATTTTCTGGTGATCATTTTTGTGCAGCTTTTGACCCTGCTAATTATGTTTTCTGTGGTTATGACGCTTGGGAAGGTTGGGAAAAAGCCCGCGACTACACCAAACATTTTCACATTAAAGATTGGGTTGCAAACGAGAAGCACGGTTGCCTTGCTGGAACAGGTGGAGGCAAAATTCCTCAAATTATTTGCGATGTTCAGGCCCGTGGCTATTCAGGTTTTGCCACCTTGGAACCCCATCTCCTTGGGGGAGGTCCTACAGGCGGTAATACTGGCCCAGAACTTTTCCCTAAGGCAATTCAGGCTTTTAAAGACATTGTTACCAAAGCGGGGGCAACCTTCGCTTGATCTTTGTCCTCGCTTGGTAGGATTTTAAAGTGACTCTTATTCATTTGAGGGTCAGCGACTCTCTTTCTCAAAAACCTGTTGCTGTAAAAATTCGAGTTACCGACAACTTTGGAAATTTCTTTGCCCCCTTGGGAATGCGACTCTTATTCTCGAATAAACCACATCATTCCGTTAGTGGGTAAGTTCTTTGCCTGCTATGCAATTATTATTACATTGATGGTTCCTGTGAGATTGAACTTCCTACTAGAATTTACAACTTCGAAATATCTAAGGGAAAGCACTTTCATGCCCTTAATAGTACCGATGAGATCAGACTGATGCTGGCTGCCCTTCGTTTTGTAATTGATAGATAAAAGAATTCGCCTTGGAACAATTAAAATAGTGGCGATACTCGGTGCCAAAATTTATCTAATGCAGCTGCAGTGCTCGAAGGAGTTGCTGAAAAATTAGATATTGTTTATTTGCTTGTCTTTGAAAAAATACAAAGTGATAATTCTCCCGCAGATATTTCCAAAGTCTTAGACTTCTCAGGCCAAGAAGTTAGTTACCAAAAATATGGATGCTCTCTTTTTGTTAATACATTGAATCAACACCCTATTCTAGGCAGCATTAGCATTCTTCATTCCCATCGCCCTGTTTTTCCCCTAGCGTCAGGTACTTTGGAGTCACCGAAATTATGGTCCGTTGTTGATTGGTGCAGGCAAGGGCATCGGAAGAAGGGACTTATTACTTGCGTTTACGATCTCGACAACAAATTTCAGGGTGAAGTTCTTGCAGCTATGATTCTAGGCGAAATTGATTTGTTCGAGATTTCAGACCTTGGACTAAATGAAAACTCGCAGCTAGAATTTTGGTATAATCTTTTAAATGCTGAGGTTTATTTGTCTATAGTTGGAGCAAGTGGGAAAGATAGTAATTGCAAAGTTTTGGGGCAGGTAAAAACTTGGTGCAAGAAAAATGAATCATCCGGAGATTCAGTTCACTTAAGTTGGTTGGAATCTGCCCAGGTTGGCAATTCCTTTATAAGTTCAGGGTCTTTTTTGGAAATAAAAGTTCAAACTGATTCACAGTTCTTAGAAATAGAAGTAAACGCTGCCGATCTTAACCTTTTGGATGAATTAGAAATAGTGTTTGAAAGCAAGGTTATTCCGCTTGCTTGGGATAAGAAGGGTAGGGAAGTCAATCTAATTCATAGGGTAAGCCAAGTTGAATTTAGCTGGATATGTGCTCGGGTAGTTTCGAGGGATAGTAGGCGTCCTGAAATTAAAGCTCATACAAACCCAATTTTTGGTGTCACTGTATCCCTTAAAACGAACCCAAAAAAATAAACGCAATTACTAAAATGCTTTCATTGCTTGAAAATAGTAAAGGCTGAATGGCTCAGCATCATCTAAGGGAAAGTAAATTAGTCACTTATATTCTTGGTTTTATTGCTTCTGCAAAAGAGAAGTTGATAAGTAAAATCTCCTAAACCTTAGCAGGTAAAAGGTTGTATATAGTTTCGAATTAACTTAATTGGAGAGAAAATCCCAAAAGTTAATGATTTGTTTAAATGATTGAAAGTTACTGGATCTTTTCAATTCTGTTGATGTTTTTGCAAAATTTAAAGATAATTGGGTATGGAAAAGAAGCACGGGCAATCAAGGTAACTTTTGATTCTCTGCTAGGCTGATTGAAAATAATATTGATAATTGCTGCTTAGTTAGGTTTTCACACGTTTCCATACTACTATAATTGCCTGACAAGCTTTTCAAAGGAGATCCGTAATGTTAGATCGAATAAAATATCAAGGTATCACTTTTGACGATGTCTTTTTGGAACCTGCCTACAGTGAGGTTGTTCCAAAGGAAGTCGACCTAAGTACATTTCTTACGAAAAATATTAAGCTTAATATTCCTATTTTATCTTCTCCTATGGATACGGTAACGGAAAGCGATTTGGCGATTGCCTTGGCGCAAGAAGGTGGGATGGGAATCATCCATAAGAATTTAAGTATTGTAGATCAAACGCGTGAAGTAGATAAAGTGAAGCGAAGTGAAAATGGGATTATTACCGACCCAATTACCCTGCCCCCTGAAGAAAAACTGGGTAATGCACGCAGAATAATGGACCAAAATAAAATAAGTGGCATCCCAATTACGGTCAATGGGCACCTTAAAGGAATTTTAACCCGCCGCGACCTAAGATTTATTATTGATAATAATCAGCAAATTTCAGGCGTAATGACCAAAGAAAATCTTGTAACTGCTCCGGAAAATACAACGCTTGAAGAAGCTGAAAGGATTTTAACGGAAAATAAGGTCGAGAAACTTTTGCTGGTTGACGATAACTTTATACTGAAGGGCATGATTACGATTAAAGACATTGACAAATTGAGCAGTTTCCCTAGTGCCTGTAAAGATAGGCGTGGTAGGCTGCGGGTTGGTGCTGCGGTTGGGGTTCTTGATTTTGATAGAGCCGAGTCCCTTATCAAAGCCGGGGTTGATGTCCTTGTTGTTGATTCTGCCCATGGCCATAGCAAGAATGTGATTGAAACGGTTAAGAAAATTAAAAGTATGTTCTCAATCGATTTAATCGCAGGAAATGTTGCTACTTTTGAAGGAGCTAAAGCCTTGGTTGATGCGGGAGTTGATGCTGTGAAGGTTGGAATCGGACCAGGTTCCATTTGCACTACCAGAATGATTTCTGGGGTTGGGGTGCCACAAATCACTGCCATTAATCAAGTTGCTTCCGGACTTAAAGGATTGGGTATCCCCGTCATAGGCGATGGCGGAATTCGATACTCTGGGGATATTACCAAAGCTATTGCAGCAGGTGCAAACTGCGTGATGCTTGGTAGTCTTCTTGCTGGCTTGGCGGAATCGCCCGGTCAAATTATCCTTTATAAAGGCCGTAGCTTTAAAACTTATCGTGGGATGGGTTCTCAGGGCGCTATGATGGACGGTTCTAAAGATCGTTACCAACAGGGCGGCACTACTTCTCGTGATAAGCTTGTTCCTGAAGGAGTTGAAGGCAGAGTTCCCTACAAAGGTCAGCTTGCCCCATTCGTTTACCAGCTTGTTGGTGGCTTAAGAGCTGGGATGGGATATTGTGGCACAAAAGATATTGAAGAGCTAAAAACTAAAACTAAATTCATTCAGGTTAGCGGAGCTTCCGTGGTGGAAAGTCACCCACACGATATCTCCATAACGCAGGAGGCTTCGAATTATTCTTCGAGGACAGACCATGCGAACGGCGACAGTAACTAATATTCTTGTAGTTGGTTTTTCTCTTGTGGCATCGTTTGCCCAGGCAGCAGAACCCGAGATCAAAACTGGCAACAATCCAGCCTCAGGCTTGGTAGTTCCTATTGGCTTAAAATCACAGGTTGTAGGCGCTTCTAAAAATGTTGTTGCACAACCTATGCCCCAGATTAATGACCCCCGCCCCACTCAGGATTTGCTCTCTGCTTATCAGATTCAGCTTGATCCTCCAGGGGCTGAAAGGCTGTTTAGGCTTGAATCTGAAGATTCACTTCGCGAACGAATGGGGCAAGAAAAAAAGTCGATTGACCAACTCGAACGCCTTGTTTTTCCTTCCGATGTTGTGCTTTCTACCAAAAAATATGATTATCAATGGCGCAATAAGCACTGGGCGCCACATAATCGTAATGTTGAACCCTATTACCTCACTTACGATCGACTTTTCTTTCACGAAATTAATAGCGAAAGATATGGCTGGGATTTAGGTGCGGTACAGCCCTTTGTTTCTACTCTTACTTTCTTTTTTGATTTTGTTACTTTGCCTTACCATATGGCAACCGACCCTTTTCGCAGGTATGACAGTAGTTCTGGATATTGCTTACCTGGCGACCCCGTTCCTTATATGTGGTACCCACCTAATGTAAGCGTGACCGGTACGGTAGCCGAATTAGCCACGATTGCTTTATTGATTGCAGTATTTCCATAAGCTTGGTAATTAAAACGAAAAAAGGAGTGGATTATCACCGCTCCTTTTTTCGTTGATTTTCCTGTTGAATTTTCAGAGGAGCATTATTTCTTTTTGTTAAAGTCTCCTGCCCAAATAGTGATCATTTTTTCGGGGGTCACATATTTTTTGAAGCAGTCCACCGTTTCTTTTGCGGTAAGATTTTTAATCTTTGTTTCCAAGTCTTTGTAAAATTCCATACCTCGGTTAGAAGAAAGGTTTTCTGCAAGCATAGCTGCCAGCCTTGAGTCGGTGGTTCTCTCAATTTTCAACTGTGCAAGATATGCCTTCTGGCTTTCGACAAATTCTGTTTCACCGATTCCAGCATCGATAAGTTTTTTAATTTCATCGAAGACTGCAATATCAACATTTTTAACTTTAGTTGGATTGCAACTTGCCATAACTTGGAAGCGAGCGGAAGAGTCTTCAGAATCGGCATCAAACCCAGAGCGAACGCCATAAGCAAGGCCTTCTTTTTGGCGAACGCGGTTGCCTAGCCTCGAACTTAAACTGCCGCCCCCCATAACGAAATCAGCCATAGCTAGCCCCGCAAAATCTGGGTTTGAGTCTTTAAGGGGAAATACAATGCCTGAAACAAACATAGCGTTTTCTTTATCTGGTGTTTCTATTACAAGTTTTTCACCCTTGACAGCAGTCTTAGCAGTTTTTTCAATTTTTTTGAATGGAACCTTGCTATTGATTGCCAAGATTTTCTTAAAGCTAGGCGTCACAGTTTCTGGATCAAAGTCGCCTACTGCTACAACTTCAGCTTGTCCAACACCAAAGATTTCTTTGTAAAATTCTTTGATATCAGCGATGGAAACTTTACTGAGTCTTTCGGCAGATTCTTCAAAGGTAGGAGTGTATCGAACATCGCTAGGGAGATAAGGTTCAAGCTTTTGCTGCAAAAGGCGCATAGCGAGTGCCCCCGGTTCAGATTTATTTTTTTCCATAAAGTCGCGAGATTGTCTTTTGATAGTTTCGAACTCTTCGGTTGGAAATACAGGTTCTTGAAGAACCTCTTGAAGAAGTTCGAGTACACTAGCGACGGAATCTCTTCTGCAAAGAATAGAGGCTTGTAACTCACCAGCAGAGCCACTAATTCGCAATTGAGCCTGAAGCTTTGAAAGTTGATCTTCGATTTCTTGGCGAGATTTTTTTTGAGTCCCGCGTGCTAAAAGCAAAGGCATAATCGCCGCTGTAGAATTCTTCCCTGCAAGGTCCTTATCATTTCCGTAATGGATATTGATAAGAATATTGACCACCTGATTGCGAGTCTTTTTAGGTAAATAAGCAAACTTAATATTGCTTGTTAAAATCCCGACTTCAGTAGTTTTTTGGATGTTTTCTACGGATGGTTCAAAGAATTCTCCTTGCACCATTTCTTGGCCACCTTTGTAATCTTTTAACAAAGCAGTTAAGTCAGGTGCTGCCGGGATACTTACCCTTTCGGCTTTTTCGGTTGGGTAATAAGTGCCCACGGTGCTGTTATTTGTCGTGAGATATTTTTGAGCAACCCGCTGCACATCTTCTGCGGAAACCTTTGCAATAAGATCCCGGTGTAGGAAGAATAAACGCCAATCACCTTTTGCTGCCCAGTCACTTAGAGAAATTCCGATTCTATTGCTATCGGACATTAAAAGGCTTCGTGACCTTGCAAACTTACTTTTCGCTCGTTCCACCTCAGTTTTATCAACGGTCGAGGTGCGAAATTTTTCAATGGTATCTAATAATACAGTTCTAGTTTTATCGATGTCTGCGGTGGCATCGACGCTTGTAGAAATTTCAAAAACACCAGGGTCGTGCCAACCAAAGGCATAGCCTGAAACACTGGTTGCAATCTTCCCTAAAACTAAAGTTTTGTAAAGAATGCCTGAGGGTTGACTGGTTAATACTTCTTCAAGGATTTCGAGTGCTGGAAAATCAGGGTGGGAACTTGCTGGTGTGTGATAAACAACACCAATTGCACCAACTTTGCCTACCCGCCTCAAAACCACTTGTCTTTGGCCATCTTGTGGAGGTTCTTCGGTGTAGGTAAGTTCGATCGGGGTGTTTGGCTTTTCGATGGAACCGAAATACTTGTTGATTAAACCAAACGCTTGATCTTTTTTAAAGTTTCCTGCAATGACCAACATAATATTGTCGATGCGGTAATACTTTTTGTAGAAGGCTTGTAGTTTATCGACGGGAACTTTTTCAATATCGGCACGATTGCCTATGGTTGATTTGCCGTAATTATGCCAATCAAATGCAGCAGAAAGCATTCGTTGGCTAAGCACGCGTTCTGGGTCATTTTCTCCACGTTCGAATTCGTTTCGAACCACAGTCATTTCGGAAAGAAGGTCTTCTCTGCGAATTAGACTATTGAATAAGCGGTCTGCTTCGAGGCGAATAGCAAATTCTAGGTTGTCTCCTTCACTTGAAAGAGTTTCGAAATAATTGGTTCGGTCAACCCAAGTGGTGCCATTCATAATTGCGCCACGGTCTTTTAGGGCTTTAGGAATATCAGGATGAAGCTTAGTGCCTTTAAAAACCATATGTTCGAGGAGGTGTGCCATACCGGCTTCGCCATATCCCTCGTGCCTAGAGCCAACAAAAACGGTGGCATTTACAGTAACTTTAGAAGTTGACGGGTCGGGATAAAGCAAAACTTTAAGGCCGTTATCCATTTTGTATTCGGTGATACTTTCTATAGAAGTTATTTCTTTCATAAGGCTACTTTTTTTGGGTTCTTGTGCGAAAATTGATGAGGAACAAAAGTGTAAAATCACTAATGAAAGTCCGGTAATGAAAAATGGCTTAGCCATAAGAAACCTCCTTGTGGAACAAAGTCTACCAATAAAAATGCATATGCTTAAAGTAAGCATATGCAAAAGTGTTTGCTACTTGAATATATTAGTTGGTTTTATCGGAAACATCATAACACCAAAGAACATCTTTTTCTTTCAGGTATAATTTTCCATCAACAACGACAGGATGATTCCAGCTATTCTTGTCAGAATTTTGAATTTTGAAAGAACCTTTTTCAAGGTATTCTTTGGAAGAACCTTCAACGAGTGCTACAACACCGTTATCATAACGGATGTAGAAATGATTGTCAGCAAAAACCATAGAAGCAGACCCTCTACCGGCTTCTTTGTTTTCAGGTTTAGGCCTTTTCCAAAGGATTTTTCCAGTTGCAACATCAGCACACTGAGGGTTTCCAGAATCATCTCGGTCGCTAAAGATAAAGTCGCCAACTTTTATGACCCCGCCGTGTTTGTTGGTTAATTCTTTGTTGAAATAAACTTCGTTAGCGGTAATGCCCGATGCGGATTTAGTGATGTGAACAAGACCGGCTCCCCTACCATAACCAGCAGCGGCATAGACTTTATCGCCAAAGGGAATGGGAGTAGGTATGTTGGCGGTATTAGATTTGAATTTAGTGGGTTCGTTTCCATACTTCCAAGCGACTTTACCCGTTTCGGCTTCGAGTGCGACAAGTTCGTTTGAAAGAAGCTGGACATAGAATTTTTCGTTTCCAATCATAGATATTGCAACGGAGGAGTATCCAGCAGATTGGTCTAAGGGAGCTTTCCAGATAATGTCGCCTGTGCCTTTGTTAAGGGCAACAACGGTGTTATCTTTCCCGCCTGGTGTGCAGATAAGTTTATTGCCATCGATGAAAGGAGATTCGGTATAGTTCCAACCTCCGGATTTGCCGCTAAAGTCTTTGGCGAAATTTTTCCTCCAGATTACTTTCCCATCGGCTTCGTTCAGGCAGACAAGGTCGCCGAATTGGCCCAAGGCATAAACATTGCCTGAAGAAACACAAGGAGTGCATCGTGTGCCAGAATAGTTTCCGCCTGATTTGCCAACAAGAGTTTGCCAAAGTATTTTGCCTGTGGATCGTTCGAGGCCAAAAACATAAGAGGAAGCTTCGACATCGCCCATAGTAAATATTTTGTTTTGAACAGCAGAGATGCTAGAAAACCCAGCCCCTAGCTTTTCAGTCTTCCACAAAAGTTTTGGCCCACCTGAAGGCCATTTTTTTAGGAGATTCTTATCGAGAGAAATGCCATCTCGGTTATTGCCACGAAATTGAATCCAGTCGGTTGATTTGGCAATTTCTTGTGCTAGGCCTAGTTGGAGTAAAGAAAAAAATAGCACACCAGAAAAAACGATTCGCATAATAAAACCCTTTAGATGAACAAATGGCAGGATGCGACGATAATAAGTGTTTTTGTTGAAAATTACAAGAGGCTAAAATGCAATAGAAAAAATAAAAGTAAACCTGTTCATTTATTAAAACTTATGGGTTTAGACTTCCTCAGGTATTATTTCTTTTTTTTCTTGTTATCAGGTGGACTATTTTCTTTATCAAGTCCTTCTTTTCCTAGAACCATAATCATAATAGCAAAAGGTTTTTTTTCATCTTTATTCGTAGAACGCACTAAGTTTATTTGCACCAAATGGCCCTGAATAATGTTTTCTGCAGTTGCAAGATATCCTGGCAATTTAGTGTCTGGGCCTTTCAAATTTGCAAGTTCTGCCGCTGTATACTTCTTGATGTTTCCTTTATCATCAAAAGCTTCCACTGGGTCTTTGAACCTAAATTTGGTTTTTTCATTGATCGGCACTTCAAGTTCTTTCCATTCGGTGATAAGCCTTAAGGCATTTACATCTGCTACTTGCCTTATTTGCCCTTGAGGAGTTTTTGCATCTTTGTTGAAAGGGATTTGGACAATGATGGATTTTTCGGTGGCCTCGGCTACTACTTTTGCCATCACCATATTTGTTTGCAGTTTAGCAATATCAAACCTATTGGTGGGGAGCCCTTTTTTATCTTTTTTGGCATCTTGGCCAGAAACGGAAAAAGATATGAGTAATACAAAAAAAGCTGACAAAGACACAATTTTTAAATACATTTTAACCCCGTGCAATTTGTAAAGGGTGTAGGAGGTTTGATATAAATTTCAATTATAGCTTAAATTGTCGTTAAAGGGCTAGATTTTTATGACATTTTATTGGTTAGCTTGATAACCCGCAAGAAAGCCGGTGCTCCACGCAGCTTGAAAGTTAAAGCCCCCAATGGGGCCATCTAAATCTAAGATTTCGCCTGCAAAATAAAGGTTTTTTTTAAGTTTACTTTCCATTGTTTTGGAGTTGACCTCATCAAGGTTGACTCCCCCAGAAGTGACCTCGGCCTTGGCATAACCTAAAGTGCCCGAAATAGGAACGGTTGTAGATTTGATTTTAGAAGTGATAGCTTTGCGCTCTAGCTTGCTGAGCCCTGCACATTTTTTATCAGAAGGCAACCCTAGGTGTGCAAATAAAATATCTAATAACCTGCGGGGTAACTCGTCGCTCAAAGCGATGGAAAGTAATTTTTTGCCATCGGTGGCAGCAATTTTTTGCAGCCTGTTTTCTAATTCCTCTTCTTTGAGGGTAGGCAAGAAATCAAGTTTGAGAAAACTATGATTGAAATTAGGAAGCGAATTTAAAGCTTTGCTGATATTTAAAATCACCGGTCCAGATAAACCAAAATGGGTAAAAAGAAACGAGCCACGGTCTTCCATTAAAACCTTATCGTTAAGGCAAGCTTTGACCTGAACATCTGCAATGGTAACGCCGCTAAGATCGTGAACCCATTTTTCAAGGGTTTTAAGTGGCGCAAGGGCTGGTTGTGTATCGTTAATAGAATGGCCAAATTTTTTGGCAAAAGCATAACCATCGCCTGTTGTGCCACATCCGGGAAAAGAAAGGCCACCTGTGGTAAGGATGATCTTTTTTGCGTGAAATGTTTTGGCAGGTGTGTGCAAAAGAAATCCTAAGTCATAAGATTCAATTGCAGTTACAGGCGTTTCGATTGAAAGTATTGCGTGATTGTTTTTCAGTTCATTAAGAAGTGCATCAAGAACATGAATAGCTTTGTTACTTACGGGGAAAATTTTTCCTGTATCTTCAATTTTGGTTTCTACTCCTGCCAAATTGAAAAACCGAATTGTTTCCTCAACGCTGAAAGCAGCTAATGGCGAGTGCAGGAATTTGCCGTTATTGCCAAAAGCTTTAACGATACCCCGATTATCAGTATTATGGGTTATGTTACATCGAGTACCACCCGACATCAAGATTTTGACGCCTGGCTTGCGGTTTTTTTCGAGAACTAAAGTGCTTGCGCCGGTCTTTGCAGCCGATATTCCAGCCATTAGGCCAGCAGCCCCAGCCCCAATAACAACGACATCGTAGCTAGTTTCCATTCAATGGTTCCGAAGGACATAATCCATTGGATTAAGATTTTAAATCACGTGGATTTATATTTATTGTTCTTAGTGCCTGGGTGAAAAAATCATCCCCAGTTTTTTTTACAAGGTCATTTATTTTTGAACATTCCAAATCCCATTGGCTGTCATTCATTTCGGAAGGGCGAGGCGGGGTGCTTACTTCGAGGTAGATTTTAGCTTTGGGTTCAGTACCGCTTGGGCGCAAAGTGATTTTAGCAATGTCCCCGCAGCGAAAAACTAAAACATTTCTAGAACTAGCATCGGTCTTGCCTTTGATTGCACCAAGTTTGCCATTAGTGGAAAGAAAATCATCAACCCTTGTGACATCTAACCCACCGATTTGTTTAGGTGGGTTTTTACGCAGATTGTTCAGCATATTGATCATTAAAGTTTTGCCTTCAACCCCCGGTAAAGCGATGGGTATTCCAACATTTCGGAAGAAACCAAAGCGCTCGAATAATCGATTCAAATATCTCATAGGTGTCTGGTTGTTTCGCAATAAATAAAGGGCCCATTCTGCAAATAATAATGCAGCAACACCAGCATCTTTATCGCGGATACTATCCGTAGCAAGAATTCCGTGGCTTTCTTCCGACGCAATAACGAAGTCAGATGGTTTTCCTATAACATCAGCATATTTTCCCGTACTTTCTAACTGCCAAAGAACATCCGCAACATATTTAAATCCAACCAGTAAGTCATCAATGATTTGAACTTTAAAATGCTTTGCAATTCGGGTGATCATACCGGTGGTAACTTCGGTTTTAACCACAATTGGGGAAGGTGGCATCGTGTTGTTAAGAGAAAGCATTTCAAGTTTAAAGCAAGTTGAAATAGCAGCGATTTCGTTGCCATTAAGATAGTGCCAACCGCCTTTATCATCTGGAATCATTGCACCTAAGCGGTCGGCATCTGGATCGGTGGCAAGCAACAAATGAGCATTGCAAGCTTTTGCAACAACCTCGGCGCGGTCAAGGGATTCGGGGATTTCAGGATTAGGAGTTTTGGAAACATTAGGAAACTGACCATCGGGTGACATTTGTTCTGGAACCGGAATTACATTGAATCCTTGTTTTTGCAAAATTTCCAAACTGGTCAAAGATCCTACGCCGTGTAGCGGACTAAATACGACCTTGAAGCCTTCGTTCTTTGGCGCAGGAATAAGGCTGTGCGCACAACAAAGTGAAATATAGTCTTTATGGGGTTGATCGGAAAGGAATTGAATGAAGTTACTTTTTACTGCATTTTGCCATGAAATAGTGTTAATATTTTTAACTTGCTCTACAAGGTCTGCCATGATTTGGTCATCGGGCGGAACAGGTTGTCCGCCTCGTTCGTCATAAAATTTTCCACCATTATCATCAGGCGGGTTATGAGAAGCGGAAATGTTGAGCCCACCTTGGGCATTCAGAATTCGAATCGAATATGAAAGTTCGGGCGTTGCGATATAGTGTTTGCTTTCGAGTGGAAGAACCCACGCATGGACACCGTTGGCAGCGTAAACTCTGGCAGCGTAAACTGCTAAATCTTGGGAGGATAAATTAAGAACTGGGTTGGGTAAATTCGGATTGTATTGTTTTCGCTTATCCATAAAACATCGCACATCATAACCAAGAACTACATTTATTTTGCTAAGAGTTTTAAAGCGATGCTTGAGGTATTCTGCGTGCCCTTGTACGGAAGCTCCAAGCGTCCAAAGGTTCATCCGGTTGGGGCCTATTCCAACGGGGCCTCTTCTTCCACCTGTACCAAAGGGAAGAATCATACAAAAGCGGTCAAGTAAACCTGCCCACTTTTTCTCTGTGATTAAGAATTCAATTTGGGGTTTGTATTCATTGAATTCTTCGTTGCATAACCATAATTCCAAATTATGTAGGGCCTGTTGTTTTAATTCTTCTGGTGCTTCTAATTTTAAAATGGATTCTTTGGTGGCTGCGGTTAATTGCATAATCGTTTCCTACAATATCAATAATTGATGATTTTTCGCGAAAGATAACATTAAAAGTGATAATCTAGACACTGTAGTTAATTAAATCAATTGAATCTGCAAAAGTTCCGTTCATTAATAAAAGAGATGGCACTAAAACAATGAATTACCCCTTAGAATTTGAATTTGATGTTGCAGTCGTGGGTGGTGGGCATTCTGGAATAGAGGCTGCCCTAGCCGCCGCTCGAATGGGCCTTAAAACCGTTCTTTTGACGATGAGTGCGGAAACCGTTGGCCTTATGAGTTGTAACCCTGCAATAGGTGGAATTGCTAAGGGACAAATTGTTCGCGAAATTGATGCGCTTGGTGGCGAAATGGCTAAAATTACTGATGCTTCTGCTATTCAGTTTCGAATGCTTAATATGACCAAAGGTCCTGCTATGCATTCCCCTAGAGCTCAAGCCGATAAAAAACAATATCAGGTTCTCGCTAAATGGACCGTCGAAAAACAGGAAAACTTGACCCTTCGCCAAGAGATGGTCGAAAACCTCCTTCTTGAGGATTCGGTTGTTGATGATGGTTCCGTTCGGACCGTAAAAGGAATTATCTGTAGGGGCAACACCCTGTATCGTACGCGTGCGGTTGTGCTAACAACAGGGACCTTCTTAAAAGCAATTATGCATACTGGGGAAGCTAAATCGCAAGGGGGCAGGGCAGGTGATGGTTCTTCCGAAAGCCTAAGCGAAAGCCTAATTACTTGCGGTTTTAAGTTGGAAAGATTTAAAACGGGCACTCCTTGTAGGCTCAATGGCAGAACCATCGACTTTTCTAAAACGGAAGTTCAACCGGGAGATGCTAACCCTAGGCCATTTAGTTTTTCTACAACTAAAATTGAGCAGCAACAACTTCCTTGCCATATCACTTATACGAATACGCAGGTTCACGATCTCATTCGTGAAAATTTGCACAGGGCTCCAATGTACTCGGGGCAAATAGCAGGGCGAGGGCCCCGCTATTGTCCCTCGATCGAAGATAAAATCGTTCGCTTTGCTGACAAAGAAAGGCACCAGATTTTCTTGGAACCCGAGGGGCGCACAACTAACGAATATTATTGCAATGGGATTAGTACCAGCCTGCCTAAAGATGTGCAGCAAAAGATGCTTGCATTTATTCCAGGCTTGGAAAATGCCGAAATTTTGCGGTGGGGCTATGCTGTCGAATATGATTTCTCTCCTCCCACTCAGTTGCACCCTACTTTAGAAACTAAGTTTATTGCTAATCTTTATTTCGCAGGACAAATTAACGGAACCACGGGGTACGAAGAGGCTGCTGCTCAAGGTTTAATGGCGGGAATTAATGCCGCTCTAAAAATCAAAAATCTTTCCCCGCTTATTCTCGATCGTAGCCAAGCTTATATCGGGGTGTTGATTGACGATTTGGTAACTCGCGGTGTTGATGAACCTTATCGAATGTTTACCAGCAGAGCAGAATATAGATTGCAGTTGCGCCATGATAATGCAGACCGAAGGCTTAGCCCGATTGGCAGGGAAATTGGGTTAGTTGGGGATGAGGCTTGGGCCAGATTGTTAAAAAAACAAGCAAAAATAAAAGAAATCGGCGAAGTTTTGAAATCTAACCAGATTGAACATGCATCCTTAGAGCACTGGTTAAAACGGCACGATATGGATTGGAATTCGATGACTGCGATGGCAAAAGAAAAGCTAGGTTTGGTATTTGATGCCCCTGCGGAAGTTGAAGAACAGGTGGAGTTGGAAATTAAATATGCGGGGTATATTGGCAGGCAAACTATTCAAATAGAGAAGTTTCAAAAGCTTGAGTCTAAAACGATTCCTACAGATTTTGATTTCTTGTCGATAGTTCATTTGAGGAAAGAAGCTAAAGAGAAATTTGATAAGATTAAGCCCGGGAATATCGGGCAGGCAGGCAGAATTAGTGGTATTACCTCTTCCGATATAGCTGTTTTGCTGCTTTATTTGAAATCGTGAAAGTTGCTTAGCGAAATGCAAGATTATAGATGGTGTAGGTTGCATCGCAACCAAAGGTAAGAAAACAAAAGCGACTAAGAGTTCTGAGGTTAGGCAGATAAAAAAAGAAATAGTTTAAATAAAAGTTAAATAAATAAAGCAAATAGATTTGAAATATTGACAAGATGGAGAAAGGGGGTAATATTATAATGAAGTAATAGGTCGATACAATCGTTGCATCTTTCTTAAATTACCACAAAATCGGACTCGCCAGATTTTGTTCGACTAAGAATCTGGTGCTGCAAGTTGAAATCGTGCCTTGCGCAAAATTAGTCGTTCGTGGTAAGCAAGTTAATATAAGGCAGGCTGGTTGGTTCGTGGCCTGCAGTTTTGAGAATAGAGTTAAAGGCTTTAGAAGTTGTTCAAGGAAGAATTTTGGGTTGACTGGCTTCTTGCGTTGAGAAGTCTGGTTCGCTCGAAGAAAGCTGGCTAGCTGGTGCCAGGAAGGACAAAAAGATGAAAACTGTTTTTACTACTGGAGAGGCTGCGAAAATTTGTAAGGTCAGCCAACAGACAATCATTCGTTGTTTTGATAATCTTCAACTCAAGGGATTTAGGGTCCCCGGATCCCGCTTCCGCAGGATTCCCCGCGAATCTCTGTATAAGTTTATGAAAGATAACGGTATCCCAACCGATGCGTTGGAAAGTGGAAAGCGTAGAGTTTTGCTCGTGGATGATGATACCGAATTGGTAGAGTTGATGCACAAAGTTCTTGAAGAAGATGGCCGTTTCGAAGTTCGCATTGCAACCAATGGGTTTGATGCAGGTATGATGGTCAAGGAATATCGTCCCGATGTTATTGTTCTTGATGTTATGCTTCCCGATATCAATGGTAAAGAAGTTTGCCATCGAGTTCGTGCAGATAGTACTTTAGAAGAAGTCCGAATTCTTTGTATAAGTGGTATGATTGAAGAAGATAAGATTCAAGAGCTTCGTCTTGCGGGTGCCGATGATTTCTTGAATAAACCATTTGAAATAGAAGAACTTATCGATCGTATGTGTCAGTTGATGGATATCGAATCCACTTCAACCACATCTGCTTAGTCATTTCGTAGTGATTTACATAATGGGGCAGGGCTTTTATAAGTCCTTCCCTTTATTTTTAATGGCTTTTGATGGAGTATGCCTGTGGCAGCCATAGCCGGACAAGGAAGTTCGGTAACTTTTCTAGACTTGATCATCAAATCTCCTTGGCTTTTACCTAGGATATCATCTGTTTCTGATCTTGTTTTTAAGCCATTGATTGAATCTTGGCTAGACATAAGAACAGACCCAGCGGCAGTTTGTTTTTTACTCCGCCATTCTAATACCAATCAAAATTCTGTTTTTCCCGAATGCCTCGAGAGTGGAAGGCCTGTGGTCTCCGATCTATTCGTTGATCTTTTGAATATGGGTTTAAGTTTAGAATCACCTGTTAATTGTAGTGAATCTGTAATTAATTCTCTTTGTAGGGCCGCTATTGCTTTTGAAATTGCACGGCTTACTTCGAAGGTCTCACCAGACCTTGCTTGGGTAGGTGCTTTATTATTTGATTTTAAAGGTTTGGCTAGGAATCATATTCAAGAAAAATCTGATAGCTCGAGTTTGGCCCGACAATACGGGTTGCCTGTTTGGATTCGTCTTGTGAATCAATTATCGGAAAAAGATGGGCTTCAGGTTGCCAATGCTGCAGGACTGATACCTGGCCTTGGTGAAATAATTCTTCTTGCGGATTTGTTTACTAATGAAGGGCAAGTTGCTAAGTCTGCCCAAGCAAAGGATCTTGAAAAAAAATTAAAACTGTCTGGGTTTTTAGAAAAATTAGAAGTTTCTTCGATAGTAAAAAAATGGTTTGGCGGAAATATAAGAGCTTACCTCGAAGCTAAACGAAAAACACCTGAAAATATTGTCTCGCAATGTTTGCAATTTGCTATCACCACTTGTAATGAAAATAAGTTAATCCGATCTAGAGATCTTCTCGAATCTGACGCTTACAAAAATGCTTTGCAAAATCTTGTTCGGTCAGGGGACCAACGATTTAATGATTTAAAGTTGCAATCGGTTGTTGAGCTTGCTGCGGGCGCTGGGCACGAAATCAATAATCCACTTGCAGTTATTCAGGGACAATCGCAGTTTATTCTTTCTCGGATGGATGATCTAGAATTTGATGAAACTAGAGATAAGCTTAAATATTCTTTGGAAAGTATCATAAGGCAGGCCAAAAGAATTAATATAATCCTTCGCAATTTAATGCAGTTTGCTAGGCCTAGCGTTCCTGCTGCAAATAATATTAAAATCAAAGATGTTGTTGGTACTGTTGTAAATCGATTGGCAGGTTGGGCCCTTGAAAAGAAGGTTCTTTTAACCGTTTCTGAATCTGAGTTATTTAATCTTTCTGTTTTTGCTGATCTGGATCACACTCGAATGGCGTTGGAATGTTTGGTCCGAAATTCGATCGAAGCAGCAGGCCAAGATGGCTGGGTTAGGTTGGGGATAGAGGCATTTTCACAACGAGGCTTCACTTTTTTTGTTGAAGACAGCGGACCCGGCCCTGCTGTCGAAGATGCTTTGCACCTTTTTGACCCATTTTTCTCAGGCAGACAAGCGGGGCGTGGTAAAGGTTTAGGCCTTTCTGTTGCCTGGAGGTTAACAACCCTTAATAAAGGGTTAATTAGATTTAATTTTCCAAGTGATTCCAAGCCAACTAGGTTTGAAATCGTTTTGCCAATTGATGATAAATCTGGGCTAGGTATCGATGAGCAAACTGCAAACGATAACAATAATTCTACCTCTAAGGCTGCATGATTAATTTGATTGGTTAATGAGCTTATGCAAAACAACCATTCCCTAAATTTTCATATAAAAATCGCAAGCGAAGTCGTGCCCGTTGCTGTATCTTCTTTGGAATTAGGCTTAGAGCGAGGTGAATTAATTCATCCTTCTTGGAAAATTGATTCGATTGTAAGTTCTGAGGAAGCTGCATTTCTTTGTTCACAAAAACCTTCTGGGTTTTGGAATAAAATAATAAGTTTTAATCCTGTTGATAGAAAACTTGTTGGGTCTAATTCTAAAACCCTTGAGCAGTTATTAATCCGTTTATCTCAAGATCTTATTTGTAAAACCCAATATCTTTTCCCAAGCTACAATTCAGGTTTGCAACTTATAAAGGTTGGGTTAAATAATACTGAGGCTGCTACCAAGAGTGGGGAAACCGTTGATCGAGATGATTTGCTTCATATAGATACTTGTAAAGGTGGTTTTTTAAATTCTAGTAGAATGCTTAAACTAAGCTGCAATATAGATCCAACAAACTTTAGGGTATGGGAAAAAGGTCCTACTCTTTTTCATCTTTTTAATGATGAGCGATCTCGAACTGATTTACTTGCTGACTGTAAGAAAGGCTTGTTTAGGACGGGTGTTAACCTTGATCCAGAGTTCGTGTATGCCAAAATTAGCGGTGCATTAAGGCAGAGCGAATTAATCCAGAAAAAAGCTTCTCGGAAGTTGATTAACTTTCCTTCTCAATCTTGTTGGCTGGCTATGACGGACGTCTGCCTGCACTCCACCTTGCGCGGTAGTAATTTGTTGGAACTAGTATTTATGGTTCGAGAAAATGTTTTAAGTGCCCCAGAATTATCTGTTCCTAGAGTCCTTAGTTCCTTTTTAGCTTCCCATGTCAAGCAAGCTGCCGCATAATAAATCTATGAAAACAATGTGGTCTCAAATAGTATCCCCTTGGGTAGATGCTGGTTTGTATGTAATTGCTCCGTCGCAATGCCACAGTTGCAAGCAGTTGCTTGAACATCAGGAAAAATGGTTATGTAAAAGTTGCTTGCTTCAATTGCAACCTGCACCAGAGCCAAAGTGTACCCGCTGTAGTGCTCAAGTTGGGCCAAATATCGATACAACGAATGGTTGTATTTATTGTAAGCAGGATCGTTTTCAATTTGAACGAGTTATTTCTTATGGGTTTTATCAAGATAAGCTTAAAGAAGTAATCTTAAGGATCAAACATTTGGAGGGTGAACAATTAGCTCAAACTATGGGTTCCTTTTTGGGCCTTCATATTTCTAATACTTTACAGCTCAAGCCAGATTTAATTACTTGCATCCCGGTTCATTGGTGGAAACGGTTAATCAAGGGTCATAATCAGACCGAGTCAATAGCCAAGGGAGTAGCTGAAGTACTTGGGGTGAATTTCGGAAGTAGAATTTTAAGAAAAGTTCGGTTTACTCCTGAGCAATCTCGATTATTGCCAACGGAAAGGCGAAAAAATTTGAGACGGGCTTTTGCTTGCACCAACCACTCTTTGGTTCGGTGTAAGCACATTCTTCTTGTTGATGATGTTTTAACCACGGGTGCCACTGCAAATAATGTTGCAAAGGTGTTGGTGGGGGCAGGGGCTAAAAGTGTGATCGTTGCGGTACTCGCAAGGTCCTTTGGAAAATAATGGTAAATTAGTCCGATTGTTTTGTTCGGAGGTTTTAAATGGATAAAGCTTGAAAAATAAATGGTAATACCTTCAAGCTTGAGAATTTGATAAAAGTTACTGTTTTTAATAATCAAATTTTGACTACGGGGCATTTAGGGGAAATAAATAATCAAGTGGGTTATTAAAAGGGGTGTATTATTTTTCAAGGTGTTCTTTGAGGGTTTTAAAATGCCATTTCGATGGTTGTTTTCGTTTGTTTTGATTTCTGCCTGTGGGAGTGCTAATGCTGCAGGTTGGGCAGAGGGCCTTTTTCAGGAGTTAAACAAAGACTTTGGTTCTGTTCCTCGGGGTCCAGCTCTCGTTCACCAATTTAAAATTAAAAATAATACTTCGGAAACAATTAGTATTTCTGGGGTTCGGGTTTCTTGTGGTTGCGTTAGCGCCTCGGTTGCCAAAAGCCAGATTCTGCCTAATGAAGAAACTTTCGTTCTTACAAGTATGGATAGCACCCGATTTAGTGGGTCTAAAAGCGTTACCGTTTATGTTTCATTTGATAAACCTAGGTATGATGAGGTTAGGTTGTTGGTTCAAGCTTATGGTAGGAATGATTTTGCTGTATCCCCTGAAAAATTTGATTTCGGTCAGATTAAGCGTGGCAAGGCAAACGAAGTTAAGACAACCTTGAGATTTTATGGTTTTCCTAATCTCGAAATTGTTGATGCCAAAACTGAAAGTAACTATGTTAAAGCTAAATTTAATTTGATTAAGCGTGAAGGGAATGATGTCATTTATGAAGCTTTTGCCATTATTCGGGCAGATATTCCTGTGGGAAAATGGTTCTCAGATATTTTGTTTACGACCAATTCTTCTGGTATTCAGTTTGTAAGGGTGCCTTTAAATGTTGAAGTAGAGTCGATTTTATCGGTTAATCCCCCTTACCTTTCTTTAGGAAAAATTAAAATGGGGGATACCAGCGAACGCAAGATTGTGGTTCGTGGGAGCCAACCATTTACGATTCTTAGTTTAGATGGACTCGATGGGGGATGGAGTGTTAAAGAACTTTCGAAAGAAAAAAAGGAAGTTCATATTGTAACCTTGATTTTTAAAGCCAATTTAGAGGGAGACTTAAAGCATAAGATGACCATTAAAACAGATATTCCTGAGGGCGGAGATATTCAATTAAATACTACTGTTTTTGTAAATCCTTGATAAATTGTGAATTTTAAACACTAAGCGGTTCGAGAACCTTGCAAAAGTTTGCAAGAGAGTCTCGAACCGCTTAGTGTTTTTCAGTACATTTTCATTAGACACCTAAAGCAAGAATTGAAATGTTTAAGGTGAACCTAATAATAAATTGGATCTATTTATGACTATTATTCGCAAATTTAAAAAAATTCTTGTTGCAAATCGAAGTGAAATTGCAATTCGTGTATTTCGTACCGCAAGTGAATTGAACATTAGAACTGTTGCAATTTACTCTTATGAAGATCGCTTTGCATTGCACCGCTTCAAGGCAGATGAGGCATATCGCATTGGTAAAGCTGGGGAACCAATTCGGTCTTACCTTTCCATTGATGAAATCGTTGCAGTAGCGAAATTACACGATGTTGATGCAATTCATCCTGGTTATGGCTTTCTTTCGGAAAATGCTGGATTTGCAAAGGCTGTTATTAATGCAGGAATGGTGTTCATTGGACCGTGTCCGGAGGTTCTTTTAAGCCTAGGTGACAAGGTTCAGGCAAGGTCATTGGCACAACGAGCAAAAGTGACTATTCTTTCTGGCAGTGATGCTGTTTCAGATTTAGGCGAAGCCAAAGCTATAGCAACTAGGCTTGGATACCCGGTCATTATTAAGGCTTCTATGGGTGGTGGTGGGCGGGGAATGCGAGTGGTAGAATCGGAAGCAAAGTTGCAAGATTCCTTAGAACAGGCAAGACGCGAAGCAGGGGCAGCCTTTGGAATTCCTGATGTCTTTATTGAAAAATTTATTCGTAAAGCCAAACATATTGAAGTGCAGCTTTTAGGCGATCGACACGGAAACTTACTTCATCTTTATGAACGAGATTGTTCGGTTCAGCGCAGGCACCAAAAAATAGTCGAAATTGCACCAGCCTTTAATCTAAACCAACAAACTAGGCAGGGTATTCTTGATGCCGCCATCGCTATCGGGCGCGAAGCTGGCGTTGATAACGCTTCCACCGTTGAATTTCTCGTTGATGCCGAGACTAATAAGTTTTATTTTATCGAAGTGAACCCCCGTATTCAGGTTGAGCATACGGTAACCGAACAGGTGACTGGTGTGGATTTGGTGAAAAGTCAGATAATGGTTGCACAGGGGTTTGCCTTACATAACCCAGAAATAGGTTTTAAGAATCAGGCTGATATTTCGGTGCGTGGCTATGCGATTCAATGCCGGGTCACTACCGAAGATCCGGTTAATAATTTCCTGCCAGATTATGGCAAACTAAGTAACTATCGGTCTGCAAGTGGTATGGGGATTCGCCTAGATGCGGGTTCTGCCTTTACTGGTGCGGTTATTAATCCTTTTTATGATTCTTTGCTTGTTAAGGTAACTGCTGCTGCTCTAACTTATGAAGATGCTGCTAGAAGAATGTTGCGCAGTCTAAATGAGTTTAGAATTCGCGGAGTGAAAACTAACATTCCTTTTCTTATTAATTTGGTTGACCATCCTGATTTTCTTAATGGTTTATGTACTACTCGGTTTATTGACGAAACTCCAACTTTATTAGATCTGCCTTTGCGTAAGGATCGGGCGACCAAATTGCTGCGGTACATTGGCGAGATTATTGTAAATGGCCATCCCGATATAAAAAGTATTTCAGGCGTGAAAGCAGCAACGGTTCAAGAACCCGAGTTAAGCGCTACGGTTTTAGCAGGAGTTTCTAAAAATTTGCCCAAAGGTACTAGGGATATTTTCAAAGAACTTGGCCCGGAGAAGTTTTCTCAATGGCTTAAAAAAGAAAAAAAACTTTGGATTACCGATACCACTTTTAGGGATGCCCACCAATCGCTATTGGCAACTCGGATGCGCACACGAGATATGCTGCGTATTGCGCCTTTTTATGCGTCGCAAATGAGCCAGCTTTTTTCTCTCGAAATGTGGGGCGGTGCTACTTTTGACACCTCAATGCGATTCCTTAAGGAATCTCCTTGGGATCGGCTTTCTGAAATGCGCCAACGCGTTCCTAATATTCTCTTCCAAATGCTTCTTCGTTCTGCAAATGCGGTTGGATATACCAGCTATCCCGATAATGTTGTGCACCGTTTTGTAAAAGAAGCAGGGTTGGCGGGGGTTGATATCTTTCGTTGTTTTGATGCCCTCAATGGTATTCCCAACCTTCAACTTGCCATTGATGCGGTTCGGAATTCAAATATGATTTGCGAAGCAGCTATTTGTTATACAGGCGATATACTTGACCCGAAGCGAACTAAGTATACCCTCAAGTATTATGTCGAACTTGCTAAACAATTAGAAAAGCTTGGAGCAAATATTATTGCGATCAAGGATATGGCGGGGCTTCTTAAGCCTTGGGCTGCTCAACAATTGGTTAGAACCCTCAAGCAAGAAATTGGCCTCCCTATTCATTTTCATACTCACGATTGTGCGGGTGGGCAAATTGCTTCTCTCTTATTTGCTTCTGCCGAAGGCGTTGATGTTGTCGATGCTGCTATGGCTCCCTTTTCTGGTATGACCAGCCAACCTAGCCTTAATGCACTTGGCGAAGCGCTTAAATTCCAAGAACGAGATCCAGATTTAAATAAGGATGCACTGCACGAGGTTGCCCTTTATTGGGAGGCCGTCCGCTCTATGTATTCACCATTTGAAACCGGCCAACTGGCACCTACTGCTGATGTCTATTTAAACGAAATGCCTGGCGGTCAGTACACCAATTTGTTTCAGCAGGCCAAAGCCGTTGGACTTGGTGACCGGTGGCGCGAAGTTTGTCAAATGTATACCGAAGTTAACCAGATGTTTGGCGATATTGTAAAAGTAACACCTACCTCTAAAGTTGTTGGAGATATGGCTTTGTTTATGGTGGGTAATTCCTTGACTAGGGATGATGTTGAAAATGGTTCCCGAGAGTTATCCTACCCAGAATCTGTTGTAGAATTTTTTGAAGGGCGCCTTGGAGAACCTGTCGGAGGGTTTCCCAAACAACTTCAAACAAAAATATTAAAGGGAAGAAAACCTATTGTTGGTAGACCTGGAGCTTCTTTAGCCGCTGCTGATTTTGATGCCTCTAAAAAGCAATTATATGAAATCTCTGGAATCAATCCGGAAATCACTGAAGTTCTTAGCTTTATCCTCTACCCCAAGGTTTTTCCCGAGTTTGTTGAACATCAAAAACGCTATTCTGACACCAGCGTTTTGCCTACACCTGTTTTCTTTCACGGGATGCAACCGGGCGACGAAGCTAGTGTTGAAATTGAAATGGGTAAAACCCTTATTCTTAAGTTTCTTACCGTTGGCGAACCTCACGCAGATGGCACCAGAACTGTGTTTTTTGAACTAAACGGCCAACCCCGAGAAGTTGTTGCACTTGATAGGTCTTTAACTGCTAAATCTCCATTAAGGCCTAAAGCTACCCCAGGGAACCCATTCGAAATTGCCTCACCTATGCCCGGTGTTATTTCGAAATTCTTGGTCGCAACGGGCGAAGAAGTCAGCCCCGGGCAAAAACTCTTTGTCTTAGAAGCTATGAAAATGGAAACCACCGTTTGTTCTGAAAAGGCAGCTATTGTTCTTTCTGTCACTGCTTCCGCTGGGTCCCAAGTCGAGGGTGGTGATTTGATTATTAAGCTTCAGGCCATTTAGGTTCAATAAAGTTTTTTGTGACTTTAGACCAAGGCTCATTGTTTCTTTATCAGATTCTTGCAAATCGGTTGGTTTCCAAGTAATCTATCTAGTGTTACTTCTTAAATTTTTATTAAGACATTAGTACTTTAGGGGTTTTCAATGAGTTTAATCAAAATTATTAAAGGCCACGGCGAGGGCAAAGATATTCCCTTGATTGGTGATAGATTTGTTATGGGGAGAAACCCTGATTGTGCAATTATTATTCCCGTGACCTCCGTTAGTCGAGAACACGCTTTTATTCTAAAAGTGCAGGGTCAATTTTTCCTTGAAGATAACAAAAGCCGAAACGGTACTTTCTTGAACGATCAGCAGATTACCGGAAGGGTGCCACTAAAGAATAACGATCAGATTCGCATTTGCGACTTTGTAGTTTCTTTTCATGCCAAAAGTGCTTCTGGACAGGCGGATCAAGCCGCGCTTGATATGGACGATGATAAGGGAGAAAACACTTCGAGTACGGTTCACGTTACCATTAATGCAAGTAGCCAGCAGTTGCTAGAAACGCAACCTGCAGAGAAGTTGCGTTTGCTGCTAGAGATAACTACATCGTTAAGCAAAGTATTGGAACTTGATAAGCTTTTACCTACAACAGTTGATTGTATGTTTCAGTTGTTTAAGCAAGCAGACCGGTGTTTTATAATTATGGGTGATACAAGCACCAATAAATTTGTGCCACGCATTATTAAAACCCGTAGGCCTCAAGACGAAACCAGTGCTAGGTTTAGTAAAAGTATTGTTAAACAATGTTTGGAACAAAAACAGGCGTTTCTTAGTGATGATGCAAGTCAAGATAGCAGAATGCAAACCAGTCAAAGTATAGTTGATTTTAAAATTCGTTCGGTAATGTGTGTGCCTCTGTGTGGGGTAGATGGCAAGGCATTTGGCGTTATTCAGGTCGATACCCAAGATCGTAGTAAGAAGTTTACCCAAGACGATCTTAAATTGCTTTGGGGTGTTGCAAATCAAGCTGGAACAGCGATGGAGAACGCAAAGTACCATCAAAGCTCCATACTTCAGGAAAGAATTAAGCGTGATCTCGAACTTGCAAATCAGGTTCAGAAAAGCTTTCTTCCTATTGATTTTCCTAAAATGCCCGATTATGAATTTGCAGCTCATTACCAAGCCGCTCAGGAAATTGGGGGCGATTACTACGGTTTTATTCCAATGAGTAATAATCGACTTGCAGTTGCGGTCGGCGATGTTGCTGGTAAAGGCATTCCCGCTGCCCTTTTGATGGCTAAGCTTGCTTCTGAAACTAGGCTCACTTTGCTTATGGAACCCACACCTGTTGAAGCCATTACTAAATTGAATAATATTCTTTATCCTCATACCAGTCAACTTGATCGTTTTGTGACTTTAATCCTTGCGGTTATGAACCCTGACCATAAAGTTACGGTTGTTAATGCTGGGCATATGGCACCAATGATTATAAAGGGTGATGGTTCGGTCCCTTATGATTCTGTTAATCTAGACACCGCTGGGGTTATGCTTGGTATTCTTGAAGGCTATCCCTACGAATTCGCTGAATTCCAGTTGGAAGTGGGGCAAACAATGTTGCTTTACTCTGACGGTGTTCCAGATGCCATGAGCGTTTCAGATGTTCCTTTTGTAAGTAAGGACAGAAATAAAGATGGGTTAAAAGAATGCTTGACTGGGATTAAAGATAACTCTGCCAATAATGTTCTTCGGTGTTTGGTGGAAGCAATTAAGAAGCATACCGTAGGAAGACAATATCCACACGATGACATTACCATTGTAGTAGTACGCAGAAAGGCGTAATTTTACCAACTAAACTTAATTTTGCAGGGTTTCAAATGCCATCTATTATTGAACCAGAATTAATTAACGAAACTAAAATTCTGCCTCCTTATAATGTGATTCTAATTAATGATGAATATCATACTTACGAATATGTTATTGGAATGATGCAGACATTGTTTGGGTATCCTCGTGAAAAGGGCTACAAACTTGCCTTGGAAGTTGATAAATCTGGAAGAGCGATTGTTCTTACCACTTCAAAAGAACACGCTGAGTTAAAGCGCGATCAGATTCATTCTTTTGGCGCTGATCATCTAAGTTCAAAAAAGTGTGAAGGTTCAATGACAGCAGTTATTGAGCCTGCCAACTAAAATTTCAATTTCTTGCGATTAAGATTCAAATCGAATTTTAAGTAATGCCGAACTTGCTGCATTTCTTACATTAGGGTCTTCATCCTTCAGGCTTTTTTGTAAAGCAGGGACTTGGCTTAATGCCAGTTTTCCAAATCTTCCTAATGTTTCTGCAGCTTTTATTCTTACCCTGTAATCTTCAGATTCAAGATTTTTCGCAACTGCCTCAAGCGTGGGAGAGCCTTCCGTTCCCAAGGCCACAACGGCTTGCATCATCGCAATCCTAGATTCCGAATCACCTTTAGGAAGCATTTTCTTTAAGGAGGCAATTGCCTTTACGGCATCTTTGCCATATTTCTTTAAAGACCTAGCAGCTTCAATCCGGATGTCTAAATCTTCTTCTTGAATAGATTTTGATAAAACAGGAATTGCTATTTCAGGTAAAAGTGGGGCGGATCGCCCCATTGCTCGAATGGAAGCATAGCGAACCATCAGATTTTGGTCAGAGTTAGCAACGGATGCCAATTTTTTAAATAAATTAATATCTTTTTCTTTTAATATTCGATCAGTAATGTCAGGCATACTTAAAAAACCTTCAAGAATTTCTACGCCATTTAGCCTAATCTTGAAGTTTGGGTCAGATAGCACCATAAATAAATCTTCAAGGATCTTTTTAAATTCATCTCCTGATGGAATAACATCGTGGGTTATTAATTTTGAATTTAGATTTACTGGCATACCTGCTTGGGTTTCAAGTTTTGCTAAAATTCCTTCAAAATCGATCAGTTTTTTTCGGATTATAACCAAGTCTTCCATTACATCCAAGCTTGCTACCCTTACCATAGGGTCAGCTTCAAAATTTGTAGAATGGTCAGATAGTTCACGCATATTATCTCGGAATGCTTTGATCAGATCATTTTCTGCGTTCAGCGCATCGCGAAACCCTTTTACTCTTAAACCAATGATATCTGGCCTTTCCAACATTACCATTTCTGCTTCCCTTGTTGGGATGATATAGTCAACCTCAACGAGTGTAGAAGTAGATTGCTTGCAAGCAAGGGTTCCTTGCTCCCTTACAATGTAATCCTTATCTTTTAAAGCTCGAACTCCTAATGGAAAACAAAGTTTGCTGGTTGCTAAAAGATCGTTAATGAGGTCGAGGTTATCTCGATCCCGAACCACCCTGATTTGTTTGAGTAATTGGCCGACAGTTCCCAGTCTGGTTTTAAGACTGGTAGCAGCAACCCGTCTAATTGCAGGTGTATTGGATGGATTTAATTCAATTAAGTTTGAAATTGTTGAGGCGAAAAGATCAGGTTTAGACTCGATTTTTCCTAAAGCTGTAACTGAGGCGATTATTAAAGTTTCATTTTTACTTTTAGTAAGCAAAGCAAGTTGGGGTGCAAGGTTACCAAGTTCTGCCCTAAGGTAGCGACTCCGCTGTGCAATTTGATCAAGGGATTCAGAAGTTTCATCGATTAGGTTTGCGAAAGCAGTTTCGCCTACAAGTATAGCGACTTCAATTTTTTCGACATCTTGGCCGTTTTTAAGAAGTGCAAGGCATTTTACTTTAAATTTTTCGATTGCAGCAACGCGTACTTCCCCATTTATGTCACTTATCCTTTTATTCCCCTCAATAAATTGCCATTCAGGCAGCATAATAATCTTACTTAATTCGCCTAAATAATTGGTGTTATTAACTATGTTTATTAATTTGCCCTTACGATCTTCATCACTACGATTTAGAAAAGCTCTTTTAAACTCTTCTACTTTATCTGGGTTGAAAGGGTTTGCTAATGAAATTGAATTAAAGCAAAGGGTTAACGATAAAACATAAAGTTGGACATTTTTTGCATAAGATTGTATTTGCATTCCACACCCTGTTTCAAAAAAGAAAGTCTT
The DNA here is from genome assembly GCA_041694635.1 of Gemmataceae bacterium. Taxonomy (GTDB): domain Bacteria; phylum Planctomycetota; class Planctomycetia; order Gemmatales; family Gemmataceae; genus UBA969. Next base: position 53,128 of record JBDNHI010000016.1, on the reverse strand, counting down.
TCCAAGATACTAAGTGTTTACAACACACTAAGAATAAAATATTGCCCTAAAAGTCAGGTTAAGCTATTTCAATTAAAAAAATACATCTGATTAAGGTCGATAACAAATGCCCTAACCCCTACAAAGCAAATCTACATCGAAGTAAAAATTATAACAGAAAGCATAATCTGAAAATCTTATGAAATTTAAGGCAAGTTTATCAATGTTTTGAGTTTTGATTTTGCAGGTGTTTTTTTGTTAGATTCAAACTATTGTTAAATTAATGCGGTATGGTTGCCCTGTAAATAAGAAACCCAGATATAAACCCCAGTAGAAACGAGACTATTACAACTATGATGGTTTTGTTCGACTTAAAAAGTTTTTGCCAAGATATAGCAATTGAAGCCGAATTTATTCCTAACGAATCTAACTGTACTACATCAAACATAGGGTTCTCATCATCGAATTCATCAAAGTAAACGGGAGGTGGTGGAGGTGCAGGAAGTTCTTTGGATTTAGGTTTTAAAACAAGATCTGGATTTATAAACTCAAAGTCATTAGGGTCTGTTTTTGCTGGGGTTTTCTTTAAAGGGGTTGGGTTATTCGCAACGGGATTTATTACCCTAGAGTTATCTGGTAGGGCAGGTACTACAAGATACTTGTAGCAAGATGGGCACTGAATTTGTACGCCAGTTTTTCTTCGTGTAATGCTAAGTTTAGAATCGCAATGTTTGCAACGAAAATGAATGGGCATCGCTTTTTTCCTGTTAACTGTAACTTTGTCGGAAAAACCTGCTAAACTTGGAATATTTCAATCTTTATTATAATAGCTATATATAGAAGATTGTAAAAAGGATTTTGTCTCAAAGGTCCGGTTATCTTTTATTGGGTTAGTTAATGAAATCAGCTTTAAGAATATTGTCTCTTGTTTTGATTGGCTTAGTCCTTTGCTGTTCTGTTTTGGCTGACATTGTTATTTTAAAGGATGGTTTTATTCTGCAAGGCACGGTTAAGCGTGAGAGTGTCACCGAATTTGATCCCGTGAGTAAGGAACCAATCGTTATTCCTAAAGGGTTTTTTATGGTGGATGATGGGGCAAGACGGATTTACTTCAACCCTAACCTGGTGCGAACCCTCGATAAGCGCGAACCTATTCAAGAAGAAAAATGGACTCACCCTAAGGCCCTTTATTTCCCTAATCCAAAAAACCCACCCCCTTTCCTTCAAGAACTTGAAGCAACCGAATGGGATTCTAAGTGGGAACGCACTTTCAAATATCGAAGCCCTGTTGGGGTTGTTGGCGTTTACCAACATATTTCTTCTTTGTCTTCCTATGCGGTTCGAGTGGATGTCACAAATAAATTTGTAATGAGTTCTATGTACCTTACAAAGGAAATTGGGCTACCAACGGTACGCAAGTTAATCAATTCTCACCCCGATTTTCAAAATATCAGCAAAGTGAAGCCCGAAGAAATGGCATCTAGGAGGTTTAAGCTGATTGATTTTCTGGCACAGGCCGGTTGGTTCGACGAAAGTGAAAAAGAATTGAAGTTGCTTATTTCAGATATTCCTGACCAGAAAGAGCGGGCGGAAAAAGCGTTAGAAATCATTGATTCGTTTCGAGGTAGAGAAAGACTTGAGAAAATTAAAAGATTAGTTGCTTCAGGCCGTTTTGCTGAAGCTCGAATGCAATTAGATAAATTCCCAACCGCGGAAGCTAAAGAAAAGATTCTCACCGATACTCAGGCCCTACTATCTAAGTTAGAAAAATCGAAAGAAGAATTTCTTCAAACTCAAAAAATATTGTCTTATCTAGCATTGACACTCGCAGAGAAAAAAGCCGACCCTATTTTAGTAAAAGCTATTGAAACCATTCAGAAAAATGTTACTGAAGAATCTACTGATCGATTAGAAGCATTTTTAAGTCTCTCTAAACAAAAAAATAAAGATGCTGTTGGTTCACTACAAGAAATTGAGAAAAGTGCGGCACTGGCCATCACCGGGTTTATAATGGGAAATACCGCTGCAGAGCCTAATGCTGCATCTGCAAAGCGACTTTGGCAAATTCGTTCTTTTATTATTGAATTCACTCAAAGTAATAATTCCCTAAATCGGAAAAAAGTTTTCGAAGATTTTATTAGAAAGAATCCTTCTATAAAAGTCGAAGATGTTGGGCAGATTTTAACTCAAACCATTTTTCCTCTAGAATCTAAAATTCCTGGACAAAAATTCCAAAAAGAACTTACTTCAGGCAGAAGTAAAGGCACAAAGTTTTCTATCCGGTATCCTTTAGATTCCCATATTAATAGACTTTATCCCTTGTTAATGGTTTTACCTGGAACTAATGAAACTGCTGATTCTATGGTTGCGAAATGGGCTAATTATGCCGACGAAAATGGCTTTATCCTTATTGGTTATGATTGGCAACTAGGCGGAATCGGCTATGGTTTCTCCGATAAAGAACACTATACAATTCTTGATATTTTAAGAGATGCCCGTTTAAATTCTCCTGTTGACCCGGATAAAATTTTTCTTTTTGGCCAAGAACAAGGCGCCTCGGTTGCTTATGACATTGGGCTTTCTCATCCTGATCAATTTGCAGGCGTTATTCCTATGAGCTCAAGCCCGGAACTCTTTATCGAAAAGTATTGGCGTAATGGCCAGTACCTCTCTTTTTATGTCGTGAATGGCGATAGGTCAGGCGATCCCAATTTAAAGACTAGGCAATTATTTACCAATTGGATGCCACGAGGTTATCCCTCTATCTGGACTCAATATAAAGGCAGGGGAATCGAGTTCTTTAGCGCTGAATTACCTCTAATTTGTGATTGGATGAGAAATAAATCACGCGTTTTTCCTATGCAGCAACTTGGCTCGGATGGCGGTGGCACTGTTTTAGGAAACGAATTCCAAGCAACTAGAGCCTGTGATAATCAATTTTATTGGATTGGTTCAGATACTATTAGTGAATCTCGATTAAATTACGCACCTTCTTGGAAACCAAATCTTCAGCCAGCAACTTTTTTTGCTAAATCTGATATTGCAATTAACACAATTACTATAAGAACTAGTGGAATGAAGAATTTTTATCTGTTATTTGGGAGAAATTCAAAAGGTGAATCGCAAATTGATTTTGATAAAACCGTTACAATTCAATCCAGTTTAATTTCAAGATATACGATGAAAATAACACCATCGATGGAGACCTTGATGGAAACTTTTCTTGAAACGGGAGATCGAAAGAATCAGGTTTTTGCCAAGGTCTTGATAAAACCATAAAAAAGAACTGTTTTCACAGTTCTTTTTTAGTTTAGGCATTGATTTAACCAGCCGTGATTGAAAGAATTGATAAGGTTTCAACTGGAACATTTTCATGCCCCTGTTTATTTCCAGTTTTCACATTCGCAATAGCGTCTAGAACCTCTAAGCCTTCAACTATGTTGCCAAATACACAGTATTGAGCACTGTCGAGAAAAGCATTGTCGACGGTGTTAATAAAGAATTGGCTAGTGGCGCTATGGAGGTCGTTAGTACGAGCCATGGCAATAGAGCCACGTACATTTTTAAGGCCATTACCTGATTCATTTTTTATGGGGGGTTTGGTTGGGTTTTGTTTCATATCTGGGGTAAAACCACCACCTTGAACCATAAATCCCTTGATCACTCTGTGGAAGATGGTGCCATCGTAGGTTTTAGCGTTCATGTAGGATAAGAAATTAGCCACAGTTAAGGGGGATGCTTTTTCATCAAGTGCAAGTTTTAATTTGCCTTTGGAGGTTTCAATAATCACATTGGTATTTGACATTTATCTGGTCTTTCTAATAGAGAAGGTTATTTGGCCCGGGTAATCGATTTAATGACCACATCTTTGGTGGGCACATCGCCTATCGCTTGTCCAATTGTCATAGTTTCAACCTTACGAATTTTGTCTACGGTTTCCATCCCTTCGATAACTTTCCCAAAAACACAATACTGCGCAGGGTCAAGTCGTCCATTATCGACGGTGTTAATGAAGAATTGGCTGGTAGCACTGTCTAAGACATTAGTACGGGCCATAGCAATGGAACCACGAACATTAGAAAGCCCATTACCGGATTCATTTTTAATAGGGTCTTTAGTTTTCTTTTGTTTTTTCTCGAAGTCTGAAACTTGTTTAGCATTTTCAAGGCCGGTTTCAAAACCGCCTCCTTGAATCATAAAAGTAGGAATAACTCGGTGAAAAATCGTTCCATCATAAAACTTATCATCTACATAAGAAAGAAAGTTCTTCACCGAGATAGGGGCCTTCTTTTCATCCAGTTCAACCTTTATGTCGCCAAGCGAGGTTTGGATAAGAACGATAGGGTTTTTGTCCTGAGCAAACGCTGTTGAAGTTAAATACCCTTGGAATGGGACAATTAAAGCTAATGTCATCAGGAAACGCATAACGAATACTCCTAGTTAATGGGGAATGTTTGATGAGATTTTATCATTTTCAATCGGCGCTGTCTTCATTCAAATTATAAAACTTTTAAATAGAACCAATTTTAAATAGATGGTTGTTATTTTTGGCAAAATATCGCTAAACTTATCTTAGTACCCACTACGATTTTGGAGAAGATTTTTTATGTTGCCTTTGAATACGGTCGAAAAACAAGCTCCAAGTAAGCGGTTGCCTTCATGGATGAAAAAACAGTTACCTTTGGGTAACGAGAATTCGTTTACGCAGTCCTTGTTAGATGAATTAAAACTTGAAACAGTATGTGAAAACGCTCGGTGTCCTAATCGACCCGAATGCTATTCCAGAAAAACAGCAACCTTTATGGTTCTTGGGAATGTTTGTACTAGGCCCTGTGGCTTTTGTTCCGTTCCAAAAGGCGAACCACTGCTTGTTGAAGATGATGAACCTGATCGAGTAGCAGAAGCTGCTTTTCGTTTGGGACTAAAATTTGTGGTAATAACTTCCGTTACGCGTGATGATCTTCCTGATGGAGGTGCAGATCATTTTCGTAGATGCATTCTGGCAGTGCGAGCAAAGACCGGGGCTTCGGTAGAAGTGTTGACACCAGATTTTCAAGGGGACTTATCAGCGGTTGACATTGTTTTATCAGCAGAGCCTGAGGTTTTTAATCACAATATGGAAACAGTTCCTAGGTTGTATAAAAAAGCTCGGGGCAGGGCGATTTATGAAAGAAGCCTTGCGGTGCTTCATCATTCCAAAAAAACCAAGCCCCATATCATCACCAAATCTAGTATTATGCTCGGAATGGGTGAAACGAACGACGAATTAATGGATGTGCTTGCAGATTTAAGAACCGTAGATTGCGACACACTTACCCTTGGCCAATACCTTGCGCCTACTTTAAAGCATATGCCCATTGCGCGATTTGTTCCCCCAGAAGAATTTGATTCTATTGCTGTTCTTGCTAGGTCTTTAGGTTTCAAAAAAGTGGTTGCAGGGCCTTTTGTTAGATCAAGTTATCACGCAGATGAGATGGCAGGCGTAAATCTTCATCCCGAGCATTCCCATTAAATTTTAAGATTGCAGGCTATGAGTAAAGGTTTGTTTATCAGTATCGATGGCTTGGATGGTTGTGGTAAATCTACCCAAGTTCAAAACATAGCTAAATCATTAACCGATCTAGGGCATAAAGTGGTTACTTGCGTTGATCCGGGCGGGACGGAAATAGGTCAAACTCTTCGCAATATCTTGCTGCATCATCGGTTGCATATCACAAATCGATGCGAAGCACTTTTGTTTATGGCAAGTAGGGCCCAGTTGGTGGATCAGATAATTAATCCGGCTTTGCAGGATGGGGCCATAGTTATTTCGGACAGATTTCTTTTAGCTAATGTTGTTTACCAAGGGTATGGAGTGGGTTTAAATCCCAATGAATTATGGCAGACAGGGTTGCTTGCAACTGGTGGATTGATCCCAGATTTGACCTTTGTTCTTGACCTATCTGTTTCACTTTCTAGACAAAGAATTGGAAAACCTTCCGATAGGATGGAGCAAAGGTCAGACGAATTTTTCGAAAAAGTTAGACAAGGGTTTATCAAAGAAGCAGAATTAGCTAGGCAGCAAATTATAATTTTAGATGCTTCCCTGCCCGCGTTAAAGGTTTCTGAGTTACTACTAGATCAAGTTAGTAAGCTTCTAAAATAAGGTTAAGAAAAGGTGTTTTCGTGTCTTGGAAAGATATTGTAGGCCATGAAAGCCAAATTAAATCTCTGATTCAAGCTTGGAAATCTGCTAGACTAGGGCAAGGGTATTTTTTCCACGGTATAGAGGGGATTGGTAAAAAAACTTTGGCGATTGAATTCGGCAAGGCTCTTTTATGCTCTTTTTTAGATGATAACCTTGGCGCTTGTAATAATTGTGCTTCTTGTAAATTGGTCGATTCCTCAAACCATCCAGACTTGCAAGTTCACAGTTGCCCCGAAGATGTACAAGAATTTCCTTTAGCCTTGATGAGTGCTATTTGTAGTCAATTTTCACTGAAAGCTTCAAGGGGTGGGGCTAAAGTTCTTGTCATTGATGATTGTGATTTATTAAATGAAGAATCCGGCAATAGGTTTTTAAAATCTTTGGAAGAACCTCCCCCATATTCAAGCATTTTCTTAATAGGAATAAGTCTTGAGCGTCAACTTGAAACCATAATCTCTCGATGTCAAAAAATTGCATTTTTTGGTTTAAGCAGCAGCGAAATTTTGCAAGTGATTAATGCAAAAGAATTAGTTGATGAGGGTGGCTTGGGGAAAATTCCTAAAAATTGTAATGGCTCTGTTTCTCGCGCTCTTTTGTTGACAAACCCAGAGTTTTCATTGATGCAAGATGCCTTTTTTGCTGAACTGATTCTGCCTGCACCAGACTCCATTAAGTTAGTGAAAATGGTTATGGATTTCCTCGAAGCTGCAGGAAAAGAATCTTCTTCGCAACGCGTTAGGGCCAAGTGGCTTGTTTATGAAACTCTTACTTGGTTAAGAGATCAATTTTTGCCTCGCAGTGGCAAAGAAGAAGGAACATCTCGATTCAGGCTTTCTTTTGGCGATAACCCTAGCAGAATAGTTCTTATGATGGATTTTTGCTTTCAAGCGGAATTTCAGATTGAGCGCAGAGTCCAATTGATTTTGTTAATTCAAAATTGGATTGATCAACTTTTATATGGTGAATAGTAATTCGAAATAATTATGGTGGTAAAAAAATAAGCAAGGTTTATCACAAGCCACCACTTTGCATTGAAATCTTCCATTGATGAATTTTTTTAAAAGATAGCTCAAATTCTTCTTCCCAGTTTTTGATTCATTCACAATTAAATTTGCTTTGCCTTGAAGTTTAAAGTTGGTTTCTAAAAGTTTAAATTACTTTAATTCTCAAGGAGTTTTTGTCCACTTTTAATTCATTGTAAAGAACAACAAATTTTTCTTCGGGAACGGCGTTCTCTGCTATTTCTATGCAATGACGCAGAAGTTTGGTTTTAAGCCAAAGTTGATGTAGTGTATTTATATCATAACCGCTTGTGGTAATATAGTCTTGGAATTCATCAGAAGCCTTCATAAGTTTCAGTAGTAGAAACTCGTGGAATGATGGAGAAGGGTTTAGTCTTTTTTGTTTTGAGATTTTGGATAATACTTTTCTTCCCCAAATAATAAAAGCTGCGATTTTTTTTTCGAAACCTCGATAACTTTATTGTAAGAGTTGTTTTGATCTGCCCAGATAATGCCGTGAAAGAATGAGTCTTGATAAGAATTTGAGGAATTAAAGCTATTGATTTTTGCCTTGAGCAAATTCCAACTCTGCAAAAGGGTTAGCACTTCAAGCAGTTTTTTACTTTTTGTTTCTATTTTGCAATTAAACTTTTAGATGTTGATTTTTCAAATAAAGTGCGGGCAGATATTAAACGCCTGCAAGTTACCCGTAAATTATGGATCAATTCAGGCGTAAGAATGATTTGTTTCTGTTGCTCTTCTAATAATTGAACTAGGACCATAATTCTATTCTCAAACACAATTTCAACTCCTTGCGATAAAGTTGTTTCGTTGTTTATTTCAAGTTGAAGTTTTGGGGAAATTATGTTTCTTTTCATGATTGAAAAAGTTGCTTGTAAGGTTCATTGTTGGGATTATCTTGCATAAAATAATCAGAAATTACTTCTGTTTCTTCCCCACAAATAAGGGATTTAACAAAGAGTGCTGTAGCAGGGGAGGTTTGTAAACCTTGCCTAAAGTGTCCGGTTGCAAAATATAAATTATCGGAGCAAGGCGATTTTCCTATCAATGGAGTGGGGCGGTTACGACCGGGGCGAAGGCCAGCCCAATGATCGATTACCTTAGCTTGTGCAAGTTCGGGTACCAAATCGACTGCAAATTTTAAAAGCATTTCACGAACCGTTGTGCTTATTTCTGCATTAAATCCAATATTTTCTTCGGTAGAACCTACCAGAATCAAACCATCTCCCCTTGGAACAATGTAATTCTTTTCTTTGAGAATAATTTCTTTTAATTTTACAGATGACTGAAGTAAAAGCATTTGTCCCATAATTGGAAAAACTTGATATTGAAGGCCTTCTTGAGTTAAAAAAGTGCCCGACCACGCTCCTGATGCGATAATGAATTGGTTAGCAGAAAAAAGGCCAATTTCGGACTCGAGTCCAATCACTTTGCGGCCATTTTTTACGATGCTAGTAATTTTACAATCTTTATAAAAACGAACGCCTAAAAGTCTGCAAGCTTCGGTAAGGGCTTTAAGATGCCTTGGGTTTCTAATCTGCGCCATTTCTGGAAAGAAATAACTATTTTGGTTGTTGTTTGGGAGATGTGGAAAGAGCAAATTTAGGTCAGTGGATCGAATTGGTGTAAATTTAATGTTTTCTTCAGACCAAGCATTTTCGAGGTTCTGGTCAAAGGAGGAAACAAGTTCTAGGCCACCGCAATTTAAGTACCCATTGTTAATTTTAGTGAAATCAAAAAGATCTTGAGAAAGCTGAGGAAAAAGATAAGCGCTTTTAGCCCTAAGCCATTCTCGGGCATTAGAAATTTTGTCGGGGTTTCCGGGTGGAATGATTCCAGCACCTGCCCAAGAAGATTTCTTGAATGGTACAAATTGATCGATCAGGGTGACCCCAATTTTACTCTTTGCAAGCTCATAGGCGATATTTAGACCTATTACCCCTGCGCCAACGATTACAACATCTCTTGATTCCATATTGTTTTTATAGAGAAATTTTGAGTATGTTTACCAATGATTATTGCGTTAAATCAAAACCTTTCTAAAATAATAATTTAAGATACCATTCAGGATCATTACTTGTGTCATTTGATTCCCATACGCTAGCAATATTGCAGTTTCCTAAAATCAGGGAGATGACTGCTTCCTTTTGTTTTACTTCACTTGGAAAGGAATTGTCGCACCTTCTAGACCGAATTCCAGATCTTGACCTCCTACGTGAAGAAATTCTTCTGGTTACTGAAATGGTTAAAAGCATTTCTCTTGGTCAGTCTCCTCCATTTGCTGGGTTGAGCGACATTCGTTTGTTGATAAGGCGTGCCGCGATAGGTTCTCAACTTACCTCTGAACAACTGCTTCAAGTTTCTGATTCTTTGGTCTGCACAGGAAATATGTATCGTTTTAGGATGAGGCTAGAAGAAAGCCTGATGGCCCTTTCTGATATGCTTGCCCCTATAGATGATTTTAGTTTGACTGCAAAGATGATTCAGGGATGTATTGATCCCCGTGGTCAAGTATTGGATATGGCAAGTGCAGAGATAGCTAATGTAAGGGTAAAAATTTCTGCAATTGAAGAGCAGATACAAATTCAGATTAAAAAAATAATAGCTGACCCCGAGATTAAAAAAATATTGCGCTATCCCAACGCAACTTTTAGTGGTGACCATTGTGTACTTCCTATTTCTGCAAATCATAGACAAAAAATCCAAGGCATCGTACATCGAACGAGTAGCACGGGTGATACTCTTTACATTGAGCCAGCCAGGGTTGCAAAATTAAGTGCAGAACGATCGATTTTAAAAGCCGAAGAACTTCGTGAAATTGCAAAAATTCTTAGGAGGCTTAGTGCGGAGGTGGGGAAGATTGCGGTTCCAGTAACTTTGACCATCAAGATTCTGGCCCACTTAGATCTTGTTTTTGCTAAGGCTAAATTTAGTATAGAATTTAAAATGGTTCCTCCGCTGGTGGATAAAAATTTTGTTTTAGTGATAAAACAGGCTAGGCATCCCTTAGTAGAAGATATGCTTAATAAAATTAATCAGACCGCAACGGAAGCTGAAGAGAAAAAAATCGTGCCGATTGATGTTAGCTTAGGTGGTGAATATCGGATCTTAGTGATCACCGGGCCTAACACCGGTGGGAAAACTGTCACACTTAAAACCGTTGGGATTTTATCGGCAATGGCTTTGTCTGGTATGCATATTCCAGCATCCTTTGGTTGTATGATTCCTGCGCTTGATAATATTTTTGCAGATATAGGAGATGAGCAAAGTATTGAACAATCGTTAAGCACTTTTAGCTCACATATCTCAAGAATTTCATCGATATTTAAAATTACTACAAGCAGTAGTTTGGTTCTCCTAGATGAAATGGGTGCCGGAACCGACCCAACGGAAGGGGCGGCACTTGGTCGAGCTATCTTAGATGGAATGGGTGAAAAAAATTGTCTCGGTATGGTTACCACTCATTTAGGCGATTTGAAAACCTATGCGCTTGATCATAATTTTGCCCAAAATGCTGCGGTCGAATTTGATCCTGATACCCTACGCCCAACCTACCGTCTAATTACTGGTAGGTTTGGTATGAGTAATGCACTTAGGATTGCCAAGAGACTTGGTTTTCCGAAAGATTTATTGAAAAAAGCAAGAATCCATTTGAAAAAGAAACGAATTGGCAGGGATTTACTTCGATTGCAAAAAGAAAAACAGCAAATTGTTGGCGAAAAAGATCAACTTATCGATGCTGAAATCCTAGCAAAGCAAAATGAACTTTTGCTGGAACAAGCTGAACTTAAGAAAAAGCGAGAAATCCTTAAACTTGAAGAGTTACAAAATTTTCGATTGAACCTTAATGTCGGTGATATGGTTTTAGTTCAACGCTTTGATAAAGTTGGGAAAATTGTTCGTGTTGATTTTAAACGAGCGATTGCAAAAATTTATGTTGGACTAGGTGAATGGGAAATTCCTTTTGATGAGATTTTTCCACAAGCATCGATTTCTTAACTTTTATGTTTCTTTATCGCTATGAATAGCTCAATTGTTTTTAGGAATATACCCAATTGGGAATAGTAACTCGGGTTTAACCTTTGCAAGAAAATTTACCATAAATCCGACGGCGAGACCCTCCACGATCGCTAATGGAAGGTGAATTAAGCAGGTGATTAAAATAATAGGACCTAGGTTTGGTACCCCGCCAATTATCATCACTAAAGCGTGCAAAAAAACGGTAAATAAGACTCCCATTAGTCCAACCAAAAATCCGAGTGAAAACATTCTGCCTAGGGTACTTTTTAATAAGAATAATGAGAATGTTCCTGAAATAATGATGCTGCCTAAAATATAGGATGGCGACACCAAAAGTGCAAGAATTTGGTTTACGATTTCGTATTTGTTTTCAAAGTTGAATTGCTTATATAGAAGCAATATTCCCAAGGCCGTTGCAGTTAAACAAAAAACTAGTGCTAAAGTGCAAGCAGAAAACCGAACCCAAGGTTTATTTGAACTTAGTGGCGCTTGAATTAAGCTTGCAAAAGGTTGTACAAGAATTGCAGGTATTGACATAACTGTAATATTTAATCCAAGAGATAAAAAGCCCCCGTGGGCAAATAAAAGTGACTGTAAAAATAGTGCTGGCGCAATGGAAAGGGCAGCTCTTGGTCCAAGTATTATTCCTATTAAGCCATTTAGCAAAAGATGAGTCTTAGGCCCACTAGGCACTTGGACAGGAATCATGCTTGTTAAAAAAAATACCGCTGTTAAAAATGAAATCCTTGGAATTTCTTCATCTTTAAGTTTTCTGCTTGTTACTATTATTAACAAAATGGTTACCAACCAACCTGCAACTATCCAAGGGCCTTGTATTAGGCCGTCTGGTAAGTGGACTCCAAAGATGGGTACAGGCAAATTCATTTATGAGGATTTCAAGGCGCTTTGACCTTCGGTTGGTCAACAAAAAACCAAAAGGTGCTTCTTTTTTTTATTACACTTTTCTTTTCTTCTTTTATAAACGCAACTTCCTTTGATTCCGTGGTTATCGACCACCACCCAAAATCAGGGATTGAAAACAAAACAATTCCATTTGTATCAGCTTTTGCAGTGAAGGTGATAAGTTCTTCGGGAGGCAAAACCTTAGGCGGATTTGCGTTCCATTTTTCAATCTCAAATCGCCACCCTTTTTCTGGCATAGTTATTTGGTTGCCCTGCACCACAACTTGAAATCTTGAAACCATCCCCGGTAATAATCCATAAGGACGGCTTAAAGGTAAAAGCTCAAATTCTGTATTTGGCCCTGTATCCCAATTGTTTTGCGTTTGGATATGAATAACCACTTTGACCGTGTCTTGGATATATATTTTTTCTGAAGGCAAATAGATAGGTTGCGAAAGGGCAATTACAATGTAATCTCCCCGTTCATTGGGTTCAAAATTTCCCTGAAAAGTCGTTATTTCATTGGTTCCAATTTTTTCTTTTATCGGCTTAAATGTTTCTGTTATTTCCGTTTTTTTGCCTTTAGGGCTTATTACAAATACTTTATCAGGCTTAAGCGCATCTTGTAATTCACATTCAAATGGATGGCCAAATTTAAAATTGAGAGTTACTATTTCATCTTTCTGATAGCTTGCTTTCTCTGGTATAAAAATATGGAAGTGACCATGCGAACTTCCAGAGAGGTATATAAAAACAAAAAACGCAATTAATGGGCGCATATTTAAAAACTCTTTCTTGTTAGAAATAATTCTAACATATTGTAAACTAATTGATGGGATTGCTTCTTACTTTATTTTTCAGATTTTATTTTAATAAAATAATTTAGATGTTCTTTGAAAAATTCTTTGAGCTTGGGCAGGGTGAAATCTTCTTGCTTGCGGAACCGCAGGACGATTACTTCCATCTCATTTCGATGTTCAATCATTTCCTGTTCAAATCCGATTCCCTTAGCTTTATCTAAGTTGATTTTTCCCCTAGGTCCAGAAAGTCTAAGTTCCAAATGTTCATTTCCCTTGGTTTTTATCATAAGCCAACTATGATTAATGCCAATAACTTTGAATGTGACGCAGTCTCTACTATCCCATTGAATTTCAAAGTTTTTATCAAGTTTTTGGGCACAACCTAGAATGTCCTTAAGGATACTGGTGTCCCAGAATAATCTTTTCCCAATAGGGAAGCCTTTCTCTCCGAGGTGCCATTTTTCTCCGTGCAATTTCCAAGGCATAAGGTCTTCAGGTTTCTGGGCCAACCGTTTGTTGTGAGCGAGGTATGCCGTAAGAGAAGCTTGGATAAAATCTTTAAATTCGTCGGAATCAATTTCTGAAAACCTGTGAACTAGAATAGTAATTTGTTGCCAGGGAGACTTTTTTAAGTTGGCCGCTTTTACTCGACTTTCATTACTGTAAATTTCTAATCCAGGGGTATTGTTAAGTGTAGGAATCCCAAGGTTTGAATTAAGCTGAATTTCATTGAAAGTATTTTTAGGCACACGAAAGACTAATCGTAATAACCATTCGTGCCCAGTAAGAGCGTGGCAGAACCAAGAGGCAGGTTTACCTAGGGCGGTGAACTCGACAACTCCGCGTTCCTTCCAGTCTGTAGGTGCAAGAGAATTTTGATCCTGTAATAAAGTGTCGATAAATTCTAATACTTTGCCTTCCCACCTGCATGTTTTTCCATCAAGGCTAATACGATCAACGGTATGCCATTTTTTTCCATCAAGTTCCCAAGGCATTTTGGCATCGGTGCCTAGATCTTCAAGATTGATGGAGTTTTCTTTTTTTGAAAATTCTTCCAAGGGATTGAACCGATCTCGTTTGATTTTAGGCGCGGCTTCAAGAACCGGCAATAAGGCTTGCCCTGTATGCGATAAACCAAAGGCATCGACTGGATCATCAGAAGGATGTAATTTCTCCCAAAGGCCAAGTGAGATCGCTTCGGGCGTACCTTGGGCAACTACCAAGCCACCTGCAGGGCCGGCTTCTGGACCTAAATCGATAACCCAATCCGAGGTTTTGATGACATCTAAATTATGTTCCACCACGACCACGGTGTTTCCTGAGTCGACAAAACGATGCAGAACCTCTAAAAGTTTTCTGACATCATCGAAATGTAATCCGGTGGTAGGTTCATCAAGAATATAAATGGTTTTACCTGTATTGGGTCGGGCAAGTTCCGCAGCAAGTTTGACTCGCTGTGCCTCGCCTCCTGAAAGAGTAGGGGCAGATTGCCCCATAGCCATATAACCTAAGCCAACATCATCAAGAGTTTGAAGTATTTTGCGTATTTTTGGCTGATTCTCAAACAACTTTAAAGCATCGCTAATAGGCATTTCTAAAACATCTGAAATTGATTTTCCTTTGTAAAGAACTGCAAGTGTTTCTGGGTTGTAGCGTTTTCCTTTACAGGTATCGCATTCAAGCCAAACATCTGGAAGGAAGTGCATTTCGATGCATTTTTGTCCGTTCCCCTCGCAAGCATCGCATCGACCTCCTGGTTTATTAAAACTGAAACGCCTAGGTTGATAACCTCGGATTTTTGATTCGGGAAGGCGCGTGAACAATTCACGCAAATGATCAAAAACTCCGGTGTAAGTTGCAGGATTTGATTGCGGAGAATTTCCAATCGGATCTTGGTCAACATTGATAACCTTATCAATATTTTCAATTCCTAAAATATCATCGTGAGCAGTTGCAGGCATTTTGGCCCGGTGTAATCTTCGTGCTAGTGTTTGATAAAGAACTTCATTAATTAGAGAACTTTTACCAGAGCCACTAACGCCTGTAACAGAAATCATAGCCCCAAGAGGAAGCCAAACATCAATGTTGCGCAGATTGTTTTGCCTTGCCCCTCGAATGCAAAGAGTCGCAGCAGGTTTGCAAAGACCAGCCTTATTTGAAACTAATCGCCTGTTGCTAGGAATAGGAATAGCTTTCTTGCCAGAAAGATATTGCCCTGTAAGAGAATCAGGGGATTTAAGAACTTGTGCAGGTGTTCCAAAAGCAGTAATTTTACCCCCTTGACTACCGGCGCCCGGCCCAAAATCGAGCAGATAATCAGCAGAAGCAATTACCTCTCGGTCGTGTTCCACCATAATGAGAGTGTTGCCTAAATTTCTAAGCTTTTGCAAAGCAGTAAGCAAGCGCTGGTTGTCTCGGGGGTGAAGGCCGATAGTCGGTTCATCGAGAACATAAAGCACGCCGGTAAGGCCGCTTCCAACTTGGCTTGCGAGTCGAATGCGTTGAGATTCTCCGCCTGAAAGGGTAGGTCCCGAGCGATCTAAGGTTACATAATCAAGCCCCACATCGACAAGTAATTGTAAACGCCCAACAATCTCGCGGAGTAGTTCCCCTGCAACTTTTTTTTGCGATGCGTTATGGGTGATGGCTTTAAAGTAAGCGAGTGCATTTTTTAAAGTAGTCGATTCTAATTCACCAATAGTAAGAGCAGGAAGATTCTTACCAAAATGTAATTTACAAGCCGAGGCATCGTCTCGCAATCTCGATCCTTTACAAGCCCCGCAGGCTACATCATTAACTAAGCTATCAAGCTTGGCCCGATAAAAAGCACTGGCTCTAGAAGCTTCTTCAAGTGCAGGGTACAGCCCCTTATATTGGAAAAGAATTTGGGAGTTTTTACCCTTACTTGATGAAGCCTTGGCTTCTAGCCAGTCATCGCCCTTACCATAAAAAATAACCCGCTGCTGTAAGGGAGTGAGCTGTTCAAAAGAAATATCAAGACTAAAACCAGCGGAAAAAGCGATGGCTTCGGCAAAAGGCAAGAAGGCGCTTTCGGTTTGCAGATCAGGCCAAGCTGCAATTGCCCCATTGCGAATGGATTTAGAGGAATCTCTGATAAGAAGAGCAGGGTTAGCCCCTTGCTGTTTTCCCAGTCCTTCGCAAACTGGGCACCACCCCAAAGGGCTATTAAAAGAAAAATGGTGAGGGTTAAGAGATTCAAAACCTCTGCCACAGTTATTGCAGGAAAAATGCTGGCTATACTTTTCGATTTTCCAAGATTCTTCTTGAACTCGATCATCAGCGTGTGCGACCAGAAGCATACCTTTGCCAAGATCAAGTCCTGATTCCACGGCATCGCAAATTCTAGTTCTAAGCCCGGGCCTTATGACAAGCCTATCAACAACAACCTCAATGGAGTGTTTTCTGCGGTGGTCGATTTCAGGAATTTCTTCAAGGGTGAAGAGTTTGCCATCAATTCGGATTCTGAGATAGCCAGCCGCTCTGATCTCATTAAAGATATGCTCGAAAGATTCCTGTCCCTTTCGCTCAATAGGTGCGAGGAGATAGATTTTTGTGCCTTCTGGCATAGATTCAATTTTAGTGATGATTTCATCAGAAGTTTGCGTGCCAACCGGAATATGACACTTGGGGCAATGAGGTTCTCCCAACCTGCAATAAAGTACTCTTAGGTAGTCGTGTATTTCGGTAATAGTGCCAACGGTAGAGCGTGGACTCTTACTATTATTTTTCTGTTCGATGCAGATTGCAGGCGATAATCCTGTAACCTGTTCGACTCTAGGTTTTTGCATCTGTCCTAAGAATTGGCGGGCGTAAGCAGATAAAGATTCTATGTACCTACGCTGACCTTCTGCGTAAATAGTATCAATAGCAAGTGTACTTTTACCCGACCCACTAGGGCCAGAACAAACAGTCATTTTATCTCTTGGAATAGAGACACTAACATTTTTAAGGTTGTGCTGTTGTGCGCCTACAACTTCAATGAATTTAAGGGATACTTGAGCAGGTTTTTTAGATTTGGCTTGCTTTGCCCCTTTGGTTTTAGATTTTGGGCTAAGGTGTTGGCGAAGGGCATCCCCCGTAAAAGACTTTTTGCAATGGATCAATTTTTCTGGTGTGCCTGTGAAAAGGATTTCGCCCCCGCCTTTGCCTCCTTCTGGGCCTAGATCAATGACCCAGTCTGCGGTTTTAATAACATCTAGATTGTGCTCGACCACAAGAACAGTATTCCCCGCATCAACAAAAGCATGAAGTACTTGCAAAAGTTTACGAATATCTTCAAAATGGAGTCCAGTTGTGGGTTCATCAAGAAGGTAAAGAGTTTTGCCAGTAGACCGTTTGCAAAGTTCTTTAGCAAGCTTTATTCGCTGAGCTTCCCCCCCAGAAAGAGTAGGGGCAGGCTGGCCTAGCTTCATATAATCAAGCCCGACTTGGTGTAAGGTTTTCAGCATCGAGTGAATTTTTGGAATATTTTTAAAGTGCTCAACAGCTTGTTGTACATCCATTTCAAGGACATCTTGAATATTCTTTTCTTTGAAGCGAACTTGTAAGGTTTCGCGGTTGAACCTTCGTCCTTCACAAACGGGGCAGGGTACCCAAACATCGGCTAGGAAATCCATTTCGAGTCGGTTGCTGCCATTCCCTTCGCAAGCTTCACAGCGACCACCGGGCCTATTAAAGCTGAATCGCCCTCGTTGGTATCCGCGGACCTTTGCTTCGGGAAGCTCTGCAAACAAAGATCGAATTTCATCGAAAACCTTGATGTAAGTAGCAGGATTAGAACGAGGTGTTCTTCCAATCGCAGTCTGATCAATATCGATGATTTTATCAATATGTTTGTAGCCTAAGATGGAATCGTGGTCTCCGGGTGGGACTTTAGAACTATGCACAACTTCATCGTTATCATCTGTAGAGTTTGGGTCATTAACGATGGCGGTCCCTTTATTGAGAAGAGAAGTAAGGCCGCGCCTAAGGATGTCGTTGATCAGAGAACTTTTGCCTGAACCACTAGCACCCGTAACGCAAATAAATTTACCAAGAGGAAAATCGACATTGATGTTTTTAAGATTGTTATGCCTAGCTCCAAGAATAGAAATGGAGTTAGAGTTTCCCGGTCTACGAGAAGGCGGCCCTTGGATTGTGATTTTGCCTGATAGATATTTTCCAGTGAGGCTGTTTTGATTATCAATGATATCTTGGAAAGTCCCCGAAGCGACAACTTCGCCGCCACGAACTCCAGGCCCGGGGCCAAAGTCTACGACGAAATCAGCGGCGCGCATAGTATCTTCATCGTGTTCAACAACAATCACGGTGTTCCCAAAATCCCTCAGCTTTAGTAGGCTTTCAATAAGTTTTTCGTTATCGCGTGGATGCAGGCCAATACTAGGCTCGTCAAGGATATAAAGAACGCCAACAAGGCCACAACCAATTTGGCCAGCCAGTCTAATTCGTTGAGCTTCGCCGCCCGAGAGAGTAGGTGCAGATCGTTCGAGAGAAAGGTAATGAAGTCCAAGGTTAAGCAGGAAGCCAACTCTGCCACGAAGTTCCTTTAAAACTTCGTTAGCAATTAAAGAATGAATTGGTGAAATATTATTAGCAAGTTCACCCCTGTTAGGGTCAAGCCATTCGGCAAGTTCAGAAACTGGTAAGGAGCAAAGTTCTACAAGAGATTTTCCAGCAATAGTAACAGCGCGAGCCTGTGGATTTAAGCGCAAACCCTTACATTCAGAGCATTTCATAACGCGCATATACTTTTCAAGCTGAAACTTACGAGGGCCAGCGGCAGTTTTTTTGAAACTAGCCTGTAACTGAGGAACTACGCCCTCCCATAATCCACCGTGTTTCCAAACGCCGCCACCCCTCATCTTCCACTCGTAAACAATATGTTTTTCACCACTACCGTTAAGTATCCAATCCTGATGTTGCTTAGATAAAGAATTCCAAGGGGCTTTAGCATCGATTCCAAGAGAATTGGCAACGCCTGCGTAGATATGTTTACGCCAGCGACCCATAGCAGGAATTTTGCCAAGAATAGCAATAGCCCCCTGATAAAAGCTAAGTTCCGGGTCTGGTACAAGTAAAGAAGGGTCAAAGTTAAACGAAATACCTAAGCCATCACAATGCGTGCACATTCCGTGGGGACTATTAAAGCTGAAAAGTTGTGGAGAAGGTGGTTCTTGACTCTTATTACAATGCAGGCAAGCATAGTGAGAAGAAAGCAAAATATCATCGAATCCTTCATCTTCTTGTTCAATCGCAATGATCAGGGAACCTTTGGATTGTAGTAAAGCTTGTTCAACCGCTTCGGCAAGTCTAGCCCGACAATCATCATCGATTTTAAGTCTGTCGATAACGACTTCGATATCGTGTTTAATTTTACGGTCAAGCTTAATGTCTTCGCCAAGCCTAAAAACTTTAGAGTCGGCCCTAGCCCTAATAAAGCCTTTACGCTGAAGATCATCAAAAAGATCTTTATATTCACCTTTTTGCCCTTTAATTAATGGTGCGAGAACTAAGAATTTTGTGCCTTTTGGTAAAGTAAGAATTTGCGCAATAATTTGTTCGCGTGATTGTGCGGTGATGGGTTTGCCACAATCTGGGCAATGGCCTACACCAATTCTTGCAAAAAGAACTCGCAGATAGTCGTGAATTTCAGTAATAGTACCAACGGTACTTCTAGGATTTTTTCCCGCCGACTTCTGTTGAATGCTAATAGTGGGGGAAAGGCCAGAAAGAAAATCAACATCTGGCTTTTGAAGTTGCCCTAAAAATTGCCTTGCATAACTACTAAGTGATTCAACATAGCGCCTTTGTCCTTCAGCATAAAGTGTATCAAAAGCAAGCGAACTTTTCCCTGACCCGCTAACGCCAGTGAAAACAATAAGTTGGTTTTTAGGAAGAATTAGATTGATGTCGCGAAGGTTGTGTTCTCTTGCACCTCGAATTACAATAGTCTGATTGTCCGCAGTCTTCATATTTTGCATTAAACCTTAAGTAATTTAACTGATTAGGTTAATTATAAGAGATTGTGGGCAGGTAAAACCTAATAGGAGGGGTAAAATGTAAGGAGGTGTTGTAATAGATAGTGTAAGATTAGGTTAAAAAATCGGGAAATAGGTCTTTTGTCTTAACAATAAGAGGTAGGTAGGATAAGATTAAAGAAAAATACGAATTAAGGAACTTTTCAAGCAAATTAGCGTCCAAATAGAAGGGGAAATGTGAATTCCTTAGACGATTACACCTTGATAAAGTTGGCCTTAGAGGGCAAAATGCCCGCTTTTGATGTAATTGTAAAACGTTATACTACAAAGGTTTATGGCTTGGCTTATCGACTTCTTAACAGCGTTGAAGATGCGGAAGATGTTACCCAAGATACTTTCACACAGGCTTTTAAGGGATTAGCTTCGTTTAAAGGTAATTCTAAGTTTTACACTTGGCTTTTTAGGATTACTTATAATCTTGCAATCAGCCAAAGAAGAAAAAGAAAGCCTGCGCTTTCCCTAAACGGTCAAACTGATAGTCAAGGGGAAATAAGTTTGCCTTCCTTAGAATCTAGCCCTATGAAAAATATGGAAGACGAGGAAGGCAAAAGTATGATTGAAAAAGCGCTTGGATTGCTTTCTATGGATCACCGAGCTGGGTTGGTTTTGAAAGAAATTGAAGGCTGTTCCTACGAGGAAATTGCAACCTCATTGGGTGTACCAGTAGGAACCGTTCGAAGCAGATTACACCGGGCCAGACTCGAATTAAGAGCAATTTTAGAAAAGTTAGAAAATGGAACGAGTTGAGATTATGAAAAATAAAGAAATAAAACTGCTGACTGGTTATTTAGATGGCGTGCTTTCCGCTTCGCAGCGAGAAAATGTAAACGAGTTATTGCAGTCCTCTTTTGAAGCCCGGGAATTTCTTCGCTTGTTGCAAAATGATGCATCCATGGTCCGTAACTTGGTTCCGATGGAGTCAAGCTTTACCCTGACTCAAAAAGTGATGTCAAATCTAAATGTAAAAGCCCGCAGTCGAGTATCTTTCCTTAATAAACCTGATCAATCCTTTTTAAAACCGTGGGTTTCACTCTTGGCAGTTGCTTGCTTCCTTGCTGTAACCACTTTTGTTTCCTTTTACGCCATCAATGCCTTTGTTGTTTTAAAGGATAAGGATGCTTCCGAGTTGGCAAAATTGCAAACGCTAAATCATTCAAACAGTGATAAGCAAACCGCAGTCATACACAAAGATTCAAGCGCAAATTTGGTAGGATCAAAGGATTTACCTGGCGGTTTTGAAAAACAAAATGTTTTACCAGTTTCCCCTAGCATAAACAAAACCGTTGAAGACCCTTTTGATAAAAATCTGGCCCTTACTCCTTCTGCTTCTGATAACTCTAAAAATAAAGAATTACTTGCAGCACCTGCGAATGAAACTTTTAACTTGCTTAAAGTTAATGCAACCTTACCGTGGATTCTTCGCAGGAAAGATGTTGAAGCTGAAATCTCTCCCAGATTGTTCTCGAAAGTGGTTTGCCAAGATTCACGCATTAAAATGGAAATTTTATGCAAAGATAAAGGTGTAGCCTTTGACCAAATCAAATTGAACCTTTCCAAAATGGGTTATTTTGTCTATTCCGACATAAGCACTTTAATACGTTTGAAAAATAAGGCAGATAAGTCTACAACCAACTATCTGTTCTATCTTGAAAACGCCTCGTTAAGCGACCTTTCAAAATTGTTGGAACAAAGCAAACCTACACCAGAGAAACAACCGAAAAAAGCAACAGAAAAGGCTTTGTTTAAAGTGGATACCGTGCCATTTTGGGATGCATTGGTTGTTTCGGAAATATCTGCAGAAGATCGAAAAAATATGAAAAATATAATTGGCTTCGAACCAACAGAGCAGGGGGTTTCTGCTTCTTCCTCTGTTAATAATCTAGGGGATGCGGGTAAAATTATATCGCTCCAACCTGCAAAAAAGAATGTCAATGCCGCACTTGCCCTTGCTTATCCCCCAACTCAAACCCTAACAAATGCTCCAGAAGTTAGGCAATATTTTGAATCAATCAAAACTAAGAATTTGTCTGGAATCAAATTGCTTGTGGTTTTGCGAACTGCTAATTAGGGTTTGTTTGCAATCGTCAAATTACTTTCCTGAGATTTACCAAAAAGAATAGGCAATACTTTTCTGTCCATGTAAGGTTGGCCATATGCCCCATAGTGTCCGCCATTATTTCCGATGGCAGCATCTTCCTCTTTCCAAGCATATTGTCTGAGTTTTCTGGCAATCAACAATTCTTCTTCACGGTTTCTGGTAAAAGGTGTAAAACTGTATCTACCTGCGGCATCTTGCGCTTTTCTTAAATCAGCTGTCTTTGAAAATTTCAAAATTGGCCCAAGAATAAAAGTATCTTCATGGCTATAAAAAACATGAACGCTATCTTTAACAGCAAAAATTGCAGGCATTATGGGATAATCTTTGGAAACTGATGGCGCCAAAAGGACTAATTTTTCAATGCTATTATCATTAAGCTGCGATACACCGGCCAGCGCAACTGATGTGCCAGCACTATGTGCTAAAATATTAATCTCCGTATCCGGTTCACGCTTTTGGATTGTCCTTACAAGGCTAGCTAATCTAGCACCGTGATCTGAAATATGCGGTAAATCGGTTTGATCTGCCAAAATGCGCAAGTAGCCGTGAGACCAGTGAAAGCGTTGCAATTCTAAATTTGCAGGAAAAAGCTTAAGGGACTTTTCAAGCACTTTGGAAACAGCTTGAAAATCTCCAGCTCCTTCAAGCAAGATTACGATTCTTCTTTTTGGGGAAGCTGCAAACGAAAACCTTGCTAATAAGGCTGGCAAGGTTAATAGGCTGAGGGTGAGTAATTTTCTACGGCTTATCATTGTTTAGAAAACCTCAAGTTTGAATACCTTTATTTAAATCGTATTAAATGCTCTTATTTCTTAAGGGAACAGCGACTTAGGTTTTTAGAATTAGGTGAATATGAAAGTGCAACAATAATATTTTAGCTAAACTGCCCAATTTGATGGAGTTGGTGTAGATTAGGTAAATATTTTTGTTTGGTCAATCCTTTTTATTTGCTGGTTCGTCTCATTTGTAGAACCTAACCTCTAATCATTTTCTTGGGTGGATCATGATCAAAAAAAATGCATTTATCTTAATTCTTGTTTTGCTATTTAGCCCATCTGCTTTGTTTGCCCGAGGTTTATTGATTCCAGATGATAAAAAAATTCAACCCTTGCTGCTAACAAAACAATCAATCGAATTCAAAATTGTAGACCAATTCGCGGAAACCTTAGTCGAACAGGTTTTTCATAACCATAGCGATCGGGCCTTAGAAGCTACCTTTATATTCCCCGTCCCCAAAGGCGCTTCGGTAAATAGGTTTACAATGTGGGTGGATGGTAAAGAAACTAAGGGCGAGTTGCTTGATGCAACTAAAGCCCGTCAAATTTATACGAGTATTGTTCGAAGAATTCAGGATCCTGGTTTACTTGAATATATGGATAACAATTTAATACGAATGCGAGTTTTTCCAGTTCCTGCCCGAGGCGATCAGCGTGTCTCTGTTTCCTATACATCAGTTGTAGCAAGGGAAGGGGACCTTGCTGAATTTTTGTTTCCGCTTAAAGCTGAAAGTAGATTTAGCCAGTCCGGTCAAGATTTTTCTCTGTCGGGCACCATAAAATCCCAGCATGGAATTTCCGTTATTTATAGCCCAACTCATGATATAAATATTCAACGCAAATCAGACAAAGAAGCTTCGGTAAACTTGAATAAAGGTACCATTCAATCTGATAGAGATTTTCAGCTTTTTTATTCCTTTTCTGATAAAACCGTTGGAATGAGTATGTTGACGCATCGTCCCGTCGGTTCTGAAGACGGTTATTTTTCTTTGGTTATAAATCCAGCAATGAAATCAAAACAGGCGAAACCTTTGCCTCGTGATTTTGTTTTTGTTATGGATACTTCTGGAAGTATGCGTGGGCCTAAGATGGATCAGGCCAAGAAAGCATTAAAATATTGCATCAATAGCCTAGGGGATTCGGATCGCTTCTCTATGTTAAATTTTGCAACAAGTGTAAGCCTTTTTCGCGATGAATTTGTTGCAGCTAACGAGGAATTTAAAACCTTAGGGCGCAAATGGGTCGATTCCCTTGATTCAACCGGGGGCACCGCTATTCGTGATGCATTGATGGCAGCCTTGGAAATCCGAGGCAATGAAGCTTCCCGTCCTTTCGTAATCGTATTCTTTACCGATGGTATGCCCACAATTGGCGAAACCAATCCTGAAAAAATAACCCGTGATGTTATTGCTAAAATTAAACCTAATACCCGAATATTTACTTTCGGCGTTGGGGATGATGTTAATGCAACAATGCTTGATTTGCTCGCAGAGAAAACTAAAGCTGCCACTACTTATGTCCGACCCTCGGAAGATATTGAAATTAAATCTAGTGCAATGGTTGCAAAAATCAGTAATCCAGTGCTGGTCAATTTGGGGCTTAGTTTTTCGCCCGGAGTGCAGGTGTTGGATATTTATCCTACTAGTCTACCCGATATTTTTGAAGGTAGTCAATTAATGGTTTTTGGCAAATTTAAGGGAAAAGGCCCATCGGCTATTACATTAAAGGGTGACCTCGGAAATGAGAAAAAAGAATTTGTTTACGAGTACAACTTTCCTGAACGAACTACCGATTCAAAAGAGTTTGTTGAACAATTGTGGGCAAGAAGAAAAGTTGGGTTCTTGCTTGATCAAATTCGTGCTAATGGAGAAAAAAGCGAACTTGTAGATGAAGTAACTAAGATTGCTAAAAAATATGGCATAACCACTCCTTATACTAGTTATTTGATTGTCCCCGATCACACTTCTTATCCGCTACCAAGGCCAATGCCCCCTTTCCCTGGGCCAAGGTATCCTGTTCCCTTTGGTTTACTGCCATCAGGAATAGGCGGCAGAGATAAAAACCGTCGTGTTCTTGACTTCGCTAAAGAAAATCAAGACAGGCCAGGACAACTTGCTGAGGGCAGGGCAGTAGCAGCGGAAAAACTTTTAGAATCTGCAGCATCGGCTTCTTTGCCAGGAGTTGCTAATTTAAAAAAAGCTATGGATGCCAAAGGCTCTTTAGACCGAGCAAAAGATGCTTTAAAACGAAATGATCAAAATGCGGTCCAAGCTGGAAAATTAGGTGTCGATCTTTCTCTCCAAAATCAAAATTTTAGAGACCAAACTACCTTCGCTGAAACCGCAATTAAACAGATTTCAGGCCGTAGTATGATTGAAGTGGGAGGCGTTTGGATTGATGAAGGATTTAATAAATCTATGAAAACCTTGGTTGTTCAGGCACAAAGTGATGCTTATTTTCGTTTACTTGAAAAGCAACCTCAATTATCCAAGCTTTTTGGCATGGGCAATTATCTGATCTGGATTACACCCTCTGGTACAGCTTTGATAATTGATACACAAGAAGTTAAAAGTACTATTTCTGATCAGGAAATCGACAAGTTGTTTTCCCCCAATTAAGTGATCTCTGCTTTATTTGAAAGCAGATTTATTTTTTATGTTGGACATATTTTTATGGTCATTGCCATAAAAATATGCTTAACATAATTTAATAATTGTTGTATACCAAACCAATTGGAGAGTGGAATGATTAATTTAATTAGTTTTAAGAATCGCCGAACTTTTATTAAGCACGCATCTTTAGCCTTAGTAGGCACTGGATTTGTATCTTATTCTATCACCCCCGCACAAACCCCACCTTCAATTATTTTAGGGGTACAAACTTATACCTACCGAAACTTTGACCTTGAAACAGCATTGAAAAAGATGAAGGAACTTGGTGTTACCCAAGCCGAGTTTTATCAAAAACATATTCCTGCTAACAGCACCCCAGAACAACTCAAAGCTATCTTAAACCTTTGTAAGGAATACGGAGTTAAACCAGTTGCCTTTGGTGTACAAAAATTTACAAAAAATCATGATGCTAACAAAAAAATGTTTGATTTTGGTAAAACTGTTGGCCTTACAGCTTTTAGTGCGGATCCTGATCCCGATAGTTTTGAAAGCCTTGATAAGCTTTGCGCTGAATATAAAATTGCTATTGCAATTCACCCACATGGTCCTGCAGGTAAGGGCCAGCTCCACCGATGGTATAGTGCTGAACTGATTATGGCGGGGGTAAAAGATCATCACCCATTGATTGGCTCGTGCCTAGATACTGGCCACCTCATTCGATCGGCCCAGTTGGGCAAAAATCTTGACCCTGCAACTGAAGTTCGCACAATGGGTAAGCGGAACTTTGGGATGCACCTTAAAGATCATGATAATAAAAAGCAAACAGATGTTGTCTTTGGTAAAGGGGTGCTGGATGTAATTTCTGTGCTTAAAGCATTGAAGGAAGTTGGTTTTAAAGGTATGATTAGTATTGAGTATGAAGCTAATCCGCAAGATCCTTCGCCTGATCTTAAACAATGTATCGATATTTTTAATAACGCTGTTAAAACTGTTTCTTGATTGAGGTTTTGAATTAATATATGCCAGTTAATTTGTCGGCGGATCAAGTTGAAGAACTTCGAAAAACTAAGTATAACTCAACGGTTGTAGAATTAAAAAAGGTACATGACGAATTGATGATTGTTCGGGTCAAGCCGGACAAGCCAATTCGTCCGCACCGTGCAGGCCAGTACACTTTATTGGGCTTGGGGTATTGGGAAAATCGGTTTCAAGGTTGTCAGGAAGAAACTCTTCCCGATGAAGAGTACGCTAAACTTGCAAGAAGAGCCTATTCGCTTTCGAGTTCGATTATTGATTTCAATGGTGTTTATCAGAATGTTGAGGAACACGGATGGAATGAATTTTACATTGTCTTGGTAAAGGAAACCGGAAGGGAAGTTGCGCCGGCTTTAACTCCGCGCCTTTTTAATCTGGGAGTAGGTTCTCGGCTTTTTATGGGTGAGAAAATTACCGGCCACTATAATCTTTCTCATATTAAACCCGGTGATGATGTTATCTTTTTCTCTACCGGTACAGGAGAAGCCCCCCATAACTATATGGCCCTTGAACTCCTCAAGAATAACCACCAAGGAAATGTTATTTCTGCTTGTTGTGTCCGCTTTGCGAAAGATCTTGGGTACCGTGAAATTCATAGCCAAGTTATGGCCATAGCCCCTAATTATAAATATATACCTCTCACTACTCGGGAAGGTGATCCTTCAAAAAAACGCTACCTTCAAGACTTGGTAAAAAGTGGTGATATTGAAAGTGCAATAGGGGCCAAACTTAATCCTGACAGAACACATATTTATTTGTGTGGCAATCCCGCTATGATTGGTGCACCTTTTAAGCACCCAGAAACTGGTGTTAGAACTTATCCTGCGACGGAGGGGATTATTCAAATCTTGGAAACTCGGGGCTTTAATGCAGATTTAGGGCACGGAAATGAACCAGGGAACATTCATTTTGAAGAGTACTGGTCTTGATGGTTGATTACTAGAGTTCGATTGTTTCGTAGTAAAACAAGCCAAAGTCCGTTACCTAAAAATAATGAAATAGTAGAGCAAGTTAAGCTACCTAGCCAAAGCAGGATTGTATAGTTGTTGCTGCCGCTTAAATCCTTATTAAGCAAAATCCCAACTAAAGTTGGGATAGTAAGAAACAAAATCGAAAAGACTTTATGAGCGGACTCTACCATTCTAGCAATGCAAAATGCAGGTAATATTAGAACTCCAAAGTGTGCCATCCCAGACATAGGGGACAGTAAAAGCATTGCACAGAAAATCATTGAAGCTTCCATTGCAAAGGTCGGTGAAATGTTGTTAAGAGCACCATTTGATCCTTCTTCTAGTTGAAGTTTTCTTGGTAAGCCCCAGCAGAATAAAGTGAAACTTGTACCTATTATCAAAAGGCCAATAAGGAAATATTTTACTTGCAGGGCCTTCGTGTTTTCTTGCTCCACTACCACGGAGTATTTGCCATCGTTCTTTACGAGGTGAGATTGGGTGAATCTCTTACTGGTGCCAGCTAAAGATTGGTTATAAATGATTTCTGTGCCCCAAGTTCCTGGAATGTAGTCTGGTTTAATCATAGGTGTTAAAAATCGATCTGCAAAAATGAAAAGTCTTGGGCTTCCTTGCTTGGGCAAACCAAGGGTAAAGTCAGAGATAAAGTTGCACAGAAAAAAACCAAGTAGTAAGGATAAAAGTCCTTTCCATTGGAACCTATAAATTAAATAAGGAATGAATAATAAGGGTGTAAGTTTGCAGGCAGCACCAGCACCTAATAGTAGTCCGCCAAATATTTGTTTGTTCTTAGAAAGTTGTAGGCACCCGAATAAAAGTGTTCCAGCAATGATGACATCAAATTGCTGGTGCGAAAGGCAGTTAAGAAAGTAAGTAACCGAGCAAGTTAGCCCGATAGCAAAAGCAAACCATGCAAATTTGAAAGAGTTAGTTAAAACAGTGGTGCTAATTTTCCAAGCACTGTAAATCGAAAGGTAAAGGGAAAAAATATTTATAATTCCCCAACAAATTCGAGAACCCCAATGCGGCAAGAAAGAGAATGGAATGGTTGCAAAAGCCATCCAAGGTGGGTACATAAAGGTGGAACCGGGGTGGTAAATATCCTCGCCTTGAAGCAGGATAAGAGCGTAGGTTTTAAAAACCCCATCAAATTCTGAATTAGAACGGAAAAATATGGGTGTTGCTGCTGCAAAAAGTAATATGCAACTTATTGCGTACAGAAGTATCTTGGTGTTTAATGACTCAAGGTTTTTATTGTCTGAACTTGGTTTGCCAGTCATTATAACTATCCGATAAAAAGCTGTGGTTCGTTTTTAAGCGAATTTGAGATTGTATTTTAATACAGTATTTCTGAAAATCGGGCAATAGGAGCAAGTCATTAAGTTGTTCGAAGCTTTTGAGTTGATAGGATAATAGGTGGTATGTAATGTAAGTGTTGTTTTAAGTTGTAATAGTTTTGAGGGTGCAATGGGTTCGCAAGCAAGATTGCCTTTTGAAAAAGAAATATACGCCCTTGAAGATCTTCTTACTTCTTTGGAAGCAAGAGATGGGGGTGATATTCCCAACGGTCAAGAGATCAGGCGAATTCGTAGAGAAATAGCAAATCTAAAAAAAGTAAAGTTTTCTAATCTTACTTCTTGGGAAACTGTTTTGGTTTCTAGGCACCCAGATCGACCTCAGATGGTTGATTATATCGAAATGATTTTTGATGATTTTGTTGAACTGCACGGCGACCGGGCGTTTGGTGATGACCGGGCTTTGCGTACTGGATTTGCAAGAATTGGTGAGCACCGAGTTATGTTAGTTGGCCATCAAAAAGGCCACACGCTTCAGGAACGCAGAGAGTGCATGTACGGTTGCGCTCACCCAGAGGGGTACCGCAAAGCTTTAAAAAATATGAAGCTTGCAGAAAAATTTCGCCTGCCTGTAATCTGCCTTATCGATACGCCTGGTGCGTTTCCTGGCATTGGCGCCGAGGAACGAGGTCAGTCTTCTTTGATTGCTGCAAGTATTTTCGAGATGTCGCAACTTAAAATCCCTGTAATTTGTGTTGTCATTGGTGAGGGCGGTTCGGGTGGCGCTTTGGGAATTGGTGTGGGTGACAGAGTTTGCGTTCTCGAGTTCGCTTATTATTCGGTAATCAGCCCAGAAGGTTGTGCTGGCATCCTTTGGAAAGCTGCAACCGAGATCACAAAGCCGATCGCTGCCGATGCTCTTAAGCTGACCTCCAAAGAACTTGATAAGTTAGGTATTGTTGATGCTGTTATTCCCGAGCCTTTGGGTGGGGCTCACCGTGATCCCAAAGAAATGGCCAACACTTTAAAATCTTATTTGCTTCGTTATCTTGGTGAGTTGTTGCAACTTTCTACTGAAGAAATGTTAGAAAAAAGGTATCAGAAGTTTCGCAATATGGGAGTTCTTTTAGAAGGGAATGCCCAAGAGCAACCAGCGGGATCTGCATAACAAATGATGAGAAGCATTTTGTTAGAAGAATCAAAACCTATATTTTAAGCAAGAGCTTTAAGGAAACATAAGATCCGTTATCAGACGCAAAATCTGAGTGGTAAAAAGTGTAAATTATAATAGCAACGTCCGATAACGGCTGTTATGTTTCCTTGGCGCTATATGGTGTTTTCATCTTGTTTTAAGCATTATTATGCTGCCTTCTAACTTTCTCCTTCTCTTTTTTGACTTACCATTCCTCAAGCTTTTCTGCTGGTGCAAAACCAGCCACCGAGTATATTGTCCCTTGATTGTAATTTGTTTTTCTAATTCTTTCTGGAATCTTCCAAGCTATGAATTTAAATAAAAGTTCAGACCTAGATAATAAAGTCTTGCGAGTTGGTATGATTGGCCTAGGGATGATATTTGATGAAACCTATCGCCCTGTTTTTTTGGACCTTACAAACTCACCTCTTTACTCCCCTGCTACTGGACCAGTCTTTGTGCGCTGGACTGCTGCTGCAACCAAGACAGGTTCTCGAGGCAGAAAATATCTTGAACAGTTGAAGGATGTTATTCCCCCTTTTGACAATTGTCAGGGTGATGATGCGACTCAAAAACTTCTTGCCTCTGGCGTGGATATGGTTTGCGTTGCAACCCCAGATGATCGCCATTTCGCATCAGCGAAACTTGCGCTCCTTGCTGGAAAGCATGTGATTATTGAAAAGCCTTCTGTTTTAACACTTAAAGAATTAGAACAACTTCAGGAAATTGCAGATCAAAAAAAAGTGCTTGCTAAGGTGGTTTACCATAAGCTTGCTGATCCAGATCATAAAAAACTTCGAACTCATTATGCTGATTCTGTTTTTCGTCATATTAATAATGGCTATTGCTCTTTGCTTGAACCCAAGCAAATTAGCGGTAAGCAATTTGCAGAATGGATTATAGGAAGAAATCCAGGAACCTATGTTGCGGTGCACTACATTAAGTTGATTGATTTTACTTTTGGATCTGCAAGTGTTAAGCCAGAATGGAAGTTGACACGAATTAATGCAACAGGCCAGAGGGGTTTGGTTGGAAATGCCGATGGCTCCACCTGGGATTCTTGCCAACTTCAAATTACTTATATGCACGCTGATAACCGAGAGGCTACTTTCGATATTCATACTAGTTGGGTGATGCCAGATAACTTTCCTGGGTATGTTGAACAGGAAGTTCAGTTTCGTTTTGATAATGCCATTTGGAATGCTCATCAGCGTAAGCGAGGTGTTGAAATGGCGATAGAAAACTTAACGCCTAACGAACTTAAGAACACCCCTAATTATCATTACAACGGATCGTTTCTTGAACCTTGGGAAAAACGGAGTCAGCGTGGGTATGGGTTGGAAATTATACGCAGATTCTTTGAAGAGGTTTCTTTTGTTGAATTCGCAGGGCCATCGGAAAAACGAGATGAAAGACTTCTTGAAATGAAAAATTTAACTTATAATGACCTTAGTGCAGATAGAAATACAGTTGCTATTGTTCAAGCTATGGAAGCAATACTTTTAGAACATTCAAAAGGGAATCCAGGGTGTCAGGTTCGTGTGAATGGGCCTGACGGTGGTTTGGTCCTTTATTCTTCCGGAAAATCTGAGCACTTGGTTTTACATTCCGCCAAAGTGTGATTGGCTTAGACTTATTAATTTCATCTGTACTCGCTTTGCTTTAGAGGCTATATTTAGTGTATCCGAAGAATGTTTTTTTTAAGGGGATTTTAATGACTAAACCCATTCAACACCCAGGTGAGATTAATTCAAATAATGCCCGTGATCATCTTACTAAGGTTGAACCTAGGTCATTGCGTACTTACACCCCTAGTCAGGCGGTTCTTGCTAAAAGCGCTGGGTCTTTCCATTGGACTCCCGAAGGAAGAAAACTTTACGATTTTACCTCTGGCGTTTTAGTTGCGAACCTTGGCCATAACCCGGTGCGCTGGACAAAAAGATTCTTTTATTTAATGGGTTGGGATAATTTAGATTCTGCATCCGCAACTGATAAATATTTTTCTGCAGTTACAATGACTGCCTACAACGCTGCTACTCCCATAGAGATTACAGCAAGTCAGAAATTATTAGAAATGATGCGGAGGCATCCAATAGGAAACCGTATGCAGCAGGTGCTTTGGGCAGCTTCAGGATCTGAGGGAATACAGAAAGCTATTTGGGCTGCGATGGCCCGCGATAAAAACCGCGATATGATTATTGCTACGCGGTTTGGTTTTCACGGGAAAAAAGGTTTGGCTAATGCCATAACAGGTACTGAAAATGATAAGGACCGAGATCCCAGAGTTAAATTTATCTCCTTTCCAATGTGTGAGTGCAACGACATTTCTATGCGGGATAACCCTTTCGACTTCTCGCATTATCAAAAAGAACTTGATGCACTTTGGCATCAGTATGGCAGAAAATTAGGAATTATGGTTACCGAACCATACCTTGGGGGTGGTGGATCTTTTCATCCTCCCAAGGAATATCTTCAAATGCTTGTTCGCTTCTGTAGAGAAAAAGATATTATTTTTATCCTTGATGAAGTTCAAGCAAACTTCGGTCGAACCAGTCAGATTTTTGCTTATGAAAGCTATGGCATTGAACCAGATATTGTAGTTTTGGGAAAAGGCCTGGGTAATGGCGTACCTGTTGCTGCAGTTGTTGGCCGTAAAGATCTTTTCGATTGCTTAGATTATGGTGAAGCATCCGACACTTGGAGTGCCAACCCGCTTTGCTGTGCTGCAGTTATTGCAACTCTAGAAGAATTTGAAGATGGTAGCGTTCTAGAAAATTCACATAAAGTTTCAGCAATTATTGAAGAAGGACTTATTGCTTTAAAAAAAGATTTGCCTTTTATTGCGAATGTGCGGGGTGAAAAAGGGGGAATGGTTTGGGGTGTTGAAATGGCTGATTTTGCAGGCAAATCCTCTCACGAGTGGGCTTGCTCTATGGTTCATTCTTGTTACCTTGGTGATTCCAGTGGTGAGGGTATTCATATTCTTGGGCCCTTGGCTCGCAAGGTCGTTCGAATCTCGCCCCCTATTACTCTTACCCCCGCAGAGGCATCTGCCTCGATGAAGTTAATGCATAAATTATTGGTTCCTTTAGCCAAAGAAATAGTAGATTTTGGCAATGTAGCGATGGCCGTTTCGAAATAAATTTTCTCTCGGTTACAGGGTTTTAATAATTATGTCATTTGAATTTGTTTTAAGTTTGATCCCTGCAGATGCTGGAGTTCATTGGCTTGACCAAGTTCTTAATTCCCTTACAAACAATTTTAATGAAGGCTCGTTTTTTAATCAGGTTTTTAATCTCCGTGCGTTGCTTGCCTTAGCACTTGTTAGCCTAACTTGTGGCGCAGTTGGGTCGATGGTTGTGGGAAGTCGGATGGCTTTTTTTAGTGATGCACTAGCTCATTGCGCCTTTGCAGGGGTAAGCCTTGGCTATGTTTTCTTTGAGCTTTTTGTTCTGGGAGCAAGGCCCAAGGAAGAATTCTGGAGGTGGGTTACCCCGATAATGGTAGTTTTTGGGGTCGCTGTTGGAGCTGGGATTGCCTATGTTAGAGGCCATACTGGATTAGCAAGCGATACGGTAATAGGTGTTTTTTTTGCATTTTCGCTTGGCTTTGCAGCTATGTTAAAAAATATTATTAATGATCGAAGTGTTTTTAGTTTGGAAGATTTTCTTTTTGGTGACCCCTTGTTTGTAAGTGCTCCAGAAATACTTACGATGGTGTGGCTTACTCTTTTTACTTGGGTGTTCCTTTTCTTTTTCTATAACCGAATGGTTTTTAGCAGTTTTAACAGCAGTTTAGCTTTGTCGAGGCGTTATCCTGTAACCCTGCTTTATTACCTTTTTGTAATTTTGCTTGCTTTGATAGTTAACATTTGCCTGCGTTATGTAGGGGTTTTGCTTATCAATGCGCTATTAATTGTTCCAGCAGCGACGGCTTTTAACCTTGGAAGAAATTTGCGTGAAGTTTTTTGGATTACCGTTTTAATAAGTTTGGTTATTTGCCTTGCTGGTTTGGGTGCTAGTTGGGAACTCCAAGTTCATTCTGGAGTTAGGTTTGGGGTTTCTGGGACTATCGTAATGCTTGGGGTTGGGTTCTTCTTTATTTCTATGATTATCGGGAAGTTTAAATCTGCCCCCTCAATAAAATCTGGCATTAACTGAATCAGCTTCTTGATTATTTATGGAATCTAAATGACAATGGTAATAATGAATTGGGTATGGCTTGGAGTTATACCGTTCAAAATATTTTTCTATTAAACAGGCTGATATAAATCGTGGATAGTTCTCAAGCTCTAGATAAAATAAAAGACTTTATTCTCATCTTTACCAGTATCTTTTATGAGGCATTGCCCTTCATTGTGATTGGCTCCCTGATGGCAGGGTTTCTGGAAGAATTTTTGCCTCCCAAACTTATTGCTAGGGTTTTGCCAAAAAATAGATTCTTCGCAATTCTTTTAGGTGCGCTTCTTGGGCTTATTTTCCCTATGTGCGAATGTGGCATCATCCCTGTTATGCGAAGATTATTGCGCAAAGGCTTGCCTCTTAGTTGCTGTGTGGCTTACCTCCTTGCTGGGCCTATCATCAATCCTCTGGTTTTACTTAGTACCTATGTCGCATTCGATGGCATGGAAAATGCTACCGAAAACGGTGCTATTTCATATCAAATGGGTGGGATCCCAATGGTCCTGACTCGTATGGGAATGGCTTACCTTGTTTCGGTTGGCACAAGCCTTATTGTGGATTGGCTCTACAAGAAAAAAGGTAACTCGTTGCTAATGCCCCTTGCCAAACCTCCCGAACGAAGGCTTTTGGGGCTTGATTTAATCGAAGATGAACTTCCCGAACCTACCAAGAATAAGCATTGGTTTCAGCGTGCTTCTAGAATTTCTGAAACTGCACTTCACGACTTTGTAGACATTACCGTTTTTCTTACCATTGGTGCCTTGCTTGCATCTTTTACACGAATTTGGCTCACTCACGATGCCATTTCAGAACTTTCTCGGTCGCACATTATTTTGGCGGTAGGTTTGATGATGGCATTGGCGGTTATTCTTTGCCTTTGCAGTGAAGCTGATGCCTTTGTTGCAGCTAGTTTTGTTACGCTTCGGCCTTCTGCAAAAGCTGCTTTTCTTGTACTTGGCCCTATGATGGATCTTAAACTGTATATGATGTACACAAGGGTTTTTAAGCCCAGATTAATTTGGACGATCATTATTGCGGTGGTAGTTCAGGTGTTTATTTACACGATGCTTTTGCATTTTTTGTGGGAGAATTTTGCCCCAAAACTTATTTTTCCAAAAACAGATGCTTCTAGCATCTCTTCAAACTTAAGGTGATTTTATGGCTGATTTACAGCATCATCACGAACACGATAATGAATATTTCATCGAGCAATTGATTAGCGTCGGCATCACTTTGTCGATTGCTTATGTTTGCATTATGTTGTATTGGCCTTTTCCGATTTATGGCACCGAGGGTGAAGTTGTTGCTTACGGCAGGAAATTGTCGATCATTTTGCACCCTAAGTTTCATCTTTGGGTTTTACTTGGAAGTATGCTTCTTCTTGCAATTATTGCAATCAGGGTCATTGCACTTTGGGCCGAGTCTGCAAAAGTGAAAACAAGTCACGAACATATTCACGGCCATGATTGTAACCACGACCATAACGAAAAAAAAGAAAATAGCCCTGACCATAACCATGATCATATTCACGGCCCCGATTGTAACCACGACCACAACGAAAAACACGAACATGGCCACGATCAGGGGCATAGTCATTCCCCAGCAGGCCAGCAGGATTGTGGCCACGATCATAGTCACGGTGGTGCCCCGGTTCGATTTATTTTACTTCTACTCCCTATTGTTTTGTTCTTCCTTAATGTTCCTAATGAAGTTTTTAGCAATGTCAAAGCGGTGGATCTTTCTCAGTTTGGCGAAGTAGGCACTGTGGCAGAAAAAGGCGTCGACTTTAATGTTGGCTTTTTACAACTGGAAATGGCTGCCATGACTGCTGAAAGTCGAAATCATTACGAAGGGAAAACTGTCCGATTGATAGGTAAATATGTTGGTGAAGAAGAAAAACGCTTCTCCTTAATTCGTTTTAAAATCAATTGTTGTGCGGCTGATGCGGTCCCTTTGAATGCTGTAATGATGGTAGACCCAGCGGCTCAGGAAAAATTAGCTTGGAAAAAATATCGTAATAATTGGGTCCAAGTTACTGGCCGTGTTCACTTTCTTCAAAGAAAAGATGGCGATCAGTTTATGACCGCCTTAGTCCTTTACCCCGATGCAGAACATAAGTTGAACGATGATCTTGTAAAAATAGTTCCGCAAGATTCCAACCCATATGCGAACTAGCCTTCCTGCCCAAGTTTAGAATAGAATTGGCAATAATTTATTCTGGAGCCTTTTATGTATTATAAGCGATTCGCATTAGCAGTGTTTATTTCTATCATTGCTGCTTTTGGCCAACTCTTTTCTTGCCCGTTTTGTACTATGCAAGGCCAGACTTTGGTAGGTGAAGTTAATCAGGCCAGTATGGTTCTTTATGGAACTCTCAAAAATGCGAAGATCGGCAATGCCGATGGCGCTGATGGTAGCACCGATTTTGAAGTTGATAAAGTTATTAAGGATCACCCCATTCGTGCAGGAAAAAAAACTCTTACCCTGCCCCGTTATGTTCCTCCAGATAAAGACGGTAAGTATAAGTTCCTTCTTTTTTGTGAAGTGTATAAAGATAAACTTGATCCTTATCGAGGTGTAGCGGTTCCCCCTGAAAGCGATATTGTAAAATATCTTCAAGGAGCACTAACTGTGAAGGATAGTACTCTACCCAAGAAACTTGGTTTTTATTTTGATTATTTAGAAAACAGTGACTCAGAAATTTCGAACGATGCTTACAAAGAATTTGGTAACGCAGGTTATAAAGAATTTGAGCAGGCAGCTAAATCGTTCTCCCGAGATAAGGTCGTTTCTTGGCTAACCAACACTGCAACTCCTTCGTTTAAAATGGGTTTATATGCTTCTATATTAGGTCATTGTGGTAAGCCTGAAGATGCTAAGTTGCTGAAGCAAATTTTAGAAGATCCCGAAAAACAATCTTCCAGCGGTATTGATGGCGTATTAGCTGCTTATGCAATGCTTAATCCCAAGGAAGGTTGGGATTATCTGGTTGCGGTGATGAAAAATCCAAAGAAAGAGTTTTTGTTTCGTTATGCAGCTTTAAGGGCTATTCGATTTTTTTTTGAATTTACTCCCGACCTGTTCCCAAGAAAAAAATTGGTTGAGGCTATCGTTTTGCTCTTAGATCAGGAAGATATTTCGGATTTGGCAATTGAAGACTTGAGAAAATGGAAGGTTTGGGATGAGGCTGATAAAGTTCTGGGATTGCAAGAAAAAGACGCCTATAAGAAAATCCCCATTGTTCGTAGGGCGGTCTTGCGATATGCACTTTCCTGTAAAGGAATAATGGCTGCAGATGAATTTGTTAAAAAACAAAGGCTGGCAGATGCTCAGGGAGTTTCCGACGCGGAGGAACTGCTTAAGCTAGAAATACCTGCACCTCCTGCAAAGTAATTCAATTACCTTGCAGGAGTTTTGGTCCACGGAAGGACATTAATGCGAAGTATAAAACTGATTCTTATAGCTATGCTGCCCGTTGTTTTTTTTGCGGGTTCCACTTGGGCGTGTAGTATTTGTTCTGGCTATCAACAATCGCTATCTGTCCGGGAACAAGCCAGTAAGTCAAATACCAAAGCAATTTTTTTTGGGATCATCACCAATTCAACTTTGAATGCAGATGGTTCCGGAAAAACTACGATTTCGCTAACTAAAACATTGAAAATTGCGAGCGAATTCAAAGCACCTCCATTCCTTACAATTCCCCAGTATCTCCCTTGTGAAGCTAGTTCCTTTAATGGAATACTTTTGTTTACAGACTTTTCTAAAGGTGGGATCGATGTGGTTCGAGGTGTGCCAATTCCTTCGAAAGAAGTGCAAGAATATGTAGAAGGTGCAATGTTAGCAAGTTCGAAAGAGGGCCCTGCTCTTCTGGATTATTTTCTGCCTAATTTGCAATCAAGCTCAAGAGAAATCGCAGCAGATGCTTTTCTTGAATTTGCCAAGGCATCTGATGCAACACTTTTAAATATCTCTAAGAAAATGAATCCTGCTCTATTAAAAAGTTGGATTCTTGACCCTAAAGTGCCAGAAGATCGACTGGGACTTTTTGCGTTTCTATTAGGGGGATGTGGCGCCGAAGCCGATGTCAATTTCTTATTTCAACTATTAAAAAGCCCAAGTTCTAGGGCTCAGGCCTCCTACGATGGCGCTTTGGTCGCCTTGATTAGGCTTTACCCCAACAAGGGGTGGAGTGCCCTTAACGATGCACTTCGAAACGATGATACCTCACTGCAGTTAAGACTGGCTTGCATTCGATCTATTAAAGCATCTGCAGAGATTTATCAGAATGAATCTGATCGAACTAAAATTCTAAATGCTTTAAATATTGCTCTTAAGCAAGGCGAACTTGCAGACCTTGCTATCGAAGAACTTCGCAGAATGAAACGCTGGGAACTTACTCCTGAAATTATAAGCCTCTATGGCACCAAGGGGTACAATGCCCCAGTTATGAAACGGGCCTTCCTTAGATATGCACTAACCGCACCTAACGACCAAACGATTGAATTCTTTTTAAATAAATGTCGCGAGAAAGAACCCCAAGTTTTATTAGAAGTTCAAGAATCGCTTGGGTTTACTCAGTTAAAACCATAATTATTTTAATTTAAGTTCTTGCACCGCTACATTATAAATATCTAATCCGCCCTGCCCCCCTGCCCTATCGGATGCAAAATAAAGTTTTAATCCATCTCGACTAAGGGAAGGCGACTTGGTACCAATTTTTCCTGTTTCACTGTTGAGATTAGAAACGGGAAGAGGAGTAGTCCAACCTGAAGAGGTTTTATTAGTAAAGAAAATACCAAGCTTGCCATTTTCTAGTGGCCCTTCAAGGAACATTAAATTTCCAAGGGGACTAAGGGTAGCGTGGTGAAAGTTTGTAGGGATATCTGGGACAAATGCAGGGGGATCAAAATTGCCTTCCGGACCAGAGCCTTTAACCCGCTTTGCGGTCATAAGTTTCCAGCCTTCTTTGGTTTTTCGACTAAAATAAATGGTCATTTGGTCTTTAGTAAGCCAAGGAAACATCTCATCTTCGTCGGTATCAAGAGAGATTAGGGGTTTGCCTGGATTAAAGGCACGGTCTTCTAAATCTTTAGCCGGTTGGTCTCTAAAAGAGCGGAACAAATCGAAGTTGTTGTTTTTTTTGTCTTTTTTTGTGGCGTAGATTATTGTCTGTGGAAATTTTCCCTCCTCTGAAATAAAGCAACTTCGGTCATCACCTTCAGATTCTACATAGGCGCCAATGGTTTCGGGTGAATTCCACTTATTTGCTTTTTTGTTAAACTTTGCAAAATAAATGCAATATTTACCCTTTTCATCTTTACGGGAAAAGTAAAGTCTGGGTGGTAAAGTTACACTTAAAGTGGGGACGAATAATGGGTCATCTTCATCTTGATAAGTATTGATCGACATAGGGGTAAGTTTAAGCTCATCTTTATCTGCCCCTAAACTATGAAGGGAAACGAAAGTGAATAAAAATAAAGTAAATTGAGCCAAGGCCATCGAGCGAAACATTGCGCGAATCTCCGTTTTAAAAAATGCAGCGACTAAAAAGTTATTCAGGCCAATAAAGGTGGTAGCCACGCGTTTTTACCTGAACTCTATATAGCGATACCCCAGCAGTAATATAGAGAAAATCTCGATTTTTCCCAGCAAAAATGCAATTGGAAGAGGTTTCAGGGGTGCTAATAAAATCAATGACTTTACCCTCGGCATTAAACACATACACACCAGTTTCTTTTCCTGTTCCTGCGGTAGCAAAAATATTACCTTTTTCGTCAACGCACATACCATCAATACCCCTGGACTTTCCAAAGTCATAAAGCACTTTTTTAGAATCTAGCAATCCATCCTCTGCAATCTTAAAGGAAAGCAAATGCTTATTGCCACTAGGATCATTTTCAGCGATGTAAATAGTTTTTCCATCAGGCGAAATAACGATGCCATTTGGTTTTTTACATTCTTTGGTAGCAATGCGAACCGCCCCATCTGGGTTGATAATGAAAACACTTTCGTGATCAAGTTCGCGAGGTTCCTTGCCAACATAGCGTGGGTCAGTGAAGTAAATTCGGTTTTTGGAATCGATAACGAGATCGTTAGGGCTGTTAAATTTTTTGCCATCGAAGGTAGAGGCGATGACACTAATTTTACCATCTTTTTCGGTTCGAGAAATTTGGCGGTTACCCCCGGTGTTGGCCCCTTCAGCAGCTACTAATCTGCCTTTAGAATCGAAGTCTAAGCCATTAGACCGCCCGCTAGGGTTTCTGAAATCGGTTGTTTTCTTGGTAGCGGGGTTAAACTTTAAAATTCTGTTGCCAATATCGGAGAAATAAATGCAGTGGTCAGGGCCATAAGCAGGCCCCTCGGTAAATTCTCCACCCGTCCAAACTTTTTCAACCGTTGCATTTAACGGAAAGAACAAACCCGAAGCTAATTTGTTTTCATGACTAAATAAAAAAGGTGGTATCAATAGTAAAATTACTAGGGCAAGTTTCCTCATTAATAAACTCCTTAGAAAAAACTCTTTAGAAAAAAACAAGGGAAGGCTAATATATCTTAAACCAGAATAAACGGTTCAACCATTAAAAAATAATGAAGGTTCAGCGATAAAAAGATTGACGCTAATTTGCTAATAACAAATGTGCAGCAGCAAGTAATTTTTCGATGCTTGCCATTCCGCCTACCCCAAAGTCTCCACAAGCCAAAAGCTTTTCTTCTGGTTGCAAAACCTTAAGATTTTTTATCGAACGGTTGATAATCGCGCAGGTGGAATCGGGGTTGGTTTCATCGCGATTTAAAAAGCCATTTTCTTCTGCAATAAGATTAAGATGCCTAGCGGTTGCTGGCTTTTGCCACATCATTGTGTTCATAGCAGGTGCTAAAAGCACCGGGGTGGAAATATCTCGAGCACGCCATATCGAGGTTAGGCAATTATCAGCTAAACCCAATGCAATCTTCCCTAAGGTGTTGGCATCTAAAGGCGCAATAATTAGTAAATCGGCCCACTTTCGTAGTTCAATATGAAGTACCTGGTCGGTGCGTTGATAAAGTTGGTTATTGGTTTTTCCTGGCCATTCATCCACATCACTGAAAATATTTTCAACCTTACAAAGATTGCTAAGCTGTTCTTTTGAAACAAAGTAAGTTGCGTGATTAGTTAAAACAATTTTAAGTTCGTGACCAAGAGAAATAAATTTTGAAACTAATTCCTCCACCTTGATTGCGGCTACAGAACCAGTGACCCCAAGGAGAATTTTTGCCATTACTTTTTTCCCCCAAGGTTTTCAATTGCTTCTATAAGCTTTGGAGCAAGCTCGGGCCTTAAAATATTTTCATATCTGCTTTGTATCGGACCTAGCCAAGCGCAAAGAGTAAAATCCTCAATTCGGTTTGCAACCATCAAATCGGCTTGGGATTGTAATCGTGATTGTTCTGCTAATTGAAGTAAATCTTTTTCACTTTTATTGGCCTCGAGTTTGAACTTCACCAAAATTCCCCGATATTCCCAAGCGCTTCGAATTAAATCAATCAACTTGGGTAAGGGTTTAAGTTTAAGCCAAAGCTCTGGATAACTTCCCCCTACTTTTTCATTTCCTGTTTCCGACAACGGGTTTTGATCTGGGAATTCATAAATTCCTACACATCCATAATCGCTTACCGCTGCGGTCATAATAATCGCATCGAAGTTAGTGGTTAAGATTTTATTTTTAATGAGGTCGTGGAGGTTTTGATAAGAATCAAAGAACTCTGTTTTGATGTTGTTGTGGTCAGGCAGCAGATGAGGATTGTTCGTAGCAAGAACCACTTGGTGCCCTCTTTTTGCAGCCTCAATAGCGATAGAATGCCCTGTGCTTCCTTTAGCTAAATTCGTGATTTTTCTTGCAGCATCGATTGCAACAGAAGTGGCCCCAGCGGTGATAAGTATGCGAAGCATATCAAACCCTAAGTTTAACAATGAACCCTATAAGGTTCATTTTACAAACCTAGTCGGATCTTGCACGAAAATCTTAAGAACCTTTTGGAGAGAATGCTTTTTGGATGAGGGGAATGTCTAGCTTAAGGATGTAGTTTTGCAATTCAGTTTCTGGAAGTTGAACCGATTCTAAAAGTTTTTCTCGAAGGCTTCCAGGGTTAGGATTTTCTCGAAGGTTCTGCATAAAGGCTAATAAAACTTTTTTGTTTTCTGGGGTCGAATGAAGTAGATAATGAACCCAAGCCCAAGATTCGCGATACTCTGCCCGGTTCATCTTGCCTACTTCGTCCATCAATTCAAGGCGAATGAGATCGGGTTTAAAGTCGCCGTTGAGGTCTTTCTTTAATTGCTCCGCGTGCTGCCGGTTAATACCATTGGTTTCAGGGTTTAACTCATAGTATTCAGCCAACCCTTCATCTAGCCATAAAGGAACATCTTTTAAAACACTATGAAGCAGTGCGTGGGTAAGTTCGTGCCTTAAATCTTGCTGAACTCGCTCGCCCCAATAGGTGTAAATAAGGAGGTCTTCGGAACGGCCAACGCCTCGAGTTTGAGCGACAAAAAAAGCTCTTCTAGATGGAAGTTTTGGGTATTTCGATTGCATAAACTTTTCGTATTTGTCGCGGTCTTCAAACAAATAAACTTGAATCATTGTGGAAGACTCGGGGAGCTTCAAGTTGCCGTACACTTGGTCACGAAGTTTGGCAAGGTCGTTGAAAAGTGGAAGTTCTTTTTGAATTTCAAAGTCACTAAGAAAAACATAGGGTGCAATTCTTACAAGGAATTTTCCTGGAAGAATGGGAGTATTTTGTGCGGTTGCATCACTACTTTCCTTACCCGTGTTGGCGGGGTTGAAATGAAAGGTAGAACAGCCACAAAAAATACAAATCACAAACAGGACAAAAGTAAAAACGCCACGATGGTTCAAAATGCTCGTGCCTTTTCGCAAAAGAAAGAAACCCAATTGGGTTGGGAGCATATGCATAGAAAGGGTTTAGCGCAAGTGGAGTTAGAGTAAAA
This sequence comes from Gemmataceae bacterium, assembly GCA_041694635.1. GTDB lineage: Bacteria > Planctomycetota > Planctomycetia > Gemmatales > Gemmataceae > UBA969. Next base: position 10,013 of record JBDNHI010000016.1, on the reverse strand, counting down.
ACCTAGGCAAGAGGGCGGCCGGATTTTTGGTTTTTGACCATTTTCAAGCTGGTGTAGTTGCCTATTTTGTGCCACCAAACTTTCCAAGTAAAAGGCCCCTCAAGCCCCCATCTTAAATATTGCCTTAGAAAGCGTAGCTTCTCAGTTCTGCTTACCTTGCTAGTGTTCATAAAGCTCGAGTTTAAGCGTGAAAGATTTTGCGCCTTCTTTTCTTCCCCAAGGTAAGTGTGGGTTCTAACCCCTACTAAATCTATCAGCCAGATTTGAATTTCACCGTTGATTTCGCAAACCATAAGGTTTGGCGCTTTAAGGTCTCGGTGAGAAACAGAAACATCGTGCATTTTTCTGATAAGGCAAGCAAGCGCTTCAGTAAGATTTCGTAATTTCTTGTTTTGTTCAAGCGAAGAAAGGTGGCCAATTTTCTCAAGGTATTTTGGTAAATCAAAGGCATTTGGAATTTCTTCTGTAACGATGGTTCCATCAAACTTTAGGCCAAAAGCTTGGCGGTGCCAAAGTGCAAGTGGCTTAGGGGTGGGCAGTTGTCTAGTTAAAAGGGCGTGCCCCATTTGCCAAGACCGTGTAGCTCCATCAGGTCGAAACAACCCTACAATAGGATCTAAGAATTTTGTTACGAATATTTTTTTAATAATAAGGCTTCGTTCTAATCTTCCGTCCATTGCCTTAATGCAAATTACTTCCGAACTCTTAGATTTCTTAAGCGTTGTAAAACATTGAGAATCTAAAGTAGTACTATTTAGGTTTATTAATGAATCGAGGCAAGTCTTACCAAGGTCAGCGACATAATGGCCTTTGCCCTTATTATATTTTAGTTTTTTGAATCTACGATTATTGCCGAAACAACGCAGATCGAATCCTGCCCACAGGTTACGGTTTGCGGTAGATTCTAAATCTTTCATAAAACCGATTTGTTTTTTGAGCCAATAGCGATCATTAAAAGGGAACGCATCCTTACCTTCTTGTAGTTCAACTTCGTCGATGTAGTTTTGCCAAAGTCGCATCCGGTCGGTGAAACTAGTATTGAAAACAGCCCAGCGATCAAGCATAGCAAGGTTTGCAAGCCGCTTTTTCCAATCTAAAGGTTCAACTTGGATTACCACGGGGTGAAGGTCGAGGATAATAATTTTTAAACCATCACTAGGGTGGTGTTCAACCATTAAATTGCCTGGGTGAAGATCGGTATGAATCACGCCCTTACGGTGCAAAGTAGCAAGGAATTTCGCAAGCGTAGTTATAAGTTGGTGCCTTAGGTTCCAAGATAGTTCCCACCTTTGGGATTGAAGATTTTGCCAAAAGTCTGCTAGAGGAATAGTATTGTTAAGTGAACGAGAGATAATAAAACTATCAGGAAAAAAGCCCGAGGTTTTGCCATAGGCTAAGGGTTGAATCGTGGGGATTCCAAGTTTAAGAAGTTGTAATGCAATTTGGAATTCATTTTGTGCTTTAGGGGTCCTAAACCATTCTCTAAGAATTGCGCGGGCCCCCGAGATGCGATTGTGTTTTAAATGAAAGTCGAGTTCTGGTAGGTTGATTTTATAAACCGACCTGTGTGGGCCCGATTTAATTGTTTCAATAATATTTTGATTTAACCAATCAGAAATTCGAAGCACGCCATTATTGAAAAGCGAATCCGTAATACTTTTGTTTTCTGAAACTTCGGGGGCAAGTTTCCACTTTACCTCTTCAATTACTTGGTTGGTTAGATTTATCATTAAAATTATCCAGCTTGAAGTTCTTGCTGACAAACTTTGTTTAATAAATTGAGCCACTTTTCTGCGTTAGCATTAACACTATAGCGGGTTTCCACTAGTGCTCGGCCTTTAGATCCCATAGCTATTCGTTTGGTTTTATCGGCTTGAAGAAAAGATATTGCCTGAGCCCATTCTTCATAGGTTTCAACCAAAAAGCCATTAACATTAGGGTGAATGATTTCGCAATGAACTCCAACAGGGTTGGCGATAACCGGAAGCCCTGCCGCCATATATTGCAAAAGCTTTAAGCCGCATTTGCCTTTGCTCCAGCGGTCGTCGGGCATAAAACAAATGCCCAAATCGGAACCAACAATATCATCAACTTCTCGGTCTTCGTGCCAATCCATAGGAATCACCATAAGATTGTTGAAAGAAGGAAAAGAATCGCAGATTACTTTAAGTTTAAGTTGGGGGAAATTTTGCCCTAATGATTCAAGAATCGGTTTAATTTTATCGAGTGATTGTAATGTGCTTCTAGATCCTATCCAGACCATCTCTAAAGCAGAGCTTTCCTTTAAATGGTCGGACACCGGGTATTTTGAAGTTTCAATAACCGTGGGGATTACTCTGACTTTGGCGGCATCTGTTTGCTCGCTTGCAGCAGTTGCAAGGAATTGATTTCCCGCTGCTATTGCATCCGCAGCTTTACAGATAGCAGAAAACTTGGATAATCTTGAGGGGTCGTCTAATCCTTTTTTTGAATAGGAATCTCTGAGAAAAACGGCATCATCAAAATCAAAAATTAAATGCTTACAACTTTTACGCAATAACCAAGTTAGCCATAAATGCGGTAGTTTTCGTTGCAGAATAACGGTTTTTCCTCGAAGCGTACCCGCAAGCTTCATCATTCCTATTAAGGTTCTAGGCCACGCTTGATATCGAATTGTATAATCTGCTTGGGCAAGAGAATTGGCGTACGCACTAATACGGTACCTGGTACAGACATGGTCTTCAGATTCAACCAGCGCAATTATTTCCAAAGTACCCTACCCTCCTTGGCAAGCGCTGTATTATTTGTTCCTGCGTTTGCTGATTTCACGCCTTATCTCGCGCTTTGCTTCATTCTTTTTCTGTGCTTGTCTTTTATCTTGTAATTGCTTGCCTCGGCCAATGGCGATTTCTACCTTTGCTTTTCCATCTTTAAAATACATCTTGGTGGGAATAAGCGTGTATCCCCTCTCGGAAGATTTTCCTGCAAATTTCTCCATCTCGCGTTTATGCATCAATAGTTTACGAGGTCGCTTTGGTATGTGGTTTAGCTTGTTTGCCATCAGGTATTCTGGAATGTCTAATTCATAAAGCCATACCTCATCGTTAATGATACGACCATAAGCCCCTTCCAGATTTGCTTGGCCTTCTCTTAAGCTTTTAACTTCGCTCCCTTTTAATACGATGCCACATTCTAAACGGTCTTCAAGTTCGTATTGAAACGAGGCCTTGCGATTCTGGCAAATGTTCTCGTATTCGGGCGCTTCTTTTTTCTTGCGTTCAGCCATACGGTTCCCTGATCCTCTTAAAGGTAAAGGTTATCAAATCAATGCAGTTATGGGAACTCAAGTATCCTGCAGGGGGTCAAGTTTTAGAAGGAAGTTCGTAGGTTCTTCCCCCAGCAGGCGCAACCTTTTGATTCATAGAAAGTTGATAAAGTTGCTCGCCTGTTTGAGTAGGGTATTTGCCGTTGATACAAGCTTGGCAAAGATTAGAAGAATCGAGCCCAATACTCTTAGCAATAGCTTCATAAGGTAGATAACGAAGGCTATCCGCCCCGAGTTCTTTTGCCATTTCATCTTGAATCTGAGTGGAAATCGGGTTTCCTTTAAGAAACCGTGGGGCAAACAATTCCTTAACCGTCGACATATCTATGCCATAAAAGCAAGGGGCGATAATGGGTGGGCAAGCAACCCGAACATGGATTTCCTTCGCCTGACCTCGGTTTTTAATGTCTGCAAGGAGTGCCTTCATGGTGGTACTTCGGACAATGGTATCTTCAATAAGCAGAATGCGTTTGCCTGCCATAACTTCTTTAAGAGGGGTATATTTTAATTGAACCCGCTCGGCTCTATTTTGCCCTTCAATAAAAGTTCTTCCTACATAACGGTTGCGCATCAACCCTTCAACCGAGGGTAACCCCAGGTCGTGGGCCATCGCATCTGCAGCTGCCTTGCCGGTATCAGGTACGGGGACAATCACCGTATCCTTATCTAAAGGCACAAGATTCAGGAGTCGTTCTTGGGCAGCTAACGCCTGTCCTAGCGCAGCTCGTGTCAAATAGACGCTGCGATTATCGAGGTTGCTTGCAACATTGGCGAAGTAAATCCATTCGAAAAAACAATGGGTGGTGGTGCGCTTGGGTGCAAATCTTGTCTGCCTCATTTTCCCATCTTGAATCACAATCATTTCACCCGGTGGCAGCGACTGAACTTCCTTAAATCCAAGATTTAATAACGCTACACTTTCGCTTGCAGCAGCAAACATCGGCCCATCTTGCGCTATGCACAGCGGTCTAAATCCATTCGGATCTCTTAATACCACCATGTCTCCCATGGCGTTTAAAAACACAATATTATACGCCCCATCAAACTTCGCACAAAGCTTGGAAAAGACTTCAACCAAATCCGGGGGATGGTCGATATGCTTGCTTAACTCATGGCTGAGATAATGCATGATTATTTCGGTGTCTGTGTCGCGTGTAAGGTGATAATCAGTCTGGTTTAATAGCTCTTCTCTTAATTGAGCGTAGTTCGCAAGCTGGCCATTGAATGCAAAACTAAACCATTTCCATTTGCAACCATGATGGCGTTCAAAGGGTTGAGCGTAACTTTTATCATTCGCACCACAGGTTGCATATCGGGTGTGACCAATCGCAGCACGGCCTGCAAATTCTTTCATCAACGCTTCGTATCGATCTTGATGACTCATGCGAAAGGCTTCGATCACGGTGCCTATTTGCCGATGGGTGTCGAGGATTTTTTGGCGGTGCGGGTGGAAGGTACTCATCCCCGCAGCTAATTGCCCACGGTTCTGTAAATCTAAAAGCATTCTTGGCATTAACCGCGATACCTGTTCAGGCCCCAAAAGTGGTACCAAACGCGAGGTTGGTAATTCGGGGAGATGGTAGATCGCTGCTATGCCACACTCGTGTTGAAGTTCGTCCATAGAAATTATTGGGCCACCTTGGCATTCGGAGTAGAGAATTAATGACTGCTCCAATCATAGTATGTTTACTTTAAGTTATGAAGGAGATGCACTCAAAAGAAATCGAGATGATTTTTTTTAAATTTAGTTAGGAGTTACGCAGTTGGAACTAAATCGCCCCTATTCGGGTGGAATTTGGGAAAGACAGGATGATCAGAAAAAGATGAAAACTGCCTAAACAACCAAAGTATGGGCAACTGCGTAAGTCCTATTAGTATTCAAGTTGAAGAGAAACTAGCTTGGTATGGGTACTTTTACCTTGCAAACACCCCAGACTTCCAAAAGAAAGTTTGAAAGCACATTTATTGTTCTAAAGCTATATAGAACAACATTTTATGGTTTTTTCTGCTTGCCCTTAATCTTTCTTGTACAAAATTCCCAACCCTTTGTGCTTCATCTAGTCGATTTTTAATGGTAGACTTCATATTGTATTCCTGCCTTTACTCCTTCTTGGGAGCCTTCCTATGTTTAGAATTGATGCTGGAAATTCTCAAAAATACTGTGATGGCGTTAGCCGTAGAAGTTTTCTCCAAATCGGTATCGCTGGAATGGCCTCCGCTGGCCTTTCCGACATCTATAAAGCCAAAGCTGCTTCTAAAGCCGAGGGGCTCGCAACAAAAGATACATCCGTAATTCTCATTTGGCTTGATGGTGGCCCCGGCCATATGGATATGTACGATATGAAGCCAGACGCACCGGTTGAATACCGGGGCTTATGGAAACCGATTCAATCAAAAGTACCCGGATTTGATGTTACGGAACTTTATCCCAAACAAGCAAAAGTTACCGATAAGTTTTCGATGGTTCGTTCTCTTTATCACAATACAGGCGACCATTTTGCAGGCGGTCATCGTATGCTTACCACCAAAGATATGGGTGTAAGTGGTGCGAATAATATGCAAAAGTTCCCTGGGATAGGTGCGATTGTAAATCGAGAATTAGGCGCAAGGAAAGCTGGCCTGCCTGGCTATGTTGGCCTGCCTTATGCCGCTAGTATTGGCTTAAACCCCGGGTATTTCGGTGGCCATATGCTTGGCGTTCAGAACGATCCATTTGCCACCGGTGGCGACCCTAATGCTGCAAATTTCCAAGTGAAAAACCTTCACCTCGCTTCGGGCCTTTCCATCGATCGCCTCGAAGATCGCAAGTCTTTAAGTTCAAGCTTTGATGCCATGAACAAGACTTTGGAAACCTCCAAAACTCTAGATGCTATGGATCGCTTTAACAAGCAAGCTTTTGAATTCGTTAGTGGCGACTCTGCGCGCCAAGCCTTTGATATCTCTCGTGAAGATCCAAAACTTCGCGATCGTTATGGAAGAAATTCGTACGGCCAAAGCACTTTGCTCGCTAGAAGACTAGTAGAAGCGGGTTCTACCTTTGTTACCGTTCACCTAGGCGGCTGGGATCATCATTGGGACTTAAAAGCGGGCTACGAAACTTATCTCCCTAAGGTTGATGCCCTTGTAAGCACTTTGTTTGTAGATTTAGACGAACGAGGTTTACTAGATTCCACGCTTGTAATCCTCTGTGGTGAATTTGGCCGTACTCCTAAAATGAATGATGGCGGTAATGGCGGCCCAGCTGGTAGTAAGGGTACCCCTGGTCGTGATCACTGGGGCAATTCTATGTTCTGCCTTATGGGCGGTGGCGGTATTAAAGGTGGCAGAATTATTGGCTCTACCGATAAACTTGGCACCCGACCTAACACTCGACCCGTAACACCCAGCAATATTCACGCCACCATTTATCAAGTGCTTGGCATCGACCCTAGGCTTCAATTGCTCGACCCAAGCGGTAGGCCCGTTCAAGTCCTTGATGACCCCGAACCTATTCACGAATTGTTTTAAGTTATTTCCGGGTATCAAAGTACAAAAGCTTAAAGCCAGCCCTGTATAGGACTGGCTTTTTCTTTGATCATTCCCAACTTAGAGTAGCTCAGTAATGGGTTCGCCACCCGTCAACATTGGCATTGGTCTACCTTGATGATCGTTAAACGCAATGTTCTTGTAATCAACACCCAAGTGATTGAACATAGTTGCCCAAAGGTCATTAGGGGAAAGAGGCCTATCTTTTGGATGTTCCCCTTTTTGGTTTGTAGAGCCAACAACTTGGCCCATCTTTAAGCCCCCGCCGGAAACAAGCACTGACATAGCCTGTGGCCAATGGTCTCGGCCAGGTTGTCGAACGCCGGTTTGTGTGCCGTTTGAGTAACTGATTCGAGGAGTCCTACCGAATTCCCCTGTAACAATAAGAAGCACTTTTTTATCTAAGCCGCGGTCGTAAAGATCATTAATCAGGGATGAGATAGCCTGATCATACATAGGTAGCCGCCAGCGCGAGTCATCAAAAATATGGGCATTAACAGCGTGAGAATCCCAGTTATAGGTAACTCCCTTGGGCCATTGCTTCCCAGGCATATTTGGACTTTCTAGCACCATGGTAACAAAGCTAGACCCCGCCTCCACAAGTCGTCGTGCAAGTAAGCAGCGTTGCCCGTAGGTATGCATGCCATATTTCTGCCTTATGGCATCTGGTTCGCGGTTTAGGTCAAAAGCAATTTGGGTCGTTTCATCAGAAAGCAGTTGCATAGCTCGGGCACGAATCGCCTTCATATCACGGGAGGCATTTTTGCCATCCAGATTATTTAGTAACTCCATGCGTTCTTTGACTACTGCCAACTTCTTTTCTTCAATACCGAGGTTATTGATTTTGAAATTAGCAGCACAAGGGTCGCCTGGAACCATAAAAGGGTGGGAACTCCGCTCAAGGTATGCCGATCCAAAACTGAAGGTATCAATTCCCTGTCTGCCGCCATCCATACCAGCGATGTAGTTAGGCATCGAGTTGACAGAGTTTTCTTTCACCTTGGCGAACATCGAGCCTACCATCGGGTAATCGTTGACAAAACCAACGGGCGACATCGGGTCACGGCCGGTGAGGAATTTTTTATGCCCACCCCCATGATCTGAAAAATTATGAGCGATTGATCGAATCAGGCTGAATCGTTTAGCAGTTTGTGCGTGCAAAGGTAGTAACTCGCATACATCTATGCCCGGTACGGTAGACTTAACCGGCTTGAAATCCCCCTTATATTCTACAGGGGCATCTGGCTTCATGTCGTAGGTTTCCATGTGCGGTGGGCCGCCTGGAAGCCAAATGAAAATAACTTGTGTATCGTGAGATTGTTTTCCCAAGTTTTTTTCAGCAGCACGAACGGTTTGAAGGTTGTTAAGAACCAAGCCCCCTAACCCAGCGGTACCAATTTTGATGAATTGTCTTCGAGATTGTGGCCCGATACAGTGTTTAAATTCTGAGGGATTCATTGTAAGCTCCAAACCAATTTAGGTGGGTATGTCAATTAGCTAATCTAATTATAATTCGTCCAGAAACAGCTAGGAAGCTAAGAAAATATCATTTTTTTGAAATGTTTTCAACTAATCTCTCTTTAAAGCAACCCATAAATCCGGTTTCGGACCCTTTTCTAGGTACAAAACAACCTTTTGCTTGCGCATGTTAGGCCGTAACTTCATAATTAAATTGACGCAATTTCAGTGTATAGTAAGGGAAGAAGCCCCAAAGCCCAGCGAACGCCGCGGTGGGGTTGATAAAACTGACGCAATTTCAGTGATAGTTAAGGGAAGAAGCCCCACTGCCCAGCGACTGCGTTCGCTGGGACTGTTTATTTTTTAAATACACACACAGAGAAGAAGCCCCAGCGAACGCGCCGCGTAAGTCCTATAAGATTTATTACCCTATAACTCTTGTTATTTAATGCAGCTTTATGCAAAATACCGTTGTTCTTGTTTTACTAAGATTAGGATTAATTATGTTGAATTTGCCTAAAAGTGCAGGCGGTTGGCGAGCTATCTTCTATAGCCTTCGCATGGCAAATAAAGTTGGTTGGTTGCGTCTTTGGAAAGCTATGACCACCAAAAACGCCTGCAAAACCTGCGCCCTTGGTATGGGCGGACAAGCTGGCGGTATGCGCAACGAAACTGGCCATTGGCCCGAAGTTTGTAAAAAATCTTTCCAAGCTATGGTTGCTGATATGCAGCAAGGTATCAAACCCGAATTCTTCACCAAATACTCTATCAAAGATCTGCAAACTCTTTCTTCTAGAGAACTCGAATGGTGTGGCAGATTGATTCACCCTGTTTACGCTGGCCCAGGCGACTCCCACTTTAAAGTCGTCGATTGGGACTTCGCCTTCAATCGTATCGTCAAGCAAATGAAAGATAATTTGCCCAACCGTCACTTTTTCTATGCTTCAGGCAGGTCTTCCAACGAAGCTGGTTTTCTTCTTCAGTTATTCTCTCGGCTTTATGGCACGAACTATGTCAACAACTGCTCCTTCTATTGCCATCAAGCCAGCGGTTCTGGCTTAACTGCATCCCTCGGAACAGGTACCGCAACGCTGGCCCTAGAAGATTTAGATAAAACCGATCTTCTTTTTCTTATAGGGGGCAACCCCGCTTCAAATCACCCTAGGCTTATGCGTACCCTAATGCAAATTCGTAGGCGGGGGGGCAAAGTCATTGTTATCAATCCAGTCAAAGAAATCGGCTTGGTCAATTTTAGCGTTCCTAGTGATGTTTTTAGTCTTCTCTTTGGCTCTAGCATTGCCAGTACCTACCTCCAGCCCCATATCGGCGGCGATATGGCACTCCTCTATGGCATAGCAAAATTAATCCTAGAACAAAATCAGTTTGAAGCCGCTTTCCTTGAGACTTCTACCGAGGGTTTGCAAGAATTTAAAACCCTTGTCGAGGAACTCTCTTGGGAAGAGATTGAGCAAAAATCCGGCATTGATAAAGCTCAAATCCAGCAAGTCGCACTAGAATACGCCCAAGCTAAAAATGTCGTCTTCGCTTGGACTATGGGCATCACCCATCATCTCCAAGGTACAAATAATGTTCGCGCTATTGTAAACCTCGCACTCCTGCGAGCTATGGTGGGCAAACCTTCAGCTGGCCTTCTTCCCATCAGGGGGCATTCGAATATTCAGGGCATTGGCTCTATGGGCGTTGTCCCAAACCTTAAAGAAAATTT
>JBDNHI010000015.1:0-10841 GCA_041694635.1 Gemmataceae bacterium | reverse complement strand
TCCTTGGACTTATCTGCGAGATACGCTGATCAAGTTACCCACCACTCCTGCAGATCAACTTCACATGCTTTTGCCAAGCAGGTAATCTAAAAACCTGATTCAATTCGCTTTTTGCCACCTGTACTTCACCGAACGGACACGTTTTATTTATGCGAACTTCCAATGATAGAATGATTGAATCACTTTCTGGTGTTCGCCAATAACCAATTTGTCGCGCCAGTGATTATATTTGGTACCCAAGATAAGCGCTCCATCACCAGGGAGAATTTCAATAGCATGCACCTTACCATTTTCATCTTCAACACAAAGGGGCCAAGGTTTGTTAATATCAGAGAAAGTGCAAACGCTGAGTGGCCTGCCACCAAAAAAGTCCACAGTATGTTTAAGTAGTATTCAGGAAGGATAAAGGTTGAACATGCACAAATATTATATATAAATAGGCGCAATAGTTATAATTGGGAATAAAAAGTTAGGGCTCTTAAAGCTAGGTCATTAAATAACGCGCCGACATTATCTGTAATGGCTTTTCTTCTAATTGCCATTGGCAGTTAGTCATTGAGTTATTGAATACTCCAAGAGGAGAATTTCTACCAAGTTGTAACTTCAAACCCAATTGTGAGATCAAATTATTTGAGCAAAATATAAAAAAACTCACAGTCTAATTACCAAACAATTAAATATCATAATTTTAAAAATATCAAAAAAACAGGAATTCTTGTAAATCCATTAAGTTTCCATTTGCATAAATAAAAATTTTGAATAGAGTCTATTTGAGAAATAGATTTTATCTTGGAGAAAAGAATGCCCATTCTAAAATGTCCAGACCTTTCAGCTAATTTACATACCGAATTTAAAAAATTAGAATTAACCATTTATCTTGTAACACCAATGTTTGGGGGCGGGACTGTTGCTAGAGAAATTGATAAAACCCAACCGATAAGAGAAACTAGCATCAGGGGTCAATTACAGTTTTGGTGGCGAGCAACTGCTGGGGCTCATTACATCAATTCAAAGGATCTTTTTAAAGCACATGAAAAGATATGGGGTTCTACTAAGTTTAAAAGCAAAATAAGTATTAAAGTCAATCAATCAAGTTCACCCAATGAAGCAAGCTATTCAACTATTATTGGTCAAGGCGACGCTTTAAAGTATGCTTTATTTCCCTTTGCGAGTAATAATCAAACACCTGAAGCAAAAGGAATTAGGCCTGGTTATACATTTAATTTAAGTTTAAATGCATTAGGCACAGATATTAGCAATGAGGATTGGAAACATCTGCAAAATGCTGTGAAGGCTTGGATAAATTTTGGGGGATTAGGTTCAAGGACTAGGCGAGGTTGCGGCAGTTTATTTGCAGAGGAACAAAGTTTCAAAAATCTTCAAGAGGCTTCAGCCTGGTTAAATCAAAATGGATCCGATAAGCAACTTGATTGGCCGACATTACCAAAAAAATTCTTCTTTAAAGAAGAATCACTTAGTCCAATTCAAGCGTGGAATCAATCAATAAAAATTATGCGCGATTTTAGGCAAACACCTCATGTTGGCCGTAATGAAGGCAGGCAGCATAATCGGCCTGGTAGGTCAAGATTTCCTGAAGCTGACACTATAAGAAGGCTTACTAAGCGTCATGCACCAGGCCATGAACCAGATAAAAACAAACCTAATGGTTTTCCTAGAGCTGAATTTGGATTACCAATTATCTTCCAGTTTAAAGGAAGCGAACGAGAAGGAGACCCTAGAGAATCAACCCTTATGCCCTTGATTCCAGGGATTTCTGAACCTTTGGAAAGATTTGCCAGCCCATTAATACTTAAGCCAATTGCAGTTTCCAAAGAAAAAGCTGTATCAGCAATTATTTTATTAAATGGTGTACGAGTAAAAAAATGCAGTTTAATACTTGACAAAAGACAGGTCCAGAACTCTGACAGTCAGCCTATCAGAAGTAATGAATTCATGAATATTAATCCATCGCCTTTAAATGGATTTGATTCTGTGTTAGATGCATTTTTCGCATATGCAAAGTATGAAGGTTTTATAGCAGAATAATTCACCCTAGGATTTCTAAGAATGCCATCGCTCATCGCATTATCAATTGGCCCAATTCAAGAATTTATTGCCGCCGCTAGGCGGACAAAAGATTTATTTGCAGGTTCTAAATTGCTTTCAGAACTTAGCAAAGCAGCAGCAAAATCTATAAAAGATTCTGGAGCCATACTTGTTTTTCCCTCACCTAATTGTGAACTTGAATATAATTCTAAAGATCTAATAGCAAATATAATTCTTGCACAAGTAGATGGCGACCCACAGGCTGCTTTAGAAAAAGCAAAAGAGGCTACTAAAAAGTTTTGGACCACCCTAGCAAAAACAGTATTTGAACAATTTGAACCTAATCAAGTTATTCGGAAAGATATTTGGGATAGCCAAGTAGATTCTGTTTTAGAACTTTATGGTGCTTGGGTTAAAATTGATGATCAAGATAAAAGTGGCCGTTCTGCCTATCAAAACGCTAGGGATTCCCTGATGCGATTAATGGCAGGAAGAAAAGCACTAAGAAATTTTGATTCTTGCAAGGCATTTACCGGCATACCAAAATCTTCTTTAGATGGCCAACGAGATTCCGTTTTACAAAACGACAATAAAAGAAAAGGCTGGTCCATAAAAGCGAAGAGAATCCTTCGAGCTAAAAAAGGGGAGCAATTGGACTGCGTTGGCGTTATTAAACGCGCTTGGGAAGGCAGTACGCAAGTTTTTCCTTCTGTTTCGCGTATCGCAGCAGATGCATGGATAAGGAAAATTCATTGCGATAGCCCCCATCTTTTACAAGAATTTATAACCACCTGCGAAGAGTTAAAAAAGGCTGGTGAAATTGATCTTCCCAAATTAACTGGCAAAGATTTTGAAAGATACAGTTTATTTCCCTTGGAAGGTTCTGCTTTGTATCCCGGAAGGCACAAAGATTTAATTGATGACAACGACGACCAATCAATCTTAGACCCCCTTAAAGATGCCTTTGAAAAGCTTTCCAAAAAGTTTAAGGAACCTAGCCCTTATGTTGCGATTCTTATAGCGGATGGGGACAAAATGGGGGAAGTTTTATCAAAAATTAAAACCCTCAAAGGCCATCAAGAAATTTCAGAAAACCTCAATGCTTTTGCAATGGGGGCCAAGAACATAGTAGAAAAAAGCCAAGGCACGCTAATTTATTCTGGCGGCGATGATGTACTTGCCATTCTTCCAGTAGACCATTGCTTGGAATGCGCTAAAGAATTATCTGAGCGATTTAATACCGAATTAAAGAAGAATTTACCCGGGGATATTAGTGTTCCAACCTTATCTGTTGGTATAGCAATTGGGCATAGTATTGAAGACCTTGAAGATTTATTAAATTATGCCCGCGATGCTGAAAAACATGCAAAAACCGCACAGGAAGGCGAAGGCACAGATAGACAAGAAGGCGAAGGCACAGATAGAAATGGCCTAGCAGTACATATTCATAAACGAGGCGGCGGCCCTGTAAAGGTTAGGGGCAATTGGGATAGTCTTTACAATTCCTTGATTGAACTATCAGGTTTTATTAACAAAAAAGAATTATCTAGCAAATTCGCTAACGAGCTTATTGTTCTTGCTAGACATTATGAAAAATGGCCAGACAAAGCATCAACAACTGAAGAAGCTATTCAAAAAGATACCACTCGAGTTCTTAATAAAAAAGAAGGCAGTGCTGCTAAAAATTCAAATTTCAGGAGCATTATTTTTAAACTAAAAAATAGTAGGGAAATTCAAAATTTAGCAGAACGAATTCTTGTTGCCCGACAAATTGCAGAGGGTAAAAGGCAATCACAAGTGAAAAAGAAAACAGAAGGCCAGCACTAATATGAAATATTTTGAAATCCAATGCCGAGATCCAATAGTCGCTCGCGATGGCAGACCATTTGATTCAGGCGGAAAAATGCGTGCTACCACCTGGTTGGTGCCCTCCGTACTGGCAGGGTCTTTCAGAACCTTGTTAGGCAAAAAAATTGATTCTACCTTTTCAGGTGATTTACCCGATCGGTTAAAAAAGGTTTCTGTCCATGGTTTTTTTCCGATGGCAGAAAACAAACTGTATTTTCCCAAACCTGAAGACTGCATCGCTAAACCAAACCAAAATAACAAGGACCTTAAAAAAGAGGACCCTATTCTACTCCAGACTAAGCCTCAAACTTGTCACCCAGATCAGGGGTGTGATTTACCTCCTGGCAATCTACTGCCCGTTATGCTCACCAGCGAACAATCAAAAGCTGATTTTAAGCCTGCAGCAGTTCCTGAATGGTGGCCCGCAGATGCTTTTGAAAACTGGTTAATCAATGAAGAAGTTGCACTTAATGAAACCTTTCTTCGTAAACCTGAGGAAGACCAAAGAACCCACCTAGAAGTTGAAGAGACTTCGGGAACCGCAGAAGATGGCATGGTATTTACAACAACCTCTTTATCCTTAGAAGCTTTACCCTCCTATGGAATAGAACGCAAACACACTCAGGTATCTTATCCAATCCGAGTTGAAGCCGAAGGCGATCTACATAATCATTGCAATAACTTAGATCAAAAACATCCTCTTGGGGGTGAACGAAGGCTAGTTCATTGGAGAGAAGCTAATCAACAATCAAAGCTTTGGGAATGTCCTAAAAAAGTGTCAGATGCACTAACTAAAAATCCAAAGAATGTTCGCTTGATATTAGCAACACCTAGCATATTTAAAGATGGGTGGAAACCTGCTTGGTTAACCCTGAAAGACGGTTTTCTGCAAGGTAATCCCCCAGGTTCGGGCGTTACCTTAAAATTAGTTGGAGCAAGCATAGCTCGTTGGAAAGCTGTTTCGGGATGGTCCCTTGCGAAACCTTATGGCCCTAAGCCAACTAGGCGTATGGTGCCTGCAGGTTCTGTTTACTTTTTTGAATGTATCACAGGCAACCCCGCTGATTTAACAAATCATTGGCTTAAATCTGTTGCAGATGAAGAACAAGACCAACGCGATGGATTTGGACTTTCCTTATGGGGTATTTGGTAAAATTTGTATTTAAAAGGGGAATTGATAATGTCGAAAAGATTTTTTTGGTTAGAGACTTTAAGTTCTACACACATTGGAACTGGTAGAGGGCTTGGGTATATCGATCTTCCCCTGCAAAGGGAAAAGGTAACAAATTGGCCTATGATTCCAGGGTCTTCTATTAAAGGCGTGGTTGCTGATTCTTTTCAGGCAGGAAAGGAAGGTAGAAAAGGCAATGCTGATAAGGAAAAAGCTTTTGGTAAAGCCCCCACCGATACCGATACCTTTTCCCAAGCTGGTGCCCTCTTTTTTAATGATGCAAGAATTTTTTGTTTACCTATCAGAAGTTTTAAAGGAACCTTTGCTTGGTGCACTTCAATTTTAGTGCTGCAACAATTTACCCGTGAATCTGGGTGTACATTAAAACTTCCCCTTCCAATTCCCAATGATAAGGTTGGGGTTTGCAACGACCCATTCCTTGGGACATCCCTAGGCCAAGGTGCTAACAAGGCTGTCTTGGAAGAGTTTGACTTAAGCCTTCAACCTTCTAATGAAACGACCGAACTTGCTAAGTGGATTGCCGAACGACTTTTTCCAGGCGATGAAACTTGGCAAGGTATCTTTAAACAACGCTTTGCAATTTTGCCTGAAGAATTGTTTAACCATTTCTGCCTAACGGGAACAGAAGTGATTACACGAAATAGCATTGATGAAATTACTGGAATCGCGATTGATGGCGCCTTATGGACGGAAGAATCATTGCCAGTTGCGACAATTCTTACTTCTTCAATCGAATGTGATTCAAGGGATTGTGATACAAACGAGCAAGAAAGATTATTAAAGCATTTTGCAACTGGCGAAAAAACTTTGCAAATGGGTGGAAAAGCATCGGTTGGTCGGGGCAGAGTTCGTTGTGTTTTCACCGCCATGTAATATTTTAAGGAGTTTGATTTACAGTGAATATTCAACAGTTAATGGCTCAAGAAGCATTTAATAAAGCAAAAATTCGTAGTAGTAATGAGTTTGAAAATTACCTAAGCTTCGCTCGAAGTTTTCCTTCGTTAATTCATTCTTGCGGTCTGGTTCAAGCTGTTTCTTTTGCCAAGGCAAAGGCAAAAACTAAAGATAATAGTCCTCATGGCAATTATTTATCAGACCTTAAGGATGTACTGAAAGCAGGAAAATTCGAATTTGCTAGCCAAGATGTTGTAGACCTTGCCCGATCAGCAGACCAAAGTAAATACCTGCTGCTTTCTAGGCGAACCTTAGAAGCTGCAATCTGGCTTAAGCGTTATGCTGAAGCATTAGAATCTGAAAAAACTAAAAGCTAATATTTTTATTGCCCGGCCTGTTGTGAAAGGAAAGCTCAATGCTACGAGATGCACTTAATCCTTTAATGGGAAATCTAAAAAGTTGCCAACACCCTGGGCTTCTTTTGGATCGCTATTACCCAGGAAATGAAAATGAACAAAAAGATGGCGAAGCTAAAACCCAACATTTTAAGGCTATGGTCGAATGCTCCAAAACAAACGATCTAACCAATTTATATAAGCTTTCCTTCGAACGATGGAAAAAAAATCTTCCCACCGACAATAAAAAATCAGGTACTTTAGAAACCGTAGGAAGAATGGTTTTAGGTTTAGGTAAAGCCAGTGTTTTAGAAACTGGCATCCATCTTCATCATCATTTGGGTTATCCCTATATTCCAGGCTCTTCCCTAAAAGGAATTTGCGCCCATTATTGCAGCAAAGTATGGGGGCAAAATAACCCAGATTTTAAATCTATTATTGATGCAAACAAAGAAAAACAGTCTGGGCAATATCACCAATTCCTTTTTGGCGACACCACCCAGGCAGGTGCCATAGGGTTTGAAGACGCTTGGTGGGTACCCGTGCCAAATACGCCTTTTCACAACGATATAATGACCCCCCATCACACAAAATGGCAAGAAAAAGGGGAGGTTGCTCCTGCCGATTACGATAGCCCAATCCCCGTTTCATTTTTATCTTTTAGCGGGTCTTTTCACTTTTGCATCTCTTGGCAGGGGCAATTCCCCACAAACGAAAATGAAAAGAATGAAATAAAAAAATGGATGGATCTAGCTTGGAAACTTCTTGTCGAAGCTTTAACAATCCAAGGGGTGGGTGGCAAAACCTCCAGTGGCTATGGTTTGTTTGATGAAGAAAAATATTTAAATTCTAAGGAACAAGAGGGAAAAGATGAAATCAAAAAAGCACAAGAATTAAAAGCCCTAGCCGAATTAGAAGCTATGTCCCCGTTGCAAAGATCTATGAAGGAGTTCTTGAATACCCATAAAGATAGACAAACAGCAACTAGTCAACCATACCTCTTACTTTATAAGGAATTAGAAAAAAGATCTGCGGATTCCATCTTTAAATCTGAGGAAGACCGAAAGTCAGTTGCTGAAGAAATTAAAAAAGGATTGCAAGCAGCTAAAAAATGGACCGGAAAAGATAGCAAGCCTGAGCGAACTGACTTTATTAAAAAAATATTGGGTGAACTTTAACAAACTCGAAAACATTTTACTTATGCCCTATTAATGCAAAAATATTTATTCATTACAACTTGTGGCACAAGTATTCTATCCAACAACCTCAGTCTCGAGGATCGAAGCAAACTTACTAAACTTGCAAATCATCATGAATCTGAATTTTCTACCACCGAAAAAACATTCATTGATGACATCATAAACAAAAAGAATATACCAACTTTAGCCCAAGACCTTGTTAAATCGAAATCTGCCTGCGCTGAACTTAATGGCATTATTACCTTTTATAACTCCCAATTTAGTAGTAATTCCTCAGACCTTCATTTTTTGATGCACACCGATACCTATCAAGGCAAAAAAACTGTTGAACTCTTACAATCTTGGCTTCAGGAAAAAAATTGTAATTCAAATTTACTTCTTATTGAAGACCTCAATACCAAATCACTTGTTGATTTTAAACATGGTATTTCGTTTTTGATTCACTGGTGTTCACAAACTTTGCCAGGCTATCGCGCTTCAGGCTACAAAATCATATTCAATCTGAGCGGCGGGTTCAAATCTCTTCAAGGTTATATGCAAACTCTCGGCATGCTTTATGCAGACGAATTGCTTTATATCTTTGAAAATAATAATGAACTTCTGCGTATTCCACGCCTTCCACTCGAACTCGATTCCTCTGTGGTCGATGCAATCAAACAAAACCTTTCTACATTTAGAATGCTAAGTAACGGGTTGACATTAAATAAAGCAGCGGTTGCTAACATTGCAGAAACTTTATTCTTTGAAATAGGTGATGAGGTAGAACTCTCACCTTGGGGGCAACTTGGTTGGGAAAGATTTAAAAAACTTTATTATGCTACAAAAATTTATTGCCCTTTAGAACCAATTAAACTTTCAGATAACGCAACAAGAGACCTCCAAAAGTTACCCCAGTTTAATTTCGCTTTTAATCAAAAAATGGATACTCTTTACTATTATCTTAAAACCCAAAAACATACTAGAAGCTTGGATTTTAAACAATTAAAAGGTAATCCTTTCCCGCCTTCCACCCATGAAATGGATCTTACTTCTAACCAAGGTGCCTATAGGATTTTTGGACATTATGATAATAGTCAATCCTTTGTTATCGATAAAATCAGCCCGGGGTTACATTGATTTTGAAAAAGAAACTAGGGTCGCTATGATTCATAATTATTAACCACCCTTCTAACTAACACCAAAAGCAAGTCCTATAGTTATTTTCCAAATAAACCAAGCAAGTGGATAAAGCCACCTCATAAAAAGCCAGTAACATAAATAAAATGCTATTAAAGTAATAATCGTTCCTACTATAAAAGTTATAAAAACAGATACTCCATTAACTATGTCTTTCATTTTCTTCTCTTTCCTGTTTTATTTCATTTATTATTTCTGCAATTAAACTATTTAATCCATAGCTATTAATCTTCTAAATGCAGTTTTCAATCTCTTGCCTAAGTATCTTAACGACCTTATCAAATTCTTCTTTGCTAAATTTTCTTATATGTAATTATTGACCTATAAAGTCATCCTGTTTTATAGTTACGATTGTTTTTTCTTATTTAAATTCAACACCAGTTTTTAGTTTGGGTGCGATTGGAATACTTTTTCTCGTTTGAGAGACTCGCTTTTTTTCTTCGTTTGGAATTAGAATAGGTGCAAACCCTACCACCTTAATTTGATCTAACTTTTTTACTACTACTCCTGTTCTTTCTATTCCTTCAGCAGTCATTACAGAAACCTTTTCCCCTTTTACTTTAATGGTACAACCAATAGGTGCGATCTTTCCTAAATCATCCTGCGTAATAAATACATTGTTCTTTTCTTGTATCCCATTCATAGTTTCATTCAATACAATCACAACGGAAGATCCAAAGTTAGTTTTCTTTCCTGTTGCTAAAACATTTGCTGACCTCACATTAATTGTAAGTTCTACTATTTCGATTTCTTGAAATCCAAAGCAAAGCATTAAAAAAATCATTTCACATCTCCTTTTATAGACATCTTAGTTTGTTTACAATTAACTAATGATGTTAAAACTTTATTTAAATTTAACTAAGACCTCAAATAACTTTATACCAGTTAACTAACCCTGTCTAATAGTTATTCGGAAGAACCCGAATAAATTGCATTTTTTATGTTTCTTTTAGATTTGCACTTATCAACTATTGAAAAAAACTTAACGGCTTCGTTCTGTAGTACTTCTTTTCCAATTCCTATAAGTCGGGGCAACTATCCAGACTTATAATTTTTGGAATAATACAAAACATAAGGTGGCCCCTTTGTAATACCCGTAGACTTTATTTGATAATAAAGCCAGCCAAACACTCCTTGCCATCCTTCCTTATTTTCCTTTAGCTTGCACAAGGTTGTAAATTTGCCGGTGCCTATATTAAGAATAGCTAGATCCGCCCATTCAGATTTAGGAAAAAGAAAGAGCCTGCAAGTTTCATTTAGGTTGGCCCAGTAAGAATTACCTTTAAAGGATTTCTTTAAAGCACATACCGCAAGCAATCCATTCTCTGGTTGCTTACCATGTTCAACGGGATGAAGTAGCATTAGACCTCCAACAACTTTCTATTGTACTCGTTACCATATAACTACAATTTTTAGAATGATTCCTTTTGCCTAAAGTCTTCCTTCAGCTTTAAGCTCTATTCTTTTTGCGAGCCTTAATGTTCTGCCCTGCATCAAAATAAGCCGTACTTCGCATTACTGATTCAAAAAAACAGATGATTTATTAATAATAAATTTTCAAACAGGGTGATTGGGCTAATTCAAAACTTTTCCCCTGAAAAAATTTAACTAATAAAAAACAACTGCCTTTATTACTACAGGTTTAATAGCTATTTTAATTTTACCCCCCCAGGTTGGGAAGGTTTCTAGTAGTGATTCGTTTCCTAAGTTAATTAATTGTAAAAATAATTATTAAATGCTTAAAAAGTTCAACTTAAAACAAGAATGAATAACCGAAACGGCATTTGGTTGCCCACGCCAGTTTTAATCCCCTCTAAGTCGGGGCACCTATCCAGACAGGAGGTTGAAGACCTCCTGGTGTTTAAGATAGCCCGTTTTAATCCCCTCTAAGTCGGGGCACCTATCCAGACATGAACTTCAGCCCTATGAAGTTTATGAAATAGATACGGTTTTAATCCCCTCTAAGTCGGGGCACCTATCCAGACTGCGCATCACTTGATAAAGAGGACTCTGACAAAGAAAAGTTTTAATCCCCTCTAAGTCGGGGCACCTATCCAGACTGTCCCAACGCTAAGCGTTGGAGACATTTCT